>NZ_LWHG01000021.1:0-600000 GCF_001625445.1 Haladaptatus sp. R4 | reverse complement strand
CTCGACGTCCGCGAAAATCTCCGTCGCCGACCGAACCTCGCGGGGTTTGTACGCCACGCAGTCGATGACGATGTCGGGGTCCACCTCGTCGCGCGCCGCTTCGAGCGCACTGTCGTTCGTCCGGTCGCCCTCGAAGTGACTCACGCCTGCCGTCTCAGAAAACGGGTTGTCGTGATTGCCGCGATTGAAAATCGTCACGGCGTAATCGTTGTCGAGCAGGTCGGTGACGAGGTGACGACCGATGAATCGCGTCCCCCCGATGACGAGTGCTGTGTCCATGCCGGTCCGATTGCGTGGCGGGCGGAAAACGGTACCGAAGGCGGAGAAGTGGGTGTGGGCGGACCGAACGGACCGCCGACGGTGGCGACACCGCAAAACTGGACGGTTGGCCGGGAAGGGAGCGATATTCCGAGAAGAATTTTCACTTCGAGTAACTATCGAGGGTGAGACGGTCCATCGAAAGATAATGTCGGCGCAGAACGATGGATGTGCAACCGATGCGGCCGGTAGAATGTTTATTGTTCATCCCGCAGTAGGCCAAGTATGCAAGTGCGCGAAGCGCGAACCGAGGACATCGCCGGAATCCAAGACGTCGCAGAGAAGTCGTTGACTGCCTCGTACTCGCACTTTTTGGACGATGAGGTTATCGAACACGCCATCGAGGAGTGGTACGACGAAGAGAATCTGGAAGGCGAGTTCCAGAGCAGGGGTACGCTGTACCTCGTCGCGCTCGACGGCGGCGACGTGGTCGGGTTCACCCAGAGCGAAGTACTGCCTGACAGTCCGGAAGGGAACATCCTCTGGCTCCACGTCGACCCCGACCGACGCGGCGAGGGGGTCGGAACCAAGCTCCTCGGCCAGACGAAGGAGAAACTCGAAGACAAGGGCGTCGAGAACCTCTCGGGGCTCGTTCTCGAAGATAACGAGGACGGCAACGAGTTCTACCGCGAACACGACTTCACCAAGGTCGGCGAGCGCACGGCCGAAATCGGCGAGGCGACCTACACCGAGAACGTCTACGCGGAGAGCGACGAACCGATACTCGAAGCCCGCGAGTTCGACGGCGAAACCCGATACATCAACCACTCCGAGAGCAGTCGCGGCTCGAAAGCGCCGTTCTTCGCCGTGTTCAACGACGAGGATTGCGAGGAGCGCTACGGCTACTACTGTTCGAACTGCGAGACGCTCGACAACGCGATGGACAGCATGGAGCGCATCGAATGTAACGAGTGTGGCAACAAACGCAAGGCGGCGCGGTGGGACGCGGCCTACCTGTAAAAAGTCGAACTCCCTTTTTCAGTCGTCAGACGGGACGCGAAACCCCGAGGACCGACGGGCCGCGGGCACCGGACGGGGTGGCGACGTGCGAACGTCCTCCTTCCCTTCCTCGATAGCCTGCCGGTACGCATCGGGCATGACTTTCACGAACGAGACGGAGTCCCACTCCTCCAACAGCGACAGCGCCGTTTCGCTCCCGGTCGCGGCGGCGTGGTTCTCGACCAACCGCCGAACGACCTGTTCGTCGCGCTCGTCCAAATCCGACGAGAGCGTCACGGTCTCGTCGTTGACGCGCTCCCGGAACGCATCGTTTTGGCCGTCGTCGAGCACGTAGGCAACGCCACCGGTCATCCCGGCGGCGAAGTTCTCGCCCGTCTCGCCGAGGACGACGGCGACGCCGCCGGTCATGTACTCACACCCGTGGTCGCCGACGCCCTCGACGACCGCCTTGGCGCCACTGTTCCGGACGGCGAAGCGCTCGCCCGCGACGCCGTTGACGTACAGTTCGCCCTCGGTCGCGCCGTACAGCGCGACGTTGCCGATCACGATGTCGGTCGCGTCGTACGTGGCTTCCGTCGGCGTATCGACCACGAGTCGTCCGCCGGAGAGACCTTTCCCGACGTAGTCGTTGGCCGCGCCCGTCAGGAACAGGTCGAGACCGGACTGGGCGAACGCGCCGAAGCTCTGTCCCGCGTAGCCGTCGAAGTGGCAGGTGACGGACCCGTCCGGTAGCCCCGCCTCGCCGTGGACCGCCGAGATTCGACCCGAGAGCATCGCGCCGATGGATCGGTCTTGGTTCGAAATCGTGCGTTCGAGTTCGACCGATTCGCCGTCCTCGATGGCCGGTCGCGCCGCATCGAGCAAGTCGTGGTCGATGTGGTCGTCCAACTCGTGATCCTGTTCCTGCGTTTTGGTACGACCGTCGCCCGTCGGTTCGGCGAGAACGCGCGAGAGGTCGAGACTGCGCGCCTTCGGGTGGTCGGTCTCGCGCTGGCGGAGCAGTTCGACGCGTCCAACCATCTCCTCGATGGTCTCGAAGCCGAGTTCGGCCATGATCTCCCGGAGTTCCTCGGCGATGAAGACCATGTAGTTGATGACGTGGTCGGGTTCGCCGGGGAACCGCGCCCGGAGGTCCTCGTCCTGCGTGGCGATGCCGACCGGACAGGTGTTCTCGTGGCAGTTACGCGCCATCACACAGCCGCTGGTGACCAGGCTCGCCGTCCCGAACGCGTACTCCTCCGCGCCGAGGAGGGCCGCGACGGCCACGTCGCGCCCGGTCTTCAGGCCGCCATCGACGCTGACGCGGATGCGCGAGCGAAGGCCGGTCTGCCGGAGCATCTGGTTCGCCTCGGCGAGACCGAGTTCCCACGGCAGGCCCGCGTTCTTGATGGACGTCCGCGGACTCGCGCCGGTGCCGCCGGAGTGCCCCGAAATGTGGACCACGTCGGCCTTGGCCTTGGCGACCCCGGCCGCGACGGTGCCGACGCCCGCCTCCGAGACGAGCTTCACGTTGACCTCCGACCCGTCGCTTCCCGCCTTCAGGTCGTAGATGAGCTGTTTCAGGTCCTCGATGCTGTAGATGTCGTGCTGTGGCGGCGGCGAGATGAGGCCGACGCCCGGCGTCGCGTGGCGGACGTGAGCGATCATCTCGTTCACCTTCTTTCCGGGGAGGTGGCCGCCTTCACCGGGCTTCGACCCTTGAGCCATCTTGATCTGCACTTCGTCGGCCGATTGCAGGTAGCGACTCGTGACGCCGAACCGCGCGCTCGCGACTTGTTTTACCGAACACTCGCGCTCGGTGTCGAACCGCTCCGGCGGTTCGCCGCCCTCGCCGGTGTTGGACTTGCCGCCGATTCGGTCCATTGCGATGGCGTTGTTCTCGTGCATCTCGGGTGAGAGCGATCCGAGGCTCATCGCCGCCGTCGAGAAGCGGGTGACGATGTCCTCGACGGGTTCGACCTCCTCGACGGGAATCGACTCGCGCGCTTCGGTGTCGAATTCGAGCAACCCGCGGAGCGTCTGGAGCGTCCCCTGCTGGTCGTTTATGCCCTCGGCGAACGTCTCGTACTCCTCGACGTCGTTCTTCCGAACGGCGCGCTGGAGCGCACCGACGGATTTCGGGTTCCACTGGTGGTGGATTCCGTTCGAGCGGTGTTCGTACTCGCCCTTTCGTGCCATTTCGGGGTCGTCGAACGCCGCCTCGTGGCGTTCGCGCACGTCGTCCTCTATCTCCTCGACGCCGATGCCTTCGGTGCGGTTCTCCGTCCCGGCGAAGTACTCCTCGACGAACTCGCCGTTCAGACCGACCGCCTCGAAAATTTGGGCACCGCGGTAGCTCTCGACCGTCGAGATACCCATCTTCGCCATCGTCTTCAGCAGGCCCTTCTCCAGTGCCGTGACGTACTTGTCGATGGCTTCGCCCTCGTCAGCGCCGTCCGGCCCGGCCACCAGATCAGAGATGGTCCGGTAGGCGAGGTACGGGTTCACCGCACCCGCGCCGTAGCCGACGAGCGTGGAGAGGTGGTGAACCGTTCTCGGATCGCCCGACTCCACGACGAGACCGGTCCTGGTTCGCAGTCCCTCGCGCACGAGGTGATGGTGGACCGCGCTCGTGGCGAGCAGGGAGGGAATCGGAACCCTGTCGGTCGTCGTCGCCTTGTCCGAGAGCACGACGATTTCGGCACCCGATTCGACCGCGTCCTTCGCCTCCTCGCGCACCCGTGCGACCGCCGTTTCGAGGTCGCCATCGGCGTCGAAGGTGATGTCGACGACTTCGGTCGGGAAGTCCGTCCCTTTCACGCCCGCCAGTTCCTCGTCGGTCAGCACGGGCGAATCGAGGACGAGTTGCCGTGCGTGGGCGGGCGATTCGTCGAGGAGGTTCCGCTGGCGACCGAGACGGGTTTCGAGGCTCGTCACCAGTTCCTCGCGGATGTAGTCGATAGGCGGGTTCGTCACCTGTGCGAACAACTGTTTGAAGTACGAGAACAGCGGTCGGTCGAAGTCCGACAGGACGGACAGCGGCGTGTCGTCGCCCATCGACCCCACCGGGTCCTTGCCCCCCCGGGCCATCGGTTCGAGGAGTTCGCTCAGTTCGTCGTGGGTGTACCCCCAGACGGCTTGCCGGGCGCGGAGCGGGGAGGAGTCACCCGAACCGATATCGTCCTCGTCGAGGAAGTCCTCAAGCTCCGAGGGGCCGTCCCAGTCCGAATCCGTTTCCTCGTCCAGTCGAACTTGCTCCTCGGCGACCCACTCGGCGTACTTCTCGTCGGTCAGGTCGTCGAACACGTCCTCGTCCGAGACGAGACCGCCCTGCTCGGGGTCCGCGAGGAATAGCTGTCCCGGCTTGAGGCGACCCCGCTCGACGACTTCGTCCGGTTCGAGGTCGAGCGCTCCGGCCTCGCTGGCCATCACGAGTCGGTTGTCGGTCGTCACGTCGTAGCGGCACGGACGCAGGCCGTTCCGGTCGAGCACGGCACCGACGCGGTCGCCGTCCGTCGCGGCGACGAGCACCGGGCCGTCCCACGGTTCGATGAGGGAGGCGTGAAAGTCGTACCACGCGTTCCGGTCGCCGTCGGTTCTATCGCGCCACGCTTCGGGCACCAACATTCGGAGGGCGTGGGGGAGTTCCCGTTCGTCCTGCATGAGGAGTTCGAGGACGTTGTCCACGACCGCCGTGTCGCTCTGGTCGAGCGTCGTCACCGGCGTGATTCGGTCGATGTCGTCGCCGAGCACGTCGCTTTCGAGGTCCGTCTCGCGCGCCGCCATCCAGTTGCCGTTCCCCTGAATCGTGTTTATCTCGCCGTTGTGGATGACGCGGCGGTAGGGGTGGGCGAGTCGCCACGCGCCGAGCGTGTTCGTCGAAAACCGTGCGTGAACCAGGGCGAGGGACGATTCGAACAGTTCGTCCCGGAGGTCGGGGAAGTAACCGCCCAGTTGGTCACCCTTGAGCAGCCCCTTGTACACGAGCGTCTTCCGGTCGAGCGAGCAGACGTAGAATTTCTCCGCGTCCTCGCGCGCCGCGACGGTGTTCTCCAGTGCGCGCCGGGCGACGTACAGCGTCCGGTCGAACTCCTCGACGTCCATCTCCTCGCCCGGTGCGACGAAACACTGTTCGATGACGGGTTCCGAGTCGAGCGCCGTCGCCCCCAAATCTTCGTTCTCCGTCGGTACCGTTCGCCAGTCGAAGACGCTCACGCCCTCCGCCTGGAGCACGTCCTCGACGGTTTCTTTCAGTTCGGCGCGGAGTTCGTCGTCCTGCGGAAGGAACAGTTGGCCGATGGCGTACGTCTCCGGCAGGTCGGTGCCGAGTTCGACCGCGAAGAAGGCGTCCGGTCGTTGAACGAGGATTCCGGCACCGTCCCCGGTGTTCGATTCTGCGCCCGTCGTACCGCGATGTTCGAGGTTGGCGAGTAGCGATAGGCCGTCGGTTACGATTTCGTGGCTGGTGTGGGCGTCGAGGTCCATTACGACACCGACACCGCAGTTCGACCGCTGGTCGGTCGGATCGGCGAGGAAGTCAGTCATATGCGAGCGCATGACAAACACACATAAGAGGTTTCTCCTGAAGGGGAAAGGGTGTGCTATTGTCAATATGTGTTCCTTATATATTGGACGAACGTGTGATAGAAAGGGCTGTAACTGGAACTAAAGGGGATAGTATGGTGAACAAGAGGCGAAATATCTCCATATACGTGTTGTCTCTACAAATAGTCAATGCGGTTCTTTTCGTTCTTTTCGTTCTATTCGCTCTCGATGAGCGCCATCAAATCCTCGTCGTCGTAGTTGACGAGGAGTCTCGATTCGTCCTTGAAGGTTCGAAGTGCGATCTGCGTCGAGGAATGTTCGACCCCATCGGTGTGGATGATGTCGTCGATGTACTCCTGTAGGTGGTCGTGGTCACGCAGGTGAGCGATGACGGTGAACGACTTCTCCCCGAGCATGAAATATACCGTTTGGACGCCGGAGATGTCCGTGAGACACTCGCCGATTTCGTCGTATCCGGGGCCATAGTCGCTCTTGATCTCGCTGATGACGGTGAGCTCCAGACCGAGCTCCCGCGCGTCGAGTTTCGAGACGGTTCCCGCGAGGATTCCCTGTTTTCGATACTTGTCTAGTCGATAGTACACGGTAGAGGTACTGATACCGAGTTCATCACTCACTTCGTCGACGTCGATATCTCCCTCTCTGTCGAGCCATTGAAGGATTTTAAAGTCTTTTTCGTCTAGATTGACTTCGGTCATATCTAACCGATTGTAGCCGGGTTTCTAAAACTTTGCTAACGATTCCTGCATTGGTTGAATGGTGATCCTACGGATTCCAACATATGATATTTGATATTATTATCACAAAATACGCAACTTTTCGTATATTACCCGCTTCCCCACCGTCATCTACCTCTCTTTTATATCATATTATATAAATAACTTTGTGAATATTTGCAGTGCGGGAAAACGTGTTCGGCAACCGATGGACGTTCGGGGAGGCTACGAATCGTTCGTCCTATTCGCCCGTCGCATCAGAATCTCGTGTGTGTCCACCGTCGGTTCGTCCTCGCCCGGTCGCCGTTGGTGATAGCCCCCATCGGACTCCATCTCCCAACAGCGTCGATTGTCGACGAGCATGGTTTCGAGGATGGTCGAGAGTTCCTCCCGAAGCGTCGAATCCCGCACCGGCGCGATGGTTTCGACTCGGTTGTCGAGGTTTCTGGTCATCCAGTCGGCCGAACCGATGTAGTAGTCCGGGTCGCCGTCGTTACCGAAATAGAAGATCCGGGAGTGTTCCAGAAACCGACCGACGACGCTGTAGACGTCGACCGTCTCACTCAGTCCGTCCACGCCAGGTCGAAGCCGACAGATGTCCCGGACGATGAGGTCGATATCGACGCCGTCCATCGCCGCGCGATACAACTCCTCGACGATTTTCGGATCTTCGAGCGAATTCATCTTGACGACGATTCGTCCGTCCTTGCCCTCGCGGGCCAGTGCCGTCTCGTTTCGAATCGCCTCCGTAAACCGCTCGCGCATGTTCCCCGGCGCGATGAGCAGTTTTCGGTACTCCTCGTGGTGGGTGTGGCCGGTGAAGAAGTTGAACAGGGCGCTCAGGTCCTGCCCGATCTTTCGGTCGGCGGTCAACAATCCGAGGTCGGTGTACGTCTTCGCCGTCTCCGAGTGGTAGTTCCCGGTTGCGATGTGCGAGTACAACCGGACGCCGTCTTCCTCCTCGCGGACGACGAGCGCGGTCTTGCTGTGTGTCTTGTAGCCGATGGTCCCGTAGGCGACGTGAATCCCCTCCTCCTCCAGTTTCTTCCCCCACTCGATGTTGTTCTCCTCGTCGAATCGAGCCTTGAGTTCGACCATCACCGCCACCTGCTTGCCGTTTCTCGCCGCCTCGATGAGGCTCTGGACCACCTCGAATCGCTCGCGGTTCGGTAGATGGAGAGTTTGATGGCGAGCACGTCGGGGTCAGTTGCGGCCTGACTCAGGAACTTCTGGACGGTGTCCTCGAAGGAGTGGTACGGATGGTGCACGAGCACGTCGTTTCGCCGAATCTCCTCGAAGACGTCCACTCGTTCGTCTGGCACGCCGCTGGTGAGTCGTGGATGGGGTTGTGGCGTCCACGGCGCGGTCTTCAACTCGGGCCTGTCGAGGTCGGTCAGATCCATAAAATCGCGGAAATCCAGCGGTCCCGGTAGTTCGAAGACCTCGCGCTCGTCCACGTCCAACTGTTCCATCAGGAGGTCCCGAACCGCGTCGGGCATCCCCTCCTCGATTTCGAGACGGACGACGGTGGCGAACCGCCGTTCCCGCAACACCGTCTCTATCATGTCGATGAGGTCCTCGGCGACCTCCTCGTCCTTCCCGACCTCCGCGTTTCGGGTGACGCGGAACGTCGAATGGTCGATGATTTCGGTGCTCGGAAACAGCAGGTCGAGGTTCGACCTGATGACGTCTTCCAGGGGGACGAAACGTGGTTCGTCCCCGATTCTCACGAGACGCGGCCGATTTCGCGGAATCTTCACGCGCGAAAACGTCGGCTCCGAGTCCCCGTCCCGGCGGGTCAACACCGCGAGCGAGAGGCTCAAGTTGGAGATGAACGGAAACGGGTGTGCCGGGTCGAACGTCAGCGGCGTGAGCGTCGGTAATACCGACTGCTCGAAGTACTCCCGAAGGTCGTCGCGTTCCGCCGACGAAAGCGAATCGTACGACACGATGTCGATTCCCGCCGCCGCGAGTTCGTCGTGAATCACGTCCCGGTAACAAGCCGACTGGCGACGAAACATGTCGTGTGTCACGTCGAGGATTTCGTCTATCTGCTCCTCCGGCGTCCGGCCGTCGGGCGAGAGTTCCGTGACGTCCGCCGCCATCTGCTGTTTCAGACCGCCGACCCGCTTGCGGAAGAACTCGTCCATGTTCGTCGTGAAGATGGCGAGAAACTTCACGCGCTCCAGCAGCGGGTTGCGTTCGTCTATCGCTTCGTGGAGCACTCGCTTCTGGAATTCGAGTTGGCTCAACTCACGGTTGAGGTAGTATCGCGGGTCACCGAGGTCGATATCCGCGTTTTCGGCTCCCGATTCGTCGTCGCCGTCGTCCGGTAACTCGTGTTGTGACATGACTACTCGCGGAGGGCGGTGGGGATTACTGGGAGTGCGGGGACTGTGGAGTGACGATGGAGTCGTCGCTTCTGTCCGCGTCCGTTCGCAACGATTCCTGTGTGACGAACTCGTCCCGCCGATAATCGTACGCGGTGAGTTCCCCGCCGTAGACACACCCCGTATCGAGACCGACGGCCCATTCGCGTTCACCGGCCGTTCGAGCACGGTGTGACCGAAGAACACCCGTTGCGGCCCGTCGTACCGCTCGAACCAGAACGGCCGGTCGTAGCTTCCGTCCGGGTCCATCGAACGCGTCGTTTCGAGGTCGTCCACGGAGTGCTCGGAAAGCGGCTTTCGCGGGTCCACCCCGCCGTGAACGACGAGCGCGTCCTCCCACGAAATCGCCGCCGGGAACTCCCGGACGAACTCGATTTCGTCCTCGCCGAACTCGTCCAGTTCGACGTCCCCGTCGAGGAGTTTCTGCTCGTTGTTACCCCGAATCGACCGGAAGTTGTCGTGCTCCTGCACCAACTCGACGACGCCGAGACTGTCCGGTCCTTTACGAATCAGGTCGCCGACGAACACCACGAGGTCGTCGTCGGTCGGCGACAGTTCTTCGAGAAGCGATTCGAGTTCCGGCAGACAGCCGTGAACGTCCCCGACGACGTAGATTTCCTCCCACTCGTCGGCGTCGATTCGCTCGTGTGCCACTTCATCGTCGAACGTTGGACTCGAAACCATTGTTGTAGTCGTGGCCGCTCATCACAACGATAAGCGGCCGCTTGGCGGGGAAAATCCGGTCTGCGGTATAAACGGTTTATAATTCCCGACCGTAGCGGTCTGATCGATACGTATGCGAATGAATCTCAATAGCGGCGAACTGCCTACTCCTCGGTCGTTCGCTCCCGCAAATCCGTGCGCTGAATCTTACCGGTCGTCGTCTGCGGGAGTTCGGAGACGAACTCGATTCGACGGGGATACTCGTACGCCGCGAGGTCGTTCCGGACGAGGGTGCGTATCTCCTCCCTGAGCGAATCGTCCCCATCGACGCCGGAGGTGGGTTGGACGAACGCCGCGATTATCTCGCCGCGCGTTCCGTCCGGGATACCGACGACGCCCACCTGTTCGACGGACGGGTGTTCGAGAATTGCCTTCTCGATTTCGCCGGGACCGACCCGGTAGCCGCTGGTGATGATGAGGTCGTCGTCGCGCGATTTGAACCAGATGTAATCGTCCTCGTCCTGCACCGCGAGGTCTCCGGTGAGGTGCCAGTCTCCGACCCGAACCGACTCGGTCCTCTCCGGTTCGTTCCAGTACTCCTCGAATATCGCCGGTTCGGTGGGGTTTCGAACCGCTATCTGGCCGACCTCGCCGCGGGGTAGTTCCGTCCCCGTCTCGGGGTCTACGATGGCGACGTCGTGGCCCGGTACGGGTTTTCCCATGCTCCCCGGTTTCGCCTCGAACCAGTCGTGACAGTTGGCGACCAGCAGGTTCGCCTCCGTCTGGCCGTACAGTTCGTTCACCGTGACGCCCGCCAGTTCCTCCTCGGCCCACGCGAGGATTTCCGGGGTCAGCGGTTCGCCGCCGGTGCTGATGGAATCGAGGTCGAGGTCGTAGGCGTCGGTCGGGTCGGACACCTCCATCATCATGCGGATGGCCGTCGGCGGGATGAACGCGTCCGTGACGCCGAACTCCTCCGCGATTTCGAACGCCTCCTCGGCGTCGAACTTCCCCATCGGATAGCCGACGACGGGGCGGCCGTAGTGCCACGACGGATACAGCAGGTCGCCGAGCGCGCCGATCCACGCCCAATCGGCGGGCGTCCACGCCACCGTCTTCCCGACCACGTCCCGTTCGAACACCATCGAGTACGTCGGGCAGTGGCCGACCCAGACGTGGTGTCCGTGGAGCGCACCTTTCGGCGGCCCGGTGCTCCCGCTCGTGTACATGACGATTGCGGGCGTTTCCGGCGTCGTCTCCGCGAGTTCGAACGAGCGCCCGCCATCTCGGAGGAGGTCCTCGAAGTCGATTGCATCACCCTCGGCGTCGCCGTCCACCTCGACGACGTGGTCGAGGTTCGGACAGTCGTCCCGGACGTCCGCGAGCGTCGGTCTGACCGATGCGTCCACCACGGCGACCAACGCGCCGCTGTCGTCGAGTCGGTAGCCGAGCGACTCGGACCCGAACAGCACCGACAGCGGTATCGATATCGCGCCGAGTTTCCAGCACGCCAGATGGGTGATGGGGTTCGCCGGTTTCTGCGGAACGGCGACCGCTACCCGGTCGCCGAACCCGACGCCGAGGTTCGAGAGGGCGTTCGCAACGCGGTTCGACAGCACGTCGATGTCGTGGAACGTGTACGTCTCCCGCCGCCCGTCGGGGTACGCTTGGAACAGCGCCACCGACCCCTTCGGGTCGTCGTGCTTCCGGAGCAGGTCGTCCGCGATGTTGAACGACTCGGGCAGGTCCCACGAGAAGTTCTCGCGGGTCGTTTCGTACGTGTCGTCGAGCGTGACGTACTTCGGCATGGTAACTGCTTACACGCACGGGACTATCTAATCCAAGGTTCACATGTCACGGTCGGTGTGTCGGTCGCCGAAAAAGTAGCGTCCGGTTCAGTACGACTTCGCGAAGTACGCCGTCTCCTCCGCTTCGTCGCCGCAGATGGAACACTCGTCGCCGCAGGGTTCCTCGTCTCGGTCGAGTGGCACCATGACGATTTCCGCCGAAATCTGGTCCTTGATCTCCGTCTCACAGTCCTCG
This sequence comes from Haladaptatus sp. R4, assembly GCF_001625445.1. Classification (NCBI taxonomy): domain Archaea; kingdom Methanobacteriati; phylum Methanobacteriota; class Halobacteria; order Halobacteriales; family Haladaptataceae; genus Haladaptatus; species Haladaptatus sp. R4. Next base: position 588,368 of record NZ_LWHG01000021.1, on the reverse strand, counting down.
TCGCCACACCACGCGGTCTTCACGTAGCCGCCGTGCTGGCCGATGGTGCCGAGGATGTCGGCCCGCGAGTCCGCCTCGCGGACGTTCTCCTCCAGGTTCTCCTCCGCCGCCTCGTACATCTTGTCGAACACGACGTCGAAGTGGTCCTGGACGGTTTCGGCGATGCCCGCGCGGTCCTCCACGACGTTCTCGCCGTCGGGGCGGTGAACGACCGTGATCTCGTCGTCTTCGACCTCGTGTGGGCCGATTTCGAAGCGGACGGGGACGCCCTTGAGCTCCCACTCGTTGAACTTGAATCCGGGGTTGCGCTCGTCGCGGTCGTCGAGTTCGACGCGGACGCCCGCGTCTTCGAGGTCCTCCGCGATGCCCTCGGCGTACGAGAGCACTTCCTCGCGGTTCTCCTCCTGCCAGATGGGGACGATGACGACCTGCTCGGGCGCGAGTGTGGGCGGGCAGACGAAGCCCTGCTCGTCGCTGTGGGTCATGATGAGCGCGCCGAGGGCACGCCACGACAGTCCCCACGAGGTAGTGTGGGCCACGCGCTCCTCTTCGTTCTCGTCGGTGAAGTAGAGGTCGTACGCCTCCGCGAAGCCCTGCCCGAGGTAGTGGCTCGTCGCACCCTGCACCGACTTGCCGTCGGGCATGAGCGCCTCGACGGTCGTCGTGGTGTCCGCTCCGGGGAACTTGTCGTGTTCGGGTTTGCGGCCGGGCATGACCGGAATCGCCAGCACCTCCTCGAAGACGCGCTGGTACTGGTCGAGTCGGGTCATCGTCTCGTCCCACGCCTCGTCGCGGGTCTCGTGGGCGGTGTGACCCTCCTGCCAGAGGAACTCCTTCGTGCGGAAGAACGGCTTCGTGTCCGTCGCTTCCCATCGGATCACGCTACACCACTGGTTGAGTCGGAGCGGCAGGTCGCGGTGACTCCGGACCCACTGGCTCATGAACGGCGTGATGATGCTCTCGCTGGTGGGGCGGAACGCGAGGCGCTCGTCGAGTTCGTCGTGGCCGCCGTGGGTCACCCACGCGACTTCCGGGTCGAACCCTTCCACGATGTCGCTCTCGCGTTCGAGGTAGCTCTCGGGGATGAGCGCGGGGAAGTAGGCGTTCTGCGCACCCGTCTCCTTGAACCAGCCGTCGAGGCGGTCCTGCAGGCCCTCCCAGAGGGCGTAGCCGCGCGGTCGGGTCACGATGAACCCGCCCATCGGCGCGTAGTCGGCGAGACCCGCTTTCAGAACCACTTCGGCGTACCAGTCGCCGGGACTGTACGATTTGGACTCGGTGATGCCGAGTTCCTGATCGTCGTTGCTCATTACTCCTACCCAGTCCGGATGCGCTCTTAAATCTCCTGAAGCAACGACACGGGGAGATGAAGGGTCTCGGAGCAGAGGTTGATTGAAATGAGAGAAGAACTACTGAGACGATGGTTCTAAAAATCCCTGCCAGTTTGCTTCGAACAGAAGTACCTGGATTTTCTGCGATCACAATTACCGAGCGGCAATGAGACCGCACCGCGACCGCCGACGCCCTGCACCACACACCTCCCCAACCGATTCCCTCGCTCCTGCGTCGCTCACTCATCCCTCGCGCGGGCGCACTGTCGTGCGCCGTTCGCGCGCCGTGTAGTTGGTCAGTATCGGCCACCCCGTCCAACCGAGTGGCGCGCGCTGACGAGACGGGTCGGCCGAACCACTGGCCGACCCGTCTCGGAAAAATCGTGCGAGGGATGACGGAGGGAGCAAAGCGACCGGAGGAATCGGTTGGGGAGGCGTGTGGCAGACGAGGTTCCTCCGGAACCTCGCAAGCGAGCGGGCACGGCCCGCGAGCAAGCGGTGCGGTTGCGGTGTCTGGGTGGGATTTCTGAAAGACTTCGTCTTTCAACTCCCCGCTCGTTCCTCGCGGGGATGAAAGGGGCCGCCCGCTCGCGTTTACGTGGTTGCTGTGCAGGCCCTATCCGCGAGTTGTGCGGAGAGCGGATATCCTGCACAGCAACCGCGAGCGGGCGGGGGCTTTCGAAGCGGTCTGTTTCTCAGCGACTCCAATCACACGCCAACCAAACACTTCTGTGCGTAGCGAGCGGGCGGGGACTTTCGAGATGGTCTGCTCCCCAGTCGTTGCAATCGAAGAAGTACCAAACGCCTCTGTTTGGAGCGGGTAGGGGATTTCGAGGTAGTGAGGTGGTCCTCTCGGCTACTGCAATCACAACAAAACCGGATTCATATCCAAACGATCTCTCCGCTAAATCCTCAACTCGTCTCTCAAAACTCCACGCCGGTCTCCAACTCCTCTTCCACCATCTCGTCCCCGTCCTCGTCGAACCGGAACCACCCCGAAAACGTCTCGCCTGACAACAGAGACGGCATCCAAAGGCGGTCGTCCTCCCACATCTCGTCGTAGGGCATCTCATCGACGTCGAACCATCCCGGGTCTGCCTCTTCGGTCTCCCGCGGTGTCCCCGAAAACTCTTCGGCGCGGAAGACGTGGACGAACATCTCCGACTGCTCCCCGAAGACGAACTCGAACTCGCCGACCTTGGTCGGGTTCTCGACGGAGACGCGAACCTCCTCTCGGACCTCCCGTACCGCGGCTTCGCGGGGCGTTTCGCCATCCTCGACTTTCCCGCCCGGTCCGACGAGTTTACCCTCGCCGAGGCCGCGCTTCTTGCGGATGAGGAGGATTTCGTCGCCCCGAATCGGGTAACAGAGCGTCGCGGGTTGCATATCTTCTGCTGTCAGGGAATCGTACTGAAGATTTCGAATCGACGACAGGAGGAGTGAACCTTTTTGAATTCAATTATCCAACAAATAGGCATGAGAATTCCGATCGAGGCCGCACCGACAGGCGAGACGAGACGGTGGTACAAGTGGCTCGGGTTGTTCGTGCTGGTAGCCAACGTCGGGTTGGTCGCCGTTTTCGGACTACAGGAACTGTCCGCGACGGGCCAACTGGTGCAGTTCTGTATTGCCCTCGCCGCTGGCGTGCTGTTGATCCTGTCGAGTTTCGACCTGCCGTGGGGCGTCGAATGGTATCGTCTCGCCGGTGCGGGGTACGTCTGTCTCGCGTCGCTGTTTCTGTTCAGCGGCGTCGATGACGGATTGTGGATGCTGTTCGTGGGCATCGTGGGCGCACTCACGATAGGCCTGTTCGGCTTCGACCTCGCACTCGGCGGGCGCTTTTTCCGGGTCAACACCGACGCTTAATCGACCGAAAACGGACTCTCTCCCTCCGTCCAATCCCACCCCGGCAGTCGCGTCTGAAACCCGGCGGCGAGGGCGGCGTCCAAGTCGTCCCTGCCCGCTTCCTCGTCGTCCAGATGGTGCATGATGTCCGCGTAGTGGAACGTGGCTTCCCCGAGCAGTCGGAACGGTTGATTCCCGGCGATCATCCCGGCGAGTTCCCGGCCGAGGAGTTCGTCCACGACGAACCCGGGATAGTCCTCCTGTACGTCGAGGTCGCGGAGGAGGGCGACGAGCGCGGCGACGTTCACGGCGAGGTCCCCGTCGGCGAAGATGGCGTCCACCTCGGTCCGATACTGGGATTCAGACACCGAATCGACGTCCGTTCCGAACGCTTCGCCGAGGTTCGCTCGAACGTCGTTGATGAGCGCCACGACTTCGGTCCGCTCGCGGACCCATTCGTACTCGTCGGCGACCGTGGCGGGTGAGAGTTGCATAGGGGACCTGTCGTGTAGGATCACTTTAGGAGTTTTGAGAAAGCTTTTATAACCACACCGTTTAGTGGGTGATAAGCGGGTTTTCCTGTGTCATCCATGAGCAGATTGCTTTCGGAGACCGGGACCACATTATGCGCATTCATGCGTATCCGACAATCCCGCAGAACAAGCGAGACAATCTATGCTGTGCTGTATACGTCGTAGTGAACACGGTGGTTTTCCCCGCCGTCTGCGGCAATCCAAAATACGCCGGACCGACAGCATTCGCTCTCTCAACGGACGAAGCGGACTGTTTTCACCATGAGTAAAGTAGAGCAACAACTCGAAGACCTCAAAGCAACGATCACGAGCGAACTCCCGAGCGACATTTCGGTATCTGACGTCAAATACGAAGGACCGGAACTCGTCGTCTACACGCGTGACCCGAAGAAGTTCGCGCGCAACGGCGACCTCATCCGAAAGTTGGCGAGCCAACTGCGAAAGCGCATCACGGTTCGTCCCGACCCCGACGTTCTTTCGCGCCCCGATACGGCTCGTAGCGAAATCCTCGACGTTATCCCCGAGGAAGCGGGCGTTACCGACCTCGATTTCCACGCCGATACCGGCGAAGTCGTCATTCAAGCCGAAAAACCCGGAATGGTCATCGGCAAACACGGCAGTACGCTCCGAGAAATCACACAGGAAGTCGGCTGGACGCCGGAAGTCGTTCGAACGCCGCCCATCGAATCCTCGACGGTCTCCAACGTCAGGAACTTCCTGAAACAGGAACGCGACGACCGCCGCAACATCCTGGAGAAGGTCGGTCGCCAGATCCACCGCGAGGAGATGAGCAACGAGGAGTGGGTTCGCATCACGACGCTCGGTTGCTGCCGAGAAGTCGGACGCGCGAGCTTCATCCTCTCGACGCCCGAGACGCGTATCCTCATCGACTGCGGTGACAAACCAGGTTCCGACGACGTGCCGTACCTCCAAGTCGAGGAGGCGCTCGGTGCGGGTGCGGCCACCATCGACGCGGTGGTGCTCACCCACGCTCACTTGGACCACAGCGCGCTCATCCCGCTCCTGTTCAAATACGGTTACGACGGCCCGATCTACACGACGGAGCCGACCCGCGACCTGATGGGCCTGCTCCAACTCGACTACCTCGACGTGGCCGCCAAGGAAGGCCGCGTCCCACCGTACGAGAGCGAGATGGTTCGGGAAGCGCTCAAACACACCATCCCGCTCGAATACGGCGACGTGACCGACATCGCCCCCGACGTGAAACTCACGTTCCACAACGCGGGCCACATTCTCGGCTCCTCGGTCACGCACTTCCACATCGGCGACGGACTGTACAACGTGGCGTTCTCGGGCGACATCCACTACGACGACACGCGCCTGTTCAACGGCGCGGTGAACGACTTCCCCCGCGTCGAGACGCTCATCCTCGAATCGACGTACGGTGGTCGCAACGACTACCAGACCGACCAGAAGGATTCCGAGGAGAAACTCAAGCGGGTCATCAACGAGACGTACGAGAGAGGCGGCAAGGTCGTCATCCCCGCGTTCGCGGTCGGCCGTTCACAGGAGATGATGCTCGTCATCGAAGAGGCGATGCGAAACGGCGACATCCCGGAGATGCCCGTCCACCTCGACGGGATGATCTGGGAGGCGACGGCGATTCACACGACGTACCCCGAGTACCTGCGTGATGATCTCCGGGACCGCATCTTCCACGAGAACGAGAACCCGTTCCTCGCGCCGCAGTTCAACCACATCGACGGCGGCGAGGAGGAACGACAGGACGTGGCGGACGGCGACCAATGTATCATCCTCTCGACGTCCGGGATGGTCACCGGCGGCCCCATCATGTCGTGGCTCGAACACATCGGTCCGGACCCGGACAGCAGGATGGTGTTCGTCGGCTACCAGGCACAGGGTACCCTCGGACGCCGTATCCAGAGCGGATGGGACGAAATCCCGCTCAACGGACGCGGCAACCGGAGCAAGACGCTCAACCTCAAACTCGACGTGGAAACGGTCGACGGCTTCTCCGGCCACGCCGACCGCGCCGGTCTGATGAACTTCGTCAAGACGATGAACCCGCGACCCGAGAAGGTCCTCTGTGTTCACGGTGACGAGAGTTCGACCCAGGACCTCTCCTCGTCGCTCTACCACGAGTTCAACATCCGAACGTTCGCGCCGAAGAACCTGGAAACGTTCCGCTTCAAGTAGTCGTCGGGATTCGCTTCGGAAGGTTTCTAGCCCTCGAAAACCCACTCGTATTCGTTACCGTTTCGTCGTCGTGTCCGGAGAGCCATCGATACGCGCAGTCAGCCGTCGAAGAACTCGCGGATGGTGTCGGTAACTCGACGCTGAGCGGTCGACGACAGCATGTGGCTCTCTCCCGGCAGCGTTTCGGTGTGCACGAGGTTGGGAATCAGTTCACGGGCACGGGGTATCGTCGTCGCCGCCGGAAAGAACACGTCGTCCTCGGCGACGAACAGTGCGACCGGCGCATCGAAAGCGTCGAGTTCCGATGCATCCACCTCGGGAAACTCGTTTTCGAGTTTCAGATGCCGTAGCGAAGCGGCGATGGTGGTCCGAACCACTCGATTCGGCTTCTCGCTGCACAATTCGCCGAGCGTTCGCTCCAACAGCCACTCGTTCGGGAACACGTGATAGAGCACGGCCGGGAGACTGACGCGCAGCAGCGACACGACCGACCCCGTTCCGAATCCGGCCGGAACGACCAGGGCGGCGCGTTCGATTCGCTCCGGTGCGAACGCCGCCGCCCGCAGCAGGACGCCGCCACCATACGACGTTCCCATCATCGGGGCCGACCGGAGTTCGAAGGCGTCCAAGAGGTCGACGACCCACTCCCCGTAGTCGTCCCCCTGTGGGTCGACTCTCGTCTCGGCGCTCTTTCCCGGTTGTCCGATGATATCCGGTGCGATCAGTCGATACTCGTCCGCCAAATCGGTGTACCAGGCGAGCGACATCGGGTTGGTCGCGTTTCCACCGTGGAAAACGACGACGGGTTTTCCGTCCGCCGGTCCGGCGACGAGAACGTGGGTCGAACCGTGACGCGTCTCGACCACTCGTTCTTCCACTTCGACTTCTAGGTGTTCGACGGCGTCCCAGTATGCCTGTTCGAGAACCTGTCGCCCCGCCCGTGAACGGTAAATCGACATGGTCAACGAGTTTCATTTCGGAAAATCGAGAGAAAAGGCTGCCGATGACACCGCTCGGTTCGTTATGTCGGGTACCGTCCTCATCGAGTGGATATTCTGTCGGATCTGTACTCGGGGATTTGCCCCCACGGACTGCGCGCCGCCGACTGGTTCTGACGAGTTGTCTTAGTGTTCGACGTACTCCACCAGCACGCAGCCCGTCGATTTCGGGTGGAGGAACGCCACGTCGTGACCCCACGCGCCGAGTCGCGGTTCCTCGTCGATGAGGGAAACGCCGTGGTCGCGGGCCGTTTCGAGCGCGCCCTCGATGTCGTCGGTTTCGAGCGCGACGTGGTGAATTCCGGGTCCGTTCCGTTCGAGGTACCGCGCAATCGTGCCGTCTTCGAGCGGTTCGAGCAGTTCGAAGTAACTCCCGTCGAAGTCGAGGAAGACGACGGACATCCCGTCGAACTCCTCCTCGTGGACGACCGGGGCGTCGAACAGCGCCTCGTAGGTCTCGGCGAGTTCCGCGGCGTCGTCGGTTGCGATACCGATATGGTCGATTTGCATATCCTATTCTCATTCCGGGAGCGGATAACTTCGATGAAATCGCCGTTCGAGCGCCGTCCGATGGCCGCCCGAGCACCGTTCGATGGCCGTCCGAGCGCCGTTCGATAGCCGGTTCCGGGAACCCGCTCGGCGTGATTTCCGCCAACAAAGCCACTATCACGCCTCGCTTCGTGAATCGGTCCATGACGCCGACGGAGCTTCGTTCGGAGATTCCAGTATTGAACCGCACGACGTACATGAACACGGGCGCGAGCGGTCCCAGTCCAACTCGCGTCGTCGAAGCAGCCGAATCCTGTCTGGAACGCCACGAGTACGAGGCCTCGGCCGCGGAGGGGATGTACCCGATGGCGTTCGACGTACTCGACCGAACGCGGGAAACCGTCGCCGACCACCTCGGCGCGTCGGCGGACGAGATAGCGCTCACGCAGAGCACGACCGATGGCATCAACCGGATCGCGGCCGCACTCGACTGGGAAGAGGGAGATACGGTCGTTCGGACCGACCTCGAACACTCGGCGGGAATCCTCCCGTGGAAGCGGTTGGAAGGGCACGGCGTCGAGACTCGAACCCTCGCGAGCGAGAACGGGCGACTCGATACCGACGCCATCAAGGACGCGGTCGCGGGCGCGAAACTCCTCTGTTTCAGTGCATTGACGTGGACGCACGGGACGATGCTCCCGGTCGAGGAACTCACGTCCATCGCGCACGACGCGGGGGCGCTCGTCCTCGTGGATGCGGTGCAGTGTCCGGGGCAGATGGCGACCGACGTGACCGAATGGGGCGCTGACTTCGTCGCCGGAGCGGGGCACAAATGGTTGCTGGGTCCGTTCGGCGCGGGATTCTGCTTCGTCCGGGACGGGGCGGAAACCGGCCTCGAACCCGCACACATCGGCTACCGAAGCGTCGAAGACCCCGACGCGGATGCGTTCTCCTACGGACCCGGTGCGCGCCGACTCGAAGTCGGTACCGTCTCGCCCGCTCCGTACGCCGGACTGGGTGAAGCGATCTCGGTCATCGAGGAACTGGGCTACGAAACCATCGAGGGTCGAATCCGTGAACTGACCGCCCGACTCAAGGACGGACTCGTCGCCGCCGACGGCGTTCGGTTGCTCAGCCCACGCGAGTACGAATCCGGGTTGGTGACGTTCGAGGTGGACGACCCCGAACTGTTCGTCGAACGCCTCGCCGACGAGGACGTTCGTATTCGCCCGCTTCCGTATCCGGAGAACTCCGTTCGCGCCTCGGTACACGTCTTCAATACCGAGGACGACATCGACGCGTTGTTGGAGTACGTCTGAGCGGCGAACCACGTTCCCCATTCTCCTCGAATCAGGCCGACCGTACCCCATACGTTCATCGTGACAGTTGTTGTCATGGTATGCGTCCGTCGGACCGAGGAGTTCGGTATCGGCCGACGGTGGGGAAAAAAGGATGTCTCACGATACGCAACGAAAGGGATACGTTATCGCCGTCGACGGAATAACCGACGTGGACCGCTTCATGGACGAGTACCTCCCCGCTGCCGGGGAGACGGTTGCGGACCACGATGGCGAGGTACTCGTCGGATCGACCGACATCGACGTGATAGAAGGCGACTGGGACCACTCCTTGACCGTCGTCCTCGAATTCCCGTCCGTCGAAGCCGCCGAGGAGTGGTACAACGACGATACCTATCGGGAACTCAAGCGGGTTCGCCACGAGACCTGCGAGTACACCGATTTGATCATCACCTCCTCGTTCTCGCCCGACGACCTCGACTGAGGAGGTACTCAGCAAGCACTTTTCGAACGGGTCGAGGGGGTTCGACTCGCCCGATTAAATCGCCGTGCCCGGCCGGTACTCGCCGAACACGTCCCGGAGCACGTTACAGATCTCGCCGACGGTGGCGTAGGCCTTCACCGCGTCCACGATGTACGGGAGGAGGTTGTCGTCACCCTCCGCCGCGTCGCGGAGCGCGGCGAGCGTTTCCTCGACCGCCTCGTCGTCCCGTTCGTCCCGAACCTCGCTCAGGTTCTCGATCTGACGGCGTTCGTCTTCGGCGGTCACCTCCTGAACGTCTATCTCGGCCTCCTCGTCCACCTCGAATTCGTTGACGCCGACGATGGTTCGCTCGCCCGCCTCGATCTCCTGCTGGCGGTCGTAGGCCACGTCCTGAATCTGCCGCTGGACCCACTGGCTCTCGATGGCCGAGCGCATGCCGCCCTTCTCGTCGATGGTGTCGAGCAGGTCGAACGCCTCTTCTTCCAAGTCGTCCGTGAGCGCCTCGACGTAGTAACTCCCGGCCAGCGGGTCGATGGTGTCCGCCACGCCGCTCTCGTGGGCCAGAATCTGCTGGGTGCGGAGCGCGGTTCGCACGCTCTCTTCGGTCGGGAGCGCCAGCGCCTCGTCCTTCCCGTTCGTGTGCAGGCTCTGCGTGCCGCCAAGCACCGCCGCGAGCGCCTGGTACGCCACACGGACGACGTTGTTCTCGATCTGCTGGGCGGCCAGCGTCGACCCCGCCGTCTGGGTGTGGAATTTCAATTGTTTGGATTTCTCGGACTCCGCGCCGAAACGCTCCTCCATGATTTTCGCCCACATGCGCCGCGCGGCGCGGAACTTCGACACTTCCTCCAGAATGTCGTTGTGCGCGTTGAAGAAGAACGAAAGCTGTGGCGCGAAGTCGTCCACGTCCAACCCGGCGTCGAGTGCCGCCTCGACGTACTCGATACCGTCGCCGAGCGTGAATGCCAGTTCCTGTGCCGCCGTCGCGCCCGCCTCGCGGACGTGGTAGCCCGAAATCGAGATGGTGTTGAACTTCGGCACCTCCTCGGCACAGAACTCGAAGATGTCCGTGATGATGCGCATCGACGGTTCGGGCGGGTAGATGTACGTGTTCCGCGCGATGTACTCCTTGAGCAGGTCGTTCTGAATCGTTCCCCTGAGTTCCTCCCGCGGAACGCCTTGTTCGTCGCCGACCGCGATGTACATCGCCAGCAGCACCGACGCGGGCGCGTTGATGGTCATCGACGTGCTCACCTCGTCCAGCGGAATCCCGTCGAACAGCGTCTCCATGTCCGCCAGCGAGTCGATGGCGACGCCCGACTTCCCGACTTCCCCGGCCGACATCTCGTCGTCCGACGTGTACCCCATCTGGGTCGGCAGGTCGAACGCCACCGACAGCCCCGTCTGGCCGTTGTCGATGAGGTAGTGATAGCGCTCGTTGGTCTCCTCCGCCGTTCCGAACCCGGCGTACTGGCGCATCGTCCACAACCGCCCCCGGTACATCGTCGGGTAGACCCCGCGCGTGTACGGGTCTTCACCCGGATAGCCGATGTCCTCGTCGTACTCCGTGTCGGCGACGTCGTTCGGCGTGTAGAGGCGTTCTACCGTCTGCCCGTCCGTGTCGGTCGTGAACTCCTCCTTTCGCTCGCCGAAGCGCTCCAGCGTCGGGTCGAGGGTTTCTTCTTCCCACTCGTCTTTCCCCCGGCGGATTTTGTCGAGGTCGTCCGCGTCAAACATTGCCTGAACTGTTGTGGGGATTCGCCTTAAGGATTGACGGACGGCCTCGACGGCGGCGGTGATGAGTCGGAGTTCGTGGGAGTGCGGATGCTGTGACGACGGTCCGAAACGCCGCCGGGCGTTTATGCCGAACGGATCGAACTCGTACTCTCCTTCTCAGAAGCCTCTCTATCGCAGTCGAAACCGTGTGGGAGAACCGACTCCCGGAAAATCGCGCCGTTAGTGGTCGTCTTCGCGCCACTTGTGTTCACATTCGGTACAGACGAAGAATCGGGTTTCGCTCTCGTCGGCCGAGCGAATCTGTTGGAGGTACCAGTAGGCCTCGTCGTTGTCACAGCTAGGACACCGTGCGCTGGTCTTGGGCAGGCCGTTGCTGCCGCCGCCACTCTCGATGATCTCGCTGGCTTCCTGGTCCTCGGTGATGACGTACTCCGATGAGTCGCCGCGCGGCGTTTCGTGACCACAGCTCCCGCAGACCCAGAACCCGTCGTTCGCTTTCATCATGGAACCGCACTCGTCACAGAACTCCATTGTTGTCCCGGACTAACAAACGCGGCCATTTAAGTCGCGTGCTTTTTCCCATCCACTGAATCAGCCCTCGCCTTCTGATTGGTACGGTTCGCCGACCGCCTCCCTCGGCAGGACGTTGTTGATCTCGGCTTCGAGGTCGCGAGCGGACTCGTACTCCGACTGATCGGTTTCGGCGATGAGTTCCCCGAGATTCCTCTCGCCCTCGGCGAGCACGAGGATCGTGTCTTCCAGTTCCACGGCCGCATCGTCGCGCGGAATGGGATAGGAGAGTTCCCGAAACACCGTCTCGACGCGGTTATACTTGACTCTCTGTGCCATGGTACATAGACGGCCGGGTCGTGCTTAGATGTTATCACGAACCACGGTTTTGTCGTCTCACGGTAGGGAATAATTCGCGGGTAGAAGGCATCTAATTCCTGCATACGACGGTGTGGCGAATTCATGTCAGGGCCGCCGCCATCACAACTGTCTTCACCGTGCGGCCGATATTTCGTATCGAATGTTCGATATCGACAGACGAGTCCTCGCGCTGGCGATAGCGCGGATGGCCGACTCGGCCGGGAACTCGTTTCTCATCGTCGTCCTGCCGCTCTACATCACCAGTGGGGTGATTACCGGCGATGCGTTCGGGCTGACCGCGACGGCCATCACCGGTATCGTCCTCTCCCTGTTCGGGTTCTTGAACAGTTTCACCCAACCGTTTGCGGGCTATCTCTCGGACAAATCCGAGCGCCGAAAGGTGTTCATCCTGCTCGGGTTGGCGATTCTGGCGCTGACTAACTTCTCGTACTCGCTGGCGAGCAGTTATCCGGTTCTCATCGCCATCCGAGCGGTGCAGGGAATCGGCGTCGCGTTCACCATTCCGTGTACCATCGCACTCGTCAACGACCTCGCGTCGAAGGAGAACCGGGGCGGGAACATGGGTCTCTTCAACACGTTCCGTCTGCTCGGGTTCGGAGCGGGACCGATTGCGGCCGGTGCGTTGGTCCATCAAGGGCCCTACCACCTCGCAGGCATCGACATCACCGGTTTCGAAGCCGCGTTCTACATCGCTTCGGCGGGGGCACTCATCAGCTTCCTGCTCGTCACGCTCCTCGTGAGTGACCCCGAATCGACCGACGCCGAGGCGGCCGACGACTTCTCCATCTCGATTCTGAACTCGCGCGGCGGTCTCGACCCCATCTTCACGCTCGCGCTCGCCTCGCTATTCATGGCCATCAGCATCGCCCTCATCTCGACGCTGGAGACGACCATCAACCAACGACTCGACCAGAACGAACTCTGGTTCGGCCTCGAGTTCGCGGCGTTCGTCCTCGCGCAGGTCGCCCTGCAGACGCCCATCGGACACGCGAGCGACCGCTACGGCCGCCGCCAGTTCATCGTCGTCGGCCTCGTCCTGCTCGTCCCCGCGACGGTCGTACAGGGCTTCGTGACCACCCCGATGCAGATGCTCATCGCGCGACTCGCCCAAGGTGTCGCGGGCGCGTTGGTGTTCGCCCCGGCGCTCGCGTTGGCGGGCGACATCGCACGCAAGGGCCAGTCCGGAACGCAACTCTCCTTGCTGACGATGGCGTTCGGTCTCGGCACCGCCATCGGCCCGCTCTCGTCGGGATTCCTCGTCAAATTCGGTTTCCCGGTGCCGTTCGAAATCGGCGGCGTGCTCGCGGCCATCGGTGCCGTCCTCGTCTACACGCAGGTCGAACAGGTCCAACCGTCCTCGGGTGCCAAGCCCACGCCGCAGGACTGAGAAAACAGTACTTTCGTCCGATTATTATTCGTCGTTATTCGAACTCCGGCTCCCTGTCCTCCACGAACGCGGCCATCCCTTCCCGCTGGTCGTGCGTGCCGAACAGCGAACTCCAAAGCCGACGCTCGTAGCGCAGTCCGGCCGACTGGGTTCCCTCCTGCACCTGATTCATCGCCTCCTTCGCGGCTTGGAGGGCGTACGCCGGGCGTTCCGCGAGGTCGGTCGCCATCTCGTCGATACGGTCGTCCAGTTCGTCGGGCGCGACGACCTCGCCCACCAACCCCATCTCGTTGGCGTCTTGGGCGTCGATTCGTTCCCCGAAGAAGATGAGCCGTCGCGCCAGTTCGTCGCCGACCAAGCGCGAGAGGCGCTGTGTGCCGCCCCATCCCGGAATGATGCCGAGATCGATCTCCGTCTGGCCGATGACCGCGTTCGAACTCGCCACCCGGAGGTCACACGCCAGCGCGAGTTCGCACCCGCCGCCGAACGTGTAGCCGTTGATGCCCGCGATGACCGGCGCGGGGAACGATTCCAGTGAATCCGCGATCTCGTGGCCCAATTCCGCGTACTCCTGTGCCTCCGTCACCGAGAGGTCCTGCATGTAGCTGATGTCGGCCCCGGCGATGAACGCCTTCTCGCCAGCCCCCGTCAGGACGAGCGCGCGGGCACCGTCGGCCTCCGCCGCCGAAATCGCTTCCTGGAGCGCGTGGAGCGTCTCGACGTTCAGCGCGTTGAGTCGGTCGGGTCGGTCCACCGTGACGGTCGCCACGCCGTCCGAAAAGTCGTATCGTACCGTGTCCCATTCGGGCATGTCTGAACCCTCTCGGGGTGTTCGGTTAATCATTACGGACGGATCGTGGAGAGGAGAAGGAATGTGGTGTGGCGCTTTCGAGAAGAGGACAGCAACTGGTGGGTGAAACCCACGTCGCTCGCTACGCACAGGAGTGTTTGGTCGGTTTGTGATTGCAGTTCCCGAGAATACTTCCTCGAAACCCACACCTACACCGCAACCGCTCCGCTGCCGCACCGCACCACGTCCTCCCCAACCGATTCCTTCACTACGTTCGGTCATCCCTCGCGCGGGCGCACTGGCGTGCGCCATTCGCGCGCCGTGTGGCTGGGTCGGTATCGCCTGTCTCGTCCGACCGAGTGGCGCGCGGGCCATCAGGGCCGAGGACACGTCGTCCGAGGACCTGACTGGCTATCGTGCGAGGGATGAGTGAGCGAGTGTGACGAGCGAAGGAATCGGTTGGGGAGGGTGTGGCAGACGAGGTTCCGGAGGAACCTCGCAAGCGAGCGGGCACGGCCCGCGAGCAAGCGGTGCGGGTGCGGTCAGGTGGGATTGAAAGGGGTCGCCCGCTCGCGCACCGTTTAGTCGCTGTGTAGGCACTGTTCTGGCCGAACGTGGCGGAGAGGCCAGAATATCCTGCACAGCGGCCGCGAGCGGGCGGGGGCTTTCGAGGTAGTGTTCTCAGCAGTTGCTCTCTCAATGAAACCAGAAGCAACTCGTAGCGAGCGTGGCGAGGGCTTTCGAAGTCGTCATCGTCGTTGCTGGTTCTCGTCAGAGCCAAAATAGTCTCGTCGTAGCGAATTCAGTCGGAACCGAGTTCCGACAACGTCCCCCTCGCTCCACCACTTTCCTCATCGCCATTCACGTCGCTCCGGAAGTTGGAAATAACCCCCCGTCATAATCACGCGACAATGACGTTGTCCGAGGAAGCCCGCGATCGACTCGCGGACTTGGTCGAACTTCAACCCACGAAGAACAGCGAACTCCAGGATCGCTGGGGGTTGGAGAGCGGGAGCGAGGTGCATCAATATCTCGAAAACGAACTCAAGGAGTACTACTACCGCGACGAAAACAGCTACATCCGCGCGACGACCGAGGCGAACGACCTCGTGGACGTGGAACCCGGCGTCGTCGCCGACGAGGAGGACGACGTACCGAGCGTCGTCCGCGTCCCGAAACTCCAGAAACAGGTGTTCGACGTCGTCCCCGGTCCGGACGAACGGTCGTCGAGCGTCGTCGCCGTTCTCCACAGCCTCCGCGACGAGTTCGATATCGACCCCGACGTCGATGACGTGCGCTCCGCGCTCCAGAGCCTGAAGCGAAAGGGCGTCGTGGACGTCGTCTACCGAACCGTTCCGACGTTCAAACTGACCGTGGCGCGCGACGAAATCACGGTCGAAGAGTCGGGTTAACGGCTACCGTTTCGCCTCGCCCGGCCGAAACCGCTCCCGACGGGATTCGAGCAGACGCTTGCTCGCTTTCCCCGGCCCGCCCTCGATGGGCCACCCCTTCTGCCGCCAGGCTGGCGGCTCCGGTTCGAACGACGGACAGCGACCGGAACACTCCCGCGCCGTCTGGTGGCAGGCTTTCGCGGCGCAGTACGGCAACACCAGTTCGTCCTCGCGGAGCAGTTCGAAGTGCCGACAGTCCGGCCGCATGGTCCGGGTGTAGGTTCGCCAGCCGCGTTCGTAGGCCCGCTCCGCGATTGCGAGTCGTTTTCGCCGTTTCTCCTCGGGGGACACGTACTCGAACCGCGCCGCCGACTGGTCGTACTTCCCGCCGCCGGGGCGTTCGAGGATTCGCGTTCCGGGCGCCTCCGCGTCGAGCGTCCGGGGATACCACGCCACCGTCACGTCGTGGCCGTCGAAGGTCAGGATTCCCGCTTCGACCGGGATGGATTCGAGTAACGCCGGTTCGACGCGCTCTCCCGTCCGGTTCGTCGCCACCCAGACCTCGTCGGCCAGCGAGAGGGCGACGTCCCGCTCCAACTGCGGGCGTAAGTTCCGTGCGGCGCTGGCGTCCAGGTCGGGTTTGTTCTCGATGGCGACCATGCGTCGAACCCAGTCCGGGTAGACGAACCGCCGCCGGATTTCGAGGCGGTTTCCGTTCCTCCGAACGTCCAGAATTTCCCGGTCGTCCGCCTCGTGAATCGTCTCTCGCACGTAGCGCCACGGATAGCCGGGGTCCGGAAGGGCGTCGCGGTACCACTCCCACTCCTCGGGGGCGTGTTTCACGAGGTGCAACATGTCGCCGTCCAATCGGTCACGACCGAAGTTCGCGCGCCGGGCCAACGCGTCGGCATCGACTTCGATGACGAGGGTGTCCCATCGCCGACGCTTCGTGCCGAGTTGCCGCGCGACGAGGACGGCACGCTCGCCGTCGCCGGGCGGCCACCGTCGCTCGGCCCATCGGCAGGTTCGCAGTTCGAAGACGAACTCCGATTCGTCCATACCCTCCCGTCTCACCCGACGTTGGTAAGGGATTCGACTACGGCGTATCAAAAAACATTAGTTGGATAACGAGAAAGTAACATCAATCTCGTCAGCTGACGAGTATAACCGGACGACTACCGGGATTCAACACATATGAACCTACGAAATGCTCTTACGGCCCTCGTGCTCGTCTCGCTTCTCGCAAGCGGCTCGGTCATCGGTCCCGCCGCCGCGACGACTGCCGGAAACGCGATGAGCGCGGACAACCCCGCGGTACAGTCCCCCGACCTCTTCGAGAACGACGCGAACAGCACGGTCACGTTCAATCGCTCCATGTACGAAGTGCAGAAGGGTGAAACGGTCACGATGAGTTTCGACCTGAAAGACGCCGATGCGATAACCGTCCAGATCGGTGGTGGCGCGAAGGCGTACAAACTCAATGCGACCGTCACGGACGGTAACGGCGACGGCACCGTCGTCCTGATATTCGACACGTCCAAGGCAGGAAGCGGTGATGGCTCGGCGCTGACGGTGAACGGCGACGACGGACTCACCGTCAAAAACGAGACGAAGTCGGAGTTCTCCCCAGACATGTACGGACTCACCGTCTACGCCGGAACCGGGAAGAACGTCCCGAAAATCGGCTACGGCGGCCTCGAAGTGAAGGGTGACTCGACGACCACCCGCGAAACGACGAGCGGGTCGGATTCCGAGACGACGACCACGAACCACGAGAGGACGACCACCACGACAGCCAACGATTCCAGCACCACCACGACCTCGGACAGCGGTGGTCAGCCTGGTTTCGGACTCGGCGTCTCGGTCGTCGCACTCGCGGCGGTCGCGCTGCTCGCTCGGCGGCAGTAAGCCCCCAAAAATCGATTTCTTCTTTCAGGCGTCGTCGTACTCGTCGAGGAACTCGTGTGCATCCCGGAGGATGTCGCGCGGCCCGTCCTGCGTGATGGTGTTTATCGCCTGTTCGTAGTCGCGCCACTGCAGGTCCCGGTGTTCGGTCGAGAGTTCCGCACTGGCCTCGTACGATTTGGCGATGAACAGGTGGACGGTCTTGTGTATCGTCGTCCCGTTCGCCTCGAAGACGTAACTGTAGTCGTCACGGAAGCCGTCGAGGAGGCGAAAATCCTCGATTCCGGCCTCCTCTTTGACTTCGCGTATCGCCGTTTGCTGTAGCTCTTCGTCGCCCTCCACGCCGCCTTTCGGGAACTCCCAATCGCCCGGACGGCTTTTGAGGAGGAGGTATTCTCGTCGACCACGGGTATCCCTGAACAGGATCGCACCCGCGCTCGTAGCGTTAACTGCCATTGGGTCCATGTACGCGGGTAGCCATTAAAGGAATGTCGAAGCAATACAGTCGTTTTCCCGTCTACTCCGTCCTGCGCTTTGAATTCATCCTCTACTTTTTTATTATATGCCCTCGAAATATAAGGGGAAAGTGGCGAGCCGGAAGCAGACGTTTTACGTAGCAGGATTGTGTACTGCCTACAGAGCTAGCCATGACCTTCATCACAAAAGTACTCCTACAGAGCGGGAACCGGCCCGTTCTCGACAATGTCGTCTCCGACATTCGAGATCTCGCCGGACGAAAAGGCGCGGACTTGCGCGGCCCGCATTCGGACCCGCCGGAACACCACCGCGTACCACAGTATAAAACGCTCTCCGGGGAGGAGGGACGCCAGTTCCGAAGTTGGGACTACACCGTCTACACTCGACGGCTGGAAATCGTCGGTCACAACGACGTGTCCCGCCGCGTCGCCCAGATGGACTTCCCGCCCGGAATCCGCGTCGAGGTCGAACTCGAACAGATTCAGGGCATGGGCAAAGCCTGATTCTCGTTTTTTTCGGTTCTCGAATTCTCGAACGTCCTCCAACTCGAATCGACGGCTGGTAGTGGTGACTCGGTTCCTCGACGCCGACTTAGCTTCGGCTGACGGTGGTGTCGAGGAGTCCGAGACGGCTACTGAAGACCGCCGCGTCGTTCGAAAATCGATACTTCGTCCGCTCCCGTAGCGTCCCCTTCGTGAACACGTAGGAGGCACCCGCGACGTTGGTCCCCCGCACGTACCGAATCGCGTAGCCGTTGTAGTCGTCCGGTTGCGAGATTTCGGGTGCTTCGCCGCCTCCCGGGAGCATCAACATCCGAACCGTGATCGTCGCCGGAAGCATCGAGACGACCCGAAACTCCGATTCCGCGACGTAATCGTCGAAGTACACCAGTACGCTCCGGTCGCTCTGTGCCGCCGCCGTCCCGACCCCTGCTATTCCGAGGCCGAGCGCGCTCGCCGTGAGCAGTCCTTTCTTCATGAACTCCCGGCGCGAATCGCCCGCGTCCGGTAGTTCGATCGAGTTCTCCGTTTCCATCGTTCCGCACCCCCCAAGGTACGTACTCGAAAAGAGGCTTTTAGAAGGCATAAACCGGCCGTAAGCGCTCGGTTACGGAGTTACCTCGACGTAACCGAGTCGGCTCACTCCCCGTCGATGGTTTCGACGAACGTCGCCCGTCCCCTGTGCTCGTTCGCGTCGAACTCCTCGACGCGCAGTCGAACGCGGTCGTCGACCTTGCCCGGCGGTGCCCCTTCCACTCGGAGGACGGTGTCGCCGACTCGGGCGGTCGCGGTTCCGTTGCGCTGCCCGGTGAGGTAGACGTCTATCTCCTCGCCGACCTCGAACGACGGGGTGCTCGTCCGGAACGACCAGCCCGCGAGATACTTGTCGAGGAGGCTCATACCCGCGCCACCTCCTCGGAACGGCGGTCGGAAACGTATTCGAGGCCGAACCCGGTGAGCGCCGAGAAGAGGAACACGGCGAACAGGAACCAGCCTTGGAAGACGAACGGCCAGACGTGTGCGGGGCTGACGACCATCGACCGCGTGAACCAACCGAACTGGTCGCTGCCCACGAGTTGAACCATCGTCGCGTAGCCGACCAAGACGCCGCCGCCCCACGGGAAGATGTAACCCATGGCGGAGCTATTGGCGTCGAGGATGTTGGCGCGACGGTAGCCGTTGATGTTGAACCGCTGCCCGATGCGGGCGACGTACGGCGCGATGGCGATTTCGGCGGCGGTGTTGATGGTGATCATGGCGTTGACGCTCGCCGTCCCGAGCACCATGGTCGTCTCGGCGCGCCGAACGTTGGTCGCAACGGTGTTCAACAGCCAGTTCTGCAGCGCCTCGAAGCCGCCGCCGCGGATCATGATCTGTGCCCCGGCGACGATGAGGAGCGTCAACACGATGAGCGGGAAGAATCCCGTCGCACCGCTGTAGAGGCTTCCGCCGACCGTGCCCGCGTTGTCCGCGTTCACGGCGACCGTATGAACGAACGGCAGGAATCCAAAGGTGCTAGCGAGCGGGCCGTTGTTCGGCGCGTAGAACACCAACATCTTCTGAATCGGCGCGAGACCGGTGACGACGTTGATGACGACCGCGAACACGAGTCCCCACGAAATCGCCTCGACGATGTGGCGGCCCGAGATGGCCGTCACGATGACGATGCCCATCGAGACGAGGTGGATGAGGCCGACCGGGTTGCTGTTCAACGAGACGTTCCCCGAGATGTTCGCACCATCCATCATCGTTCCGGCGATGACGTACCCGACGAGCGCGAACACCGCCGCGGTGAGCGCGTACTTGAATCGGGAGGCGACGACGCCGCCGATGTCCGAGTCTTGCGTCACCGCGCTGACGATGGTCGTGTCGCTGACCGGGGCGAGGTTGTCGCCGAACACCGCGCCGGACAGGATGGCACCGAATAGCAACACCGGGTTCGCACCGACCACGAGTCCCGCGGGGAAGAACAGACCCGAGAACGCGATGGTCGTTCCGTATCCCGTCCCGATGCCCGTCGCCAACAGCGCCGCGAGGATGAAGGTCGCCGCCGGAAACAGCGACGCGCCGACGTGTAGCGTCTCGGCGGCCCAGACGAGTCCCTGGACGAACTTGCCATCCTGTAGCACCTGGGCGAACATTCCGGCCCAGAGCCACGCGACGATGGCCGTCGCGGCCACGCGCTGGGTCATCCCCTCGAAGATGGTGTTGGCGTACGTCTTCCAATCGCCCTTCGCGAAGAACATCCCGACGATGAGCGAGACGAGCATCCCGACGACGAGTCCCGATGTGTCCCCGACACCGAGAAACCCGCTCTGAAATATCGCCCAGACGATGAACAACCCGATGGGGAGCGCGCTCATCGCCGTCCCGCCGTGGAACTCGATGCGGGATTCGTGTCGCGCGTGCTCTGCCTGCGCTAACTCTTCTTCTACTTCTTCGTCACGCTCGTCGCTTGGCGTACTCATTCGTATTTCCCTCTGACATCCTGTGACAAGCGACCGGGGTCGTATAAATGTAGTCGGTAACAATCGACGGATGACGCGACGTCAGGCGGAAATCGTGAACGGTCGTGTTATTCCGGAGGCGACTTTCCGGAGGAGTCCCGAAACTCCGGACCACGATTCGTCTATCGAGTAGGTTCTGCCGCGCTTCGTGACGATACCCATCCGCGAGAGGCGGTCGAGGGCGTCGTCGATTTCCTCGTTGTCTTCTTCGAGCGCGGCGTGGAGTTCGTCCCTCGTCTTCGCGTACTCTCGGAGTTCGGCCCGTATCGGTTGGGCTATCCGAGAGAACTCTTGCATCTCGTGCATGGTCGTGCTCACCGATCTGCTTTCGGTCTTTTCGCGTCGTTCGATACCGTGTCGGTAGTCGTACACCGTGTCGAGGACGAGCCAACCACCCCCGACGAGGAACGCGACTGCGGGCCAACTACCGTCTTGCACCGACACGACCCCTGTACCGAGGACGATGAGACTGAACAGGACTTTGAAGATCCGTCGGTCGATTTCATAGGAGTCGATAACAGCGACGAGTACGCTTGCAAGGGCGACCCCGACGAGGGTGAAGAGTATCGATTCGTTGTCGGTACCGTTGAGATACAACAGAACGGCCAACACGGGGACGATGGAGAGAAAGCGCTGGAGGGGAAGTCGCTTTCGCACTGCTTGGAGGAACCGTTGCATGAGGCGATATTCGTTATGGTTCCACATACAAGTTGTGTCATCAACAGGTTCGAGGGACAGGCACCTCTCACCGAGAAAACTGTGTCTACCGAGCGAATGTGAACCGAGACGGTCACCCGTGATTCGGCGATTCGACGTCATCAACGACCGGCGTATAGATTTCGTAGCGTTCCTCGAACCGAGCGTAGACGCCGGTACCCCCCGTCCGTTTTCCATCCGCTCCAGCGGGGGGACGTTGGTGTTCACCCACTGCCACGCCGTCGAGATACGCCGCGAGCAGTTCGATTATGGTGTGCAATCCGGCCATATCCCTCACCCAATCGTCCGAGCTGTCGGCCGGTGCGGTGTAGGTGAGCGTCAGGAGACAGCCCTCCGGATGCGGTTTCAATTCCCACCGGACGACGCCATCCGGGTTCATCTCCTCCCACCACGTGTGTTCCAAGACGTGTGGCGGTTCGATGCGAAGGATACGATCCTCCACGACGACGTCGTCGTCGTGCTCGGTGACCAACTCGCCCCCGACTTCTCCCTCGAATTCGACGGCGTCGAGCCATTCCCGCAAATGCTTCAGGTCGCTCAATGCCTCCCAGACCTTCTCGACCGGGTGGTCGAGGATACGTTCGAATCGTGCTCTGTAACCGTCTTCCGTTTCGGTGAGTTCTCCTTTCATGGAATCAGATCCTGTCCAAGTACGCTTCCAAATCGTCCAGTCGCTCGGTCCGGAGGGGACCGTACTGCAACAACCAATCCCGCATCTCGCTCAGTTCTTCGGTTCTGCCTTGTACAGCCGTTTTCGGCCCGACGGACGGATACAGTCCTCCCTCCTTGAGCGTTCCCAGTTGCTTGGATACGGCTGGCTGAGTTCGGTACCATCGACGAGTTCGCCAACGCTTCGGTCCCGGGTGGCGGTTAACTCCACCAACCGTCGGTGCGTCGGACCCACCATCAATTGAAATACATCGGCCACGGAATAACGTATGACTTTTCAGAAAGATAACCGTTTCTGCAGACGATGGCGATTCTGTGTTCTCCTTCAGCCGAGCCGACACGTTCCCCCTGGCCGCTTTTCGAGTGTTTAAGACCCCCGCAATCGTGGCCCATGCTATGAGTCAACAGGAACACCGCGACCGACTCGTCTCGCTCCGACGCGACCTTCACCGCCACCCCGAACCGGCGTGGCGCGAGTTCTACACCACCGCACGGATCGTCGAGGAACTCGAATCAATCGGCGTGGACGAGTTGTTCGTCGGGCCGGAGGTGCTCGCTCAGGAGGAGCGCATGGCCATCCCGGACGACGACGAACTCGAAACGTGGTACGAACAGGCTCGCGCGGCGGGGGCACGGGAGGACGTCCTCGAACGCCTCGAAGGCGGCAACACGGGCGCTATCGCCGTCCTCGAACGGGGCGAGGGACCGACGGTCGCCCTGCGCGTGGACATCGACGGCTTGATTCGTGAGGAATCGACGGACGACGACCACGTTCCCGCCGCCGAAGGCTTCCGCTCGGAGCACCCGGGCGCGATGCACGCCTGCGGGCACGATTCGCACATCACGATGGGAATCGGTGTACTGGAGGCGATCAAGGATAGCGATTTCGAGGGTACGTTCAAGGTGCTCTTCCAACCGGGCGAGGAGATGGTCGCCGGGGGGAAACCGATGGCGAAGAGCGGCCATCTGGACGACGTGGACTACCTGCTGGCGGTGCACATCGGCCTCGACCACCCGACCGGCGAAGTCGTCGCGGGTGTGGGCGGTTTCCTCGCGGTGGATCACTTCCTCGCGGAGTTCACCGGCCAACCGGCCCACGCTGGCGGTCAACCGAACGCGGGCGAGAACGCGATTCAGGCGATGGCGACCGCCGTTCAGAACCTCTACGCCATTCCGCGCCACGAGGACGGCCCGACGCGGATCAACGCGGGACAGGTCGGCGGCGGCACCGCGACGAACATCATTCCGGAGGGGGCGTTCATCGACGGCGAGGTGCGGGGCGAGACGACCGAACTCAAGGATTACATGAAGGAACGTGCCGTCCGCGTCCTCGAAAACGCGGCGGCGATGCACGGCTGTTCGGTCGAACTGAGCTCTGAGGGTGAAGCGCCGAGCGCCGTGAGCGACGACGGACTGGTAGACATCATCCACGACGTCTCCCTGAACACGACCGGCGTCGATAACCCGATACGGCGCGACACGCTCGGCGGCAGCGAGGACGCGACGTATCTGATGCAGGAAGTTCAGGACAACGGCGGCCTCGCGGCGTACGTCGGCGTCGGAACGGATCACCCGGGCGGCCACCACACCTCGACGTTCGACGTGGACGAGGACAGCCTCGGAATCGGGGTCGATCTACTCTCGACATCCGTCCTCGAAATCGCACAGCAACGACCATAGGTGTTCATCAACGGGCAATCAATCGCAATCGCGCCTATGCCCGAGACTTGTTAGACAGCAATTGATAATATAATTCCAACCATTTCAAATGAACACGGTAATTTTTATATGCACCCGTCACAACCCTCTGAATGATTCGAACGAGTGTTGCAGTGTTCGAGAGGTACACACCTATGAACGGGAACATCAACGACAGTAACGACGGTGCCGTCATCACGAGTACAGCACAACCGAACCGATACACCAGCTATGCGGACGGGGAGCAACTAAGCACGGCGGTGGTCATGGCACTCGCCGACGTTGCCGGTGTCGATCCAGCGGAGATCGGCGTACCGCTATACGACGTGATCGACCCTGACGCACTCGACAACCTATTTAGCGACAAACACGATGGCTCTCCACGTATGGGTGGAAAAGTCATCTTCACCATTCTCGACTACGAGGTAACCGTCCAGAGTTATGGCGAAATCGTTATTCGCGAGATAGAGTAGCTCGTTTCTGTTTTTTTGCGCCCGCTGGTTCCCGTTCCTTCTTCACGGCTCTAACTGTGATATGCAATAACATCTCATCCTCGTTCCCCATCCTTCCGATGCTCGATGTTCCCGTAATCGAACCGACTTCGGTCGGCGTTCGTCGAACGAAAAAACCGCTTCTACCCGGATTCAGTATTTCGGCACCGCGCCGGTCGTCGCGTACACGTCGTCCATCAGGTCGTCACGAACGTCCTGCCACGCCGCGAGGCCGCGCGGGTCGGTCGGGTAGTGTTCGTAGTGGTCGAGGAGTTCGTCGGCCAGTCGCTTCGTCTTGTAGAGGTCGTAGACGAGTCGCCAGTGATTGCGCGCGTCGAGCGCGGTCTGGAGTTTGAGCTTCGTCCCGATACTGGCACTGCCCGAGTACAGCGCCTCCGAGAGTTTCTCCGCGGGGAGCGCGCCGAGCATCCCCATCAGGTCGTCCACGTCCACCGCGGTCGTGAAGATGTTGTAGATGTCGAGACCGGCGTAGCGCGCACCGAAGTGGTCCATGACTTTCCGGTTGTACTCCCAGAGGGCGTGCTCGCTCGTATCGCCGGTTTCGATGGCCTCGATGGCCTGCTCACCCGCGTACTTGCCCGCGTAGGCCGCACCCGCGATGCCGCCGCCCGTGGTCGGGTTGACGTGTCCTGCGGCGTCGCCGACGGCCATGTAGCCGTGTGCGGTCGCCGAATCGTACGGCCGTCGGGTCGGCAGCGCCGCCCCGAGTTTGTCCGTGACGGTCGCACCCTCGAACTCCGGTCGGTTTCGGAGGTCGTGTTTCAGGTCGTCGACGAGCTCCATCGGCTCCTCGTTCATCTGGAAGCCGAGACCGGCGTTGATCTCCGTGCTGGTGCGCGGGAAGTACCACAGGTATCCCGCGGCGCGGTCGGTCGGCTTGAAGACGAGCGCGTCGTCCCACTCGACCGGCTCCTCGACGTGCACGATTTCGCGATAGGCCGAACAGAACTGCGAGTACGAGACGTTGGTGTCGAACGTGACATTCGAGAAGTCCGTCTTGTCCTGCAACAGCGACATCGACCCAGCGGCGTCGATGACGATGTCGGATTCGTACTCGATGACGTCGCCGTCCTTCTTGGCACGAACGCCCGTGACGCGTCCGTTGCCCTCCTGCGTCACGTCCTGCACGACCGTGTCGTAGTGGAACTCGGCACCGGCGGCCTTCGCCCCCTCGATGATGAGTCGTCCGTACTTCCAGCGGTCGATGACGGCGAGTTCACCGGGAACGGGGATTTCGAGCACCGTGTCCTCCTGGGGAATCTCGAACCGACCGTGGTCCACGCCGGTGTTGGTGAACGCCGGTTGGATTCGCTCCTTGGGAATCGCCTCCGGGAAGGCGTCCGCACCCTTCAACGCGTCACCACACGCGATGTGCCCCGCTTCTTCCTCGTTCTTCCGCTCGATGACGGCCACATCGAACCCCTCACGCGCGACGGTCGCCGCGGCGTAACACCCCGACGTTCCCGCACCGACAACGACCATATCAAACTGTTCGCTCATGTGTTTCGCTACGAGAGGGCAACGAGAAAACTCTTTATCCCCTATTGTGTCGCATCTTCCACGACTAAAATGTCCGGCGGCGTCCATAAAGAGTTTTGCCGAGTTGTTCCGTACGCCGAGGTATGACCGAGTACACCGTCGAGTTCGTCGGGACCGGTGAATCCATCGAAGTTTCGGACAAACAGACCATCCTCAAGGCCTGCATCGAGGAGGGCATCGCACAGGAGTACTCCTGCCGCGTCGGCATGTGTCTCGCCTGCTCGGCCGAAATCATCGAGGGGGAGGTCACCCAACCCGCCGCTCGCGGCCTAACCGAAGAAGAGGCCGAACGCTACGCGCTCACCTGCATGGCCCGACCGCGAAGCGACCTGAAACTCGACCGTGGAAAGTATCCCCCGAGCATCGAAGCCGACGCCGACGCGATGGACGAAGCCGCCGCGGCCGACGACTGAGCTATCTGTTCTCCGACATCCATCTCGTCCCGAACTCGACCAGTTCCCGCTGTGAGAGCAGCGTCGCGTCGGCTTCGCCGACGCGTCCGCGCCGCACCGAATAGTCGTCCTCGAACGCCGCTTCGACCTCCCGGAAGTCGTCCTCGCTCTCGGGTTCCTCGTACGTCACCCATCGACGCTCGCCGTTTTCCAGCACCGGTCCGCCGTTTTGCTCGTACGACTTGCCGTCGTACTCCGCCCGATACTCCGCCAGATGGAGCGACGTGTTCGCGTCCACGCCCAACCGGAGGACCCGCGCGTCGAGGTCGAACAGTCGCGCCAGCGGTGACTCCTCACCGAGCGACGAGTCGTAGGCGTGGTTCTCGACCACGAACTCGGCGTCCGCGCCCCACGCCGCGAACGACGAGACGGGATGGGCGCTCCGGCGGACGCCGGGATAATCCCGGAAACAGTCCGCGATGGCACCGATGCCCCGCGTCGGCGTGAGTTCCGGACGGAACGGCGGCGACGCTTCCTTGATCGTTTCCACCCAGTCGTCGGGAACGGGCGGGTTCTCCCAGTGGGTTGGGTCCGATAGCTGTGAGGAGTGAGCGGGCATGGCGAGCGTCCCCGTCGCCGCGACGACGCCCATCAGCGCGTCCACGACGGCCGGTGCACCGCCGGGAACCCACCCGAGCGCAGAGAGCGACGCGTGGACGAGCACCGTGTCCCCCGCCGACAAGCCGAGTTCCCGAAGGTCGGACTCCAACCGTTCGACCGTCACCGGTTCGTCGCTGCGCTCGACCGCGTCCCCCTCGCCCGTCTCGCTCCTCTCACTCATCTCGCCCGTCTCGCTCATGGCGGCCGCTCCATCGAAAATCGGTCATCCGTGTGGGTGTAGAGGCTTCCCGAGAGGCGTCCGACGGCGTCGATTTTGTTCACGTCGAGTTTCCCGTCGGTCGTCACGTCGTCGTCCACGTGCACCCACTCGACCTTTCCGAGCACCATCGTGGACGCGCCGAGGTCCACCATCTCGTGCAGCGAACACTCGAACGAGACCGGCGATTCGGCGACACGCGGCGCGTTCACGGTCTCCGATTCCGCGCGGGTGAGTCCGGCGTGGTCGAACTCGTTCTCCCCGTGGGGGAGCGTCGCGCTCGTCTCGTTCATCGCCTCGGCGACCGATTCGGTGACGATGTTGACGACGAACTCCTCGGTCTCCCGGATGTTCGTCGGCGTATCCTTCAGGCCGTCCTGTGCGTCCGCGGCCGAGAACATCAGCATCGGCGGTGCGACGCTCGCGACGTTGAAGAAACTGTACGGTGCGAGGTTCTCCACGCCGTCGGTGCTCCGCGAACTCACCCACGCGATGGGGCGCGGAATCACCGCTCCCGCCAACGTCCGGTACAGCGAACCGCCTGCGTCCGGGTCGATTTCCATACGCAGTGAACGAAACGCGATGACAAACGGATTTCGGGTGCGGTCGGTTCTGCCGGGACGGTCTCGTCTCCCGATTCGTCATTTCTACAGCCGAACCAAACATTACGTAAGAAACCCATTGTCCTGTATGAGCGTCACAGAGTCGGCACGGTCGGTCATCGATGTCGTCCAAGAACGGAACATCACGTTCCTCGCGGCCAGTTTCGCGTACTACGCGTTCGTCTCGCTCTTTCCGCTACTCATCCTCGCGTTGACCGTCGGGACACTCCTCGGCGGAAAGGAGTTCTCGACCATGCTCATCGACGCTTCCAAACAGTTCCTCTCCAAGGAAGGTTCGGCCATCGTCGACCGGACGCTAACCAACTCCTCCGGAAGCGCCGGGGCGTCCATCGTAAGCGTCATCCTTCTGGTCTGGAGTAGCCTCAAGCTGTTTCGAGGGCTGGTTATCTCCTTCGAGGAAGTGTATCAACGATTCCCGGACACGGGTATCGTCGAACAGGTCAAGAAAGGTCTCGTGACACTCCTCGCGGTGGTTCTCGGCATCGCGTTGATGGTCGGCATCGGCACCGTCCTCGGGTCGTCGCTGTTCGTGAACGTTCCGCACATCGGGACCATCGCCAGTGTCGTCCTCCTGTTGGGTCTCGTGTTCGTCTTCTTCCCGCTGTACTACGTCCTTCCGCCGGTGGACATGTCGTTTCGGGAGGCGCTACCGGGGACGATTTTCGCCGCACTCGGCTGGTTGGTCCTTCAAGCCGGATTCCAACTGTTCCTCGGTGGGGCGGGCAAGTACGGACTCACCGGAATCCTCGGGGCGATTATCGTCTTCCTCACGTGGCTCTACTTCGCGGGTATCATCATACTGGCCGGTGCCGCCGTCAACCTCGTCGTCGCGGACCGCAGTGCGGCGGCCATCTGACCGTCGCTCCACGGCCATCACACGGAAATACCGTATCGATGTAGTCAGCGTCGCGATGGCTGAAGACAACCGCGACCGAGAGCGAGAGATGCAGCGCGAGCGAAAACGAGAGATCGAGGAGGAAGTCGACCGCGTGGACGAGGACGGCGACGAGCGTCTCGATTCCGACCTCGACGAGCCACAGGTCGAGGTGAACGAGGAAGTCGACCGCGCATAACCGCTACACCGCACAGTTGTTCGGACCGAGTTCGAGTTCGAATGCGGTCTCCGAATCGACCGCTTCTTCTCCGAGATTCACCGACACGATTTCCTCGTAGTTGGCCGGTCGCGGCGGCAAATCGTCCGCGACGCGTGCGACGAACGCGTCCCTGTCGAGCGAGAGGAGCGAAACCGAATCGCGGACCGCTGACAGGGGTGCGGTGAACGTCCCGTCTTCGCTCGGGGCGTCCCCGAGCGAACGTGCCCGGGCGCGACGAGCGTCTCTCCCGGCAGCGCACGGATGCGGTCGTGGAGCGTCGCGTAGAGCGAGTCGGCGAGCGAGCGCGCGCCGTCGCTCCCCGCCTCCAAGTCGGGGCGACCGATGCCGTCCAGAAACAGCGTGTCGGCGCTGAAGAGAACGCCGTCGAACCTGAACAGGGTCATCTCGCTGGTGTGCCCCGGCGCGTGGAGCACGGTCAGCGTTCCGTCCCCGAGTTCGAGTTCGTCGCCGTCCGCGACGAACGTGACGTTCGTGGCGTCGAACGCCAATCCCCGTTCTTCCGCTCCCGTCGGGAGCACCGGCGTCGCTTCGCTCCGCTCCGCAACCGCTCGAATCCCGCTGATGTGGTCGGCGTGGACGTGCGTGTCGATGGCGTAGCGGAGATCCGCACCCCGCTCGGCCGCGTCCGCGACGTATCGGTCGGCGAATTCGCGCAACGGGTCGATGACGGCGGCTTCGTCGCCCGAAATCACGAGGTAGGACAGACAACCGCTGGACGGGCGCTCGTACTGCACGACGGTTTCCGGGTGGGCGTCGATTTCGCGGGCGACGTACACCGTTGCCCATCCGTCCATCCCCGATTCGAGGTTCAACACGTCCAACCCCTCGTCGCGGAGCAGTTCGGCGACGCGTTCGCTCGCGTCGCCCTACGGCATACCGCGACGATCGGTCCGTCTTCGTCGGCCGAATCGAGGCCGAGCGATTCGACGAGTTCCGGGATTTCGCCGCGCACCTTCGCACCCATAAAATCGACGTACGGTCGCTGTACGGTGCGTGGTGCGTCGATGTGCCACGCCTCGAACTCGTCGCGGTTGCGAACGTCGAGTATCGAGAGCGACTCACCCCGCTGGAGTCGGTCGTACAGTTCGGTCGGTGAGAGGGCGTCGGCCATGGAGGACGTACGCCGTGCAACTCCAAAAGAGAACGGCCGTAGTCGGGGGAACCGGTGACGAACAACTACGCCAGCAAATCCTCGACGAATTTCCGGTGTTCCGCCGCCTGCCGCCGTCGCTCACCGGTGGGAACGCCCTCGGTCCATTCGGAGAACCAAACGAGCGGCTGAAGACGCGCCACGGCGAGATAGAGTTCTCGCCGCTCTTCGAACCGGGAATCACGTTCCAACTCGTTCGTCTCCGCATACCCTTCTGCGAGAGCCGTTCGAACCCGTTTTCTGCGGTCGGCGTCGAGCGGTGCCCAGCGACCGAGGTGTTCCTCGGCCAAGATGAGATCGTAGTAGGGAGCCATCGTACTCGCGTGAGCCCAGTCGAGAACCGCCGCCGTCTCCCCCGTTTCGGGCCGTATCAGGACGTTCCACGGCTTGTAGTCGATATGGCCGAGCACCGGGTCGAACGACCGGTCGAGCGTATCGAGACGCGTTTCGACGAACGCTTCCAGATCGGAACGGAGGTCGGCGAACTCGTCGTCGAGGTCGTCGATCCGTCCTTCGTACAGGTCTTCGAGGAATGCTCGCCACGACCGTGCGGCGTCGTCGGCGACGGCGAGCGTGCGGCCATCGACAACCACGTCGCCACGTGAGTTGGAGCGGTCGCAGTCGAGACGAACGTAGCCGAACCGCTCGAAATCACTGAGGGCATGGTACGAACCGGCGAATCGGCCCGCATCTCTCGCCATCCGTTCGTGCATCTCCGGCGTGAGGTCGGCGTCGTCCGCGAGGACGCCCTCACACCGCTCCATCAGGAAGAACGGTGCGGGGAGGTCGGCGTGGGTGTCCACCGCGTCGATAACGTGGGGAACCGGTACCGATGTCCCGGCTTCGAGCAACGACAACACGTAGGGCTCTGGTCGGAAATCCTCCGAAGGTACCGCCGTGCATACCTTCAGAACGAATTCTCTGTCTCCGGTCTCGGTTTCCACAGTGAGAAACGAGACGGCGTCGGTACCGGATGTGATGGGGGTGTTCTCGCGAACTGTCCACCCCGGCCGAATCGACCGAATCATCCGCTGTACCATCTCGTCCGAGAGTTTCCTCGTCACGATCAGTTAGATGTCTGATAGGTATAAATATCTGGTTCTCGCCCACCGGGGTCACGGCGTTGCTCGCATCTCGCCCAAACGTTATACTCGGCGTCGTCGTGTGATGGCTATGAACCCGGACGACTTCGCCGACAGGGTGGGTGCGGAGAAATCGACCGAACTCGACCGCCTCGGGTCACAACAACTGCTGGTCGCACTGACGGGTGCCGACCTCGAACCCGAGGTGGTCCTCACGGCGTCCGCGAACAGTGAGCACAGCGCCGCCGAGACGTTCGCCGAATGGGCCGACGGGAGCGACGATGCCCGGGAGACGTTCGAGCGGTTGGCCGATCAGGAACGGGAGCACTACGAGCGCGTCGTCGCGGAGTTGGACGAGTTCGAACCGCTGGATTCCATCGACTCGATGCAGGCGTATCTCCGTGGATTGGACGACGATATCTCGCGGGCAGGTGGACTGGTCGGCCGGTCGCTCGTCGGAAATCGAACCCTGCTGCAGGTCGTGAACTTCTTCGTCAACGAGGCCGACAAGCGTCGTGCGAACCTCTTCCGCGACTTGCGCGCCGATACGCGGGAAAACGTCGAGGACGGCCGTGCCGTCCTCGCCGAGTGCTGTGCGGACGACGACGATTGGAACCGAGCGTTCGATGTCGCGACCGAAACCGTCCAGATTGCCTACGACGACTACGCCGACGCCCTCACCGGAATGGGTCTCGACCCGAAACCCATCTGTTGAGATTCCGTCGATGTAGCTACACTTATCACACGCCTCCGGCAACACGCGGCATGGTCGATGGCTCCCGAATCCTCAGCACCACGCTCGCGCTGAGCTTGGCGTTGGTGACGCTCGCCGGTCCGTTGGCGACCGCGCTCGGCTTCGGAACCCAGCAGTTTTGGGTGGTTGGCGTGCTGGGCATCGCGCTCGTCGTCGCCTACGCCGCGCTCTCGTACAACCCCGACCTGTACGTCGATGGCGTCTGGCACTTCGCTTTTCTCGTCTTCCTGCTCTCCATCGGGGTTCACTTCCTGCTCGGAACGGGACTGACGGACGGGAACGCCACGGCGACGGAAATCGTGTTGGTATGGCTGTTTTCGGCCGGTGTGGTCGCCGTCGCGTTCAAAACGACCGTCATCGAGCAGTTGCGAGTGTAAAATTGCCCTTCCTCCCCGGATTGACTCCCTACGCGGGCCGATGACGTGGACCCTTCCGCTTCGCCAACTTGTTCCCGACTATCGCGCCCAACTCGCCGGTCAGCGCGGCCAGACCGAAGGAGAGCACGGCGAACGCAAGTGTCATCAGTACGGCGGCGACCGAGAACCACAGCGGGTTGGACGATTCGAACGTGAATCGTAGCATATCGAACAGCATCACCAGTATCGGAAGCCCGCCGATCAGTCCGGCGCGCGCTCCGACGTGATCACGCGTTCCCGTATCCCGGGCTTGGAAGTAACCGGCGAGAAGGCCGCCGCCGAACACTGACACGAGTGATACCCTCGACCCGGTCTGCCAGTAGCTAGCCGCGGTAAACGGGAGCGAGGCCACCCCTCCAAGGATGGCGTACTTCCACGCGTCGTCCAACTGCCGAAGGGAGGGCGTCATGAGAAACAGGAGAGATAACTCCTCGTCAGAATATAGATTATTTGTATATTCTCGGAATGGTAGAAATCCGTCCCTCTCCCGACTCGGATTCACAGATACCCTCGAAGCAACTCCCCGTCGTGCAGGTTCTCGGGAACCCTATCGAACCATCGCGCCGCGGAAATCCCCTCACCCGCCACGCCCAACCGGGATGCATCCGGAATCTCACCGTCCGCACGTGCCGCGTACACGACGTACTCCGCCGTGAACCACTCCTCGCCGTCTTCCGCCGCGACGTACGACTGTTTCAAAACGACCAGCGGGGCGTCGATGGTCGCGTTCAATTCCGTCTCCTCACGAACTTCCCGTCTCGCCGCCTCGACCGTCGTTTCCCCACTTTCGACACCGCCGCCGGGAAGGATCCATCCGTCCGACCACCCGTTCTTCACGAGGGCGATTCGTCCGTCGGCGTCCCGCACCCGCGCGGCGGCGGTCACCCCCGTCCCGTCGAGCGCCCACTCCCGAAGCGACTCCAGTTTCGACTCCGGAAGGTGGAGCGTCTGTCGTTCACGCGGTGCGCCGCGCGCGATTTCGTCGGACATGCCCGTCGATTCGTACTCCCCGACAAAAATCGGTCGGGAGAAATCACTCCTCGTCGCCGAACTTGGCACGGAGCGCCGCACCCAGACCGGCGATGCCGCCGACTCCGGCGAGGATGCCGAATCCGGGTTGTCCGTCCGAACTGGTCGTACTCGTCGCCGTGCTGGTATTCGTCCCGCTGCCAGCGGCGTCAGTCGTGTTCGTCATCCCCGTTCCGGGGCTTCCCTCCGTGGTCGTCCCCGTTCCGGTCGTGGTCGTTGTTCCAGTCGTGGTCGTTGTTCCAGTCGTGGATGTCGTCGTGTCGGTCGTCGAATCCCCAGTCGTCGTAGTCGCCGTATCCGTGGTGGTTCCCGTGGTTTTGGTCGTCGTCTCGTCGGTGGTCGTGGTATCCGAAGTCGTTTCCTCGGGCGTCGTAGTCGTCTCCGTGGTCGTCTCGTCGGTGGTCGTGGTATCCGTGGTCGTTTCCTCCGTCGTCGTGGTCGTCGGTTCGCCGTCGCTTCCGAGGACGTAGAAATCGCCGTACTTCGTGTATTCGTAGTCGATGGTCGACTTCATCGGGTACGTCGCGGTGTACACCTTCCCGTCGGCGACGACGGGCGAGTTGGCCGCGGGGCCGGTGTCCGCGGTATCCCACCCTCCGAACTCGTACTGCCAATCCTGTTCGCCCGACCGCCGCGTCGATGGCGAGGAGCACCGCGTTCCCCCCGTCGCCGCCGACCCGTCCACCGGCGTAAAGGGTCCCGTCGGCGACCGTCACCGCCCCGGCGAGCGTGGCGTTTGCCTCGCGTGTCCACACCGTCTCCCCGCTCTTCGCGTCGAGCGCCAGCAGCGTATCCCCTGCGTGGAAGTAGACACGTCCGTCCGCGACCGTGAGTCGATCGTGAGACCAGTAGTCCGAATAGTCGATCGACGTCGTCCACCGAACCGTCCCGTCGTCCACCGACCGCGCCGTGACGGCGTGATTCGTCTTGCCATCGTTGACGACTCCGTACACCACTCCATTGGCCACCGCTTGCAGTTCGTCGTCGTCGCCCGACGCGTCCCACAGAACGGACCCGTCACCCGTGTCGAGCGCGACTCCCGTCTCGGAGAACAGCGTTCCATCGGCGTAGCACGCGCTCCCGTTCGCGCTGTCGGTCTTCCAGATCGGGTCACCAGTTCCGGGGTCGAGTTGGGCCATGCCGTTCGCCACCTCGGCGAACAGTGTCCCGTCCACCACCATCGGATTCGAGAATCCGAGGGAGTCCTCCTTGTGCCACTTCGTCTCGCCGTTGTTGCTGTCGAGGGCGAAGAACCCGGTCGCTTCCGCGTCCTCGGAACCGTACGTTTCGAAGTAGATGGTCCCGTCGGCAAGCGTCGGCGTCCCCGGGCGCGAGATGTCGTCCTTCTTCCACACCGTCGCTCCCTCCCGTTGGTCGTAGGCGGCGACGTATCCCTCGCTGCCCGACGGGGAGTTCGTCGTCGTCACGGCCAGATATATCGTCCCGTCCGCGACGAGCGGTTCGACGGTGACCATCCCGCCGTCCAAATCGAACGTCCACTCCGTGTCCACGTTCGAGTTCGGTCCGCTATCGGTCGTCGCTCCGGTTCGCCCCGCGTTCCCCCGAAACGTCGTCCACGAACCGGCCGAGACACCGGTCTCTTTCGCCTGTACCGCGAAATCCGCGCCGACCGCGAGGGTCGCGCCGATAACGGTCGTCGCCTTGAGGAAATCACGCCGATTCGTTGCGCGCATGGAATATTCGAAAGTATGGCGTTTGGATATAGTTTTCGACCAATTTCGTGTGAAAATGGTTTCGAATGTTGGCAATTCTGGGATATGTCTCTAAGTTTGTTCGAGACCGTCCCGCTTCGAGTCGAATCGGCTTCGGCGTGTGATATCCTTCCTTCGGGAAGTATCTCATGACGGAAAAATAGCTTTCAATCGTCGACGTGCAAGCCGTCGAATGTGACCCAATGCAAACGCATTGAAAAGGTAGAATTATCGCCTTTACTACTATTCTTTTTCAGTCCTGTCGAACACGCAAATCAGAGATTTGCTGGCTCGACGAGACTCACGCCTCGTCAAACAACGTGAGTCGGAGGCTCACTGGCTCGACGAAGCTCACGCTTCGTCGAACAATTCCTCGCCCTCGACCATGTGCTCCTCGACGGCGTCGATGTCGAGCGTCAGGCCGAGACCGGGCTTCTCGGGGATCGTGATGTAGCCGTCCTCGATGACGTCCTCCTCCACGAGGTCTTCCCACCAGCCGAGCTGGTAGGAGTGGTATTCGACCGCCAGCGAGTTCGGGATGGCCGTGCCGACGTGCGCGCTCGCCATCGTCGCGATGGGCGAGGAGACGTTGTGCATGGCGACGGGGACGTAGTACTGGTTGGCGACGTCCGCGATTTTGCGGGTTTCGCGCATGCCGCCGACCTTGGGCAGGTCGGGCGCGATGATGTCCACGGCGAGGTTCTCGATGAGGCGGCGCTCCTCGGTGACGCGGTAGCGGTTCTCACCGACCGTGATGGGCGTCGAGGTGGACTTCGTGACCTCTTCCTGTACCTTGAGGTTCTCCGGCGGAACGGGGTCTTCGAGCCACCACACGTCGTAGTCCTCGATGGCTTTGGCGAGTCGTTTCGCGCTCCCGGCCGAGAAGGTCCAGTGACAGTCGAAGGCGACGTCGGCGCGGTCCTTCACGCGCTCGGTGACCGTCTCCACGATTTCGGCTTTGTGACGGATTTCGCCGGGTCGCAGGTGACGGTTCGCGCGGTCCTTTTCGAATCCGGACGGCACGTCGAGGTCGAACTTGAGCGCGTCGTAGCCCAGTTCCTCGACGACGCGCTCGGCCTCGTCGGCACACGCCTCGGGGTCGGCCTCGTCCGCGGTGTGGCAGTCACAGTAGACGCGAACCTTGTCGCGGTACTTGCCG
Source organism: Haladaptatus sp. R4 (assembly GCF_001625445.1). Taxonomy (NCBI): domain Archaea; kingdom Methanobacteriati; phylum Methanobacteriota; class Halobacteria; order Halobacteriales; family Haladaptataceae; genus Haladaptatus; species Haladaptatus sp. R4. The sequence goes on along the minus strand of NZ_LWHG01000021.1, from coordinate 552,183 downwards.
CCGAGCAGTTGGTAGGCGGGAACGTCGAGAATCTTGCCCGCGAGGTCGTGCAGCGCGATCTCGATGCCGGAGATGGCGGTGATGGTCACGCCTTCGATGGAACCCTCGCCGGACATCTTCTGGACGAGGTGTTCGAACAGTCGGTCGATGTCGAGCGGGTTCTCGCCGATGACGAACGGCTTCATGCGCTCGATGAGTTCGGGGACACCCGCACCCCAGTAGGCTTCGCCCGTGCCGACGATTCCCGCGTCGGTGTACAGGCGGACGAGTGTCCACGGGAAGTTCCCGTCGATCATCGTCGTCTGGACGTCCGTTATCTCGATGTCGCGCTTATCGCCCCGCGAGGCCTTCGTTCCCATCGTCTCGCTGGAGAGATTGCGCATCGTGTACTCTGCGTTGGGGTCGTGCAGTGTCGCATAGTCGCGTCCCATACCCGCGGGTACTTCTTCGGTAGTAAAAGTTTACGTGGTATCGTCCGTAATTACTGGAGCACATCTACGGGGGTCTCCGCACTGATCCACGCGTGGATCGAATCCTCTGCGCGAAGTTCGTATCTCCCGCGTCGATAGTAGCCGACGACCAGCGAATCGGTCTGCTGATTGGGCATCTCGTGTATACCTTCGACCCTCCTCACCCTTACTATTGACCAGTTAACCGATTTCGTCCCCTGATAGTCCCACCGTTCCTGTCCGTTGAGATACCAATGTCGGTCCACTCTCGTTCCCAAACCCCCACCGTCTGCATGCGGTTATACAGGGGTTAATCCGGGAGTAGCGGGGGAAACACTCAGTGAGGTGACCCTATCGAAGGGACGTACTCCGATCCCCGATATCGACACGACGTTTTCGACGACGTGGCTCGCGCGGCGTTCCGACACTCGATACTCGGAAGCGGTTTTCCGTCCCATCAAACGGCCAACGACGGAAAATGTCAGACGAAAGGTTACTACTTTCAGGTGTGCGGCCGTTGTCGGCGATTTCATGACACGTCGGTGTACGAGACGGGGGTTTCTCGCCGGTGTCGCGTCCGCGGTGTCGCTTTCCGGATGCGTCGCAGACATCGGGACCCCTCCTGTGGACGTTCGGGGCGCGATGTATCTCCCCTCACGCGCGATGAATTCTTTTCAGATGTGGAACACGTACGACCGTGGGGTCACGGAGCGAGACATGGGGTTTGCCGACCGCTTGAACCTGAACGCGATTCGAACGTGGTTGAGTTACGAGGCGTGGAAACGCGACCCCGACTCGTTCGGCCGAGCGCTCGACCACTTTCTGGCGACCGCTGACGACCACGGTATCCGAGTTCTCCTCGGCGTCTTCGAAGGTGTCGGGCGTCCGCCGGTCCCGAAGAACCTCTACGACACCGACCCGTGGACGGGCACGTCGGTTTGGTCGCCCGGAAAGCACGTCATGCGAAATCCCGGCCAGTGGGACGAACCGAAGCGCTTCGCAGAGTGGGTGACGAACCGCTACCGCGACGACGAGCGACTGCTCGCCATCGAGGTGATGAACGAACCCGGCTGGCGGCCGTGGAAGAAGCGGTTCGCGCGCGCCATGTTCGACTACGTCCGCGAGCGACGTGGCGACGTCCCGCTGACGATCGGCGCGACGAGCTTTGCGAACGCCACCGATTACTACGACTGGGGGATCGACGTGATCCAGTTTCACTACAACTACCCGAACACGACGGACATCTATCGTGGCGTCCTCCGACAGGCGAACGAACTCCGCAACAGCATCAACATGCCCGTCTGGCTGACCGAGTGGCAACGCATCGCGAATTTCGGCTGGGGTCAAAAGGAGGTCTCCGTGGCCCAGCGCGGCCCGGATTACGCCTCGCTCGCCCCCGTCATCCGGAACTCGGGCGTCGGCAACTTCTTCTGGTCGCTCATGCTCAAACCCGCCTACATGCTGAGCCAGCGCAAACGTGGCATCCTCAACGGCGTCTTCCACGAGGACGGCGCGGTCTGGAGCACGGAGGACGCGAGCGCGCTCAAATCGATGTCTGGCGACGGCACGTTTCACGGAACCGAACGCAAGGAGTGGCCGGATTGGGCGAAGGAAGTCATCCGGAGGGCGTGAGTCCGGCGTAGGCCAACACGTCCGCTTGGTCGAAGTTACCGTCGCCGTCAAAATCCAGGGCCGACCGCTGTCGTGCTGGCACGTGTGCGAGGCCACTCGTCTCCGCGGCGGCGATGATCGGGAACGCAACCGCGTCCGAGACGCCCGTCTTTCCGTTTCCGGTCAGGTCCTCGTATCGTCCGTCCTTGTCGGGGTCGAGCGGCGGGCCGACGTTCAGTTGATACCCGAATCCGTGCACCAGTACCACCGGCGCGTAGATGTCGATGGCGCGATTGTGATGAATCCGGTTGTCGAGCAGCCTATCGTCCCACGAATCGTCGAGCGTGACGCCGCGGAGGTCGCCCCTCACGGTGTTGTTCACCAATCGAGTGTCTGACCCCGTCACGCCGATTCCGATGGCGTTGTTCACGGCGACGAGGTCGCGCATCCTCACGTCCGAGGCGTCCTCCACGTACATCCCGCGATTCCAATCCTGCGTTCGGAGATTTCGAACCGTCACGTTCGACGCCCCATCGACGTGGACGCCGCTGGTGTCGCTGACACCGTATCCGTCGAGGGTGTGTCCCTCGCCGTCGAGAACCACGTCGTTCGCGCGGATTTCGATACAGCCGGTCGAGATGGCGGTCTTCCCGTTGTGGACGTCGCGCGTCAGCACGTAGGTTCCCGGTTTCGTGATCTTCGTACAGGAATCGACGGTCGTGGCCGTTTGCGGTGTCGGCGTGGATGCGGCGGACGCAGTGGATGCGGCAGGCAGTCCGCCGTAGCTGGCACTGACGATGCAGAGGAGAACCAACCCGACGGCGAGAACGCGCGACTGAGGCATGATTCCACGCACGACGGCCCCCCTGTTATACGCTCTCCCGGTAAGGGCGGCCTACTCGTGGAAATCAGTGTTTAAAAGGGGGAAATCAGAGCACGCCGAGCGCGCGAAGGTCCGATTCGAGCGTCGCGCGGTCGGCGTCGTTCATCTTCCGAAGCGGGCTCCGGAGCGGCCGGGGGAGAAGTCCACGTCGAGCAGGTCGAGCGTCGTCTTCACACCGGCCATGTACGACCCGCCCTTCAGCGCGCTCCGAATCGCGTACACCTCGCTTTGGAGTTCGCGGGCGCGTTCCTCGTCGCCCTCGTCGTAGGCGTCGTAGAGGGAAACGATCAGTTCGGGGAAGGCGTTCGCCACTGCGCTCACCGTTCCGGTACAGCCGAGTTGGAGTCCGGGCAGAATCAGGGAGTCCGACCCCGAGAGGAACGTGAGGTCCGGGTTGTCGTCGATGGCCTGTCCGAGCCACGGAACGTCCTTGCTCGAATCCTTGAGTCCGGCGAGGTTCGGAATCTCGGCGAGGTCCGCGAGCGTGTCGAGCGACAGCGAGTTGCCGGTCTTGCTCGGGATGTGGTAGATGTACACCGGCAGGTCCACGGCCTCGCAGACGCGGCGGTAGTGTTCGAGTGCGCCGTCGTGGTCGAGCGGGTAGTAGTACGGCGTGATGACGACGAGTCCGTCCGCGCCGACCGACTCGGCGTGTTCCGCGTTCTGGATGGTTTCGTACGTGCTCGGCGCACCGACGCCCGCGATGACGGGAACGTCGTCCACCGCATCGACGACCGCTTCGACGACGCCGCGCTTTTCCTCGCCGGTCAGGAGCGGGAACTCGCCGTTCGTCCCGAGCGGGAAGACGCCGTGTGCGCCGCCCTCGACGACGTATTGAGCGTGGGCCGCCGTGGCTTCGTAGTTCACCGACTCGTCCTCGTGAAACGCCGTAATCGTGGGCGGAACGACGCCGTGCAGCGAAAGCGGGTCGTCCGTCCCCGGTTCTGGTGCGTGCGACATACTCGGACGCTTGTCCTCCGACCTGATAAGCGATTTCGTCTCGGCAGGGTTCTTTTCCGGAAACGAGTAAAATTCACCCGAGAGCTGTTTTTCGAGACTGAGTAAACTTTTTGTTGCAGGGGGGACAATGTGTGAGTATGAACGTCACAGTTAAGCTTACCGGACCGATGGTGGCGCGCACCGGGACTCGTGACGCACGTGTGGCAGTCCCCGACGAGGCAACCGTCGCGGACGTCGTCGACAAACTCGGCGAGCGTTACGGCCCGCAGGTCCGCGCCGGAATCATGGACGGACTCGGCCTCCGCTCGGACACCTGCCTCTTCCGGGAGTCCGACCACGAACCGCTCTCGGTCCGCAGTCCCGTCGAACCGGGCGAAACCGTCCGCGTACAGGTTCACGCCTGACGACGGTTCCCACGACCTCTACCTCGGTTCCTTCCGTTCGAACGAACGGACCTTTCCCTCGATTTTCACACCCTTCAGTCGCTACGCTCTACTTCCCTCGCTTCTTCGTGACGAAATAGTGCGCGATATCAGACGTATCCGCCTGGCGCTTCCTCGAACTGCGTTCGATGGTCGGCCGAGCAGAACCGATACTGTCGGCCGAGATGGCGCGCCACGAACTCCGTCTCCCGATCAACGTATAGTTCCGTACCACACACTGGGCATTCTTCCATGTTCGGTACTTCGAACGCCTACCGAAAACGCGCTGTGCTTGCACCCGCAAGCGTCGGCTATCCCAGTCTCGCCAGACGGTTCAACGCGTACACCGTCCGGAGCACGTCGCCCGCCTTCCCGCGGTCGAAGACGAGTTCGTCCGTCTGAATGACGTGGTTCAACACGTCGCGCGAGGCGTGTTCCGGCGCGGCACCGATGCCGCAGTCGTTCTCGTCGACCCACTGCATCACGCGGAGGTCGCTCTTGCTGTCGCCCATCACGAGGGTGAACGGTTCGTCCACGCCGAGGACGTCCAACGCGGCCTCCACGCCGACCACCTTGTTCAACTCCCGACTGCCGATTTCGGCGGCGTCACCCTCGTAGTACGCCACGTCGATTCTGTCGAAGGTGTCCCGCACGTCCGCCGGAATCTCCGAAACGTCCGCCTCGGGCATCCCGTTCGCCGCTTCGAGGACACCGCGGATTTCGGGGTCGCTGTCGGCGTAGTACGCTCGCGCCCACTCGCTGCCGTCTTCACCATCCCCGACCACCGTCTCGCCGAGCAAGTCGATTTGATAGACGAGCGCGCGGTCGATGACTTCGACCGCCCGCGAACTCCCCGTCTCGAAGTTCGGCTTCATCGTGATGTTGAACTCGTTGCCCTGCAGGTGGGTGCACCGCCGGAGTTCGTCGGGTGCCGAGGAGAGCACCTCCGAGCGTACCGTGTCGAAGACGGTTCGAATCTCGTCGTCCAACTCCTCGAACAGCAGTCGCTTCGTCTCCGCGCCGTGGCCGGGTGTAAACACGCCAGTTCCCGCCTCGTAGACGATGCTCAGAGTTCCAGAGTGAACGATTTCGTTGCCGAGTCCCTGTATGGCGAACCCCTTCACGTTCTCCAGCGTCTGGCCCGTACAGACGACGATGGGAACGCCCTTCTCGTGGAATTCGGTGAGCAGATTCAGGGTTTCGCGCGGAATCTCGTTGTCCGTCCCGCCCGCCGACCGCAGCGTCTCGTCCACGTCCAACACGAGCGCGTTCACCGACCGGCCGTACTTGGAGTAGAGGTCGAGCGCGGTGAACGCCTGGTCGCGGGTCGCGTGGGCCGCCACGTCCGCGTAGGTTTCGCCCGCGTCGAACCCGTCCCGAACCTCGTCCTTTCGCCGTTCCAGTTCGTCGCTCGCCGACTGCCAGTGCTCCAGCGCGACGCGGGAGTCGACCGGCGGGAACACATCCACGAAGTCCTGATACGCTCGAAGGGTCTTCGCGTCGAATTCGTCGTAGAGCCGATAGAGAGCATCGTACCGTTCCATACTGGATGTGGGTCTCATTCCGGGATAAAGGTCGGGGCAGGTGGCAGATAGTGTCGGATCGAGTATTCGACCGCAACCACGGTTCCGATACGGTAGAATTCGGCCTACGAGATGGTAACTTCGAATATCGCTCTCCCGTTCCCCCACGCCGATAAAAATCGATAGCATCTCCGCACCGGTGCTCGCGTCGCTCACTCCTCGACGGTACCGCCCTCCGTCTCGTCCACTCGCTTGCTGATGTCCACTTGGTAGTGTTCGAGGATGTCGCGGCCCAGCAGGACGGGGTTGTTCATGTGGCTCCTGTCCTCGACGTTCGCGGAAACCGTGTAGTGGTTTCCGGCGATGCCGACGACCACGTCCACGACCGGTCGGGTTCGGCTCGATTTCGAGCTTCCGGAGCGCACCCGCGAGATTCGCCGAATCGGTCCCGCGCCCACGTCGGCCGCGATTCCGGTGTCGATACTGGTTCGGCTCGCGCCCGTGTCGGACTTGGCGACGACGGTGCGCGACCCCGTCGTCCCGCTGACGACGACCTCGGTGGTGTAGCCGATGGTGGGCTGGTCCGACAGTCGTTGGCTACCCGTCGCCGGTTTGCAGTCGGGAACCGAATCGTCGAGCGTCGTCGTCAGTTCCGTAACGCGGCCCTCCTCGACGCCCCCGCCGCCCGCTTCGATGGCGCGCGTGCGATGTGCGGTGCCGGACTGTGGCCCGTGGCTCGGAAGAACCCTTTGAACCCCGCCGTCGGGTTGACTTCGAGCACGTACCACTCGTCCTCGTCCCGGATGAGGTCTACCCCAGCGTAGTCCAGCCCGAGGGCGTGGGCCGAATCGAGGGCGATTTGGACGATTTCGTCCGTGAGGACGTCCCCTGCCGCCGTCACGTCGCCGCCGAGCGCGACGTTCGTCCGCCACTCCTCGTCCGGGGCCGACCGGATCATCCCGCCGAGGACGGAATCCCCGACCACGTAGACGCGCAGGTCGCTGTGCGGGCCGTCGCCGTCCTGTTCGATGAGCTGTTGGATGAACGCCTGTCGCTTCCCGACCCGTGAACTGATGGGCGTGTTCAAATTCACCTTCCACGTTCCACCGCCGTGGGTCCCGATGGCGGTTTTGTACACCGCCTCGGTCCCGTACGTCTTGCCGATCTCGTTGAGCCGATCCGTGGAGAGCGCGAAGATAGCGTCGGGAACCGAAATCCCCTTGTCCGCCAACCGAACGGCCGCCGAGAACTTGTGAGTGGCCTGTAGGACCGACATCGGCGGGTTCAGCATCGGCACGAGGCTTTCGTACAGGTTCGCAAGCCCGAGGAGTTCCTCGGGGTTCTCCGTCTTCGACAACAACAACCGATTCGCGATGACGTCCACGTCCGGTTCGAGCACGATACGACCGTCCCGTATCTCGATGGACGTGTTCTCCCGCCGGAGCCAGACCGGATCGTGGCCCAACGCTTCGACGGCGTTCAAAATAGCCTTCGTCTCCTTGCTGTTGTGGAGACTGAGTACTCCCACTGACACTGCTTTTTCTCCCGGCATCAGTTTGCCATTCGCTAACGTATTGCAAAACAGTTATTGCTCTTTCGCTAATATTTCTCCCCCGTATCCCGTCCAACTATCGGCTATCGAATCTTGTCGAAGACCGTGCTCTGACAGCGGCCGCACTGTCGAGGGTTGCGCCAGTACTTCTTCCCGCACGAGTGGCATTTCCAGTTCGGCGTGAGGAAATCGGGTTTGAGCGATTCCAGGTTCATGGGACGAAGTAGGGTCCCGACGAATAAACGCGTCTCGCCGGGGTCCCTCGAACCCGAACTGTCCCTCGATTCGAGTTCGTGCCGTTTTCCGATTCGAACCCGAACCGTCCCCCAACTATTACTGTGGCGGCGTCGTCTCGGCGTCTATGACTGGGGGGAACCAACCAGCGAAGCGGTTCGGCTACATCACGCCCGAAAATTTGGGGCTGTTCACCGACCTCTACGAGTTGACGATGTTGCAGGGGTATCACGCCGCGGGCCACAACCCGCGGGCGACGTTCAGCCTCTTCTTCCGCAAACTGCCATCGGATAGGGGGTACGTCCTCGCGGCCGGACTCGAACAGGCGATGGCCTACATCGACTCCATCTCGTTCGGGGAGCGAGCAATCTCGTATCTCGCCGGTCGCGGGTTCGACGATGACTTCCTCTCCCGACTCGCGGAGTTCGAGTTCACCGGCACCGTGCGGGCGCTCCCGGAGGGGACGCCCGTGTTCCCGAACGAACCCATCGTGGAGGTGACCGCGCCCATCTTCGAAGCCCAACTGTTCGAGACCCTGCTGTTGAATCAGGTCGGCTTTCAGAGCCTCGTGGCGACCAAAGCCGCCCGGATGCGCGAAGCGGTCGAACGGCACGGTGACGGCCAATCGCTCGTGGATTTCGGTGCCCGACGCGCCCACGGCACCGACGCCGGGATGAAAGCCGCCCGCGCCGCGGCAATCGGCGGCTTCGACGGAACCTCGCTCGTCTCCGCAGGGGAGGCGTTTTCCCTCCCGGTGTACGGGACGATGGCCCACTCGTGGGTCCAGAGTTTCGAGAGCGAGCGCGACGCCTTCGAGACGTTCCTCGATCAGTATCACGAGGACACGATTCTGTTGGTGGATACCTACGACACCGTCGAAGGGGCGAAGTTGGCGATGGAACTGACCGACGAGCACGACGCCGAGGTCGGCGTGCGACTCGACTCCGGCGACCTCGTTTCCCTCTCGAAGGAGGTCGCCGAAATCGTCGGCGACCGACCGATTTTCGTCTCCTCCAGCATGGACGAGTACAAGATCGCCGACTTCCTGCGCGAGGGCGGCGTGGCGACCGGGTTCGGTCCCGGTACCGCACTGACGACGAGCGGGGATGCCCCGTCGCTCGACCTCGTCTACAAACTCACCGAAATCGAACGCGACGGCGAGATGCACCCGAGCATGAAGTTGTCGTCGGGGAAAGTCACCTACCCCGGAGCAAAGAGCGTCCGCAGAGTCGAGGAGGACGACGACGGTACCTACGAAAAGGACGTGCTCGCACTCCGTGGCGAGGACGCGCCCGGCGAGGACCAACTGGTGTTCGTCTACGAGGACGGGGAGCGCGCCGCCGACTCCTCCGAACTCGGCGCGATAGCCGAACGAGCGGGAAGACGACGGCGATGCCTCCCGGACGACTGTCGCGACCTCCGTGCGCCGGGTTCCTACCCCGTCGAAATCAGCGACGGCCTCCGTCAGCTAACCGAGGATTGCCGGGCCGACCTGCTGGACCGATGAGATATGCGACGTCGAACTCGTAGCGGCATCCGAGCAGACCGCTACGGAGTGCGGCGGAAGCGGACCGCCACGAAATCGAAATACGGAGGACGCCGATACGCGGACGCCGACCCGCCTCCGCTCATTCGTCCGTGTAGTCCGTTCCCGATCCAGTTTTATCGCGCTGACCCGTCGTCTGCTTTCGACTCAAAACCTCGCTCGCACTCTGCAGCACGCTGTTCTTCCACGCTTCGATGTCGTTTTCCTCCACCGACGCTCGTAGCGGCGCCATTCGGTTCGCTCGCTCCGATTCGTCCATCTCCAAGGCTTCCTCGATGCTATCCGCGAACGCTTCGGTGTCGTTCGGGTGGACGGTTATCGCCCACTCGCCGAGCGCCTCGTGTGCGCCGACGAGTTCGCTGAGGACCAACACTCCCGGGTCGTCGACCTGTGAGGCGACGAACTCCTTCGCGACGAGGTTCATCCCGTCGCGGAGCGAACTCACGAGAACCATGTCCGATTCCCGATAGAGCGCGGCCAGCGCGGCCGGTGAGAGGTGGTCGTCGATGTAGACGATCGGTTGCCACGTCGCCGTCCCGAAGCGGTCGTTGATCCGTTCGACTTCGCTCGTCACGTTCTCCTTGACGCGCTGATAGTCGTCGATCTGACTTCGACTCTCGCTCGCCTTCTGGACGTACGTGAACGTCTCGCGCCGCTCGGGATACTTCTCCCAGAGCCGTTCGAGTGCGGCGAGGCGTTGCTCGATTCCCTTCGTGTAGTCGAGTCGGTCAACCCCGACGGCCAACCGGTCGGCGTCGAGCGCGTACGTTTCGCGGAGCGATTCCCACGCGTCGTCGGCCTCCGACGACTCCGCGAGTTGTCGCCGTTCCGCGGCGTCGATACCGAGCGGGAAGGATGCGACCTGAATCGTTCTCCCTTCGTAGCGAACCCACCCCGTTTCGTGATCCACCTCGGCGTCGAACGTCCGTTCGACGCAGTCGAGGAAGTGCTCGCAGTAGCGGTCGGTGTGGAAGCCGAGCAGGTCGTTCGCCAGCAGTCCGTCGAGCAGTTCCTCGTACTCCGGACAGCTTCGAAACACGTCCCACGACGGCCACGGGATGTGCCAGAACTGCATGCAGAACGCGTCGGGACACTCCTCCCGAATCCGTCGTGGGGCGAGCGCGAAGTGATAATCCTGAAACCAGATCACCGCCTCCGACGGTCCACCTGCTCCCGTATCGCGTCCGCGAAGCGTTCGTTGGTGTCCCGATAGTGCTCCCAGAACTCCGGCTTCGGCGTCATCTTGGCCGTATCGGAGTGACACAACGGCCAGAGTACCTGATTGCTGTAACCGTAGTAGTAGTTCTGTACCTGTTCGTCCGTGAGCGAGACCCGCTTCAGGTCGTACGAGGGAGACTCCGGCGGAACCCGGACACAGCCGTTCTCGTCGCTCATCTCGTCGTCGCCGTCGCCGCTCCCCCACGCGACCCACGTTCCCCCGGTGTTCGCCATCATGGGATCGAGCGCGGACGTGAGGCCGCCGGTCGGTCGAACGACTCGAATTTCTCCGTCCACCCGCTCGTGGACGTACGGTTCCCTGTTCGACACCAGGACCAATTCGCGGTTTCCGAACTGAAGAGCGGTATCAGACATCGTGTCTTCCCTCCCTGCGTCGGCGGCAAATCCTTCAGCAGTCTCGTTCATTAGTTTTGTCGCTCATCACGCATATTCGGGTGTCGAACCAATCACTGCACGGGTTGCGTTTGCAAGTTTCTTTATTAGGCTCTGACCCCCCGTATCGACCCGATTCACCCCGTATCGATCCTACTCGAACAGTCCTTCGTGGCGCTCGGCGAGTCCCGTATACTCGCCCGACGAGTACGATTCGAAGATGTCCGCCGCGTCGATGGTCGTCTCCGAGAGCGGCGTCACCTGCGCGGGAACCCCCCGAACGAACGATTCCGGCGGGATGTCCGCCTCTTCGAGCGTGACGGTCCCTGCGGCGACGATGCTCCGCTCGCCGACGTGGACGTCCGTGTTTATCGTCGCGTTAAATCCGACGAGGGACCCGTCGCCGATCGTCGCTTCGTTCAGCACCGCGCCGTGACCGACCATCACTCGGTCACCGACGGTCGACGCGTGGAGCACCGCGTTGTCCCCGATGTGCGACTCCCGGCCGATTCGAACCGGTGCCGCATCACCGCGTAGCACCGCACCGGGCCAGACGCTGGCGTCGGCACCGACCGTCACGTCCCCGACCAACGTTGCCTCCCGGCAAACGTGGGCCTCCTCGTGTATCGACGGCTCACCCCCTTCGAACTCGTACGTTCGAACCATACACCTGACACGACGTTCGACCCCAAAGCTCTGGCGGGGAGACTAGCCTTCCGATCCGCTCCACTCGTGTTCGTCCAGATACTCCTCGAACAGCGTGAACCGTCCGTCGTGAGACGACCGCAACTCGGCGAGGTCGATGGGTGCATCCCCGCGGTTGAACCAGCGGTACATGGCCGCATAGTCCTCTCCCGCCCGCTTTTCGAAGGCGTCGATCGGAACGTGATCGGCGGTCACGTCGATTCCGATACTCTTCGACAGCCGAACCGCCATCGCCGACAACGTGAGTTCGTCACCCGCGAGGTCGATTTCCCGCTCGACGTAGTTCGTTCGCTTCTCGAAGGCCTCCGCGACGACTGCGCCGATGTCGTCCACGTCCACCATGTACAACGGCGTGCGCGGTTCGAGTGCCATCGAAAGCGTCTCGTTCATGATGTCGTCGCGCATGCCTTCCAAGTTCTGCATGAAGAACACGGGCCGGACGACCGTCAACGGCAGATCGAGATCCGACAGTCGGCGCTCGATGGTCGCTTTCGTGTCGAAGAACGGAACGCCCGACCCCTCGTTCGCACCCCACACCGAACTGAACACGAAGTGATCGACGCCGTGGTCGGCGGCGACTTCCCCGAGGTTCGTCCCCTGTTCGACTTCGGCGTCCAATCCGGCGACCGACGTGGTGACGCCGTACACGCCGTCCACATCGTGCACGGCGTCCACGAGCGACTCCTTCTCCCCGAGGTCTCCCTCCACGACGACCGCACCCCGTTCGTCGAGTTCTCGGGCAGCGTCGCTTCCCCCGTCCCTGGTCAGGGCGTGGACTTCGACGCCGCGTTCCAGGAGGTGGCGCGCGACGGCCCCACCCTGTCGCCCAGTCGCTCCCGCCACGAGTACGCGTTCCGGTGGCATAACGGACGGAAAACGCCACGAATTTGCTTAGTCGTTGTCGCCGTCGCGGGTACCCTCGCTCTGATTCCCCGACTGCTACAGCAACCTCGAAATCCTCCGCTCGCGGCAAATCCCGTAATCCCTGATCCCACGAATCAGCACGGATTTGTGCGCGGCGAAACGACTCATCGTATGACCGACATCGGGAAGATCGACCGCGATTTCTTCGACGAACACGTCTACCCCTATCTCGGCGCGGAGCGCGAGGACGAACTCCTCGGGCCGAAACACGGCGTGGACTTTGGCGTCATCGATATCGGCGACCACGTCGTCGCGCTCGCCACGGACCCGCTCTCGCTGCTCCCGGAACTCGGCTTCGAGAAGGCCGGATGGTTCGCGTTCCACGTCGTGATGAGCGACGTGGCGGTGAGCGGCCTGCAACCGAGCCACCTCGCGGTGGAGTTCAACCTCCCGCCGGAGATCACGGACGAGGAGTTCGCTGCGGTCTGGAAGACCTTCGACCGCGAGGCGAAAAAGCTGGACGTCAGCATCGTCACGGGCCACACCGCCCGCTATTCGGGGTGTCAGTATCCGTGGGTCGGCGGCGCGACGACGTTGGCCGTCGGAAAGAAGGAAAACCTCGTCCGCCCGGACGGCGCGAGACCGGGCGACCGCGTGTTGGTGACGAAGGGACCGGGCGTGGAGACGGCGGGCTTTCTGGTGACGCTGTTCGAGGACCGGATCGACCTGCCGGCAGACGATATCGAGGACGCCAAGGACCGGTTCTACGACATGAGTCCGGTCGAGGACGCGCTGGTCGCGGCCGATGCGGGCGGCGTGACGGCCATGCACGACGCGACGGAGTGCGGGATTCACGGTGCGCTGGTCGAGATGGCGCGCTCGGCGGGCGTCCGCTTCGACGTGCGCCACGACGACGTGCCGGTTCTGCCGGGCGTGCTGGAAGCCTGCGAGTTTTTCGACATCGACCCGTGGGCGTCCACGACCGAGGGGACGCTCGTCCTGACGGTCGAAGCCGACGCCGCCGAAACCGTCCTCGCCGCGTTCGACGACGCGGATATTCCGGCGGCCGAAATGGGGAAGGTGAGCGAGGGCGATGGCGTCTACGTTGATGGCGACCGAATCGAGCATCCCGATGTAGACCCCTCGTTGCAGGTGTTCGCCGAGTTGTCGGCCGACCGGGAGTGAACACCACCGCTAAATACAACCAAGTAATACCCCGACGTGATGACCGATCTCGGCAAAGTAGACAGCGAGTTCTTCGAGGAGTACATCTTCCCGCACCTCGGTGCGGAGCGCGACGACGTGACGCTGGGGCCACAGCACGGCGTCGATTTCGGTGTCATCGAGCTTGGCTCGATGGCCAGTCAGACGGAGTCTGACTCTGTTATGGAGGTCGGCGACGTAGCAATCGCCACCGCGACCGACCCCATCTACATCATGCCCTCGCTCGGCTTCGAGCGGGCGGCGTGGTTCGCGTTCCACATCCTGATGAGCGACGTGGCGGTGAGCGGCCTGCAACCCACCCATCTCGCGGTGGATTTCAATCTCCCGCCGGAGATCACGGACGAGGAGTTCGCCACGATTTGGCGGACGTTCGACCGGGAGGCGAAAAAGCTGGACGTCAGCGTCGTCACGGGTCACACTGCCAGATACGCGGGTTGTAACTACCCGATGGTCGGCGGGGCCACCGCGATGGCCGTCGGCGACCCGGACGACGTGGTCCGACCGAACGGCGCGCGTCCCGGCGACCGCGTCCTACTCACGAAAGGTCCGGCGGTCGAGGCGACCGGCCTCCTGAGCAACCAGTTCGAGGACCTGATGGACCTTCCGGAGGAGACCGTCGAGCAGGCGAAAGACCGGTTCTACGACATGAGTCCGGTCGAGGACGCACGGATCGCTGCGGAAGCGGGCGACGTGTCGGCCATGCACGACGCGACGGAGGGCGGCGTGCACGGCGCGTTGACCGAGATGGCGGCCGCGAGCGGGGTCCACCTCGACGTACGCCACGACGACGTGCCGGTTCTGCCGGGCGTGCTGGAAGCCTGCGAGTTCTTCGACATCGACCCGTGGGCGTCCATCAGCGAGGGGACGCTGTTGCTGGCCGTCGCGCCGGAGGACGCCGACGGCGTCCTCGGCGCACTCTCCGACGCCGGGATTCCGGCGGGCGACATCGGCGAGGTTCGGGACGGCACCGGCGTCACGGTGGACGGTGAGGAAATCGAGCATCCGGAGGTAGACCCGTTCTGGGGTGCCTTCGAGGAGTTCATGGAACATGAGTAGAGAACCAGCACCGGTCTCTCTCCCCGTCGCGCTGACCATCGCCGGAAGCGACTCCGGCGGCGGCGCGGGGATTCAGGCCGACCTGAAGACGATGGAAGCGCACGGCGTGTTCGGCACCAGCGCCATCGCGAGCGTTACGGCACAGAACACCCGCGGCGTCGAGGGCTTTACCACGCTCCCGGTCGAGGATGTCGAAGCCCAGTGTGAGGCCGTCCTCTCGGATTTTGACGTTCGGGCGGTCAAGACCGGTATGCTCGCGGAAGCCCCGGTCATTCGGAGCGTCGCGGAGCAGGTCGCGGACCTGGAAATCCCGGTCGTCGTGGACCCCGTGATGGTCGCGGCGTCGGGCGACCGACTGCTCGACCCGGCGGGCGAAGAAGCCTACGAGGACCTGTTCACCCACGCGACCCTCGTCACGCCCAACACGGACGAGGCCGAAGTCCTGACGGGCATCGAGCTAACGGACGACGAGAGCGCCGAGTCCGCAGGAACCGCGCTCCGCGAGATGGGTGCGGACGCCGCGCTCGTGAAGGGCGGTCACGTCCCCGGCGAGACGGTTCGGGACGTGCTCGTCACGGCCGACGGCATCGAAGTCTTCGAACATCCGCGCATCGACACAAACGCGACTCACGGGTCGGGATGCACGCTCGCCAGCGCCATCACCGCCCGACTCGCGCTGGGGGACGACCTTCGAACGGCGGTCGGCGGCGCGACGGCGTTCATGGAGCGCGCAGTCCGCTACGCCGTCGACGTCGGCGAGGGACCGGGTGCCGTTCACCACCTCGTCGAACTCCGGAACCGGGCGGCGCGGAACGACACGGCCGAGGCGGTCGAAGGCGTCGTTCAGTCGTTCGTCGAACGGGACGTGAGCGCCCTCGTCCCGGAGGTCGGGATGAACGTCGTCGGGGCGACGCCGTACGCCGAGGCGGTGGACGAAACCGCCGCCGTCGAGGGGCGAATCACACGAACCATGACCGGCGTGAAACCGAACCGCGGCGTGCGATTTTGCGCGTCGAGCCACGTCGCCCGGTTCCTGCTCTCGGCGCGGGAGAACGACCCCAGCCTGCGGTTTGCGGTCAATTGTCGATTCGATGGCGATGTCGGGGCGGCGCTCTCGACGCTCAGCGGCGAGGTCGCGGAGTTCGACCGCGCGGCGGAACCGGAGGACGTGAAGACCGAGGAGGGGAGCACGATGGGTTGGGGTGCTCGACAGGCGTTCGAGTCGGCGAGCGGAACGCCCGTCGCGATAATCGACCGCGGGGAGGTCGGCAAGGAAGCCATCGTGAAACTGCTCGCGGCGGACGCCGAGGAACTCCAGCGACGGACGCTGGCACTCCTCTCCGCGCTGGAGGCGCGGGAACCGGACGAGGAAGACGAGGAGGGGGCATCACCATGAACACCGACGTCGGCATCATCCTGCCCCAGTACGGCCACGAGTACGGGACGATTCGGGACGTGGCTCACGACGCCGAGGAGTGCGGGTTCGATGGCCTGTGGCTCGAAGACCACTTCCAGTCGTGGATCGGCGACATCGAGCAGGACACCTACGAACCGTGGACGACGCTCGCGGCGCTCGCGGAGGCGACCGACGACATTCGACTCGGAACGCTGGTGGACTGTCAGGCCTACCGCCACCCGTCGCTGCTTGCGAAGATGGCGGCGACCGTGGACCGCGTGAGCGACGGCCGCCTCGACCTCGGTTTGGGCGCGGGCTGGTTCCGGGACGAGTTCGAGCGCTTCGGCTACGAGTTCCGCGAACCGCCCGCGGCCCGCATCGAGCGACTGCGCGAGACTGTCGAGGTTCTCCACGGCCTCTGGACGAACGAGCGGTTCTCCCACCACGGCGAGCAGTTCGATCTGGAGGAGGCGTTCTGCCGCCCGGAACCGGTGCAGGAGCCCCACCCTCCCATCTGGATCGGTGGTGCTGGGGAGCAGTTCACGCTCCGGTACACGGCCGAACTCGCCGACGGATGGAACTACGGCACCCTCGACCCCGAGGGATTCGCGGAAAAGCTGGCCGTGCTGCGGGAGCACTGCGAGTCCGAGGAACGGTACGAGGACATCACGAAATCCGCGGAACTGTTCGCGTTCGTCGCCGACTCGCGAGAAGAGGCCGAGGCGAAGCGCGAGTGTTTCGCCGAGCGCCATTTGAACGGTGACCCGAGCGAACCGCGGGAGTTCTTCCTCGCGGGCTATCTGGAGACGGCGCTGGTCGGGACGCCGAACGAGGTTCGAGCGGAACTGGAGCGCTACGAGGACGTGGGTATCGAGACGTTCATGCTGAGCGTGCCGGATGCCCCGGAAGACGATAGTTTGGAACTGCTCGCCGACGTGCGTGACTGAACCGACGGAAATCCGTCGGTTCAGTCAATCTTCGTGGTAGTTCATCGTCGTTATCTTCCCTGTTTTCGTGATCGTGTATCTGGTGAACGAGCGGCGGTCTCCCTCGACAACCGGTAATTTGACGGTCGTGTTGGCGCGCTCGCCGTTCGTCTTCAGCCGGAACGAATACCGACCACTGTGGTTGATGACCGAGACGGTTCGTGATGAATTCGGTGCGACACGAACGGTGTTCGTGGACACCCGCTTACCCCCCGACATGACTACCAACACGGCGTCGTGAGGAACGGTATCCTCGTTTGTCATCACAATATGGTGGTTCGGCGTGCCGTTTTCGAACAACGTACATCCGGCCAATACAGGAGCAGTTAGCACTAAGAGAACGATAACATAGTTGCGAGAACCGTCGAGGGAAGGCATACGAAACAAATAATCAAACTTATGTAAATGTCTTCTGTTCGATATAAATTGGGCAGTTCGAAGGGAAATCAGCCGTTCGTTACGCCATCATGTTCCGACAGCTCTCCGCACAGTCCTCCAGCACGTCGGCACAGAGCTGACAGTGGTCGTGGTCGTGCCGCGAGCACTCCTCGGCACACTCCTCGCAGGCACCCGCGCAGGCTTCCGCGAGTTCGCTGTCGAAGTTCGAATCGCGGGCCATGAACCGGGCGTGCATGGTCGCCAGGTCGGCCACGTCACGACAGAGCCGGATGCATTTGGCCATGCCTTCGCCTTTTTCCGCACACTGATCGGCACACCACTCGCAGGCCTGTGCGGCGGCGAAACAGTCGTCGATACACTCGTCCTTCTCGGCGTCGAGGTGGTCTATCTGGGTGAGCGCCATGGTGGAAACCGACGAGGGAATCGTCGGTGGTAATTCTGGTTGCTCACGCAACGGACTTTTTCGACCCGCGGACGAACAGCCAGAGTCCGACGAGGAACGTCACGAGCGCGACGCCGCCGACGGCGACGTGCCACCCGGCGACCCAGTAGGGAAGCGAAACGACGTGCCGGGCGCTGTCGAGCAGGTAGCCGAAGACGGGAAGCTTCGTCGCCGACGGACCGATGTCGGCGCTCGAATTCACGGGCGGCCCGGCGGGATATTCGCCGGGGTAACGGTCGGCCTCGTACGGAAGCGAGTTGATGCGCGCGCTCCACACCAGTTTTCCGGACCGATTCAACTCGACGACGCGGTTGTTTCGGCTGTCGGTGATGAGCGTGTGGCCGTTCGGCAAACGGTCCGCATCGCGCGGCCAGTCGAAGCCGAGGCCGCCCGCGCCGTGCACCTGCCATGCGACTCCCCACGTTCCGTTTCGGCGGTGGAGTTCGACCACCCGGTCGTTCTCGCTGTCCGCGACGAGGACGGCGTTTTTCGAGAGGTATTGGGGATTGTGCTGTTTGTTCAGCAGTCGCCAATCCCCGTTCTCGTTGATCACGTTCACGACGCCCTTCCCGCGCTGGAGGACGACGAGTTCGTTCGCGTTCCGCACGCTGACGAGATACCGTCCCGGCCCGATACGGTCCACGTCGTTGATGTGGAGCCAGTCGGTTCGCGTGGGGTCGGACGGCGGGTCGTACCGCTCGCTCGCGTTCCACTGCCACGTGACCGTTCCGTTCGGCGCGACCGTGAACACCCGTTCCTTGTCCATGTCCGCGACCAGCAGTTCGCCCGACGGAAGCAACTCGGCGTCGTGAACCTCGCTGTTCAATCCCGAGCGGACCGGAAACGTCCACTGGTAGACGACGTGCGGCGACGGGTTCGGGTCGATGACCCGCACGCCGGTCCGAGCGCAGGGTGATTCGTAGGGTCCGCAGCGCCGATACCCGTCGTCGATGAACGACGCGAGGACCGTTCCGTTCGGAAGCCACGACACGTCGTGATAGCCGTTCGCGTGGCCGTACTGCCACACCTCTTTGCCATCCGAATCGAGCATCACGACCTTCCCGTCGGTCGAGGTCGATTGGACACCGACGACGGTTCGGCCGGACAAATCGGACGACGGAGCGTTCGAAATCGGCGGCGCGACGGCGGCGCTGACGACGAGCGTGAGGACGAACCCGACGACGGCGACCCCCATCAGCGTCGCGCCGAGTCGACGTGCGGAAACGGCGGAGACCACGTGAGGAAGGGACGACGACCCGAAGCGACAAAATCGTACCGACGTTTTGTAGGGACCGAATCCACACCGTTTTAGTCGCCGTCCCGCCCACGTTCGCACATGATTTCGGTTCTCGCTTCCGGAGGTGTCCGCCGTGAGTGACGGCGGCATCGTCGGGGAGTTCCTCTCGCTCAAAGACGAGACGGACGCGGACGTGCTGACGATGCAGGTCGGCGACTTCTACGAGTTCTTCGCTGACGACGCGGAGTTGGTCGGCGACGTGCTCGACCTGAACATCTCGCGGAAATCGAGCCACGGCAGTAGCTATCCGATGGCTGGCGTTCCGCTCTCGGAACTCACGCCGTACATGAAGCAGTTGGTGGAGCGGGGCTACCGCGTGGCCGTGGCCGACCAGTACGAGACGGACAGTGGTCACGCCCGGAAGATAACGCGGGTCGTGACGCCCGGCACGCTCCTCGAAACGTCCTCGGCGGACGCCCAGTATCTCGCCGGAATCGTCCGCGTGGACGACGGCTACGGGTTGGCGTTCGCGGACATCACGACGGGCAAGTTCCTCGTCACGGCCGTCTCCGGTTCCGACGCGGACTCGAAGGCGCTGACGGAGTTGTACCGGTTCGCGCCCGCCGAGGTGCTTCCCGGTCCGGAGATTCGGAACGACGATTCGTTCCTCGAACGGGTGCGCGACCGCACCGATGCGTCCGTCTCCGTTCACGACGCGAACGCGTTCGCACCCGGCAAGGCCACCCACGTCACCCGCGAGCAGTTCGGAGAGGAGACGCTGTCCAGTCTCGGATTGGATTCCGACGACGAAGCGGAGGTCCGGGCGGCGGGTGCGGTGCTCTCGTACGTCGAGGAGACCGGCGCGGGCGTCCTCGGGTCCATGACGCGCCTGCAGTCGTACCACGCGGACGACCACGTCGAACTCGACGCGACGACCCAGCGCAACCTCGAACTCACCGAGACCATGCACGGGGACCGCAAGGGGTCGCTGTTCGAGACGGTGGATCACACGAAGACGAGCGCCGGACGACGCTTGTTGAAGGAGTGGCTCCAGCGTCCCCGCCGGTCCCAAGCCGTGCTTCGGGAACGTCAATCGAGCGTCGGGTCGTTCGCCGAATCGGCGTTGGCCCGCGCGGAGATTCGCGAGACGCTCGCCGACGCCTACGATCTCGAACGCTTGGCGAGCAAGGCGGTGTCCGGAAGCGCCGACGCGCACGACCTCCTGCGGGTGCGCGACAGCCTTTCGGTTCTCCCGTCGGTCGCCGACGCTATCGCCAACGCACCCGGCCTGTCGAGTTCGCCGCTGTCCGAACTCGTCTCGCGCCCCGACCGTGCGCAGGCGGAAATGCTGCGCGAGGAACTGGCCGAGGCGCTCGCCGAGGACCCGCCGAACACGGTCACGCAGGGCGGCTTGCTGTGTCGCGGCTACGACGAGGAATTGGACGGGATCATCGACAAGCACGAGGAGAACTTGGAGTGGTTCGACACGCTGGCAGACAGGGAGAAGTCCCGAACCGGCATCTCGCACCTGCAGGTGGACCGCAACAAGACGGACGGCTACTACCTGCAGGTCGGAAAGTCTGACACCGGCAAGGTCCCGGAGGAGTACGAGGCCGTCAAAACCCTGAAAAACTCCGAACGGTACGTCACCGACGAACTCCGCGAGCGCGAGCGCGAGATTCTTCGACTGGAGGAACGGCGCGGCGAACTGGAGTACGACCTGTTCAAGGAACTCAGAAATCGAGTCGCGGAACACGCCGAACTGCTACAGGACGTCGGCCGGACGCTGGCCGAACTCGACGTGCTGGCGAGTCTGGCCGTCCACGCCGTCGAAAACGGCTGGGTGCGTCCGGAACTCGCCGAGTCGGGGCTCGACATCGAGCAGGGTCGCCACCCCGTCGTGGAGCGAACGACCGAATTCGTCCCGAACGACGTGCGGATGGACGACGACCGCGAGTTTCTCATCGTCACCGGGCCGAACATGAGCGGGAAATCGACGTACATGCGGCAGGTCGCGCTCATCACCCTGCTCGCGCAGGTCGGAAGTTTCGTTCCGGCGCGGGAGGCCCGCATCGGATTGGTGGACGGCATCTTCACCCGCGTCGGGGCGCTGGACGAGTTGGCGCAGGGTCGCTCGACGTTCATGGTCGAGATGCAGGAGTTGAGCAACATCCTCCACTCCGCGAGCGAGGACTCCTTGGTGATTCTGGACGAGGTGGGGCGCGGAACCGCGACCTACGACGGCATTTCCATCGCGTGGGCCGCGACGGAGTACCTGCACAACGAGGTTCGGGCGAAGACGCTGTTCGCGACCCACTACCACGAACTGACGACGCTCGCCGACCATCTGGACCGCGTGGAGAACGTCCACGTGGCCGCCGACGAACGGGACGGCGACGTCACCTTCCTCAGGACCGTGCGCGACGGGCCGACGAACCGCTCGTACGGGATTCACGTCGCGGACTTGGCGGGCGTTCCGATGCCCGTCGTCGAACGCTCGCGCGACGTGCTCGACAAACTCAGACAGGAGAAGGCCATCGAGGCGCGCGGTTCGGGGTCGAACGAGACGGTACAGGCCGTCTTCGACCTTGGGGCGGGTCAGTTCCAGGCGAACGGTTCGGGGGAAAGCGAGTCGGATGATGAAGAATCGAAGGACGAAGGGGATGCGCTCGACCCCGAGACGGAGGCCGTCCTCTCCGAACTCGCCGGGGTCGAAGTCGCCGACATCTCGCCCATCGAATTGATGTCGAAGGTACAGGAGTGGCAGGGGAAAGTCGGCAAGCGATAGGGGTTCGACCGTTTTACTCGACGAGAGAACAGCTACTCGCTCCCGTCACGTCGCTCTGTAACTCGTCGCTATCGGCTTTCTCACTACCGCGTTCGAAAAAAGTCCAAAATCGATGGTCGTCTTCGGGTGTTACTCGCTGGACGAGTAATCGACCGTCACCCACGCGACGCCGTAGATGTCGTCCCAGTCGGAGTCACGGTCCATCAGGAGGATCATGAGCTTGACTTTGCCGTCCGCACCCGCCTTGTCCAGCGCTTCGGGGTGGATTTCGATGGCGAAGTCGCCGTTCTTCTCCTGGCTGACGACCGGCGTTCGCTCGATGAGCGTCCCGCTGGTATCGGTGAAGCGTGACCCGTTGTCGAGGTCACCGTTGGCGTAGACGAGGAAGTATGGCTCGCCCCGCACGGTACCGTGCTCGGCGGGGTCCACGCGCTTCATCGAGGTGTTGGCGGAGAATGCCACGTCGAAGTTGGAGTAGCCGCCGTCACTCGCCTCCTCCTTGTGGATGACCTCGACGTTCGAGATTCGGCTCCCGTCGTTCTCGTCCATCTTGTTCTGGAGCGGCGTGTTCGGGGGCTTCGGCTTCGTCCACGAGTCAGCGGACGTCGTCGTGGTCGTTGTGGTCGTTGTGGTCGTGGTAGCCGTGGTGGTTGTAGTAGTCGCTGCCCCAGTCGTCGTGGTTCCCGTCGCCTCGCCCGTCGTTGTCGACGTGGATTCCGATCCACCGCCGTCCGCGCTGCTCGTGGTGGTGGTCGAGTCGGCCGCCTTCGTGGAGGTTTGGCTGACCGACGTCTTGCTAGTCGTACTCGCCGAATTGCCGCCGAGGGACGAACACCCGGCGACCATCAGCGCGAGAACCAGTACAAGTGTGATACTCGTTCGCTTCATGTATTTAGACATCCTCGTCTCGGAAATTCACGCAACGCCGCATAACTTTGTAACACTGTTTCGTTAGTTCTACGGATTTAAGAATGGAATACATGTAGATAAACCGGAAGGGGGCTTCGATTTGATGATTGGAACGCGTCCGCTCCTCAGTTCGCTGATATCGTGATGTTATGTATGTATTAAGGAGAGGTATACTGGACGATGGGATCTGATATATAGGCGTATTATCTCTTTTCTGGAATCATGTTAGTATTTGTGTGACAGGGATGGGAACGGCGAATGAATAAAACTCAGACATATCTATCCATGTGACAAAAATTCCGTTCTCCTTCTGCCGTGTCAGGAATTTACACGACGCTGATCGTCACGTCGAACGCTGTCGAACGATCGGTGCCGTCCGTGGCAGTCAGCGTTACGGTGTCGATGCCCGCCGAATCGTGGCGGTGGGCGTTCCACCAACCGGTGTCGGTCGCGCCGTCACCGAAGACCGTCCGATACGACGTGCCGTGACTCCCCGTCCGCCGAGTCCTGACAAACGTTGTTCAATCCAGTATATTTATTTAATATATGTTCAGTAGGTAATATATGGCCTCGGTGCTCAGATTTCGCGGTGGTGGTGACGACGCGAACTTCCAAACGTGGTTAGAGCTGTTGAAGAAGCGTGGAAGCAACATCCTCATCACCGGTAACGTGCCGGATTGGCTGTCGGCGAAGGCGGCCCGTGTCCTGTTCGGCCACGGTCAGCGACGGTATCGAATCCTCGCGCTCGTCGATCGAACCATCGACAGTCCCGAATCCCGACTGCCGGAATCGGTCTCACCCACCGATCCGACGACGTGGATAATCGATCAGCGAAACGGTGAGCGCTCGATTCCGGTCGACGCGACGTCGGCGGCGTCCTATCTTCGCCCGCCGGAAAAGGACAACGTTCGGCAACTCCGCGACGAAATCCAGACCGCCATCAGTTTCTACGAGGAGCGTTCCGAAGGGCTTCTCCCTGCGGAACTCCGTGTCGGTATCGACTCGCTCTTTCCCCTGCTCCAACGGGACGGACGGGCGACCAAACAATCGCTACGGACCCTCACCGCGACGATTCGTGGCGTTCACGGGATTGGCCAGTATCATCTGCGCGTCCACGATGAGGAGACATCGTGAGCGAGTTGACGCCGCTGTTCGATGCGCGCATCGAGCTTCGACGGAAACCGGGGATGAAGGCCGAACAGCGCTGGCACGTGCCGGAACTCGACAAGACGACGGTGTGGGTAGAACTATAATCGTCCCGAGACATACCGTTCACAATTAGTACGCATGGAGTTCGATACACTCGACAGGCGTTCCGGTCTCGCTATTTTCGATCCGGTCGAGAACGTCCGATTCGAACTCTACACTACCGAACCGCTCACTACCGAACCCATCGACACGACGGGATTTTACTTCCCCATCGACGCGGCAGTGAGCTTCGAGTCCACCGCCATCGAGATTCCGAACCACCTGTCGGTCGTCGTGCGAACGCAAGACGGCGAGATCACCACCGACGCCACGACGTTCGACGATCTGTCGCTCGACTTCGATAGCTACCTGCTGGAAGTGCAGAGCACGCCGATGAAACTCTACATCGCCGTCGAAAGCGCGCTGACGTTGAACCACGGGACGACATCCGCAATGATCGAATTCGACGGATGTCGTCGGGCCCGCGTCGGTGCACGCTCGTTTCACGAGCGTCCGGCGGGGACGATCACCGTCACCAACGATGTGGACGACGCGATGGCCGCCGTCTCGTATCTCGGGTCGGCGCTGAAGACCACCACTTGTGAGCGGTCGTTTCCGACGCTTCGGGGTCATCCGCCGCTCATCGAACGCGGTGAAGCGTTCGACGTTCCGAACGGTATCGAGCGCCCGGAGACCGGCGTTCGACTCGTGTTACCGTCCGAACGGCGCTACGTGTATCCCGCCGCGTCGCTGGCGTACTATCTCGGCGCTGACGTCGTGCCGGGAAGCGCGCCACGGTTGGTTGCGGATTCGTTCGAGTATCCGCTCGCGGGAGCAGGCGGATACGAAGCGACAGTCAATCGCGTCCTCAGACAGGCGTTCTTCCTCGACTGTCTCACGCGGACGGAGGGGTACTACCAAGTCGAACTGCACGAGCGCACGCAGGTCGAGCCGCTCGTGGACCTCGATTTCGCCGAACTGTACGACCGTCCGCTCGCCGAACAGCTTCCGGAGTACCTCTCGATTCCGTTCGAAACGCTGGAACCGCACCTCCTCGATTGGCATCTCACGACCGACGTGGTGCCGACGGCGGAGACGATTCCCGCGCTCCCGTACTTCGCGAAGGAACTGTCGTTGCTCCGGACGCCGCACAACCCGGAGTCACACACAGTCGCGCCGAAGCCAAAGATGTTGGACGATTTCACGCGGACCGCAGTTCCGGCGGGCGACTTCACGCGGAGCACCGACGAGGCGTGGGACTGGGGCGACGACGAACTGTTCCAAGTCGAATCAGCGGACACCACCGAACACGCGTGGGTCGGCAACGGCTACCCCATCGGGGCGAACAAGGTCCCCATCGAGTCCCTGCGCCAGACCGTCGATTACACCGAACCGGACGATTCGGCGCTGAAGGTCCACGTCGTTTGCAACGACGTGGCGATGGACGAGGAGAACGTCGTGGAGCGCTTCTACGGCCTGCGTGACTTCGTGGCGTTCGACGTCTCGATTCACGAGGAGATCACGACGGACGAACTCGCGGCGCTGTTCAAATCCGATGCCGACTTTTTGCACTACATCGGTCACGTCGACGACGGCGGGTTCCGCTGTGCGGACGGCTTCCTCGACGCGAACTCGCTCACAACCGTCAACGTCGATGCCTTCCTGTTGAACGCCTGTCGGTCCTACCGGCAGGGCGAGATGCTGGTCGAGAAGGGAAGCAAGGGCGGTGTCGTCACCCTCGCCGAAGTCGTCAACTCCTCGGCGACGAAGATCGGTCGGTCACTCGCCCGTCTGCTGAACTGTGGCTTTTCGCTTCGTGCCGCGCTCAGTATCGCAAAGGAGGAACTGGTCGTCGGCGTGGAGTACGTGACGATCGGTGACGGTGGGGTGACGTTGTGTCAGAGCGAGAGCGGGACGCCTGCTATGTTTCGAGTTGATCGGGAGGGTACCGAGTTCGTTGTGACTCATTGTTGCTTCCCAACTTCGACTTATAGTTTGGGTACGATGGCAGCATCAAACATAGAAAAATCAGTCACACGCTATCTGGCCTCAGATCTGTTCGCAAAATTTCGATTGTCAGAACAAGAATTCAGAGATTCATTAAAGATGGAACTGCTTCCAGTTATCGTTGATGGGAATCTCCGTTGGAGCGACGAGATTACCGATCTCGATATTTAATTTATCACGGTCCGTTTGTAGTCAGTGTGACTGCCCCCATCGCATTCCCCGCCTGTGATAACAACAGACAGATTGCGAACAGTACGCCGATCATTCGTGGATTCTCCGCCAAGTACGCTTTCAGGTCGTTCTCTGACATGCATTAAAATACATTACACACTTGGAGGAATACTTTTCTTAAGACTACCAACTGTTGTAATATATAAATAAACGCAAAAGGACACGACGAGATCCGTGATCCCGGGATGGTCTATCGAGCAAACACACAGCAGGCGTCGGTGGAAAACGAATTTGTTGTCTCGATCTTTTCGAGGGCGTTCGCTGTGGGAGTCTGTTTTCCCGTTCCGCTCGAACTACTGGACGAATCCGGTGAGCGCGTCGGCGAGCAGCGAGTCCGTGTTTTCGAGTTTGGTCTCCAGTACGTCGTGGAGTTCGACGAGCAGGTTGACCTGTTCCGTATCGGCGAGTCGGTAGGTGGGGAACGTGTGGCCGTCGGCGCTTTCGTCACGTCGGGCCAGGATGTCGAAGCCGAGGAGGAGGGATTTGTGATCGCGGTGGAAGCCCGACCGGGAAACTCCCGCCCGTTCGCACAGTTCGGCGGCAGTGAGCCACTCGTCGGGATTCTCGGCGAGGATAGCGAGGAGGTCACACCGCGCCTCCGAGCCGAGTACCCGTGACAACCCCGGACTGAATTGATCTGCACACATCGGTTGTATGGTACTGGGCTGTTGATTGCAATAAACACCTCGCTCATGTTTATAAAGGGGTTGTTGCCAAATAGTCGACCGGAAAGATATGCGTCGTCGTCCTCTCGATGGCGGTTCCGTTGGACGCTTCCCCCGTTCTGACCACCACATGAAAAGCTACGAGTAACGCGACCGGGTATCGTTCGATGACACCCCGCCGTCCGAAGACTTCCCTCCCCCCACAACGATGAAACAGTATCCGTCCATTCCGACCGTAGACGCGGCACCCGAATCCCTGCTCGAACGCGGCCACCTCTGGATTCAAGAGAAAATCGACGGAGCGGGCGTCAGATTCCAACTGCGAGATTCGGGCATGATCCGGCTCGGCGACCGAGAACGGGTTTACAAAGCCGACGACGTTCCGCCGTCCTACCACCACCTACTGCGCCACCTCCGGGAGAACCTCGACCGAGAGGCGTTGCACGCCGCCGTCGAGGACGTCGAATCCGTCGTCTTCTTCGGGGACGCGACGGTGAAACGGACCATCGACTACGACTGGGAACGAACCCCGTCGTTTCTCGGGTACGACGTGTGGTTCGCCGACGAAGAACGATTCCTCCCGCCGGACGCCGTCGAGAAGGTGTACGCGAGCCTCGGCTTGCGCTCGGTAAACACCTTCCAGAAGGAAGTTCGAGCGGTCGATTTCGACCCGCAATCCTACGAAATCCCGGACTCGAACTGGTACGACGGCCCGGCGGCTGGCGTCGTCCTTCGGAACAAAACCGGCGACAGGGCGCAACTGAGCAGGAACTTCGAGACGGAAGACGGGCCGTCCCCCGCCAGGCAACCCGCCGATGTACTGGCCGACGAACTCGGAACCGACCGCAGGTTCCGACGGGTCGCAACTCGGCTCGAAGCCCGAGACAGACCGGTCACCGTCGATAGCCTCTACGACCGCGTCTTCGAGGACATCGCGCGGGAGGAGAACGACCGGCTGTTTCAGGGGCGCGGCTATTTCGACGTCGGGGCGTTCCGTTCGGAACTCGCAGCTCTCACCAGTGAGTTCGTGGCAGACCGTCCGAAGTAGTCGTTTCGTTTTCTGGTCTAAAACAAAATGGCTAATCTGACGCGGTACACGCCTTTATCGCGTGATCTCCATCTCTCGTGCTTCCCCGGCGACGATCCAATCCTCGTCGCCGAGGCTGTAGTGGCGGACTTCGGGCGGCGTCCACGACCCATCGACGTAGACCGCGCTCACTTCACATCGCCGAATCCGCTCGTGTTTCGGTTCGATTTCGAGTCGGAACCGGTCGCCGGGCATGTAATCGATCGGGCTTGCCGGGCCTTCGAACGCCTCCCCGTCTTCGAGTTCGATTCGAACGTGATTACCCAGCCTCACGAGTTCCAGTGTTTCGGTGAACGATTCCATAGCAAGCGCGTACATGCCACGGACGGGAGTAAACGTTGCGATTTTATCCCTATTATTCATTATATTATTGCGGGCGACACACCAACCTTGATTACGTCGGGACGAAAGGGTTCGAGAAATGAGCGACGGGGAGACGGACATCCGGGCGCTGTCCGAGACGACGATCCAGCGCATCGCGGCGGGGGAAGTGGTCGAGCGACCGGCCTCGGTGGTGAAGGAACTGGTCGAGAACAGCCTCGACGCCGATGCTTCGCGGATTTCCGTGCAGATCGATGGCGGCGGGACGGGGCGTATCGCCGTCACGGACGACGGAACCGGGATGAGCAAAGCGGACGTGCAGGTCGCCGTCGAAGAGCACACGACGAGCAAAATTCGGGACATCGACGACCTCGAAGCGGGCGTCTCCACCCTCGGTTTTCGCGGCGAGGCGCTGTACACCATCGGTGCCGTATCGCGGACCAAAATCAGGACGAAAGCGAGGGGTGGCGACACGGGCACCGAACTCCGCCTCGTCGGCGGCGAGGTTGAAGCCGTCGGTCCCGCGGGCTGTCCCGAGGGGACGACCATCGAAGTCACTGATCTCTTCTTCAACACCCCGGCGCGCCGGAAGTACCTGAAGACCGATTCCACCGAGTTCGCGCACGTCAACCGCGTCGTCACGCAGTACGCGTTGGCGAACCCGGACGTGGCGTTCTCGCTGGAACACGACGACCGCGAGGTGTTCTCGACGACCGGACAGGGCAACCTCCAGTCCACGATTCTTTCGGTGTACGGGCGGGAGGTCGCCACCGCGATGATTCCGGTCGAGGGAGACGCCGAGGTCGGCGTGTCGGGGCACGTCAGCCACCCCGAAACCACCCGAAGCACGCGCGAGTACGTCGCAACCTACGTCAACGGGCGCTACGTTCGCTCCGCGGTGATTCGGGAGGCCATCCTCGACGCCTACGGCAACCAACTCGCGCCCGACCGCTACCCTTTCGCCGTCCTCTTCCTCGACGTGCCGGGCGACGCCGTGGACGTGAACGTCCACCCGCGAAAGATGGAAGTCCGGTTCGGCGACGAAGGACGCGTCAAAACGGCGGTCCGTGAGGCGGTCGAGAACGCTCTGCTCGATAACGGACTGATCCGTTCGTCCGCTCCGCGCGGGCGCTCCGCGCCCGACGAGGCGGACGTCGCACCCGAATCCGTGCAGTCGAACTTAGAGGGCGAAGACGAGGAACCGGCGGACGCCGGTTCCTCGTCGGAGGACGAACGGACGACAACCGCTTCGGAACCCTCCCGGACGACGTCCGACCCGACGG
The DNA here is from genome assembly GCF_001625445.1 of Haladaptatus sp. R4. Lineage (NCBI taxonomy): Archaea > Methanobacteriati > Methanobacteriota > Halobacteria > Halobacteriales > Haladaptataceae > Haladaptatus > Haladaptatus sp. R4. Next base: position 522,604 of record NZ_LWHG01000021.1, on the reverse strand, counting down.
ACGGTCGGTCGGCGGCGAGGGACTCGCCGCCGACCGGGACGGGACGGACGGAGCAGACTGGGCAAACGGAGAGGACAGGACGAACGGAGCGAGATGAACGAACGGAGCGAACGGGACGAACCGAACAAGCGGGACGAGCAGGGCGAGCGGCGTCCGCCCCGGCGGACGCGCTCGCTCCGCATCCGACGCGGGGTCGGTATCGAACGGCGAACGCAACGGTTCGGAAGCGAGCGGGAGCACGCCGTCGGCCAGCAACCGAACCGCAACCGCGGAGGGTACGGCCACCGACGACGCGGACGATTCTGCCCACCGAGCGAACGCCGCGGGTTCGGCATCGACATCCGAACCGGAACGGAAGTTCGGCGCGCCGACGGCGGCGACGACGCTTTTCGGGACGGGTGGGGAGACGCAGCGGGAGTTCGAGCGACTGCCGAGCATGCGAATTCTCGGGCAGTTACACGACACCTACGTCGTCGCCGAAACCGGTGATGGACTGGTGCTCATCGATCAGCACGCGGCGGACGAACGCGTGAACTACGAACGGCTCTGTCGGGAGTTCGCAGGGGAGACGACTTCCCAAGTTCTCGCTTCGTCGGTCGAACTCGAACTCACGGCGGCGGAGGCGGCGCTGTTCGAGGAGTACCAGGAAGCCTTGGCGCGACTGGGCTTTCACGCCGCGCTCGTGGACGACAGGACGGTCGAGGTGACGACGGTTCCGGCCGTCTTCGAGAAGACGCTCTCGCCCGAGTTGCTCCGGGACGTGCTGAACGAGTTCATCTCGACTGAGTCCGACGAGCGGGAGGGGAACTCGGCGGAGGCGGTCGCCGACGAACTCATCTCCGATTTGGCCTGCTATCCCTCCATCACCGGCAACACGTCGCTTCGGGAGGGGGACGTGGTGAACCTGCTCGCCGCGCTGGACGACTGTGATAACCCCTACGCCTGCCCGCACGGTCGCCCCGTCGTCATCGAGTTGAACCGCGAGGAGATCGAGGACCGGTTCGAGCGCGACTATCCGGGTCACACCGGACGACGGGCAGAGTAATCTTTTCTGATTGGTACGTTTTCGGACCCGTAAGGAGAACCTTCATATCGACGGGCTGAATGGAATCACGATATGTCACGCGGGACGAGTCAGGGAGGACTCATCGACGCAATACGATACGATATCGCACAGTTACACACCGGTTGGATGGCATTGTTCTTCCCGCGACAGAGACAGCAATCCCACTCGGTTCTCGGAAAGTGGCGACCACAGAGCACGTCGGGCAAGGTAGCCTACAGCGGGTGGAGCATCGTCGGGAGCTTCATCGTCGCGCTGTTGTATCCGTTCGTCCTGTTCGGCTTCGCCACGCGCTACTACACGAGTCGCATCGACCGCACGGCGGCGAGCCTCGGCGTGCTGGGCGTCATCCTGCTCTCGGTCGTCGTCTGGGGCGGGCTGGCGGCGCTGGCGAGGTATCGCTTCTCGACGGAAGGGTTCTACGCCGTCGCCGCCGCCGGTGGCGTCGCAACCGTCGCAGCAGCGCTGGCCTATCTCACTAGCCGATACGGCGGTCGGATAACGACGGTGCTGTTCGCGTATCCGTTCGGCATGACGGCCATCTTCCTACCGCCGGTCGTCGCCGCGCTGTACTCGCCGACGCTCTCGAACGTGATTTTCCCGAACAGCACGAACCTCGCGGTGTGGTTGCTGGACAACGTGCTCACCTACCGCAACATCGACGAGGTTCTACGGGCACGGTTCAACCTCGAAGGACTCGCCTACGTCGGCATGTGGTTCGGCATCGCCGTGCCGGTCGGTTGGGTTCTCGGGTTCTTAGTTACGCTGGCGAATCTCATGCGCCCGAAATCGGCATAACGCTTTTCCTCTGTTCACCGAACGCTTCCGTATGGAGTTCAATACAACGACGACAGCAATCGGATTCATCGTCCTGTTCCTCATCATCGCAGTCGGGACGTTCATGAGTCCCATGTCGACCAGCACGGTTACCATGGTTCTCGGCGGCTTGGCCGTCTTCGGCCTTCTGACGCTCGCACTCGGCGTGAAACACGGCGAGTATCGCGCGACACGGTAGCTCCGCCGCTCGTTTTTCAAAACCTCCCCGGGACTTATTCGACCCGCCCGACCGCGAGGATGTGGTTCGACAAATCCGCGATAGTCGGGTCCTCCCGAAGCGTCCGAACAGCCTGCGCCACGTTTTCCTGTGCATCCGCGTCGATATCTTCGATGTTCGCCCCGAAGTTCGAGGCCGGACCTTCGAGTCCGGCGACGGTTTCGACGGCGATTTCGTGTCGTTCCAGCAGTCGGCGGAGTTCGTCCGCGCGGAAGAAATGACACTCCACGAACGACGGATTCTCGCCCTCGTACTTCTCGGCGAGTTCGGGCGAGTAGGTCGCCGTCTCGATCATTTCGGGGAGTTGCCGAACGCCCGCCTCGAACTGTGGGGCACACTTGATGAGGTTCTGGACGACGGCGACGTACCCCATCACGGAAGCGAATACGGGCGCGCCGGGGCGGGAAACACGACGGAGTTCCCGAACCGCTGTATCCCGTTCGTCGGCATCGATAACGTGCGAAAGCGGCCCGCCGAGACAGAGCGTCGCGTCGAACTCGTCGTCCGGGAAGGGAAGCCGACGAATGTCCCCCTGTTGTACCGTGACTCGTTCGCCGAGGTCACGCTCCGCGACGCGCTGCCTCGCGATGGCGACTTGCTCGGCCGACAGATCGAGAAGGGTCACGTCGTATCCACGCTCGGCCAACCAAATCGCGTACCTTCCCGCGGCCCCACCAGCGTCGAGGACGTGTCCCGATTCTGGGAGGTACTGTCTCGACTCGGGAAGGTATTGTCCCGACTCGGGGAGGTATCGGTCGAGATACTCCGTGGTGTTCTCGAACTCCAAGCCGTTTTTGAACGACTCGTCGAGGCGTTCCCACTCGCCCTCGCCGAGGCGGTCGTAGTAGTTCGAGGGATCGATTCGTTCCTCCGGATCGCCGGTCATGCGTGTCTCTACAGACAGAAAACGAACGCAAAACGGTTATTGTGTACTGTCAGCACGCAGCACGGCTTTCGTCGGGTTAGCGACGCGACTGACGCCACGCGAGCGCGCCGAGTCCGGTCAGTGCCGTTGCGACGCCGAAGCCGGGTTGTCCGCTCGATTTCGTCGTGCTCGTCGATTCGTCGTTCGACGTCGTCGTTTTCTCGGACGAAGTCGTCGTGGTCGTCGTAGTCGTTTGCCGTTCTATGATGCCCATATCGACCATCGCGTCGCGGAGCGTGAGTATCTCGATGTCGCGGTCCTTCGCCATCCGAATCGCGGTTCGAACGCGCTTCGGGTCGAAGTCTTCGTACGAACTGTGGCCCGCGAGGATACCGAGGAAGTCACCCTTCGCGACGGTGTCGAGATACGTACCGAGTTTCTTCTTCGTCTCGGAGTCGGGCTTGAAATACGCTCGGCTGAGGTGGTACGGGTCGAAGCCGGTGATCGGATTCAGGCCGTCCGCGATCTTCGCGTTCGCGAGTGCGTCGTACTCCTTCTGTATCATCGCCTCCGCACGCTGTCCGTTGATACCGTACGGGAGTACCATGCTCGTGACGTCGAATCCGTCCTTCTCAAGCTGTTTCTTCGAGTCGAAAATCTCGGAATGTAGTATCTCGTCGGTGTACCGCATCGTCGAGTTATCCGCGATGAACGATTTTTCGAGGGGATTCTTGAGGGTGACGTACTCGCCCGTATCGTCCGACCCCTCGCCCGCGATGGTGACGGTTTCCTCTTTCGTCCCGTTCGAGATGATGACCTCGTCGCCGGGATGGTCGCCGTGGCGGTTGGAGCGTTCGTAGACTTTCGTATCTCCCTTCGACGCGTCCTCGGCGAGTTGGAGTGGCCCCATCGCTCGGTGGTGAACCGTGTGAGACATGACTTCCCACCCCGCGTTGTTCATCTCTTGCAACTGTTTTACCGTCAGTCGGTCCTTCTCCCCGAGTTGGCCGGAAATCGCGGCGGAACAGGCGGGAACGCCTTCGTCCTGATGGACCGGGAACGTTTTCGTGTAATCCTCCGCCACGCTGTCGTCGTAGATGAAGACGAGTTTTCCGGAAGACGATTTTGCGGCAGCGCGAGAAGCGAGCGACACGGGAGCGGTGAGTGCAACGCCAGTAACGCCGGCGCTTCGGAGAAAACGACGGCGACTCCCGTTCACTGAAGAGTGCATACTAGCACGAAACTGTACAAATTCAAAAGCTCACTGGGGTAAAGTGTGACATAGTGTCATGAAATAGATACTTTCTTGAAATGATGAATTGTCAAGTACGAGTGACAGGAACTCTCCTAATTTGCCCCTCCGACGTTCTAAAACGGCGCTAGATGGATATATGAGATAACTTTGCTCCACAAAGTAAATTCTATTGCAAACCTATATGTGTTACAGAATCAATGTTCAGCGAGAAATGTCATCGAAGTAAGAATCGGATCAGACCCAAGTTTGGCCTCGTCTTTCTCTCGGGAATCGTGGTGCAACTCGTCACGAACCCCTTGGGAGCGCTCGGCTACGTCGATGGACGTGGTACGTGTTCAGCATCTGGGTGACGTTGACGGGTATCGGCTACCACATCTCCGCCAACAGCCTTCGTGCCTATCGGATTCGGCGCAAGGACCGGCTTGCGCTCTCGCTGGGCGGCGTGCTGATGATCGGCTACGTCGTGTTGCTCACCTACTGGGAACCGCTCCGTCCGTTGGCGTACGTCGTCTTCGGAATCTCGTACCTCATTTATGCCGTCGCTTCTTACGGAATCCTACGCGGGGCATGAACTTCGACAAACTCGTCCACCAACCGACGCGGTTGCAGTTGTTCGCACACCTCTACGCACACGGCGAAGTGAGTTTCAACGACCTCCGAGAAGCCTTGGACGTGACCGAGGGAAACCTCAGCAGCCACCTCGGCCGAATGGAGGACGCGGGCGCGGTCGAAGTGAAAAAGGAGTTCGTGGACAAGAAGCCTCGAACGACCTATCGACTGACCGACGAGGGCCGCGAACTGTTCGAGGAACACGTCGAGACGCTCGAAGCACTCATCGACGGTCTGGATACGTAGGGCGAATGTACGTGAATTACGCCGAGGACACAACCGCTGGAAGTCGGCCGTAAATGGGATGATCGGGTATCCGCAGACCGCACTCGCAGAAGTCACGATCGACATAAACGTCAAAAGCAGCGTTCCGTAGAGCCGACAAAAATCGGCAATCTCCACAGCCGCTAGTCATCAGCGCTCCCACCGGAAAATCTCCGATTTTCCGGGCTAAACGACGACCAACGGGAGGAGTGCAATGCTTTTGGTCCAGCTTTTTCCAGGGAAGTAGGCCGAATCCCGCGTCACCGTGACGCGGGATTCGGCTCCTGACCGCAGAAAAAGGTGGTTTCTACATGTAACCGAGGTCACGCAGGCGTTCCATCAGGTCCTCTTTGTCCTGTGCGCGGCCTGCGCGCTCGGTGGTGTTCTCCATGTCCTGCAACCAAGCCGGTTCCTGGTCGCTCTTTTGCGTGCTGACTTCGCTGCCGAGGGAACGGAATCCCTCGAAGTACTTGGGCGAGACGGGGATGTCGTCCTGTCCGAGTCCGTTCGGCAGGTCGTCGAATCCCTGCGGCACGTGGCCGTCGTCCGGGTAGTCCTCGACGGTGTCCGGGACGACGAAGTACCAGAAGGCGTCCCAGACGGCGGGTTCGTCGAAGTGGAGGATGGGTTGAATGCGGTCGTGCGGCGGGTAGATTTCGGGGTCGTGACGCGGGCTGAAGAACGTCTCGTCGGCGCGCGCTTCCTGTTCGTCCCAGCGGACGCCGGAGATGACGCCGTCCACGTCGTACTCTTCGAGCGCGTCGTTGAGCGCGACGGTCTTCAGCAGGTGGTTGCCGACGTAGGTGTCGAGCAGGAACGGGAACGTGTCGTCCTCGTATTCGAGGAGGTCACGAACGTGGTGCTGGTTGTGCTCCGAGAGGGCGCCGATTTCGATGTCGTCGCCCGGTTCGAGACCGTGCTCGTCCACGTAGCCACCCACGTCCTCGTTACGGGCGTAGATGACGTCGAGGTCCCACTCGTCGGCCCAGTGTTCCACGAAGTCGTGGATCTCCTGGAAGTGCTGGTAGTGGTCGATGAACACTGCCGGGGGGACTTCCAAATCGTAGCGCTCCGCGACTTCCTTGATGAAGTACAGCGTGAGCGTCGAGTCCTTCCCACCCGTCCACATGACGGCGGGGTTTTCGTACTCTTCGAGACCCTTGCGGGTCACGTCGATGGCTTTCTCGATTTTATCTTCGAGCGAAGGGTAATCTTCGGGATTCTCGCCTTCGCCGTCCGTGTAGTCCACGTCGAGATAGTCGGGGAAGTCGTTTGGCATGGCGTGTAATTACATATAATTAGATGGCTAAAGTGCTTTTCGGCTCGTCGTGAAGAACCGTTTGGGTTAGTGAGGGGTCGAACTCGAATTTTCGGACCATCGTTCGACAGAGTTCGGGTTCCCGGAAAACAAATAGCGAATTCGGCCCTTGGATCATCTCTGAAGAGCGTATACATGCATAAATACGTTTTTGTGAACAGTTCTCAATCGTGAATCGCTCTCAGTTCGGTTCACGAACGGCGAAGTATCGGATGCGTCGAAGTCCACATCGTCGATACCGCGTTTCTAACAAGCAAATCGAAGAAATAGCTACACTCTACACCCTGCGAAGGCCGCGCGGTATCCGATTAGCTGATGAACTTGTTGTCGCGCCAGTTCACGCCGCTGGACGACGAGTTCTCCTTGCGCGGCCCCTCGACGACTTCGATGGACGCCGGTCGGTCGTCGCCGTCGACAATGCGGGTGGCTTCGAGTTCGCCACCGACTTCGGCGATGGCGGTCAGCGTGCCTTTCTCGGCCTTGCGCGCGATGGTGCACAGCACTTCGAACATCGGGTACTGCACCGCGGTGTTCTGGAGCACCGTCTCGCGGTCGCCTTTGAACGCGGCCATCTCGATGAGTTCACCGGTCGGTTCCTCCTCTTCCTCCTCCTCCGGCGTGCCCCATCGTGGTGCGTTGCGTCGCGCTTCCTCCTCCTCGGTGAAGACGCGCGTTTCCGAGACGCTGGCTTTCAGTTGCGCGGTCGGGGTGTACTTGCTGATGCTTTCGTCCGTCGAGACCGCACTGATGATGAGTGTGTTGTTCCGGCGGGTGATATCGACGCTGTCGATTCCGTCCGGTAGGTCGGGGTCGCTTTCGAAGTGGTCGTAAACGGTTTCAAGCGGCAATTCGAGCGTCGAATGTAGTCGGTATACCTGGCTCATTTGTAGTCGTGGGTTCCGTCTCCCGTCGGCGGTACGTATTTGTCTACGCGCCCCGTGCTTATAGGGTCTACTCTTTCGGTTGCAAGTGCAACCTCCGCAATGACATCAGTCCGTTCGGAGTGTCGATTCGAGTTCATCTCGTTCTTCCATTTCGGCGAGGATGTCGCTGCCGCCGATGAATTCGCCGTCGACGTACGTTTGTGGGATCGTTTCCCATCCGCTGTACTCCGAGAGCGCCTCTCGGTAGGCGTCCAGGTTGTCGAGCACGTTCACCGTCTCGAACTCCTCACCACGATGTTGGTCCAGGAGTTCGACCGCGCGCATGGAGAACCCACACTGCGGCATGAGACGCGTCCCCTTCATGAAGAGCACCACTTCGTTTTCCTCGATTGCCGAATCGACCCGTTCCTCGACTTCCTCGGCGGATAGCGCTTCGCCGGGTGTGAAGGTCATACGCTTGCGTAGGCACCCACGCCGCAAAGAAGTTGCGCCCGCGTCACGACGTGCCGTTGATAGGACGGTAGCGAGCCATGGATGACTCGGGGTTCTCGATGGTCGTCGCCTCGCTCGGCCGTTCGAAAAAGGAGTACGTCGATCGTCTACGGGTTCCGCCCTATTCCTCGCTGCCGACGCCGATGACTTGCACCAGCGAGTAGACGGGCACGCCGTTCAGTTCCTCGATACCGCTCTTGTCGGCGAGGACGATACACGCGACCGGTTCGCCGCCGCGGTCCTGGATGGCCTCGATGGTCTCGGTCATCGTCGTCCCGCTGGTGATGGTGTCGTCCACGACGTAGCATTCGCGGTTCCGAATCTGTGCGAAGTTACGCGAGAAACTGCCGCCGTACTCGTTGATGTCCCCCTCGTCCCACTGGTGCTTGCGCGGCGCGTAGGTCCCGAGGTCGGTGTCGAGTTCGCGGGCCACGGTGGTCGCGAGCGGGGCACCTGCCTTCTCGATACCGATGGTCAGATCGACCTCCTCGCCGTGTTTCGAGAGCATGTCGGCCATCGCCGCTCCCACGTGGGAGAGGCGACTGCTGTCGCGGCCGATGGCGCTCCAATCGACGTGGATGTCCTGCGGCCCGCCCGTCGGTTCGTGACTCGGCGTACTGCCGCTACGCTCGACCAGCCAACTGGCTGTCTCGCGCGACACGTTCAGTTCGTCAGCGATCTCTCCCTTCGAGAGGCCGCGTTCCGCGAGTTCGGCCGCACTTTCGATGAGGTCGTCAACGTTCTTCATTGTCGTAGAATTTCACCGCCGTCTTTATTGTCGTTTCGTCGTCCGCAAAAGCCTCTTCGACGTTCGACGAATCGAAAATCCCCGTCACCAGATCGTCCAACAACCACTCCGGAAGCCCCGAGAGCGTCTCTATCGCCGCCTCGAAATGCCGATAACCGGAGTTGACGCTCCCGACGAGCGCCTTGTTGTGCATCACGAGTTCCCGGTGAAGAGCGCCGCCGTCCACCTCGAACGTCCATTCGTCCGGGACGCCGAGCAGGGCGGCGACGCCGTTCGGCGCGAGCGCGTCGATGCTCTCGAAGGCGTGTTTCGGGTACCCGGTCGCCTCGAAGATGAAGTCCATCGGTTCGTACACGCCGGGAATCTCGGAGACGGGCGTCTCCCGGGAATCGACGTACGTCGCGCCGAGTTCCTCGATGATGTCGATGGTCGGGTCGGGTCGGTCGCGGCGGCCCAGACAGTACACTCGGTCGAACGACTCTGTGAGCATCGCCGTCGTGAGCAACCCGAGCGACCCGTTTCCGAGAACGAGCGCACTCTCCGGTTGCCAGTCGAACGCCGAGCGCGATGCGCGGGCGAGTTCGATGGCCTTCTCGGCGATGCTGATGGGTTCGACCAGAAATCCCCACTTCGCGAGTTCGTCCGGGATAGGAAGCAGGAACTCGGCGGGACTGGTGAAGTACTCGCTCATGAAGCCGTGACCGCCGGTGATGCCCCGTTCGATGACGTCCTCCGGAGGGGACATGTCGGGTTCACCGCGTTCGAAATACTCGGTCGGGCCGTCGGGAAGCGGACGGCGGACGGTCGGGACGACGATATCACCCTGCTTGAACGCCGTGCCGTTCGGATCCTCCACGACGCCGACGGCTTCGTGGCCGAGAACGAGGTGGTCGTCGCCCGCGGGAAAGCCACCGTGATGCCCGGCGATGACTTCGTGGTCCGTCCCGTCGACGCCGACCTGAAGCGTCCGCACCAGAACCTCGTCCGTGTCGGGTTCCGGTCGGGGTGTTTCGATTACTTTCGGCGCGCGTGCCCCGCGCCTGAGTGCGATTGCATGCATACTGCTCCCTATCCACTAGGTGTTCAAAACATTTATTCTTTATCGAGTAAAAAGTTCGAGTGCAGTCAGACGGCCGCGAGCGTACGATTCCGATCACATCGAACCTGAACACCTGTCCGACACGTCGCTTTCGGTCGTCCCGTTTTTCGACCCGACGAAGTGCCACAACACCTGTCCCTCTGCGTGTCATGATTCGTGAGCATGCGTGCTGCACGACTCCACGAGTACACCGACGAGATGGACGACGCGCTCACTATCGAGGACGTCGACCGACCGTCGGCGACCGAACCGAACCACGTCGTCGTGGAAATCGAGGGAGCGGGCTGGTGTCAAACGGACAATCACGCCATCGAAGGGATGTGGGAGGAACGGATGGATCAAACCCTCCCGATGACGCTCGGGCACGAAAACGCCGGAACCGTCGCGGAAACGGGCGACGACGTGACGTTGGTGTCGGAGGGGGATACCGTCATCTGCCATCCGGCGATGACCTGCGGTATCTGTCGGGCCTGCCGTCTGGGACAGGACATGCACTGTGAGAACCTCGCCTTCCCCGGCCTCTCGACGGACGGCGGGTTCGCGGAGTATCTCCTGACGAACGAGCGTGCGGTGATTCCGCTCCCGGAAGGGGTCGATCCGAAGCAAATCGCCCCCCACGCGGACGCCGGAATCACGGCGTACCACGCGGTGAAAAAGGCGGTTAGGGAACTGAACCCCGGCGAACCCGCTGTCGTCGTCGGCGTCGGGGGACTCGGCCACATCGGTCTCCAAGCGCTCCGGGCGATGAGCGCCGCCGAGATAACGGCCATCGACGTGAAAGAGGAAGCGCTAACGCTCGCGACCGACCTCGGTGCGCACCACACCGTGAATTCACGAACGGAGGACGTGGCCGAGCGATTGGACGCCCTCACCGACGGAGCGGGCGTCCAGCAGGTCATCGACTTCGTCGGTGCCGACGAGACCTTGGACTACGCGCCGGACGTGCTCGCGGGCGGCGGGGACCACCACGTCGTCGGCTACGGCGGCCACATTCACGAACCTGCCCAAGCGCTCGTGGACGGCGATTTCGCCTACCGCGGGACGCTCGTCGGAACCTACCCCGAACTCCAAGAACTGTTGTCGCTCGTCGCGCGCGGCGAGGTGAGCCTGCGAACCTCGCGGTACGCGCTGGAGGACATCAACGACGTCGCGGCAAAACTGGAGCACGGGGAAATCGAGGGGCGGGCCGTCATCGTTCCCTGAGCACTCGCCCGTCAGTCTTCGACGCGCACTCGTTTTCCCGTTTCCGCAGACTCGTAAATCGCTTCGATGGCCCGCATATCGACCAGTCCGTGTCGTCCGTCGGGTTCCGGGTCGCGGCCCGAGAGCAAGCGGTCGGCGAAGTAGTCGAACTCCTCGACTTCCTCGTTCACGGGTTCGACGGACAGCGCGGCTTTCGTATCGCCCCGCTCGACCGTCAACTGGGACTCGCCGAAGAACGCCGGGGAGAGCGTGAGTCCCCCTTCCGTTCCGATCACGCTGAACCGACTCTCCCGCTGGGCGTACTGGCTGGCGACGCACGCCGCCGTGACGCCGTTTCCGAACTCGACTTCGAACGAGACGTGCTGGTCCACCTCGGAAAAATGTTCGTGTGGACTCTTCGTCGTCCCCTGTGCGCTCACCGGGTCGGAATCGAGGACGAATCTGGCCGTGTTCAGCGGGTAGATACCGAGGTCGATGAGCGCCGACCCGCCCGCGAGGTCGGCGTCGAGTCGCCACTAGGTTCGGGTCCGGCGAAATCATCTCGAAGACGTTCTGGCACATCGATCCCTCGACCAGTGCGGGCGTGCCGATGAACCCGTCCCGCACGAGTTCGCGCATCCGTCGGACGGCCGGATTCGTGTGCATTCGATAGCCGACCATCAGCGGAATACCCGCCGTCTCGGCGACCTCGACCAGTCGTTCGGCGCGCGCCGCCGAGGCCTCCATCGGTTTCTCACAGAGGACGGCCTTACCGAGGTCCGCGGCCGTCTCCACGAACGCCAGATGGGTGGCGTTCGGCGTGGCGACGTACACCGCGTCGTAACTGTCGGTCCCCTCCCCGTCGTGGAATTCCTCGTAGCTCAGCGCTCGGTCGGCACCCGTTTCGTCGCGGAGTCGAGCGGCCTTTTCGGGTGATCCGCTGACGACCGCACCCACCTCACAAAGCGTACTCTCGCGCAGGGCGGGAACGACCGCCTCCGTCGTGAACCAGCCAAGACCGATCAGCGCGAAGCGAACCGTTTCCTCCGGTTCAGTTATCGTCTGCCAATCTCGTCGAGTGATCGTATCGAGGTGCTCTGCGAGTTCCATTTTGGAACGGGACGACCGTGAGTTGGTTAGCGTTTTGGGCTTACGGGCGACGCCAAGGAGACGTGTTTGGTGGATTTGTGAGTGGAATCACCGGGAATACTTCTTCGAAAGCCCCCGCCAGCTCTCTCAACGTTGTTTCTGGTAAGGCCGTGATTACAACGGCCGAACCGCATGAGTACCGCCGCAACCTCCCACGTGTCTCCCCAACCATATTCCTTCGCGCGCGCCGCTTGGCTGAATGGGATGGGTGATACTAATCGACCACACGGCACGCGAAGGCGCACCCGTGGTGCGCCCGCGTGAGGGATGACCGAAGTGAGTGAAACGAACTGAGGGAATCGGTTGGGGAGGCGTGTGGACCGTTGCGGTGGTGTGGGTGGATTGAAAGGGGCCGTCCGCTCGCGCTCGTCTGGTCGCTTGCACGGGCCAGTATTTTGGCCGTGCGGTGCGGGGAGGCCAAAATATCCCGTGCAACGACCACGAGCGTGGCGGGGGCTTTCGAAGTCTACTTCTCAGTAACTGCAACCACACATCAATCAAACTCTTCTCTACGTAGCGAACGGGCGGGGGCGTTCTTAACTCGTCATCGTCGGTGCTGCACTCGCAATTCCAGAAAATTGTCTCTGTTCGGAGTATCGACGTGATTCACTCTCAGAACCCGGTGACGGATTCGAGCGTCGTGCTGGCGACTTCGGGATACTCATCGACCCCGGCGAACAGGACGAGTCGCTCGCCGAGTCGCTGGACGCGGTCCGCGGTATCTTCGTCCGTGATTTCCCCATCCTCGATGTTCGAGCGGGCGTCGGGAATCCCGACTTCCACGGGGAGCGTCCACGCGTTCAGCGCCCGGCAGACCGACCGCAGGTGTTCGAGCGCGGGAGTCGGGAACCCGCACCCCGAAACCGCGAGCAGGCCGACCGTCTTCCCCTCGAACTCCTCGAATCCGCAGTAGTCGAGGGCCGTTTTCAGCGGCGAGGAGTACGAACCGTGGTACATCGGCGTGGCGAGGAGCACCGCGTCGGCGTCCCGAACCGTCTCCCGGAGCGCTTCGGCGTCGGGCGGTGTCGCCTCGTCCCCATCGAGCAACGGGAGGTCGTACGTTCGCAGGTCGACGAGCGTCGTCGTCGCGCCCATCGACTCCGTCGCGTCGAGCGCGGTTCGGAGGGCAACTCGTGTTTCGCTCCCGTCGCGTAGGCACCCACACAATCCAACGACGTGAATATCGAGTTCCATACGACAGATACCGGAGAGTGCCACTAAAGCACTCGCTGAAGTGCGATTCAGTTGGAATTTTTTCACTTCCGGGATGATCGGAAGGGATTACCCGCTCGCCCGAGGAGTACCGACGAATGCAGGACGATCCCGAACCGACGACGTACGGCGCGGTGACGCCGGACGAGGCGTTCAGCCTCATCGGGAACGACGTACGAGCGGAAATCCTCCGGGCGCTCAGCGACGAACGGGGCGGTGATGGAACCCCACCGACGCTCTCCTTCTCGGAACTGCGCTCGCGCGTTGACAGCGAGGTGGACAGCAGTCGGTTCAACTACCACCTCCAGCAACTCGTCGGCCGGTTCGTCGAGCGCCGGGAGGACGGTCACTCGCAACTCGTGGATTCCGTCGTCGATCCCGACGACGGAGGGTACGCATTGCGCCCCGAAGGAACGATGCTGACCCGGACGATTCGCGCCGAAACGGCAACCGGTGAAGCGACGCTTCCCCCTACCGCGCTCGATCTGGACTGCTACTTCTGTGACGGGACGGTCGAGGCGACCTACGAGAACGCGCTGTTCAAGATACAGTGTGCCGACTGCGAGTATCTCTACGAGTACGACCTCACGCCACCCGGAATCCTGAACGGGGACGCGGAAACCGCCATCTCGAACGCCAGCGAGTACAACCGGGCCGTTCGCCTCGCGTTCGCGCGCGGCGTCTGTCCGCTCTGTGGAAACGGCGTCGGGACGACGTTCGTCGCCCCTTCGGAAACGGGATACCCGCGGCCGGACAGGCGCGAAGCCTGTATCAACCGTTCGTGCGATCACTGTGGCCGCATCGACATCCTGCGGGTCGCGAGGCGCTCCTCGCCGACCCCGGCTTACTCTCGTTCTGCCACGAGCACGGCCTCGACGCGACGACGACGCCGATCTGGCGACTCGAATTCGCCATCACAGACCGCAACGTGACCGCCCGCTCGACCGACCCATGGGAAGTCGCGTTTGGGCTCACGTTCGACGGCGACACCCTCGAACTCGTCGTCGATGACGAGTTGAACGTCATCGAGCGGTCCCGTTCGTAGCCAAACGGCGATTCTCGGCGCTGATACTAACCTGGCTACTCCCAGAGCTGATACAGATCGTCGCGCGGCGGGTCGACGATGGTCTCGTCGTCCAGTACGAGTTCGCCGTCCCCATCCCCTTCGACGGCGTGACCGATGACGGCGGCCGAAATTCCGGCGTCCCGAATCGCGTCGAGTGCATCCTCGACCCCTTCTTCGGGAATCGCCGCGAGGAGCGCGCCCGAGCCGAAAATTCGGAGCGGGTCCACGGACATCGTGTCACAAAGCGTCCTCGTCACGTCCCGAACCGGAACGTCGTCGCGCGCGACTTCCAACCGGATTTCGGACGCCTCCGCCATCTCCAGTAAGCCGGTAATCACGCCGCCTTCCGTGGGGTCGTGCATGGCGTGGGCGTACTCCCGGAGGACGCGGGCGTCCTCGGCCACGCTGATCTCCTCGAAGAACGATTCACCCGCTTCCACCGCCGATTTCCCGTCTACCGCCGCAGATTCCCCATCCACCGTCGTATCCGTCCCGACTTCGTCGCGGAAATCCGTGGCGAGGATAGCCGTCCCCTCGATTCCGGCCCCTTTCGTCAACACGAGTCGGTCGCCGGGTTCCACCCCGCCGGTCGGGATGTACTCGTCCGCCAGTCCCATCGCTGTCATCGTCACCGTCGGCCGCGGCAGGTCGGGGGCGTACTCGGAGTGACCGCCGACGATGGCGACATCGAGATTCTTCGCCGCTTCGTCTATCTGTTCGGTCACGATATCCAGCGTCTCCCGGTCGTCGTCGGGGAGAAACACCACGTTCGTCAGCCAGCGCGGGTCGCACCGGAGCAGGCCACGTCGTTGCAGGCGACGTTGACGGCCAGCGTGCCGAGTCGTTCGCGGGCCAGCGAAAGGGGGTCGGAGCTAACGACGAGGGTCTCGTCGCCGATTTCGATGGCGGCGGCGTCCTCACCGTAGCCGGGACGACCAGCACATCGTCGTCCCGCGCACCCGTGCGCGAGACGACGAGCGCGAGGTCGTCCGGGTCGAGTTTGCCGATCATGGCACGAACTTTCGAGGGAGCCCCAATGTGCGTTTCGTCGTCGTCCGCACCGGTCCCGCTTCGTACCGATTCCATTCCGCACCGGTTCCGTTCCGCACCAGTCTTTTTTGCCGGATGCCGTCGTACCCTGTTCGGGGGTATCATGGCAGACAGAATGCAGACCGGACCGATTCTGATACTGGGGGAGGAGGCACAGCGAACCAGCGGGCGGGACGCCCGCGAGATGAACGTCACCGCCGGGCGGGCGGTCGCCGAGGCGGTACGAACCACGCTCGGCCCGCGCGGGATGGACAAGATGCTCGTCGATTCGATGGGTGACGTGGTCGTGACGAACGACGGGGTGACCATCCTCACGGAGATGGACATCGAGCATCCGGCGGCGACGATGATGGTCGAAGTCGCCGAAACACAGGAGGACGAGACCGGCGACGGGACGACGACGGCGGTCATCCTCGCCGGAGACCTCCTCCGACGGGCGGAGGACTTACTCGAACAGGGCGTCCATCCGACGACGGTCGCACGCGGCTACCGCCTCGCCAGCGAGGAGGCGTATCGGCTGCTCGAAGCGGCGTCCCATCCGGTCGAGGAACGGGACCTCCTCACGGAGATAGCACAGACCGCGATGACCGGGAAGGGTGCGGAGGCGGCCAAAGAGGCGCTCTCGGAACTCGTCGTGCGGGCGGTTCGGGCCGTCTACGACGAGGACGGTGACGGCGGGGACATCGACCTCTCGAACGTCACCGTGGAGACGGTCGTCGGGGGCGGCATCTCAGATTCGGAACTCGTGGAGGGCGTCGTCGTGGACAAAGAGCGCGTCAACGACGACATGCCGTGGCGCGTCGAGGACGCCACCATCGCACTCGTGGACACGCCCATCGAGGTGCAGGAGACCGAGACGGACACGGCGGTCAGCATCACCGACCCCGACCAGTTACAGGGCTTTTTGGACCGCGAGGAAGCCCAACTGCGGGAGATGGTCGAACGCATCACCGACAGCGGCGCGAACGTCGTCTTCTGCCAGAAGGGAATCGACGACATGGCCCAGCACCTGTTAGCACAGGAAGGGGTTCTCGCCGTCCGCCGGGCCAAGAAGAGCGACGTGCAACACCTCGCGCGGGCGACGGGGGCACGCGTCGTCTCAAGCCTCGGCGACATCGACTCCGACGACCTCGGCCACGCCGGAATCGTCGAGGAACGCAACGTCGCGGGCGACACCCGAATCTTCGTGGAGGGGTGTGACAACCCGCGAAGCGTCACCCTCCTGCTGCGCGGCGGGACCGAACACGTCGTCGAGGAGGTCGAGCGGGCGGTCCACGACAGTCTGGGCGTCGTGCGGGTCACCCTGCTGGACGGGCAGGTTCTCCCCGGCGGGGGTGCACCGGAAACGACGCTCGCACTCGGATTGCGGGAGTACGCCGACGGCGTCGGCGGTCGGGAGCAACTCGCCGTCGAGGCGTTCGCCGACGCGATGGAGACGGTGCCGAGGACCCTCGCGGAGAACGCGGGAATCAGTCCCATCGACGGCGTGACCGACCTCCGAAGCCGTCACGACGCGGGCGAGGAAAACGTCGGTCTCGACGCCGAAACCGGCGAGGTCGTGGACATGCTCGACGTTGGCGTGGTCGAACCCCGCCGCGTCAAATCCCGGGCCATCGGGAGCGCGACCGACGTGGCCGAACTTCTCCTCCGCATCGACGACGTGATTTCCGCGGGCGACCTCGGCGGAAGCGACGAAGCGGAAGCTCCGGAGCCGGGCGGTATGGGAGGAATGGGCGGCATGGGTGGCGCGATATAGACTGGAAACGAGACGGGAAACGGGAGCGCTATTTTTTCGAGGGCGGTCTCGGAGACGCGAAAATTCACGATCCCGATTACTGTAGCGGCGCGAGTTCCTTCTCCATCTCTGGTTCCACGTTCGCGAAGACGGAGTGGGAACCCTCCCGCTCTCGGGCACTCGGAGCGACCTGAATGAACTCGGCGTTCTCGCGGGCGGCGGGGATGTCGTGGCCGCCGCAGTAGCTCAACCCCGACCGGATTCCGGCGAGGAAGGTTTCGGTTTCGTCGGCGAGCGGGCCTTTGTACTCGGTCAGCCCCGCGATGCCCTCGTCGGCGTCAGGGGTGAGGTTCTTGTCGGTGCGATTCTCGTTCGCGGCGGTGGAGGCCATCCCGCGCGAGCGCTTGAACGTCTTCCCCTCGACGGTGACCGTCTCGCCGGGTGCCTCGTCGGTTCCGGCGAAGAAGCTCCCCATCATGACGGTGTCCGCTCCGGCCATGAGCGCCTTCACGGCATCGCCGGACGTTCGGATGCCGCCGTCCGCGACGATCGGGATTCCCAACGCTTCGGCTCGCTCCGAACAGTCGTCCACGGCGGTGAGTTGCGGGACGCCCGCTCCGGCGACCTTTCGGGTCGTGCAGTGGGAACCGGGACCGACGCCGACTTTCACGCCGTCCGCGCCCGCGGAGTAGAGGTCCGAGACGGCCTCGGGCGTCACGACGTTCCCGGCGACGAGTTCCGCGTCCGGGAATTCGGCGTCGATCTCCGCCACGGCGTCGAGACAGCGTTCCATGTGGCCGTGTGCGACGTCGACCATGATGCAGTCCGCGCCCGCCTCCAGCGTCGCTTCCGTCCTTTCGAGGAACTCCTCGTTGATGCCGACGGCGGCACCGACGAGGCCGCCCGCATTCTTCACGTCCCGAACCTGCTCGGCCTGTTCCTCGATGCTCAAAAATCGGTGAATCGTGCCGAAACCGCCCATCTCCGAGAGTGCGATTGCAGCGTCCGTCTCGGTGACGGTGTCCATCGGCGCGCTCAACAGCGGCGTGTCGAGTTCGAGGTTCGCAGTGAGATTCGTCGTCAGCGAGACGTCGCTCCGGCTATCGACCGGGGAGCGTTGCGGCACCAGCAGTACGTCACCATACGAAAGACCTGTCCGAACGTTCATCGGTAACCTTCACTCCCGAGTCGCCGACTCCACTTAACTCCTCTGCAACGACGCGAACGACGGACGATGGACGACATCGACCGGAAGGGTATTTCCGACGGAACGAGAACTCGACTCCGATGCCAGCGACGGACAGGACGCCGCCACGCGACACGTACGAGAGCCTGATGGATGCCACGTATCGTGCACTGGCCAAGGACGGGTACGCCGATCTCACGCTCCGAAGCATCGCCGCGGAGTTCGACGGGAGTCGGTCCCTCATCCACTATTACTACGAGTCGAAAGACGATCTGCTCGCGGCGTTCCTCGACTCCCTCCTCGACGAGTTCGAGGGCACGATCGAAGACGACGCATCGCCCCGAGAGCGCCTCGATGCGCTCATCGACTGGATCGCTTACGGGCCGGAAGCGCGACCGGAGTATCACCGTGTCCTGTTCGAACTCCGCGCACAGGCCCCGCACAACCCCGAGTTCGCGACGCGGTTGGAGGCGAACGTCCGAGGGATTCGGAGCGCGCTCGAAACGGCGATCACGGACGCGGTAGCGAACGGAACGTTGCCGCCACGGGACCCGGAACGGACCGCCATCCTCGTCCTCACCGCTATCGACAGCGCGCGAACCACCGACTACGTGCTCGGCACCGACGACATGCTCGACCGGACGCTGGACGCGGTCGCCGTCCTCCTCCTGCCGGACGAGTGATTTCTGTCCGTAGCGATACTCGAACTCCGTCGAACGCGCTGTTGGCCACTCGGCCAATATTTAAATAGCCGGTGAGCGTAGCGGACAGCGACATGACGACCATCGACGAAACGACGGACTTGACGACGCTCATCAACGTGTTCACCGTGGCTCCCGAAAGGCAGGACGAACTCGTGGAACTCCTCGCGGATGCGACGGATGAGACCATGCGTCACCTCCCCGGATTCGTCTCCGCGAACCTCCACCGGAGTCGCGACGGCGAGCGCGTCGTCAACTACGCCCAGTGGGAGAGCGAAGCCGACTACGAAGCCATCTTCGAGCGCCCCGACGTGCGCGAACACATGGACGGGGCGCTCGAACTCGCCACGGCGGACTACCACCTGTACGACGTGGCGTTCGTGGACGAGCGATAGCCCAAGCTTTACCGAGATTCCGGCAGCTTATTGCCGCGCGGGCACTGGTTTTCTCGCATGGACGCGGCGCTGGGGGCACCCGAGAAGATGGCCGAACACAGCGACGAGTTGACGCCGATGATGCGTCAGTACTTCGAGTTGTGTCGGCAGTACGACGATTCGATGGTACTGTTTCAGGTCGGTGACTTCTACGAGACGTTCTGCGAGGCGGCCGAGCAGTGTTCGAGGATTCTGGAAATCACGCTCACGCAACGCGAGGACAACACGGGGACGTACCCGATGGCCGGGATTCCCATCGACAACGCCGAATCGTACATCGAAGCCCTCCTCGACGCGGGGTATCGCGTGGCAGTCGCGGACCAAGTACAGGACCCGGCGGACGCCTCCGGCGTGGTCGAACGCGCCGTCACCCGGGTCGTCACACCCGGAACGCTGACCGAGGACGAACTGCTCCACGGCGACGACAACAACTTCGTCGCCTGTCTTTCCCACGACGAGGGCTACGGGCTCGCCATCCTCGACGTTTCGACGGGTGACTTCTACGCGACGACCGTCGAAACCGAGAGCGAGGTCCGAAGCGAGGTGGAGCGGTTCGCCCCGACGGAGGCAATCGTCGCCCCCTCGATCACGGACGAAACTACCGAATCCGACGTCTTCGACGCCGAATGCATGGTCACGACCTACGAGGAGGCCACGTTCGACATCGACGGCGCGACGGACCTCGTGGCCGACTACTTCGGCCCGCCGGAACGACTCCTCGCCACCGACGCCGAAATCCGCGCCTGCGGCGCGCTGCTCTCGTACGCCGAGTACGTCCGCGGCGGCGAGGGAATGGGCGATGACGCGGACGACGGATCGTCCCGACTCGACTACCTCAATCACCTCACGCGCTACGACCCGCGGTCGTACATGCTCCTCGACGCGGTTGCGCTCACGAGCCTCGAACTGTTCTCGCCCCGTGCCGTTCACGGACAGGACGAAGCCACGCTCGTCGGTGTGCTGGACGAAACCGCGTGTGCGCTCGGCAGCCGAAAGCTCACCGACTGGCTCCGGAGACCCTTGCTGGAACGCGACCGAATCGAGGATCGACTCGACGCGGTCGAGGAGTGGACCACGACGGTGCAGGCGCGCGAGGAAGTCCACGAACTCCTCCGGAACGTCTACGACATCGAACGGCTCATTTCCCGCGTCTCGCGCGGCCGAGCCAACGCCCGCGACCTGCGCTCGCTGAAGGCCACGCTCGACGTGGTGCCCGACATCGCGGCGGCGATGGAGGGCGTCGAATCCGCGAAACTCCGTACTCTCCACAGGAATCTGGACGAGATGGCCGACGTGCGCGACCGGATCGGCCGCGCGATTCCCGAGGAACCGCCCATCGAAATCACGGAAGGCGGCGTCATCAAGTCGGGTTACGACGGCGAACTGGACGACCTCCGCGAGACCGAACGCTCCGGAAAGGCGTGGATCGACGACCTCGAAGCGAGCGAACGCGAGCGAACGGGCATCGGCTCCCTGAAGGTCGGCTACAACCAGGTCCACGGCTACTACATCGAGGTCACCGACCCGAACCTCGACAAGGTACCCGATGACTACACCCGGCGACAGACCCTGAAGAACTCCGAGCGGTTCTACACGCCGGAACTCAAGGAACGCGAGGACGAAATCGTCCGCGCCGAACAACGTGCCGACGAGTTGGAGTACGACCTGTTCCGCGAGGTGCGCGACGCCGTCGCCGAGGAGTCCGAGCGGGTGCAGTCGCTCGCTGAGACGTTGGCCGAACTCGACGTGCTCGTCGGGTTGGCCGAAGTCGCCGCCAAGCACGGCTACTCGCGCCCCGAAATCGTTTCGGACGGCATCGAGATTCGAAACGGTCGCCACCCCGTCGTGGAGCGAACCCAGTCCTCGTTCGTGCCGAACGACACCCGCTTCGAGGGCGACACGCTGGCGGTCATCACGGCCCGAATATGGCCGGAAAATCCACCTACATGCGGCAGGTCGCGCTCATCTCGATTCTGGCGCAGGTCGGGAGTTTCGTCCCCGCCGACGAGGCACGGGTCGAACTGGTGGACCGCGTGTTCACCCGCGTCGGCGCGAGCGACGACATCGCGGGCGTCGCTCGACGTTCATGGTCGAGATGACCGAACTCGCCGACATCCTTCAGAACGCCACCGACCGCTCGCTGATCCTGCTGGACGAAGTCGGTCGGGGAACCAGCACAACTGACGGCTTCGCCATCGCCCGCTCGGTGACCGAACACGTTCACGACGAAATCGGCGCGAAGACGCTGTTCGCCACGCACCACCACGACCTCACCCACGTCGCCGACGACCTGCCGAACGCCATCAATCTCCACTTTGCCGCGACGGAACGCGACGGCGAGGTGGTCTTCGAACACCACATCTCTGAGGGCGCGACGATGGCTTCGTATGGTGTCGAAGTCGCCGGACTTGCGGGCGTTCCGGAGTCGGTCATCCAGCGGTCGAAGGAACTGCTGGCGGAGGGGAACGGCGAGGCGGAAGACCCGATGACGGAGGACACGACCACCGCCGAGTCCATGCCGTCCAATTCGGACGACGTAGTGGACGAACTCCGACGAACCAACGTTGCGGCGACGACGCCGCTCGAAGCGTTGCAACTGCTCGACAGGCTGAAATCGCAGTTGGACTGATTTTCAGGGTGCCAACGAGACGAATTCGAGTCCGCTCTCGGCGAGCATGCTACGGGCGCGTTCGGTGACCGAGGGGGCGACCAGCACGCCGCGAACCTCCGCTCCGGCGTGGAGGTCCCGATGGAGTGCGTCCACGTACCGCCGCAATTGGCCGACCGCGTCCGGACCGACGCGCTTGCGCTTGAGTTCGACCACCATCGTGATTCCGTCCGCGTCCTTGCCGTAGATGTCGATGGCTCCCGCCGCAGTCTGGCGCTCGGTCGCCAGCGGGGTGAACCCCTTCTCCACGAGGTCCGGGTCGTCCAGAATCCGCTGTCGGAGGTCTTCCTCGGTTCCGGCGAGCGAGAGTTCCTTGGCGTCGGTAACGTCGAACGACGAAACCTGCCTTAGCTCCTCGAAATGGACGTCCAGCGATTCGGAAGGGCTGTCCCTGCGACTGCGACGCGGAGGCGGCCATCCGCGAGTTCGGCGGAGACGGTTCCGCCCGGCGGTTGCCAGTTGACGGGTTTCTGGCCTTCCTCGGTGTGAACCAGCGTTGTCCCGTCGGGTTTGAGCACGACGAGGCGGTCGCCGGGTCCGAGATAGCTCTCGGCCCGACCGTCGTACTCCACGGTACAGCGGCCGAACAGGGTGAGGAGGTCCCCGTTCCCGATGGCCGCTTCGATGCGGGCCAACGCCGCTTCGTGCGTCGGTGTCAGGAGCGTGTCGGGTGCGTTCTCCTCGTTCGTCTGCGTCACTGACCGATGGTAGACGGTAGGCGGATAAAAACCGATTGCCATCAACGCGTGAAAACCACCTCCCGACGGTCACCCGCCCATTCGGTGACGCGCGAATCGAGGTAGTCGATGGCGTCGGCGGCGTCGAGCACCTCCTCACCGACCATGTCACGGACGACGGCTCGGGTCGCGCGAAACCATCGGCGAGCGTCTCTCGTGTCGGCTTCGTCGTAGACTTCCACGAGCGCGCCCGCGTCGGAATTCGCGTCGATGGTCGTGCCGAACCACAGCGGCAGGTAGGCGGTGACGTCCCACGAGAGCGAGACGACGAAGAACGCCTCGAAGGTTCGATAGTCGAATAGAACGGCGTCCTCGAACGTCAGCGCAGTCGCTTGCGGCGTCGGATCGACGGCTGGCCTCCATCGTTCGTCTCGCTCATTCGTTCCCTTCGCGCGTCCGTTTCGTCCACCGCCCGCGAATGGCGTTTCGGCGGTGATTCGATGCCGTAGCGAGAGGTCCGTTGCGCCCCACTGTGCGTACCCCCGGTCGTAGCGGCCGTCCGGTCGCTCGTAGGCGACGAGTGCTCGGTGTCCCACTGGGCCGGTGTGGTCCCGTTATCGCATAAAAATCTACGTCGCTCTCCGGTCGAATCGATGTCACCCTGCCCAAAGGTTCAATTCCCTTCTACGGAGAGTTATAGATATGAAGCGGTTTTCCGCAGGGTGGTGGCCATGACAGGATATTTTCCCATCGAGAGGTACGGAATTATCGGCAATCTGGAAACCTGCGCGCTGGTCAACGACGAAGGAGGTATCGAGTGGCTTCCCATGCCGCACGTCGAATCCCCGAGCGTGTTCGCCAGCATACTCGACGCCCAGAAAGGCGGACACTGGCGAATCCAGCCCATGCTCGCGTTCGAGTCGGAGCAGTCGTATCTCGATTCGACGAACGTGTTACGGACGACGTTCGAGACGAAATCCGGCCGGGTTCGGGTCACGGACTTCATGCCCGTCCGAAACGACGGTATGGAGCGGGCGGTGTACCGGAAAGTCGAAGGCATCGAGGGTGATGTCGAACTCGAACTGACGTTCAGCCCCCAACTCGACTACGCGCACGGCGAGACGGTGCTGACGTCCGAGGATGACGGCATACGGATCACGAGCGGGGACGACGGTGGGACCGACGACGATGGGGACGATGCGGATATTCCCGGGCACGACGACGACCACTTCGCGTTCCTCAGCGGAGAGGTCGACGTCGAACTGGATGGCGGAAGCGGTAGCGCGGTCTGGTCCGTCGGCGAGGACGAATCGACGTGGTTCGTCCTGGCGTTCAACGAGAAGAGCGTTGCGGACGCCGAGGACTGTAACGCGGAACTGAACCGCACGTCCGACTTCTGGCGCGACTGGGCACACGACTGCCCGGATGGCTGTGTGTTCGGCGAGGGCTCCCACGACCTCGCGTCCGGTCCGGATTGGTACTCAAACTGCTCACCCACCGCGAGACGGGAGCGATTTGTGCCGCGCCGACGACCTCGCTTCCCGAGAACGTCGGCGGCGTCCGAAACTGGGATTATCGCTACAACTGGATCCGCGATGCGGCGTTCACGATTCAGGCGCTGGCCAACCTCGGACACACCGACGAGGCCGAAGCGTACTTCGATTGGTTCCTCGGCCTCAGTCAGTCCGAGCATCCGACCAAAATACAACCACTGTACGGACTCCACGGCGACCCAGACCTATCGGAGAAGACGCTCGATTATCTCGCGGGGTATCGTGGTTCGACGCCGGTTCGCGTCGGTAACGGGGCCAAGGACCAGCGACAACTCGACGTCTTCGGTGAACTCCTCCTGGCGATATTCGAAACCTCAGACGGCGATGATTTCGACTCGGACGACTGGGAGGCGATTCGCCGTATCGTCGAGCACGTCTGTGACGTGTGGGACAAACCGGACGCCGGTATCTGGGAGGTTCGTGGCGGTCCGGACCAGTTCGTCCACTCCAAGGTGATGTGCTGGGTCGCGCTCGACCGCGGCCTGCGAATCGCCGACGAGTGGGGGTTCGACGCGCCCGCCGAAAAGTGGCAGGAGACGCGCGATATGATCCGTGGCGACGTGCTCGAACACGGCTACGACGACGAGGTCGGGAGCTTCACCCAAGCTTACGACACGGACGCGCTCGACGCGACGGCGTTGCTGATTCCCGTCGTCGGGTTTCTCCCGTTCGACGACGAGAAAGTACAGAACACCATCGACGCCATCCGCGACCGCCTCGAAACCGACGGCCTCGTGAAGCGCTACGATGCCGAGGACGGCCTCCCGGGTGAGGAAGGCGCGTTCGTCATCTGTTCGTTCTGGTTGGTGTCCGCGCTGGCACAGTCGGGACGCGTCGAGGAGGCCAGCGAGGTGTTCGAGTCGGTCTGCTCGTACGCGAGTCCGCTCGGCCTGCTCGCGGAGGAAATCGACCCCGAGACGGGTCGGCAGTTGGGCAACTACCCACAGGCGTTCAGCCACGTCGGACTGGTCAACTCCGCGCTGTACCTCGGCATGGCCGAGGACGAAAACGAACCCCACCCGAAGACGGTCGGAATGGAAGGCGGATAACGACGCTCAATCGAGGGTTTCCGTCGCGTTGTCCCACTATCCTATACGGCTCGGTAGGTGGAACGTTCGAGTTCGAACGGGAAACGAGGGGACGGAACCCCCCCATTGGTGCGAGCTATGATCGCTGCGTGAGTTGTCGCTCGGACTATCGTGGAAATATTCTTATAGCTATCTGAAAAGTACGAATCGTGGCTACAATAATCGGACCCACGCTCCCTGACCCGTATTTCAGCACCGTCGAATCGATTTGGGACGAGTTAGTGGCCGAATTCGGTATCGACAGGTATCCCAACCCGTTTCCGCACTTTACCTTGTACGCCCTGGGCGACGAGGTCGATATCGCGACCGTCGAGGCCGCCGTTGCGGAGGCCTCGGAGGAATATTCCCCGTTATCGGTTCACACGGACGGTATCGGCATCTTTCCCGGGAATCACGTCTGGCTCCCGGTCGCGAAATCCCCCCAGATCACGGCACTCCACGCCGACGTCGTTCGGGCGGTCGAGGATTTGGGAACCGCACCGGTGCCGTTTTACGAACCACAGAGATGGTTCCCGCACGTGGGCTTTGCACTCGGTCTCGACGACGAACGAACTCGTGACGTCGTCGGATTCCTGCTGGACTACGACTTCGAGTGGGATTTCACGGTTGACGATATCACGATTACTCGGCCACCGGCCGCGGGGGAAGAACACGAGGTAGTGGCGTCCGTCGACCTTTGAGAACCGTGGACGGCCGCCGGTAGAATCACACGTCCCGAAACGGACGGGCGTCGGCGAGGTCGAACAGGTGCAGTACGTCCTCCCGACTGTAGTGGTCCAGCAGTTCGTGGAGCGAGCGGAACGTCAGGGTCTCCGTCGCGCCGACCTCCGCGAGCGCGAGATACCGCTCGCCGAACACCGGGACGTCCTTGTTGATGACTTTCCCGAAGCCCCGGAACTTCTCGGGTCGCAGTTCGTCGAGGTCTACCCCGTGGTCGTACTCCTGCCAGTACGTGTCGTCAGGTTCCACGTCGACGTTCCGACAGGCGTCTTCGAGTCGCGTGTAGTCGCCGAAGGCGTCCCACGCCGGGCGGCGCAGGTCGACGTGCGTCAGTTCGGATTCGAGTAGGGAACGCAACCGCTCGGCCGCCCCCGTTTCTGCTCTCCCCGCGTCCGCCGATTCCGCGGCCTTCGCCCGTCCCACCAACTGCGGCACGTCGAACGTCTCCCCGCCGTAGGTGACGACTTCGGTTCCGTCCCGTCGGGCGAACCAGTCGAGCGTTCGCGCCACCAGGTCCAGTTCGCTGGCGGGCGTTTCTCCCTCCCGAAACAGCACCTCCGCTTCACGGTCGCCGTCCGGTGGTTCGTGACCGAGGGCGACCGCGAGTAGCTCGAAATATCTTGGATCGTCGAACTCCGGCGGTGTCTCGTACCATTCGAGCGTCGGACTCACCGTCTCGATGTCGAGTGCGAACCGTCCTGCCATCTACCGTTCACGAGGCCGGGCGGGACAGGTAAAACTGCTGTAATCGCGACGCGAGGAGGTTGGTTTATTCGACGCCGTCGACGAGTCGTTCGAGTTGCTCCGGCGGAACCGCGCCGCGTGCGGCGTATCCGTCGTAGACGAACGTCGGGACGCCCGTGATGCCACGCTGCTGTGCGTCCGTGAACAGTTCGTCGAGTTCCGCGCGGAGTTCGTCGTTCTCGGCCGCGTCCCGTATCTCGTCCCCGTCGAGTCCGACGTCCGATGCGAGGTCGGCGAGAATGGCAGTGTCCCCGATGTCGCGGCCGTCCTGCCAGAGCGCGGCGAAGATGGCCTCGTCGAAGTCGAGCCATCGGTCGGGGTGCTCGGTTTTGACGTAGTAGGAGGCGACCTGCGCGGGGAGCGAATCGACGTCGGTCGCGATCTCCTGTGCCATCTCGACCCCGTATTTCTCCTGCAACCGCCGCACGTTCTCCCGCGCCTGCTCGTAGTACTCGTCGCCCTTCCCGTCGTCCGCGGCCGTGTCGATGGTTCCGTCGGGGTTTCGCTTCCCGCTTCGGAGGTCGAACGGATGCCAATCGAGCGAGAGCGGTTCCTCCCGCGTCTCCCGATACCGTTCCAACGACCGCCGACCGAGATAGCAGAACGGACAGACGTAATCGGAGTAGACGACCAGTTCCTCGTTCGCGTGTGTTTCGCTCATGGCCGAACGTTGGGCGGTGAACCGCTAAAAGCGGATGGCCCCGGAAGCGGTTGCCCCTTCGTCCGTGAATCGAATCCCTCAGGTGTCTCGGGAACGAACTCGACGCCAGATGGTGCCGCTGTACCCGCTTCACGTCGTTACCCAAGGGGGGAGCGTCGCGCTCCACGTCGTGCTCGCAGTCGCGGGACTCGGGTCGGCGGCCATCTTTCTGCTGGCGCTCGCGGCATTTCGCCAACGACGTTCGCTTCCGTATCTGCTGATCGCGCTCGCGTTCGCGGCCCTCGCGGGCCGCGAACTCATCGGTGGGCTGACGATGGCGAACTACCTCACCGCGAACGCTCATCACCTGTTCGAACACGGATTGGACATCGTGATGATGCTCCTGCTCATCGGAGCGGTGTACTACGCCAGAACTGTGGAAAAAAGGAAATACGATGACTGAAACACGAACGCGGATACGCCGATGCGTCGAATCCCGTCCGGGAATTCACTTCAACGACCTCGTCCGGAAGGCCGACATCGCCCCCGGACAAGTCCAGTACCACCTTCGGGGATTGCTGACCGACGACAGACTCGTCAGCGAACAACTCTACGGGAAGACCCACTATTACGAACCGGAGTACGACGAGTGGGAGCGAGCGGCGCTCGCGCTGCTCCGCCGGGAAACGGCCCGTGACGTGCTCGTCTCGTTGCTGGAACGGGGTACTGCCCGCCCCGCGACGCTCGCCGACGACCTCGGAATCGCGCGCAGCACGCTCGAATGGCACGTCTCCCACCTCGAAGAACAGGACCTCGTCGAGAAGCGCCACGACGTGCGAAATCGCGTGACGCTCGCACCGACGCGGCCGGAGGAGACGGCCCGCCTGTTGACGGCCGTCACACCGTCGGTTCCCGAGCGGATGGTGGACCGATTCACCCGACTCGTGGACAGTTTGCTCGTCGAGTAGGTTTTTGCTCCCGGTCGTCGTATCCGCCACGGTATGCGATACCGGCGCGATATCGCCGTCGTCGGCGGTGCGGTCGGCGGCCTCGCGGCCGCCACCGCCTTCCGCCGACTCGGGCACGACGTGACCCTGTTCGAGCGCCAGCGCTACGACGAAAAGCGGGTCAACTGCGGCGAGGCGATGACCGCGGCGTCGAAAATCCCGCTGGAGAAGACGGCCGAAAACGGCTTTCTGAACCGCGTTCCCTCGTTCGAGATCTCGGTTCGTCGTGGAGCGGGAATCGTCGGCGGCGGTCGGTTTCCCGCCCGGGATGCCTACATCACGACCGAAATACGGTCGAGCGCAGGTGGGCGGAGTGGGTGGAAGACCACGGCGTCGAACTGAGAGCAAATCACGGCGTCAGCAAGGCGGAATTTCGTGAGTTGGCGGACGAGTACTACCTGGTGGTGGACGCCACGGGTCAGCCCTCACTCGCGAGCAAAGCCGACGGCACGACCGACGAGTATTCGGGACGGATGGTCGCGCTCAACGCCGACGTGACGGGCGATTTCTCGGCCGTGTATCCCCGTTCGCGCATCGTCTTCGAGGGCTACCTCGGCTACGGATGGCTGTTTCCGAAGACCGAGACGCGGGCCAACGTCGGCGTCGGGTGGCACGAACGCGACGTGCCGGACGACTACTTCGCGGCGCTTCACGACGCCTGTGACCGAAACGGCTGGCCGAAACCCACGCGAGACGAAACGAACGTCGCGATCATCCCGCGCGGCCGAGCCTCGACCCGGAACGGATTCGCCCCCGAGCGAACGTGGTCCGCGTCGGTGACGCCGCCGGAATCGCGAACCGCTTCACCGGAAAGGGAATCTCGCAGGCGATCCACTCGGCCACCCTGCTCGCGGAGTGTGTCGCGGCAGGGGAACTGGCCGAGTATCCCGACCGACTTCACCGCGGGATGCGGACCGAATACTTGCTCGCATCGCTCGCCACGACCGTGCTGGCGGAGGGACGATCCGACCTACTGGCCGACCTGCTCTCGGCCGCGTCGGGTATCGACATCGAGGACATCGACCGACACCCGTCGCGGGCGCTGGCCCGCTTGCTCTCGCATCCGTCGCTGGCGGCTCGGTTGCTGTCGATTCCCGCCGCACGGCGGTCGGTGTGGCGAGCGCTCCGCGACGAGTGGGAGTACGACGACGCGCTTCGTCAGATCACCCCGCAATCGTCACCCCGATGAGTCGCCCCACGCCGAAGGTCAGGAGGGCCGCCGCGAGTCCGATGAGCACCTGTCGCCCGCCCGAGTACCAGATACTTCGGCCGGTCAGGAGCGTGATTCCTGCCCCGATGGCGAACAGCGCAACCGCGCTGGCGAGCAGGCTGGCTCCGACTGCCGTGAGTCCGGTGAAGAGGGCGAACGGCGCGACCGGAACGATCGCACCGAGCGCGAACAGGACGAACGACGACCCCGCGGCCTCCCACGCGGACCCACCGAGTCCTTCGGGGTCGATGCCGAGTTCCTCCCGTGCCAGCGTGTCGAGCGCCGTCTCGCGGTCAGCGATGATCTGTGCGGCGAGTTCGTCCGCCTGTTCCTTCGACAACCCTTTCGCCCGATAGATCAGCGCGAGTTCGGCTTCCTCTTCCTCCGGTACTTCCGCGAGTTCGTCCGCCTCGACCGAAATCTGGCGCTGGTACAGTTCGCGCGAACTCGTCACGGAGAGCCACTCGCCCATCGCCATCGATCCGGCACCCGCCAGCAGCCCCGCGAGCCCCGTGATGAGAATCGAGTTCGCCGACAGCGCCGCTCCGGCGACGCCCATCACCAGACTCAGATTCGAGACGAGTCCGTCGTTCGCACCGAGCACGGCGGCGCGGAGGGCGTTCCCGCTGGTCGCCCGATGTCTGCCTTCGAGTCGCGCCAGCGTCCCGCCCTCCACGCCACCCGACGTATCCAGGTTCGCGAGGAGACGGGCGTGCGAGCGTTCGTCCTCCGCGAGCGATGGATCCGCGTCGGGTTGTAAGTGGTACTCCACGCCCCCGCCGATTTCGCTCCCGCGAACCGCCGGGAGGACGACGTTCGCGCCGAACCGCCGCGCCAACCACGAGAGGGTCCGTGCGCGACGACTCGGTGCGGGCAGACCGACGGGCTTGCCCGCCTCGTCTAACTTCGCCGCCCAGAAATCGGCGTGCTCCCCTTCGGTCTTCGCCAAATTCTCGTACAGTTCGGCGAGTTCGGGGTTCGATTCCCCCTCGGCCATCGCCCGGTACAGCGCCGCGCCGTCCACCTCGTCCTGCCAGTTGGCTCGCCAGCGTTCGACGTCGTCCAGGTCCACGTTGCTCGGGTCCGCGTCGTCCGAGTCTTCGTCCCCTGATTCCATAGTTGTTGTATCATCGCCATTCGGGAAAACAGTGCCGTGAAAATCGGGAAGTCGAGAACCAACAGGAGCGGGAAATCAGCCTTCGAGGACTTCCCGTTCCGAAAGCGTCGAAAGGGAGTTTCGAATATCGAGCAGGACGCTCAGAATACGAAGCAAGACTGCGGCGACGATTCCGAGGAGGAGGTTGCCGCTCACGACAACTGCCGCGAGAATTCCTACGAAGAGGACCACTTCGTACGGAGATAAGCTGTGTTCCATACGCCACCCTTGTGTCGCCTCGGTTGTATTTATTTCGTGTACGAAATCTGAGTCCCAGAAAAATAGCTCAGCCGAGGATGTACTGGAGGGCGGGGTACTTCTCGACCAGCGGTTCGCCGTCCACTTCGTAGCGTTCGATGCGCGCGTCCAGTCCGAGGATGTGGCCCGCCCCGAACGCCGCGACGGCGAGGAAGACGAGCATGTACGCGAAGTCGCCGTTGATGATTCCGTGTTCGACGGTCCAGTTGCCGAAGTAGAACATCAGCATCATGAACGCGCCGAAGAACGCCGCGAGGCGGACGAACGCGCCGACGATGAGGGCGAGACCGATGAACAGTTCACCCCACGGCACCGCGACGTTCACGAAGTCCACGAACCACGGCGTGGTGCCCATCCAGTGGAACACGCCGAGCATGGGGCTGGCCTTCGGAACCGCGTTCGTCAGGTACCCCGCCGCGCCGAACGACTCCGCCGCCGTGAGTTTCGCCCAGCCAGCGGCGAGGAACGCGGCCCCCATCATGAGACGGAGCGCCAACACGAACCAGGCACTCAGGCTGTGTGCCTGCCCGCGAACGGTCAGGCCGCCGATCTTGCTCTCGAACGTGTTTACTCCGGTGTTGAATTGCTTAGTTGCCATTGCAGTCACCTACGAATGTAGAGACGACCGCAGAGGAGATAAACTCATATTGCGGTTCTCATGGCATTAGAACGTGCTTGACGGTGTTTAGCACTCAAGGAGATGATGTCAGTTCGCCCGCACTGCACACGACGATTCGGTGTACTCGACCTCGTCGATGGAGTCGATGGGGTCGTCGCCGCAAACCGGACATTCGGGATTTCGTCGGAACTCGACCTCCTCGAAACTCATGTCCATCGCGTCGTAAAACAGCATCCGGCCGTCGAGGAGTTCGCCGGTACCCGTGATGGCTTTCACCGTCTCGGTCGCCTGAATACAGCCGACCGTTCCGGGGAGGACGCCGAGGACACCCGTCGTCGCACAGTCGGCGACCGCGTCTTCTGGGGGGGATTCCGGGAAGAGACAGCGATAACACGGCCCGTCTGTCGTGAACGTCGTCACCTGTCCCTCGAACTTGTAAATCGCGCCGTGGGAGAACGGGGTGTCCGTGAGGGTGCACACGTCGTTGACGAGGTAGCGCGTCCGAAAGTTGTCGCTGGCGTCCACGACGAAGTCGTACTCCGCGACGAGCGCGCGGGCGTTGTCGGGTTCGACGCGAACCTCGTGCGTTTCGACGGCGATGTCGGGGTTCAGACCGCGCACGAAGTCGGCCGCGCTCTCGACCTTCGGACGACCGACGTCGTCGTCCCCGTGAATCACCTGTCGCTGGAGGTTGCTCCGTTCCACGGCGTCGTCGTCCGCGATGCCGACGGTGCCGACACCGGCCGCCGCGAGGTATTCGATGGCCGGTGCGCCGAGACCGCCAGCGCCGATCACCAGAACCCGTGCGTCGAGGAGCGCCTGCTGTCCCTCCGACCCAACCTCGTCCATGATGATGTGCCGGGAGTAGCGGTCGAGTTGTGTCGCGTCAAGCGAGAGGCCGCTCATGGTTCGACGTAGTCGCATCGAGCTATAAATCCGTGGTTCGGCGAAATCACGAACCCGCGTCGGGTATTCCTTTTCGGGCACGAATGATCGATATTCGATATTTCAACCTACCGAGACCGTCCGTCGTCACTCGAATCCTTTTTCCCGCTCGGGTGCGCGGCGCCCGGTATGCAAACCCCCACAGCGAAACGGGCGCGGCAGAGTTCGTTCGTCAAAGGGGTCGTGGCGATGTTCGTACTCGGACTGCCCGGCGTCGTCGTCGTCGGCGTATCGCTGCTCGGGACGCTGCGTTCCCTCCCACAGTTCGCGGGAGCATCGACCCCCGCCCTGTTCCTCCTCATCGTCACCCAGCCCCTCCTGCTGCTCGCGCTCGCCTGCCTCGTCGGGACGGCTCTCGCACCGCGCACGAGGCTCAACTCGCACGTTCTCTATCGAATCGTCGGGAGAACTCAACCGCCGGTTCTGTTCGGCGAGGAACTCCCCGCCGCCGTCGGCGTCGGCGTCGGTGTCGCCGTCGTCGCCATCGCCCTCGACGGGCTATTCGCGGTCCTCGTACCCGGTCTCTCGCCCCTCGTCGTGAGACCGATGAGTGACCCGACCGTCTTCTCGGTCCTGGAAACCGTTTCCAATCGGTTCCTCTACGGCGGGATCACGGAGGAACTGTTCCTCCGGTACGGGTTCATGACGCTCGTCGTGTGGGGATGCTGGAAGCTCGCGGGCGGAAAACGGCCATCGTCCCGCGTCATGTGGACGGCAATCGGCATTACGGCGCTGGTGTTCGGTCTGGGCCATCTCCTCGCAATGGTCGCGTTCTCGTCGGTGGCCCCTGCCCTTCTCGTACAGATCGTTCTCGTCAATGCGGTCATCGGCGTCGGCTTGGGGTGGCTCTACTGGGGCGAGAGCCTCGAATCGGCGATGGTCGGCCACGTCTCGTTCGGCGTCGTCGTTCTTTTCGTCTCGCTCCTCCTCTCCCTGTAAAACCGTCGTTTCACACCGCTGTACGTTCGACCATCCGTGTTCAGCTACCCGTATGAAACACCGAGCCATACTTGATTTGAGCAATACCCGCATACCGGCAAGGGCGGCTTCCGCCACAGGTCCCTTATCCGTGTATCTTGTATTCTCCTGCATGGCGACGAATCGAAAATTCTTGCTGTCGCAGCGACCGACGGGAACGCCCGACGACGACACGTTCGAACTGGTCGAAGAGGACGTACCGGAACCCGGACCCGGCGAGGCGCTCGTCCGGACGCTGTATCTCTCCGTGGACCCTTACATGCGCGGACGGATGGACGCCGGGGAATCCTACGCCGAACCGTGGGATGTCGGCGAACCCTTAGAGGGCGGCGTCGTCGGCGAAGTCGTCGAATCCAACGGCACGGAGTTCGAGGAGGGTGACATCGTCACCGGAAACCTCGAATGGGCCGACTACGTCACCGCCCTCGGACCCGAACTCCAGCAGGTCAACCCCGATCTCGCACCCATCTCCACGTCGCTCGGCGTTCTCGGCATGCCCGGTCTGACGGGCTACTTCGGGACCCGCGAAGTGCTCCAACCCAGAGCGGGCGATACGGTCGTCGTGACCGGTGCGGCCGGAGCGGTCGGTTCCGTCGTCGGCCAAATCTCCAAACTCACCGGCGCGAAGGTCGTCGGTTTCGCCGGATCCGACGAGAAGGTCTCCTTCCTCGAAGACGACCTCGGCTTCGACGTGGGAATCAACTACAAGGACGTGGACGACTACGGCGAAGCGCTGGACGAGGCCGCACCCGAAGGCGTGGACCGCTACTTCGACAACGTCGGCGGCGAGATCACGGATTCCGTCTTCGCCCGACTCAACGTCGATGCGAGGGTCGCCGTCTGCGGCCAAATCGCGCTGTACAACGCCACCTCCATGCCCACCGGCCCGCGCAAACTGGGCAAACTCATCGAGACGCGTGCGACCGTCGAGGGCCTCCTCGTCGGCGACTTCGCGCCGCGCTTCGCGGAGGGCGCGAAACAACTCGGGCAGTGGATCTCCGAGGGGAAGATCGAGTACCGCGAGACGGTCACCGAGGGCTTGGAGAACGCCCCCAACGCCTTCCTCGGCCTCTTCGAGGGCGAGAACATCGGCAAGCAGTTGGTGAAGGTCGGCGAGCGAGAGGAATAAGGCACGGTCACGCCGTTTTCAACGGTCTGTTTTCGACGATCTATTTTCCCCGGTCCCACAGCGACCGCCCGGGCGTGTGCTGTGTCCACGTTTCGTCGTGGAACAGTCCCGGTTTGCGCCAGTTGAAACGGACGTTCTGGTGGACGTCGAAGGGGTACGAGAACGAATCGAGGTGGATCCGTGACCGGGTGGCGACGGTGAACGACTTCAGGGCGTCGTCGGTCCTCGGCTCGAAGCTGTGCGTTACCGACCCCCTTTTCGGTCGCTCAGTCTCGCTGATGGTGAGCGAATCGGTTTCCCCTGTGTCCGGTACCGTCGATTCGAGTTCCTCGCCGAATTCGGACACGACTTTGACTCGGTCGGCGTGGTAGCCCGCTTCGATGTCGTGTCCGGCGACTTCCCTCCCCGACTCGATGGTCGCCACGGTGTCCACGACGGCGTGCGTTGGCGAGCCATCGGGAACGGCGGTAGCACGCTTCCACCGGTCGAACGCGCCGACCTGAGTTCGTCCTCTGATCCGTGTCCTTCCCAACTCGGTTGCCGAACCGGCGCGTGAAATGCCGTTTACCGAAACGTCGGAATCGGGGGGATGGCCGGTCAGTATCTCGTTGATCGCCCACGGTACATCGTCGGGGAGTTCGATGTTCATGAACCGTTGGGTGTCGAGTCTCCCGTCCGCGGGAACGATGGCCGAGACGAGTTCGCCACTTCCCCACCCGTCACCGGGGAGTCCGTACCGCTTTCCCGTCGCTGCGCAGGTCCGCTGTGACTGCAACGGAGCGCCGTCTCCGACGAAGACGACTGGCGTCCCGATCGCCAGTGCTTGTGCAGCATCGTCTTCGCTCGCTTCTTTCGCCGGAAAGAGGACAATATCGGCGTCGGCCGGGTCGTCCTGCTCGTCCACTCCGTTGACATCCGGCAGTTCGACGCCGTCGGCGAGCGAAACGACGTGTCCGGAGAGATAGTCGGGTGGCGCGTCGGAGTCGGAACCGCTTCCTCGAAGCGCGCTACAGCCAGCGAGCGCGCTCACACCGACTGTCGCGAGGAACGTCCGACGAGAGGACGGATTCATTCGGTACTCTGTTTTTCTGATCGTTGGGTAAAACTATCTGTTTGATTGACTCATCGAATTTGCCCGACTTCGTCGATGCTATGCAAGTGGTCGTTCACGACGAATCGCGGACGAACGACGTGATGATTCGCCCCTCGGCGCGGTTCAACACGTCCCCTGCGGTCGAGCGATGCACGTCGAGCACATCCGCGAGATCCTCCAGCGTGCAGCTCCGTGGCGTCTCGTAGTAACCGTGTTCGACCGCCGTCTCGACCACGGTTTGCTGGCGCTCTGTCAGGATGGCCCCTGTCTCGTCGGACTGGGTGAGCGAGGCGACTTCGTACCGAACGTCCGCCTCCCGAAGCGCCGAGACGAACTCCTGT
Source organism: Haladaptatus sp. R4 (assembly GCF_001625445.1). Lineage (NCBI taxonomy): Archaea > Methanobacteriati > Methanobacteriota > Halobacteria > Halobacteriales > Haladaptataceae > Haladaptatus > Haladaptatus sp. R4. The sequence goes on along the minus strand of NZ_LWHG01000021.1, from coordinate 486,412 downwards.
ATGCGCTCCATCGAGGTGGTCATCTCCCCGTGTATCCAGCCGTTGCGGACGGTTAGCGCCGCGTGGGGGACGCTTCCGGACGAGATTCCTGCACGGTGGGGGGCTGGCAATGGGATTCTGATCCTGACGAAGACCGCCGTTTCGGCGTCGTGGATTATCTCGTACTCGATGACGTCGTCGTCGCCTTCGAAGTACGTGGTTACGTCCTCCCCTGGCAGGTCCGGCGCTTCGAGGAGGACGAAAACGGTCCCGTCATCGACCGGATGATTGCCCAGCATCCGAAACGTCGTGTTCGGATGGTCCCGCGACAGGCAGGCGACGGCTCCGATTTGAGGCTCCACTTTCGTGTGCACGGTCGGCATACCCGACCTCGGCATGGGACACGCATACCACTTATGAAGGTGGGGAGATATCGGAAAAAGGTATTTGCTCGTTCTCTTAGTAGCTACCCACGATGAACTCGGATTTGATTTCTCGATTCGATATCCTCCCTGCTAGTCGTTCGTTCCCGGTACGGTCAGGAGCGTGTCGCTGATGGCGTCGGTGAATTCCAGTTCCCCTGCCGTGCCACCATCGGGTGGACCGACCGCCGTTCCGTGGGGGAAGCAGACGCTCACGTTCGCCAAACTCACGATACGGGGGCAACTACAGAACCGACGGACGTTACTGTTCGCGCTCGCCTTTCCGGTGATCCTCTATCTGCTCGAATCGCGGATGTTCCTTACCGACACCGGTCCCGGATCGGTCGCCGTCGGAAAAGCCGTCATGGCCGTCGCGTTCGGGATATTCGCCGCGTTCTCAGTCGCGCTGATCGGTTTCGCACGACAGCTGAGCGAAGATATTTCGACCAAACGGTATCGCAAGCTCCGCTCGCTCCCGATTTCGCCCTCCGCGGACTTTGTCGGGCGATTTCTGGGATGTTACGTGGCTGCTGTCTTCACCGACGCGGTCGTCCTCGTCATCGCCGCACTCGACGGCGGTCGGTTCGACGCGTTCGGTCCCGTTTCGGTGCTCGTCGTCCTCGCTACGTTGTTCTCGTTCTGCTTGGTGGCAATGGCGGCCGCGACGGTCATCGCCATCCTCCTCACGGGCGATAGCGTCCCCCAGATTTCGAGTTTCCTGATGCTGATCGTGTTCTTCGTTACCGGATTCAACGGAATGAGCGTCTCGTTGCTCCCGCCGAACCTACAGGGTATCGTCAACTACGTCCCGAACTCACTCGCCGCACGCTTCCAGATGACGTACCTCGTTGGTGACGCGGCGAAGTTGTCCTCGACGCCGCTTCCAAAGGGTATCGAATACGTGGGACTGCTCGTCCTGTACACCGTTATCGGCGCGGCGGTTGCCACGGTGCTCGTTCGTCGTTTCATCTACGCCGGGGAGGTCGGTGAGTGATGACCGAAGCCGCCATTTCGGTTCGGGACCTGAAGAAGTCGTTCGACGGGGCAACCGTGCTCGACGGTATCGACCTCGATATTCCCGCCGGTGAGGTGACGCTCCTGATGGGCGAAAACGGGTCCGGAAAAACCATCCTGCTCTCGTGTCTCGCCGACGGTCTCCACCCGACGAGTGGGTCGATTTCAGTGTTCGGATCGTCCGCGGACGACGCCCGCTCGAACATGAACTTCATGCTTCAGGGTGGACTCCTGTTTTCGGAGCTCTCGGGGCGAGCGAACGGTGAGTTCTACGCGGACCTTCACCCGCACGGCACCGACGACTGGGAGAAAATCGCCGAGCGATTCGACATCGCGGACAGTCTCGATGACCCGGTCAACGACTACTCGGGCGGGATGGTTCGCAAACTCGAACTCGCCATCACGTTTGGTGTGGACGTTCCACTGTACCTCCTCGACGAACCGACGGCGGAACTCGACCTCTCAGCCATCGACCTCGTTCACGCACTCATCGAGGAACGGCGGCGCGACGGGCACACGATTGTTCTGTCGAGTCACACGCCGGCCGACATCCAAATCGCCGACCGAATCGCGTTCGTCCGGGATGGTAAAATAGCGGCGACTGGTTCCCCCGAAGACCTCCTGGAAACGGTGCCACGCGTCGCTCTCGCGCGAACGCGCACGGTGGCCGAAGCACTCCGCGAATACGTCGTCGAAGACCGGCTGTTCCAGAGCCACGAGGGGCGACGCGGCTTCATCGACGCCGAGACGGACGAAGCGACGCTGCCTGACGACGTTTCCATCGCCGAACCGTCGTGGACGGACCTGTTCAACTACTACGCACACATCGACGAATCGGCGGTTAAACATGCCAAAGCAGTCCCCCAACGCCGGTAGAAAATTTCCTCCTTCCCGATCTCACCGTTCGCAATCATCCTTTGTGTCCCACGACGCTGTCGAGCCAGTCGAACGTGCGTTGGTGATAGAGTTTGCGCCCGTGCATTTCGCAGTGGTCGCCAGCACCTTCGGCGGCCGTGAACCGTTGCAGTTCCTTCGGGCAGTCGAGGGCGTCGTACAACTCCCCGGCAGCGGCTGACAGCCGGTCGTTTTCAGCTTGGGTAACGAGCGTCGGACACCGGACTTGGCCAGCACGGTCTTCGAGCGTGTACTCCGCCGTCGCCCGAAGGTAGTCCATAACGGAATCGACACCGTGCACCCACAGACCGCGCTGCTCGATGGTCCACGTGAGTTCCGGTGACGCCTCGATGGCGTCGAACATCGGCTCCAATTCGTCCAAATCGACGTCGGGCAATCGGTCGGCCACGTCCTGCGGGACCCCGACGCCGACGGCCATCCCCTTCATCATTTCGAGCAGGTCCCATAGTCCCGGGTCGGCGATACACGCCGCCAGTCGATGCTCGCTCGCGGCCGCTCGCGGGGCGAGATACCCGCCGAAACTCCACCCGGTGAGTGCGATTCGCTCCGAATCGACCTCCGGACGGGAAACCGCGTAATCGACGACCGGCGTGACAACCTGTTCCCAATCCGGACGCATGGTGATTCCCTCCTCGATGAGCGGTCCTCCCTGTCCGGGCCCATCGAAGGTGAGACAGTTGTACCCGCGGCGGACGGCCGCGACGGCGTGGGCGAAGTGCATCTCCTGAATCGTCGAATCGTATCCGTTGGTGGCGATGACGGTCGGCCGAGGCGTGTCGGAGCCATCGACGCGGTAGAAGTAACCGGGAAGCGTCGTCCCCTCGTACGGGATTTCGACCGGTTCGACCGGCGGGTCGAACAGCGCGGCGGCGCTTCGAAACGCGTCCGTTTCCTTCTCGAACGCTTCGACGAGACGCTCGTCGGTGGGTGCGCCGTAGCGGAACGGATAGGCCGTTCGATAGTAGTTCGAAGCTCGGAGATACGCCTCCCGCGCGCTGACCGCGTGGCCACCGTCCTCACTTTCTCGGGCGATAGCGGCGACGCGGTCGGCGGTTTCGGTCCATTCGTCGTACCAACTCGTCCGGTCCCCGTCGGTGATTCGTTCGGCGGTCGTCAGACACTCGCCGAAATCAGCGCCGCCGTACACGGCGTGCAACAGCGCTCGTTCGGTCCATTCCTCGAACATGGAGTCGTCGAACTCGATCTTCATAGCTCCCCCCGAACCACTCGGTATAACAGGACGTGCGGGCGCATAACGTTGCGGGAGATACTGGGCGCGACGGGCGATACTGGGCGAGTGGATGGCCCGTAACGACCGAATAGCCCCTCTCGATTCACTCCTCGCGCGTCGCTTCGAAACAGTACTCGATGGGGTACACCGACAGGTTCGGCCGGTCGGGGAGGTACTGTGCTCGGAGGTGGCGCATCTGACTGAGCGCGGTGAGTTCGAAGCCGTGCTCGTCGAGTTCGTCCGAAAGCTTTCCCGACTCGACCACCCAGTGCCACGGTTCGCCGAGTCGGTCGAGGAACGTCGGGCTCCGGCTGGAGTTCGCGCTCCCCATCCAGTCGGGTCCGTCGGCCATCGCGTTCGGGTTGATCGCCGTCCCGACCAAGTGACTTCCCCCGCCGGTGTGCTCACGGACGGCATCGAACACCTCCCTCACTTCCGCTTCGGAGAGGTACATCAACAACCCTTCCGCGACGACCACCGTGGGCTCGTCCGGATCGTACTCCGTGTCGGCGTCGAGGGAACTCATCGGCGCTCGTTCGGTGAAATCCTCCGAGCAAAGGGTGAAGTTCGACCCCTGTTCGACGACGCGCCGCTTTACTCCCTGCGTCGCCGGGTGGTCTACCTCCCAAAATCGGACGTCCGGGTACTTCCGTCGAAGACGCGGGGCGAGCGTATCGAGCCCGGCACCGAGGACGACAATCTGAGAACAGTCGGAGAGGTTCGCCCGAACCGCGTCTTGGATCCACCGCTTTCGAAGGACCGTCTGGGCGATTACTCCCGGTGGAATCCGGGCGGCGAGTCGTCTGAGGACGAACTTCGGCAGTCGATGCAACAGCCGAGCAGCGGTCCCCGTCCACGTATCGAGGCTGCGGAAATAGCGGGACGTTTCCCTCCCGGCATCCGGCGGCAGCACTCCCTCCAACATCGGATGCACGCTGGAAAAGGCGACGTTGGCGGCGACGTACTGGGCCGTCTTGCTCGGTTGACCGTCCTTCATTTCCCGTTACAACCGAGCCGTGCACTATGAATGGTACAGATACCGGTCCAGTTGCGGGTGGACTGCGAACGAAAGCCGTTCGATCAGTCCGAACGCCGCCTACGAGTACGTTCGTGGTGATTTAATATCGCGATATCTGATTTATTCTCCCTCCCGTCGTCATCAGTGAATGCCGACTCGACCTCCGTGAGGCGCTCGAAATCCGCGTTTCTACCCGATCAATCGCTCCCGAATCGAGTCGGCGAAAAAGAGGAGGAACCACGAGTACATCGCCCACTGTGCGTTTACGAGCGCTATCAGCATCGACCCGGCGAAGACGGAGGCGGGGGTGAGGATGTCGTACGTCACCTCGCGCACCTTGTCGCTGTCGATAGTCGCGTCGAGCAGGTCCGACGTCCACGCGTATCGCCAGAGGACGGTGAGGGCGATGCTCGTCAGCGTGATGGTTCCGGCGTAAACGATGACGGGAATTCCTCCCGGAAAATCGCCGATCAACGAGGTGGAGAAGGGGATGAACGCGATGAACATGAGATAGATGATGTTCAACCAGAGGAGTTTCCTGTCGTAGCTTTCGACGTCCTCGAAGATGTCGTGATGAACGATCCAGTAGTTCCCGATGACGAGGAAGCTGATGACGTAGCTCAGGATGTCCGGCCACTCGTTCGACAGTTGACTCACCGCTACTGCTGTCGCCTCGGTCGATTTCGGTACCTCGATGTTCAGTATCAACAGCGTGATGGCGATGGCGAAGACGCCGTCGCTGAATCCCATGAGCCGAGCCATCCCTTCCGTCCGCGTTCGCAACTCGGTCTCCTCTTCCAAATCCGATTCTCCCTCCGAATCCCCCATTGCGTACGACGGACGACTGCCGACATGATAGTCCTTGAGATGGTTTCGGCGGTAAGCCGTCCCTAAGGCCGTCCATCGCGGAACCGGATGGCAGTCGCTCTTCGGCCGGTGAAAAATCGAAAAGGTGTGTGGAAACGTCGAACGCGTTACTTGCCGCGGCCTTTGCCGCTGTTGTTGCTCGGCCGGGTGTGTTCGGTACCCTTACCGCGCTGTTGGAGACCGCGGTTGCGCTGTCCTGCACTCGTGAGACCCCGGTGGGCACGGCCACGGTGGGAGTCGTCACAGATCCAGTTCAGGTCCTTGTCGTTCTGGATGGCGGGGTGCTCGGGATCCACGAGGATCACTTCGTGCCACTTCTGGCTTCCGTCCTCGCCGACCCAGTAGGAGTTGAGGACGCGGAGGTTCGGGTACTTCTTGCTGACCCGCTCCTCGGCGATGCGCTGGATGTTCTTGCGCCGACCGAGGCGGTTGACACCCTGGCGCTTGGAACGTCGTCCGGCCTTGTGGCGCTGTTTGCGCGCGCCACCCTTGCGGACACTTGCGCGTGCGACGACGATGCCTTGCTTGGCCTTGTAGCCGAGCGAGCGGGCGCGGTCGAGGCGGGTCGGGCGGTCGACTCGCTCGATGGCACCCTGTTTGCGCCAGTCCTGTTTTCGTTGCCACTGGAGTTCGGCGAGTTTGCCGTCGTCCGGGTCCTTCCACGCGTCTCGAATGTGGGAGTAGAAACTTTTTGCCATGGTCTATCACCACGGGCGTTGAGTGGTTCAGCGTGGCGACGATTCGACATCGAACCGGCCACGCCACATTCCGTCCTGCGGTCGCAGGTGCCCACTGGTGCCCGTCTTCCAGCGAGTTATCGATTGTTCCCGGTTGGCGGGTTTAAGGGCTTCGTCTCGTCGGTCGCAACCAGAGCAGTTTTATCAAATTACGTGGAAGACTATGTAAGATGAAAGGAGATCTGCCGTTATTCCGGGACAAGGAGGACGTGTATGCGTTTCGGGAACACCTCGAAGCGCTTCGGCAGAGCGGCAGTAACCTCCTCGTCACGGGTGAAGTATCTCAATGCGTGACCAACCGAGCGTCACGAACCCTCTTCGGCGACGATATGAACGACCGGAAGCGAGTCCTCGCGCTCACCGACGCGGGCATCGCGACCGCGGACGAGCATTTCCCGAAGACCGTCTCGTACGACGATCCCTCGGTGTGGCTCATCGACCGCGGCAACCGACGCCGCGCCATGCCAGAGGCCGCGTCGAGTTTCGGTGACGAACTCCCGCCGCTCGACGGCCACAACGGACTGCACGAACTCCGCGAGGAGATCGTGACCGCAATTGGGTTCTACGACGACAACGCCGGTGGTGTCTCCCCGGCGGAATTGCGGCTCTGTGTCGATTCGCTGAACTACCTCGTGGACGAGCATCGTCTCCCGGCAGTCAAGCGATTCCTGCGCTCCATCGGAGCCATCACCAAGGGCGTTCGCGGGATGGCCCACTACCACTTCCCCATGCCGGACGACGCCGACCTCGTCGCGAAGCTATCGCCGCTGTTCGACGCCCGAATCGAACTCCGCCAGAAGAACGGCGACGACCCTGACCACCGCTGGCACGTCCCGGAACTCGGCACGACGACCGCGTGGGTAGACCTCTGAGCGATATTCACTCAACAACCGTGGAACCACAGTTCACCCCATTGCTGGGAGACCCCGGCATCGAGATTTACGACCCAATCGAGAAAGTTCGGTTCGAACTACAGACGCCGCGCCCGGTCGAACCGACGCCAGCGGACGCCGACTCGTTTTACTATCCTATCGACTCGGCGGTGACCATCGAGACGGATGAAATCGTCTCGCCGGTGCTGGCGAGCGTTACTGTGTATTCTGGGGATGGTGAGTTCGTACGGAACTTCACACCGAACACTGATACTGAAACTCGCTATGATAAGGGGCGATGGTATCTACAAATAAATGGTGTCTCAATTGTCGTCTATCTCTCTGTTTCCTCTCCGGTCACCATTCGGACAGAACAGAAGTCAATCAGCTTCTCGTTCGCTGAAACATCTCATGTCCGGATTGGTGCACGATCATACCACGAATCACCGCAGGGGACGATTACCGTAAGCGGATCTGTTCAGGACACGATGCGTGCGCTCTCGACATTCGGATCCGCACTCAAAATGATGACACCCGACCGTGCCCATCCCACACTTCGAGGACATCCTCCTCTTATAGAACTCGGCGACGAATTTCACGTTCCGGATTCCATTTCGCGGCCAGATACGGACGTACGCCTTGAACTCCCATTGACGCACAGGAAGGTGTTTCCGGCGGCATCACTTGCGTACTATCTCGGCGCAGAAGTCGTTCCGACGAGTGGCACACCAAAGTTAGTTGCCGGTAATTTCGAGTATTCGTTGCTCTCCGATTGTACGTATGAGGAGACGATTCATCGCATTCTCAAGCAAATATTGTTCCTTGATTGTATTATTAATACTGATGGGATTATTCAATCGACCCTTCACGAACGGAATCAGGTAGAATCGCTACTAGATTTCGAATTTGCTGAAGTATATGAAAGCTCGCACACCGAACAGTTGGAAACGTACCTCTCGGTACCATACGATACCATCTCTGAGTACGTTCCAACGTGGCCGCTTACGACTGATTTGACGCCATTTAGCGAACATGCAGCGGTACTCCCGTTTCTTGCGTACGACCTCTCTTTGATTCGGAGCGCACCGGTCCGGTCCGTGGAACAGACGGTTTCGCAACCACAGATGCTCGACGACTTCTATCGAACAGGATTCTCACAACAAGAGCGAACTGCCGACACCGATATTTTTCGAGGGACGGGTAGTCAAGACAACACCGAGAAAATTGTCCATACCGATCCTGTAGAAACAACCGAGCATGCATGGATAGGTGACGGATTCCCATTGGGTGCCAATAAACTGACTGTTGACGCGCTGAAGCGGCGGTTTGAATATGCAGCACCAAATAAATCCAACATAAATATTCGTGTAGTATGCAACGAGAATAATATGTCCGGTGAAATAGTCGAGAAGATGTACGAGTTCCATGATCTAATTGACTGTGAAGTAAAAATATACCATAACCGAACTGTGTCTGAGATTCGTGATATTCTCGAAACGCCCGCGGATTTATTTCACTACATAGGTCATGTTGATAAGGATGGATTCCTCTGTGAAGATGGTAGTCTTGATGCATCGACACTCGATAACGTTGCAATAAAAGCTTTCTTTCTGAATGCTTGTTCCTCATACGAACAGGGAATGTCACTAATTGAGAAGGGGAGTATCGGTGGTGTAGTAACGTTGGCTGATGTTCCAAATACAACTGCTACCCGAGTCGGTCAAACATTTGCTGGACTGCTAAATGCCGGATTTTCTCTTCGAACTGCGTTATCAATTGCTCGTCGAGAAACTGTCTCTGGTTATCGGTATATTACATTAGGCAATGGGAGTAGTTCGTTAGTACAACCCGACGGGGGCGTTTCTTTATTATCATCCATCAAGACGACGGGCGAGAATTCATATAATGTAGAAATTATGACGTATCCTAATACCCTGTGTCGGCTTGGATCAACGTATGCGGTTAACGTCCTTGGAACCAGTTCTCGCACTCTCGTTTCAAATGGTGCCTCTTTCGAAAATATATCGCTTGAGAAACTAAAGAGCTACCTGAATATCGAATCAGAACCGATTATAATCGACGGTCAGATTCTCTGGCAAACTACGGAATATTTTGAATAGGTATTCTATGGTCCCTGAGATGCTCCGCCACCGCCTGCCAACACGGGCGCGGTCTGCATCATCAACAACGTCATCATGAACAAAACGCCGATCATTCGTGGGTGCTGTTCGAGGTATTTGGCGACTTCCTGTCGTGCCATATACACACAATATTTCCCACATATTATCAATTTATTCAATCTATTTTAACAAGAAAATAATTATTGGAAACCTCATCTCCTGTGATAAAATCCGGTTTCGGCCACAAATAACATCCCTACCTTGCTAATTCAGCCCAACATACCATATAATTAGCTGTCCAATGGATACCCATGTATCTTGCACACAGATACGTCAGCGGGGTGAGCCACTGATGGCGCTTCTGGCACTCGCGGTTGCGTTCGTCATTCTCGCCATCATCGCTGCCGTGCTCGGCGCGGGTGGTATCGCCGGTATGTCTATGAACATCGCCAAGTGGCTGGTAATCGTGTTCCTCGTACTGGCGGTGCTATCGTACGTCTTCTGAGTACGCGCGAACCGATTCGAACTCGTTTTTTTCGATGGCGTCCGCGACCGCCGATACGTCCACGTCGCTGACTAGCCGCGGGTACTTCCGCTCGAAGAACCCGACCACGTTCCGAACGTCGCGTTCGAGGAACTCCGCCGCGTTCTGGTGGTCGGTCGGGATGCCCTGAGGCCAGTCGAAGATGGTGATGCCCTCGCTGTTGACGAACACGTTGTACTCGCTCATGTCCGCGTGCACGTAGCCCGCTTGGTAGGCGTCGCTCACCTCGCGGAGCACGAGGTCCAGCACGGGGACGACCTGCGCGTCCTCGAACTTCGAGCGCGCGAGTTCGACGCCGTCTATCTTCTCCATGATGATCGCGTGGCGGTTGTGGTCGATGGGGCGCGGCACGCTCACGTCGGGGTACAGCGCTTCCAGGATGTCGTACTCCCGTTCGGCGGCCTTCCGGGCCGTGTAGAGCCACGAGACGTGCTCGTTGTCGGAGGTGTAATCGCGCTCCTTCATCACTTCGCGGAAGTTCGTGTACCCCTCGCGGTGGTACTTCAACGCGAGCGGCCGGAACGACTGTACCTCGTACACGTCGCTCTCCTTCCCGACGCCGAGCGGCGAGCCGACGCCCTGAATCGTCTCGCGTTCCGAAAACGTCCGGAGCGCGAGCGCGTCGTACCCCTCGAACGTCAGGGTGTAGCCCTCGTACTGAATGGTCTTGCGCTGGAGCAGTTCGCGGTCGAGACAGCGGTCGATTCGATACTCGACCTCCTCGGCAGTCAGCCGTGAAAAGTTTGGAATCTTCTCCTTTTGCACCCATTCGCTGAAGCGCATCCCCTGCTCGACGCCGGAGAGGAGATAGAAATCCTCCGGCTCCAACTCCGCCATCTCGGGTGCGACGTTCCGAACCATCGCGTTCGCCTACTCGTCCGGCGCGTAAGGGCGTTGCGCCACGGCTCGACGGGAACGGTCGATCGAAAACAACCTGTAAGTCGCCCGTACCGTTACTGACCATCATGGACGTGTACGATTCGGAGGCCGCCCGTCGTGAGGAGGCGGCCTATCGGACGCCCGGAGCCGTCGAACGTCGTCGTCGCGTGCGCGAGGTGCTCTCACCCGATACCGGCGACGTCGTTCTCTCGCTCGGGCCGGGTCCGGGGTTCGAACCCGCGGAGTTGGCGAACGACTACGATATCGAGTCCGTCATCGGCGTCGAACGGAGCCAAGCCATGCTCGCACTGGCGGCCGAGCGATGTGGGGCGGACGGCGACGTGAAACTACTGGAGGGTGAGGCGACGGAGCTTCCACTCGCCGACGAATCGGTCGATGTCGCGCTCTCCGTGCAGGTGTACGGCTACGTCGATGCCCTCGAAACGGCCCTCACGGAACTCGCTCGGGTCCTCCGTCCCGGTGGGTCGGCGGTCGTGTACGTGACTGACTGGGAGACCCTCGTCTGGCGCGTCGGCGACCCCGAACTCGCGGCGAAGGTGTCCCGAACCTGGAAGAGCCACTGCGTTCGACCGCGTCTCGGATCGGAGATGGCGACACCGCTTCGTGAAGCCGGTTTCCGCATCGAAACCGTCGAACCGTACACCATCTGCAACACGACGTTGGACGGAACGTTCGCCGGGCGATTAGTTCCGGAAGTACGCGATCACACCGCCGAACTGCTATCCCGAGACGCGGCCGACGCGTGGGAATGCTCCGTTCGAGCCCGGGAGCGCGCCGGACGGACGTTCTTCAGCCTCTCCGGGTCGTTGTATCACGTCTCGAAGAATGTCGAATGATTGATTGGACAGTCGCTGGTTCGGATGGTTCGACGCCCCGTTTTTCTCGGGATGTTCGAGAACGGAACCGTGACTATCCCATGCATCCTATCGGAATAGACGACTACGTATGATTATGTATTCTCCACATAGAGCTATTACAACGCCTTAAGTACGGTTGTTCGAATCGGCAGGTAATGACGAACGATTCCACTCGTCGAACGTTTCTCGCCACGAGCGCTGCGACCGGTGCAGTGACACTCGCCGGTTGTGCCGGTCAATTGACCGGTGGAAGCTCCACGACCACCATCAAGTTCTGGCACGCGATGGGTGGCGATACCGCGAAGCTGTTGAAACAGATGGGATCGGATTTCGAATCCGACCACGAAGATGTCTCCGTCGAGGTGACGTCGAAGGGAAGCTACCGCGAGACGTTGAATTCGACCCTCTCGGCGGTCAAAGCGAAAAAACCCCCGGCGGTCGCACAGATCTTCGACATCGGGACCGGCCTGGCACGAACCAGTGATGCGTTCGTCTCCGTCCAAGACATCATTCCGTCGGATAGTATCGACTACGACAACTTTCTGAACCCGGTTCTCAACTACTACCGTATCGGCGACACGCTCAATTCGATGCCGTTCAACTCCTCGAATCCGGTGCTGTACTACAACAAGGACGCCTTCGAGAAGGCCGGTCTCGACCCCGGGAATCCCCCGAAAACCTTCCAAGGGATCACGGATGCCTCCGCGAAGTTGATGGACTCGGGTGCGACGAAAAAGGGAATCACGTGGCCGAACCACGGCTGGTTCGTCGAGCAGTGGATGGCGGAGCAAAACCAACTGCTCGTCGACGAGAAGAACGGCCGTGCGGGTAACCCGACCGAGATCTATCTCGAAAGCGACGCGGCAAAGCGCATCTTCAACTGGTGGACCGACCTGTACGATCAGGGTGCATACCTCAATCCCGGTATCGAGGCATGGAGTGCCGCGAAACAGGCGTTCATCGCCGGAAAAGTCGGGATGCTTATCACCTCTACTTCGGGTATCTCCTCCACCACGGCGGGCGCGAAAGAAAACGGGTTCGAGATGGGAACCGGCTACTTGCCCGTCCCGGAGGGGAAGCGAGAGGGCGTCGTCATCGGCGGTGGTTCGCTCTGGGTCCCGAAGGGCCTCTCGGACGCCAAACAGAAGGCGGCGGCGGACTTCCTCGTGTGGCTCACGAAGCCCGAACAGCAAGTTCGATGGCACAAGAACACCGGTTACTTCCCGGTTCGAAAGGAAGCCGTCAGCCAGCTCCAAGACAACGGTTGGTTCGACCAAAATCCCAACTTCAAAACCGCGTTCGACCAGCTTCAGGCCACGAAGGACACGACGGCGACCCGTGGTGCACAGATGGCACCGTTCGCAAAAACCCGAACTATCGTCGAGAAGAGCTACGTGAGTATGATCCAGGGCACCGGCGTCGATAGCGCACTCGCCAGTGCGAAGAAGGACGTCGAATCGGAACTGGCCCGCTCGAACGGGAAGTAACTCTCGAACTCAGTATTTCATGTCCACCAAGGAATCCACGTATTCGAGCACCTGGCAGGCCTTCCTGTTGTTGCTGCCGACGATCGTCGTCCTCGTCGCGTTTCTGTACTACCCGTCGGTCGACACGATCCGTCTGAGTCTCTACAACACCGGTGTGCTGGGTATTCACAAGACGTTCGTCGGATTGGGTAACTTCGCCACCCTCCTCACCTCGCCCGAGTATCGACACAGCATGGAGATGACGGCTCTCTTCGCCGTCGTCGTCGTGGTCGGGACCCTCTCTATTTCGTTGTTCGTCTCGACGCTCCTCTACGAGGTGACGACCGGACAAGCGGCGTATCTCGTTGCCGCCATCTGGCCGTACGCGCTTCCGCCAGCGGTTGCAGGGACCGTTCTGCTCTTCCTGTTACACCCCTCGTTGGGCGTCATCACGTACTTCCTCGACGACCTGTTCGGCATCTCCCTCGATTGGTTCACGAACGGCTCGCTCGCGCTGATAGTCGTCGCAATCGCGGCCATCTGGAAGCAACTCGGCTACAACATCATCTTCATCCTGGCCGCGTTGAACAACGTTCCGGAGACGCTCAACGAGGCCGCGCGCCTCGACGGTGTTGGACGGTTCCAACTCGTCACCCGTGTCTACGTCCCGCTTATCTCGCCAACGCTTCTGTTCCTCGTCGTCATGGACACCATCTATGCCTTCTTCAGCACGTTCTCGCTGGTGGACCTGATGACCCACGGCGGCCCGAACGGAGCGACTAACTTCCTCATCTTCAAGCTCTACCGCGACGCCTTCGAGTTCTCGAACCCCGGACTCGCGTCCGCCGAGTCGGTCATCCTGTTCGCCATCGTCGGCGTGCTGACCTACGCCCAGTTGCGACTCTCCGATCGCTACGTCCAGTACGGAGGTAGCTCATGAGTACGGACTCGCTCGCCACGGATGGGCGAGTACGACGGCAGTCGTGGCAGGACGTGCTCCCGGACGACCTCTTCGTGCACGTCGCGCTCGTCGCCTCGACGCTCGTCATGGCGCTGCCCCTGTTGCTCGCGCTCCTGATGAGCACACAGACGACGACCCAAATATACCAGACGTCGAACCTCACTCCCGGTGGGCAGGCCGTCCACAACTACGTCGCCGCCATGACCGAGTACGGGATGGGTCGGTATCTGCTCAACTCGCTCGTCATGTCCCTCGTCATCGTCGTGGGCAAGGTGACCATCTCGCTGTTCGCGGCGCTGGCCATCGTCTACTACCGGTTCCGGTTCAAGCGGTTGGTGTTCATGTTCATCCTGTTCACGTTGATGCTCCCGGTCCCGGTGCGTATCCTCTCGCTATTCCAGTTCGTGGCGAACATCGGGTGGTCCGATTCGTTGCTCGCGTTGACCGCGCCGTACCTCGCCAGTGCGACGACCGTCTTCCTGCTTCGACAGCACTTCCGGTCCATTCCGGATTCGCTGATCGAAACCGCTCGCCTCGATGGGATCGGACCGCTCACCTTCCTGTTCCGTGTCCTCGTGCCGATGTCGAAGGGCATGATCGCCGGGGTGGCGGTCATCGAGTTTATCTACGCCTGGAATCAGTACCTCTGGCCGCTCACCATCATGAGCACGCAGCGAAAGCAGGTCGCGCAGGTTGGCGTCAAACTCCTGCAATCGGCCAGCGCCGCGGGACAGACCCAGTGGGGTCTCATCATGGCGGGTGCCGTAATCGCGCTCGTTCCTCCGCTCTTGGTCCTCCTCGTCCTGCACCGACCGCTCCTCCAAACGTTCGGTCTTCAACAAAAGTGATCAGTAATGACAACCATCTCACTAAATGATGTCGTCAAACGGTACGACGACGTAACGGCAGTCAACGGCATCGACCTCGAAGTGAACAACGGCGAGTTCCTCGTCGTCGTCGGACCGAGCGGGTGTGGAAAGTCCACGACACTCCGCATGCTCGCCGGACTCGAAACGATATCCGACGGAGCGATTCGGTTCGGCGACGCCGTGATCAACGGAATTCCCCCCAAGGATCGGAACGTGGCGATGGTGTTCCAGAACTACGCGCTCTACCCGCATATGACCGCGGAGCGTAACATGACCTTCGGGATGAATTCGTCGGGGTCGTACACGGACGACGAAATCGAGCGAGCGGTTGCCGATGCCGCCGACACCCTCGACATCGCCGACCTGCTCGACCGGAAGCCGGGCGAACTTTCCGGCGGTGAGCGACAGCGAGTCGCCATCGGTCGCACGCTCGTTCGAGACCCCGAAATCCTGCTCATGGACGAACCCCTGTCGAACCTCGACGCCAAACTTCGCGTCGAGATGCGTGCGGAACTCGCCGAGCTCCACGCCGAACTCGAACGTACCACCATCTACGTCACCCACGACCAGACGGAGGCGATGACGCTCGGCGACCGCGTCGCGGTCATGAACGACGGTCAAATCCAACAGGTCGACGAGCCACAGACGCTCTACGATTATCCCGTCAACCGGTTCGTCGCGGAGTTCGTCGGCAGTCCATCGATGAACGTCCTTCCCGCTCGCATCTCGGAGGACGACGGACGCCGGTTTGCCGAAGGCGACGGCTTCCGCATCCGGCTTCCCCGAGCGAACGGGAACATCGGCTCCGAGATAGACCACGCGCAGGTCGGTATCCGCCCCGAAGACCTTACGGTCGGTGAGGGGGTGGGAACCATCGACCTCTCGGTGAACGTTACGGAACCGCTCGGGGAGTCGCTGTTGCTCCGCGGGACCGTCGGCGGGAACGAACTCTCGGTCAAAGCGGATCCGCGTCGGGAGGTAACAGTCGGTGAAACGGTCGGTCTCACCGCCGACCCCGAACGCCTCCACCTATTCCATTCCGACACCGGAGCAGCGATCTATCACTCGTCGTCGGGTGCTCACGAGCGCCCCCCGACCCCTCACCCGTAAACTGTGTCATATCCGGCTGTAGTAGGGGTGCTTAACCGGAGGACGCCGACGAGACGTTGTTCAATCTAGCCGGGTCGTCGTATCCGATGTCGAAGAATGACGTGTCGTCGTCCCGGTCCCGTAACCGGACGAGTCCGTGCCGGTGGTCGAAAAAGCGATGCTCGTTCGGGAGCCGAATCAGCGCGTCGCGGGTTCGGCCGGTTTGACGCCCCGCTTCTGCCGGGAGCCCTTCAGCCACCCGCCGAGTGCACCCGCGATTCCGCTCGGAATGGCGAACAGGAGCGCGACGACGATGCCGGTGAGCAGGACGCCGGTTCCGGCGAGCACGCTTCCGACGGGCCCTGCGACGCTCCCGACGAGCGCGCCACCGACCGCGAGCAGTATCGCGCCGACGATACCGCCGAACGCACCGGCCAGCAGTCCGTTCCACGTTCCGTTTCCGATCCCCTCCCCCGCCATGTATCCCGCGATGAATCCCCCGATAATCCCCCCACCGATGGTCCCGACGACGGGTATGACAACCCCGCCAAACGTGCCGATGATGACCATGACGATGAACCCGAGTATCACCGCTCTCCAATTCGTTGCCATGGATTGGTGTAGGCTAGCTGAAGATATAGCCGAATCGCTCCTCTCCGGCGTGACAGTACCCGTAATACGGTAACGAACCGATGGGGATGTCGTAACGACCGTCCCGGGAACAGTGATTTGCTCGGCCGAGTCGTGTTCGGGTTCATGCCAACCGACTCGACCGACCCAACTGACGCAACCGACTCGACGGACGAAGGCCCGAAGAGTGGCGTCGCGGATGAACGAACGCGACTCGCGTGGACTCGGACGATACTCTCGTACGTCAGAACCGGATTCGCCTCGTTCATCTTCGGTATCGCCCTCATCCGTCTGTTCGCCGGACGTCTCATCGACTACGTCGGAATCGCCTTTCTCGGCGTGGGCGTCCTGTTCGTCCTCGGCGGTCTCTACTTGTTCGCCACGACTCGTTGAGTCTCCCTCGTTCGTCACCGGCCGACGAGTTCATCTACGGGACTACTCGTTTATGCCGCTGCCCGGCGTACGACCGGATGGAGGGGGAACAATGGGTGTCGAAATCCGAAATCAAGAGCCATCGCAAGACCGACCAGCGAGTTCCGCCGAGAGTCGGTGGGGTCTGCTTCTGGGCGTCGGGGTGTTACTGATCCTGTTGAGTATCGTCGCGGTCGTCGGTGCGGCACGGATACGCGCCGGACTGGGAAGTATCGCGTTCCTCGTTTCGTTCGCTACGCCGGTCGCCATCTCATCGCTGTTCGGCGTTCTCCTGTTGCTCGGCGGAACGGTGCTCACCGCGTCGGGATTCGGCGCGAGGGAGTGGTCGGGCAGTCGAGGAGTGATACTGCTCGCGGTCGTCTACACGGTTTTCGGGCTCGTGCTCCTCGTCAACCCGCTGGCGGGGGTCGCCTCGTTGACGGCCCTGTTGTTCGGATTCTTCCTGCTCGATGGACTCCTCGAAATCGGAATTGGGGTTCAAACTCGCCCTGAGGCGGGTTGGGTGTGGGTCGTTCTCAGCGGCGTCGTCGCACTGCTGGCCGCTGTCGTCGTCCTGCTCGTCCCTCCCGTCGGGTCGCTCGAACCGGTGAGCGTCGTTTTCGGCGTCAACCTCTTCGTGAGCGGTGTTTCCCTCGTCATCGTCGCGGTAGGACGACGGAGGGCGGCGCGCGAACGAACGCCGGTCCCGTCCCCCGGCACCGCGCGTCACTGATCGACCGGACCTCCGGTGCCGTTTTCGATTGCGATCACTGTTCGACCGCTATCACCGTTTGACCGCTATCACCGCTTTCGACTGCGAATTGATCAAAAGGCAGACGGGATCAATACATCCCCGTTCACTCTTCGTCTTCCTCCGAGCGACGCGTGTTCGGCAGGAACCCGGAGAGTATCAACTGCAGGAGGACGAACCCGACGACGAGAACCAGCGCGATCTGTACCGCATCGACGGCCGCGGTCTCGACGATTCGGTTCAACAGTCCCTGAACCGCTTTCGGAAGTCCCCCGGCCGCGGCGCTGTTCCCTGGCGAATTGAAGTTTTGCGCCGCATCTTCGAGCGACACGATGAGTCGGCTTCGCTCGGTTTGTGACACCTTGATGCCCGTGGAGTTCAGGACCTGATCCACGATGCCGCCGTACAGACTCGCCAGGAATATGCTCCCGACGACGGCGTTACCGAACCCCCGTCCGAACTCCTTTCCGGTTTCGAGGATACCGGATGCTTCACCGCCCTTCTCGTTGCCCGCCGCGGACAGCGACACGTTCGAGACGGGCGCTCGCATGAGACCGGCACCCGCCCCGAACACGGCCAACGGTGCCACCATCGATACGACCGACACGGTCGGCGATAGCACGGTGCCGAGCAGGAGCAGTCCCACGACGAACAGGACGACGCTGACCTGAATCATGCGCTTCGGCGAGAGGTACTTCTCCACCGTTCCGGACCCCAGCGAGACGAGTATCGCGGCGACGGCGAACGGCAGGAACGCGATGCCGATGGTCAACGGGTCGAACCCGACGGCCATCGCCAGAAACGTCGGCAGGACGAACCCGAACCCGGTTGTGACGATGCTGTAGATGGCGTAAATCGAAAGCCCCGTCACGTACACGCGGTTCGTGAACAGTTTCGGGCGGAACAGCACGGCTTCCCCGCGGGACAACCGTCGTCGCTCCCACTCGACGAGACCCCACAGCACCGTCAACCCGAACCCGAAGACGAACGGAACGATGGAGAGTCCGAACGGCGCAATCGTCACGCCACCGACGACGAACGGGCGAATCGGCGTCACCCACCCGTACTGCCCGCCAACAGGAAGCCGACGATGATGGCCCCGACGCTGAGAAACGAGAGGACGGTTCCACCCCAGTCGAACACGGCCTCCTCCTGCGTCTCGGTCTCACGAACCGTAAACAACAGCAGGAACGCCGCGAGCAGGCCGACGCTTTCGAGGCCGATGGCCAACCGCCACGTCGCGACCGTGGCCAGAAATCCCATCAGCAACGGTCCCACGGCCTGTGCCGACGCGGTGACCGCACCCCACACGCCGAACGCGGTCGCCCGCCGTTTCCCGTCGTAGGTGGCGAGAAGCAACGCGAGCGAGATGGGCGTCACCATGGTGTCGGCGAACGCCTTGATGACCGACCAACCGACGATGAATATCCCGAGTGACGGGCTCAACGCACCGATGAGCGTCCCGATCGAGAAGAGCACGATTCCGTACCTGATGATTCGCTTGTTGCCGTAGAGAACGCCGAGCGCAGCGCCGGTCAGCAACAGCGGTGCATCCACCACCGAGTAGATGGCCAGCGCGGCCTGCACGCCGCTCGCACCCGTCCGCAGGTCGGTGCTGATCGGTTCGATGGCCACGGGAATCATCGCCCCGTCGAGGCTGACGACGAACATGACGATGGTCACGACGACGAGCGTCCCCCACGTGTCGAGGAACGACCCGGTTTCCCCCTCCGCCTCCGTCCCCGTTTCCGCGGTTTCAGTCGACATCGCCCCCTCCGCGGTGAGCGATCTCGAACTGCCGTCGCTCACGTTTCCGGTCACTCGTGTCCATTAGTAATCCCCCCGAACGGGCGTACAACACTCACGGTATTAAATAATGTTAACAAATTTATTCTATGACGGCTGAATGACCGTTGATCTGTCGAAAATCCGGTTTGCGTTCTTTTATCCGGGGGACTCGTCACCACCAAAAAGCCTACAACTGATTGAATGATCGTTCAATCAATGGCATCCGATCAACCCGCGGCGGTCCTCCGCCCTCCGAAAGCGCTGCGCGACAGGGAACGACAAGTGGCACCGTTCGACTGGTACGAGAAGATGCGTCTCGAATCGCCCGTCCGGTACGACGACGACCGGAACATGTGGGACGTGTTCCGGTACGAGGACGTCGACCGCATCCTCTCGGATTACGAGACGTTTACGTCCAACGTACGCGACGCCACGGAGTCGCCGTTCGACGACGACCAGCAGGGGTTCAACCGGACGATGATCAACTCGGAACCGCCCGAACACGACCGACTTCGCGGCTTCGTGAACGAGCGGTTCAGGCCCGGAACGATACGCGAACTGCAACCCCGACTCGAAGAGCTGACCGACGAATTCCTGGACGGCATCGCGGACGAAGACCGGATCGACGTCGTCGGCGATTTCGCGTACCCGTTCCCCGTGACGGTCATCGCGGAACTGCTCGGCATCCCCGCCGACCGCCGGGACGAGTTCAAGGCGTGGTCGGACGCGCTCGTCGCCAGTCCGCGCGAGGAGACGAAAGCGGCGGTCGAAAAGAACCAACAGGAGCGCCAACGCGCCCGTCGGGAGATGGGCGAGTACTTCGGCGACCTGCTGGACGAACGATCCGACGGGGACGGCGACGACCTCGTGACGCTCGCCGCGACGAGCGACGAACTCGACCGGGAGGAGAAGGTCGGCTTCTGCATGCTGCTCCTCATCGCGGGCAATATCACGACGACGAACCTCATCACGAACGCGATTTGGTGTTTCCACGAACAGGGAACCATGGAAGCCGTTCGGTCCGGCGAGATCGACCGCAAAAAGGCCATCGAGGAGGTGCTTCGATACCGTTCGCCCGTCCAGTCGCTTCGCCGCGTCGCCGCCCGCGACGTCGAAGTCGGCGGTAAATCCATCGAGAAGGGCGACGTGATCTCGGCGTGGATCGCCTCGGCGAACCGCGACTCCGACGTGTTCGACGACCCCACCGAGTTCCGTCCCGAGCGGAGTCCGAACCGACACATCGCGTTCGGCAAGGGAATCCACTACTGTCTGGGCGCACCGCTCGCCCGCGTCGAGGCCGACATCGCCCTCAAGGCGCTGTTGGAACAGTTCGACACCATCGAGCCGACGGATGCGGCGAAAAAACCGGTTCCGAGTCAGGTTCTGTACGGACTCGAAAGCCTTCCGTGCCGCGTGGAATAAAAGGCGGAATTACCGCACTACAGCTTTTCGAGCGAGTCTATCTCGCTCCGATCCCAGTCGTAGAACGTCGTGTCGATTCGTCTGAGCGTCTCGACACACTCGTTGTATCGGTCACGGGCCTCGTCCGCGTGCTTGTCGCCGGGATTCGCCCGTATCCACTCCCGGAGTTCGGTCAGCGAGCGCGGCGAGTAGGTGTCGATTTCGCCCTGTTCGTCCAGCAGTTCGAGTTTCTCGTCCTCGTCGCGCAGGGAGCGAATCAGCGCCCACACCGCGGTTCCCCAGAGGACGACGATTGCGCCGAGCATGACGACCCACGTGATTAGCGAGAGTGCCATCTCAGTCACCCCCTTCTGCGGCAGTTTCCGGCGATTCACGCGAGCCTCCGCGGCCGCGAAGTGCGCCCATGATGAGGACGGAACCGACGAGGAGGACGGCCATCAGCACGACGCCACCTACCGTCTGGGCTAGCGATTTGCTCACGTTTGTCACGACGTATATGGCCATTATCAACACCATCACTATCGGGATGAGGTACTTGATGATGCCGACCCACCATCTGCCGACGTGAATGTCGGAGTTGCGGTTGAGCGCGACGACGCGCATGGGTTCGGCTTCGAGTTTCCAGCCAACGGTCAGGATGATGAGCAGGGTTGCGAGCGGCAGGCCCCAGTTCCCGAACATGAAGTCCATCGTGTTGAGGAAGTCCCCGGAATAGGCGCTCGGGAGGCTGAGCAGCCAAATGATACCGACGACGGCGAGCACGGTGCTCTTCCGACTCAACCTCGTCTCCTCGGAAATCGTCGTCACCGCGACTTCCGTGATGGCGAGTCCGGACGAGAACGTCGCGAACAGGAAGCCGACGAAGAACAGGATGGCCCATATCTGCCCGCCCGCCATGCCTCCGAACACTTTGGGGAGTACGACGAACGCCAGTTTGGAACCGCCGCTCGGTTCGAAACCGAACGCGAACACCGCCGGGAAGGTGGCGAAGATGGCGAGCAGTCCGACGCTCGTGTTGCCGATGGCGGTGAAGACGCCACCGCCGAGT
The DNA here is from genome assembly GCF_001625445.1 of Haladaptatus sp. R4. Classification (NCBI taxonomy): domain Archaea; kingdom Methanobacteriati; phylum Methanobacteriota; class Halobacteria; order Halobacteriales; family Haladaptataceae; genus Haladaptatus; species Haladaptatus sp. R4. Next base: position 464,501 of record NZ_LWHG01000021.1, on the reverse strand, counting down.
GGCACGTCGTCGTTCTTGCTGAGGTAACTCCCGAAGGTGAGTGCGATACCCCAACCGAGTCCCGTGGAAAACAGCGCCTGTCCGAGCGCGGCGATCCACGTGGACGATTTACTGAGGTACTCCCATTTCGGGGTGAACGCGAACGCGAGTCCGTCCATCGCGCCGGGGAGCGTGAGTCCCTTGATTCCGATCGCGATGAGTGCGAGGACGAGGAACGGGATCATCCATTTGACGACGCGCTCGATGCCGTCCTTGATGCCGAACAGGAGCACACCCGCCGTCGCCGCCATCGCGATGGTGTCCATCCCGACGGTGAGCAACGGCGATCCGGAGAACGAATTCCAGAACGCCTCCGACGCGAAGCCTTGCGAGAAGGTCAACAGGAGCGAGTGGGCCGCGTAGTACAGCGTCCACCCGATGATGGGCGCGTAGTACGACATCAGCGCGATGTTCACGAGGACGACGACCAACCCGAGTCCTTCCGCCCGACCCGCGCCGAAGGCGGACTTGAACGCCCCGATGACGCCGCGATCCGTGTACGACCCGAACACCGTCTCGGCCATCAGGCCGGGGACGGCGATGAGGAACAGGAGGATGATGTACGCCACGAGAAACGCTCCACCCCCGTTCTCGCCGGTCGTGAACGGCATTCGCCATATGTTTCCCGCGCCGACCATCGCCCCGAGCATCGCCATGAGGAAGCCGAACCGACTCCCCCACTGCTCTCGTACTGTCCGTGCGCTAGCATCTGACATGGGTACGCCCATGCCAACGTCCGGCAGTCCCTTATATTGATACGGTCACGCCATGATGGTTTGCAGAATACGATAGAATGCCGGATATTCTCTCAGAATATTTGATTGTGGTCGCGCGGCTCCTGTAGAATACGGTTCCCGCTTCTCGACGACAGCGCGAACGGTTGCGGTCGAATCCACCAATAAATCGTATGGCACGATATGAAATGAGTTGGGGTCCCCCGTGGTCCTCGACGGTCATCGCCCGAAGACCCCCGTCTCGGGGGATGTTCCGGCGATACAGTGATGTGACTCCCGGCTGAACTGTTCTCAATGCCCTCCCCGTCACTCCACATCACGAACTTCGCCGACGAACGGTGTCGGTTCGACAGCTACTGGTCCCGGCTTCGCGAGTTGGACGTGCCGGTTCCGAAGACGACGTTCGTCGCCCTCGAAACGGACGAGGACGGGATTCACTGGGAGACGGACGATATCCTCGCGTTCATGGAGAGAAACGAGTACGACCGCGCGTTCGTCCGGACGCAGGTCAAGGCCGCGACGGTGCGGTTGCGCGACGGGTCGTTCATCTATCGCCGCGACCCGGAAGTCATCGACGACGTCGTCGAGTCGTTGCTCACCCAGAACCTCGAACAGGGGTGGCCGCACGGGGACGGGTTGGTCGTGCGCGAGTGGCTCGACTTCGACTTCTGCATCCATCCGAAGCACAACTGCCACCCGTCGGTTCGGTTCTTCGTGGAAGACGGTGAGGTTCTCGGCCACACGCCGATGACCGCCGAGCGGGCGACGAACGTCTGTGACGACACCTACGACTACCTCGAACCCGTAATCGCGGACGTGGACCTGTCGGCCCCGCGCCGGTACGCCGAGCGAATCGCGGACGCGTTCTCGGTGCCGTGGGGCGTCGATTTCATCATGGACACGACGGGGACGTGGTACTGTCCCGAACTCAACTTCGACGGCGTCTACTGGAACCGGGCGGAGGAGAAGTGGTGGAACATGTGCGGCCAGGGGGAGTTCGAGCCGTGGAGTCCGGTCGAGGTTCACTCGGCCGCGTTGTACGGGACGAAACCGGAGACGGAAAGAAGCGAGTCGGTGGGGGCGACCTGGTGGTAGCTATTTTCCGGTGACGATGTCGGCTAGCTTCGTGCGGTCGAACAGTCGTTCGTCCTCGGGAATCTCGGGGTACGGCTTCTTCTTCTCGTAGCCCGGCCACTCGCCGAACTGGTCCGGGTACAGTTGCTTTGCGGTCATCTCCAACTGGAAGAGGTTCATGATCGGCCCCTGATACCGCATTCCGGACGCGTAGAAGCGGTCGTTCTCGATGGCCGAGAGCTTCCCTCCGGCGGGGTGGTTCTGGATTTTCTTCTTCATGTCTTGGACGTAGTAGCCCGGCGAGACGCCCCAGAGGTGGAGGATGACGTCCGGGTCCACTTCGAGCATCGTCTCGTAGTCGACGGTGCCCCAGAGGCTGCCCCAGTCCTTCTCCGCGAAGGCGTCCTTCGCCGCGAGCGGGCGAGTGTCGGCCAGCCAGTAGCCGGGTTTGTTGAGGTGATAGGTGTAGAACTTCCCGTCGCTGTAGGTGACGCGGACGGCGGTCGGTCGCTCCGTTTTGGGCGGGAGCTTCTTTTCGATGGTCGAGATCACGCCGTCGTGCATCTTCTTGAGCGCGTCGTAGCGCTCCTTCTCCTGGAACACGTCCGCCACCTTGCCGAACACGTCCCAGAGGCCGTAGTACTGGTAGCCGTCGCGGTATCCTTTCGGCGGTTCGCCGTTCGTTCCGCTGTAGAAATTGCCGAACCACGGCCCGACGTTCTTCCCGACCTTTTCGATATCCGACTTCGACCAGTTCTTCTGGGTGGAGACGTAGGCGGGGTCGGCGAAGTGCACGTCGCTGTCGAGTTGGTAGAGTTTCTCCTCGTTCAGAGTGCTTCCCAAGGCGTTCGGCAAGTCCTTCCACTCGAAGGAGACGCCGTCGAGGCGGTCGTAGTACGTGTTCATCGTTTTGCCGGACATCTCCGGCACGTAGATGGCGTTGACCGCGTCGCCGTGGCCGAGCGCGACGGCCATGTCGGCGTACTGCGGGAAAATCACGAAGGCGCTTTTCGGGACACCATCGAACTCGACGTTCCCCATCGGCGACATCGAAACCGAGTACGGGCTACCGTCGTTCGAGGTCGTTTCCCCGGCGGTTGAGGACGTATTTCCGGTGTCCGAGGTATCCGTCTGTCCATTCGCCGATTTCGAGCCATCGTCACTGCACCCGGCGAGCAACCCGCCGACGACGAGCGCACCGCCGCCCCGGAGATAGTCGCGTCGGGACGGGTTCGGTGGTGTTCCAGACATACGTGTTTAGGCAGGCCTAAACACTGTTTATCCTTTTTGGTTTTCCCGACATCCCGTCACGTAGCTAACCCGAACAGTCTCGCGGACCGTTATTCCAACCGCTTTTCCATCACGACCACCGGGAGCGCGACGTCACGCCCGTCGTACCTCTTCGTGACCTCTTCCTCCTCCTCGGTCACGGGACGGTAGCCCATCCGCTCGTAGAACGCGACGGCGTTGTGCGACGACCACAGTTCGAGTCGGGGCAATCCGGCACCGCGAGCGTAGCCCTCCAGATGGGAGAGAACCGCCGACCCGACACCTCGTCGAGCGGCGTTCGGATGCACGTACACCGCCCGTACTTCGTCGTTTCCCGGGACGAGATGACCGTATCCGACCACCTCGTCCGCTTCCGCAACCGCGAGGTAGTGGCCCGATTCGTCGATGGGATAGCCCGCGGTCCCATCCTCTTTCTCGGCCCACGCCGCGACCTGCTCTTCGTCGTACGCGTCCGGGCCGAACGCGCGGATTGCCGCGACGTGAAGCGTCAGAATCTCGTCGGCGTCCTCCCGCGTCGCTTCTCGAACTCGCGTCATCCAGTTTCCGTTCCCCGACCACTGGCATCAATAACTCGATCAGGCAGAGACGACTGTCCTCCCGACTTACAATGGCAACACTTGTCACACACGACCAAACTACTTGTGCTCGCGTCTAGAACGGAATTCTATGGAACCGAAACGGGAACTACTCGAACTGCTGCTGTCGAACGCCCGCGAAAGCCCCACGGACCTCGCACGACAGACCGGGCTGTCGGAGTCGGAAGTCGAATCAGGGATCGAAAAACTCGAAGCGGACGGCGTCGTTCGCGGCTATCAAGCGGTCGTGGACTGGCACAACGTGGACGACGAACACGTCCAAGGGGAGGTCGAACTCAACGTCGAACTCGACCGGGAAACCGGCTACGAGGAGATCGCCCGCCGAATCGCCAAGTTCCCGCAGGTCGTCTCGCTCAGACTGGTCAGCGGCGACTACGACTTCGCGATCGACGTCGAGGGCGATTCGATGCACGACGTGTCGAACTTCGTCTCCGAGCAGATCGCACCCATCCCGGAGGTGACCCAGACGGTCACCCACTTCGTGATGGAGACGTACAAGGAACGCGGCATCGAGTTCGAGGACCGCGACGAGGACGACCGCCTCTCGATCTCGCCATGAAACCGGCCGACCGAGTTCAACGGGTTCCGCCGTCCGGCATCCGTCGGTTCTTCGAACTCGCCGAGGAGCGCGACGACGTGATCTCCTTGGGTGTCGGCGAACCGGACTTCTCCGCGCCGTGGGCCGCCCGAACCGCCGCCATCGACGCGCTGGAGCGCGGAAAAACGTCCTACACCGCGAACCGCGGCCGCCGGGACCTTCGGCGAGCCATCGCCGACCACGTCCGGCGCTACGACCACGAGTACGACCCGGACGAGGAAATCATCGTGACGGCGGGCGCGAGCGAAGCCATCGACGTGGCGATGCGCGCGCTGGTGAACCCCGGCGATACCGTGGCGGTCCACGAACCGTCGTACATCTCCTACGTCCCCGGCGTCGTCTTCGCGGGCGGCGAACCGCTGTCGGTCCCGACGCGGGCGGAGAACGGGTTCGCCCTGACGTACGACGACCTCGAACGCGCGGGCGCGGCCGACGCCGAGGCGCTGATGCTGTGTTATCCGAACAACCCGACCGGAGCGACGATGAGCCGCGACCAACTCGCGGAGGTCGCGGAGTTCGCCCGCGAGCACGACCTGTTCGTCCTCTCGGACGAGATTTACGCCGCGCTCACCTACGACGGCGACCACACCTCCATCGCCACGTTCCCCGGCATGCGCGAGCGAACCGTCGTCTTCAACGGGTTCTCGAAAGCCTACGCGATGACCGGGCTTCGGTTGGGCTACGCGCTCGCCCCGCCCGAAACCATCACGGCGATGAACCGGATTCACCAGTATTCGATGCTTTCGGCCCCCGTCACCGCACAGTACGCCGCGCTGGAGGCGCTTCGAAGTTGTGAGGACAGCGTGGTCGAGATGCACGACGAGTACAACCGTCGCCGCCGGTTCGTCCTCTCGCGGTTCGAGGAGATGGGTCTGGAGTGTTTCGAGGCCAGCGGCGCGTTCTACGCGTTCCCGGCTTGCGGCGGCGACGACGAGGAGTTCGCCGAGGAACTCCTCACGGAACAGGGCGTGGCCGTCGTCCCCGGAAGCGTGTTCGGCGACGGCGGCGCGGGCCACTTTCGCGCCTCCTACGCGACCGGCATGGCCGACCTGCGCGAGGCCATGAATCGAATCGAAACGTTCGTTCGCGGGCGATAGCGCGAAACGCGAACGAACAGCACTTTTTACCGCTCGCCGGGTTCGCTCTCGGGTTCCGGCGGCGCGGTGACGCAGACGACTTGTGACGGTTCGTCGCCGAGCACCTTCCACCCATGCGGCACGTCCGCTGGCGTGACGACGGTGTCGCCCGGTCCGGTTTCGTGTGCCTCTCCGTCCACGCTCCACTCCATCCGCCCCGCTCGGATGAAGATGATGTGTTCCTCGCCGTGCGTGTGTTCTTCCCGCTCGGTGCCGGGGTCGTGGTGGACGACGTGGACGTCACACCCGTCGAATCCCATTCGTTCGCCCGGGCTCTCCGGTGTGACGAACGGACTGTACTCCGGTGTCGATGAATCGCTCATATCTGTTCCCCCCAATGGGAGGAAGCCACCGACCATGTTAACAGTTGCCAGTATCATCCCGCTCCGAAACGGTCCGACGAATTCGTACTCCGGTTATGTCCCTCCGCGTTGCCCGCCCTGTGATGAAGACCGTTATCCACGTTTCCAGCCCCGACCCGAACGACCAGCGGGAAGCCGTCGCGAACACGCTGAACCTCGTGATGGACGAAAGCGTCTCCGCGCCGGACGACGACGTCGTCGTCCTCGCCAACGGTGCGGGCGTCCGGATGTTCGTCGAAGCGACGAGCGCACTGACGGAGTTGGTCGAAGAGATGAAAAATCGGGACGTCACCCTCCGCGCCTGCCGGAACGCACTCCGGGGAATGGGCACGACGGACGACGATTTGCTCCCTGGTGTCGAGGGCGTCCCGTCCGGGTCCGGCGAACTCGCCAGATTGCAGGCCGAGGGGTACGGCTACATCAAAGCGCCGTAGCGTTCACTTTCGGTCTACCCATTGCTCGGTCCTTTATATCCGCCCGCCGTTTCCCCGACTGAACATGATAACGGACATCGGACGGACGACGCTGCTGGTCGAAGCGTACGACGAGGCCATCGAGTTCTACACGGAGACGCTCGGGTTCGACGTGCTCTTCGACGACGAACTGGCGGACGGCTTTCGGGCCGTTCACGTTGGAGTCGCCGACCGAACTTCGGGAATTTGGTTGCTGAAGGCCGACGACGAGAGGGAGCGTGCGCTCGTCGGCAACCAAACCGGTCGAGAACCGACGTTCGTCTTCTACACGGATAACTGCCGGGAGACGTACGAATCGCTTCGGGGCCGCGTGACGTTTCTCGGAGAACCCCAAACGGGTGAAAGCGGAACCCACGTCCACTTCGAGGATCTGTACGGTAACAACATCGTTCTCGCCGAACTCCCCGACTGATCAGTTCGGTGCGACGAGTTCGACCTTGATCCGTTCGGGATCCTCGAAGTACACCGCGTAGTGGCCGTCGCCGCCCGCGAAGGGGTGGTCGTCCTCGTACAGGATCGGTACGTCTCGCGCCCGCAATTTTTCGGTCAGTTCGTCCACGTGGTCGCGCGATTCGGCGTGAAACGCGAGGTGGTTCAACCCCGGCCGACGGCGGTGGTACGGTTCGTCGAGAAATTCTTCGTCCCCCTGCACGAGGACGATGTACGTCCCGCCCCGTTTCCACGATTTGCCGCCGTCCCAGTTCTGATAGACGATGTAGCCGAGTTCGGAGAGCAACCACCCCCAGAACGACTCCGACGCGTGGAAATCGCTCGCGTACAGTTCGACGTGGTGTAGCAGTCCGGTTTGCGGGGGCTCGTTTGCCATGGACGAAGTCGTGGTGCCGTGACGAAATTTCTACTGACGAATTCATCGACTCAAGTCGACTCCTGCGATCGCACGAAGACGACCTCGACGGTCGTCTTCTGTCCCGTGCGCTGCGTTATTTTGCGGTCGATCTGCTGTGCGAGGTCGTTCGGCGGTTCCCCTTCAGGGTCGGTGACGATGCGAACGTGAGCGGGTTTCTCCTGATAGAAATCCAGCGGTCCGTAGGTGATCGTGGTGTCCACGAGTTGGTAGCCCGCGTACTCCGCGTTCGGGCCGACGAACATGTGTTGTATTTCGCCCTTCGCTTGCTCCTGATACACCGTGGTTCGGTTCGTCCCGTAGGTGACGAGACCCAGTCCGAGCGAGAGCACGGCGATGGCGACGAGGATGATCGCGATCCGCCAGAGAGTTCTCGACCGCGCTTGGCCGACCGACCGGGTTCGTTCGGGACGATAACCCGACACCCACAGCAACGCCAGCGCGGTGAGGTTTATCGACAGCAGGTTCACGAGGACGTTCACGGTCGCGCCCAGTGCGACACCGAAATCGAGCCACGCGATGCCGAGACCGACCGTCGCCGCCGGAGGAACGAGCGCGACGGCGATCATCACGCCGACGATGACCGATCCGGCACCGCGCATGAGGCTGATGACGCCCGCCGCTCCCGCGCCGAGCGCCAGCAGCAAGGAGAGGAAATTCGGCGTGAATCGCTCGGTAATCGCCGGGACGGTTCGGATGTCGAGACCGGGGGGGACGAGCACCGTCCCGCGGACGAGGAAGCCGAACAGAGCCGCACAGGCGATGGCGACCAGCAGGCCGGTTATCTGGTACTGTACGCCGCGCTCCGCCAGTTTCGGTTCGTCCACGACCGTCCCCACGCTGGCCGCCATCGCCGGACCCATCAGTGGTGCGATGACCATCGCGCCGATGATGACGGCCGACGAATCGAGGAGCAGGCCGGTCGCCGCGATGATAGTGCTGATGAACGTCATCGAGAAGAACGTCGAACTCTCGGGGGCCATCTCGGCCGCCCGCTCGCGGAGTTCCTCGCGGGCGATGTTGAACCCCGAGTAGCGTCGCTTGAGTTCGGCGATTCGCTTCGACACCACGGTTTCGGGTTGCAGGACGATGGTGAACGCGTCCTCCTCTACCCCCGCCATGCGTAGCTTTTCGAGAATCGGCTCGACGGCACTCGGCGGCACCGGAAACGTGACCAGCGCGGAGAACTCCGTCCGCCCGGTTTCGTCGAACACCGCGTAGTCCACCCCCTCCTCGTCCAACGCATCGAGAACCGCGTCTCGCTTACCGCGCGGAACGAGCACCTGTACAAGGCGCATGAACCTGTTACGACGCCGAAATATTTAGTTGGTTGTGTAGTTCTCACGTCCCGACGACACCGTGACGGCGACGCCGTTGACGAACGGACCGGTGACCTTCTGTCCGTGGTCGGTCATGCCGTTCCGTTTCGAATCGACCGACCGTAAACCAACGATTCCATTGGTCGGGCCGAAAACCGGTGGCCGTCATCGCTAACCGATTCCCGGTTGGGACGCTCGTATGGCGACCGAAACTCGTTCGTGGTTCGACCGTTCCACCGCGTTGGTGTCGCTCGATTACGTCGGTATCCTGCTGGCGGCGATTACCGGTGTGATTCACATCTACGAGGGGGTAGCGGACCTCGGCGAGGGTTTCATCGGGGTGTTGTTCATCCTCGCCGGACTCGGCTTTTTCGGGGCGATAGTCCTCCTCTGGCTGGGGTTCGATCGGGAAGTCCTGTATCCGGTCGGCATCGCATACACGGGCATTCAGTTCGCCGCCTACTTCGGTCTGCGGTGGCCGAACGTTTACGACCCGCTCGGACTCGCGGACAAACTGGTTCAACTCCTGCTCATCGTCGTGTTGTTCCTGCTGTGGCAGGGAGTGAGCGAGTAGCGGAGGATTTTCTTGCCGTCCGTCGTCCGTAACCGATTTCGTCCAGCCATGCGAACGTCGTAGCATGACGCTGGCGGATAGGGAGTGGCGACTCGTTCGAGAAGAATCGTGGGACGGACCGCTGAACATGGCGCTTGACGAAATCGCAGCCGAGACCGCCGCGAACGGCGGCCCGCGAACCCTTCGCGTGTATCGGTGGGATCCGAGTACCCTGTCACTCGGCTACCGCCAGGAACCCGAGACGGTCGATTGGGAGTTCTGCGAGGACGAAGGAATCACCGTCACGCGGCGGCCGACCGGCGGCGGCGGCATTTATCACGACAACTACGGCGACATCTCCTACTCAATCATCGCGCCCGCCGACGAACTGCCGGGGAACCTGATGGAGACCTACGAACTGCTCTGTGAACCGATCTTCGACGCGTTCGAGCGGATGGGCGTCGACGCGAGGTTTACCGAGGAGAAGCTTCCGGTCATCCACGAACCGGCGTGTTACCTTCGGGAACTCCACCCCGCCCACGACATCGTCGCTAACGGGCGCAAAATCAGCGGCAACGCTCAGTATCGGCGCAAGGACGCCGTCATCCAGCACGGTTCCCTGAAGTTCGCACTCGACGCGAAACGCCACCTCTCGACGTTTGCGAAACCCGAGACGACGGCGGCGCAGTTCCACGAACGCGTGACGACCATCAACGAGGAAGTCAGCATCGACCGCGCCGACGCCGTGACCGCCGTCGAGGAGGCGCTTCACGACTGGGCGGATGCACCCGACGGCGAGTGGACGGACGACGAAGTGGCCCGCGCACGCGAGCACGCGAAAGCGAAGTTCGAGAGCGAACCGTGGACACAGCGCCACGAGGACCCGACCGCGTGAGGTGAGTTGTAGACGAAGGCTTTCATCATCGTCGGCGCGTTGTAGCGCCGCCCGGTAGCGAAATAGGTTTAAACTTGCCACCAACGCTCGTCTATTACCGTAGTGAGGGGTTCGTAAAGTGACCAATTGTTTCGAGTTCCTCCCAGTCACCAGTCAGAGTTTCTCGGAGAGCCTTGTGATGTTCTTCGTCAATTTCGTACTCTTCTTTGTCACCGGCTTCATCCGCTGTTTCGAGGTTTTCCGCCTCCATGTAAATGTATAGAAATGAAGTGTCGTCTATAGTTTGGATAAAAGCAGTCTCCGTGTAGACACCTTCATGCTGAAGAGTTTCAATAACTTCAGGCTCACGCTCGTGCATTTCCTTGAACCACGCACGAAGCTGGTCTTCTTTCCCAGAAGCAATACGCGCACGAGCAATCATAACCTCGGACATGACAATAACTACTTAAAACACATATTAATTTTCTTCGTCAAGTATTTTGGTAGTTTTCAATCAGTAATCTCTATCCGTCAGAAATTCAAATTTGACTTACTGTGAACGAGGCCCACGCATACGGATCTCTGCCCGAAAACAGCAACTAGCGGGCTCAGAATCCGAACGTCTCGGGTTCCGTGCCGAACGAATCGACGATGGCCTCGTGAATTTCGCCGAGCGGCGGTTGTCCCAGCGTCGGGTCGATGGGATGGTCACTGACCCACGCGTACCGGACGACGCCGGATTGGTCGATGAGGAAGCACGAGCGTTTCGCCCGGTGGACGGTTTTGAAAACGCGGTATTTCACGCCGTATTCGCTTGCGACGTCGAGGTCGCTGTCGGTGTACAGCGGGAACTGGATGCCGAGGTAGTCGATGAACCGGCGGTGTGTCGCGGGACGGGATTTGCTCACGCCGACGACCTGTACCTCGCCGCCGCTCGCGAACCAGTCGTAATCGCGGAACGAACACCACTCCTCGATGCAGTCGGGCGTGAAGTCGTTCGGGTAAAACGAGAGGAGCACCGGCCCGTCCGAGAGAAGCGACGACAACTCGCGCTCCGACACCTCCCCGCTCGCTGTCACGAGCGGTGCGCTGAACTCGGGTGCGTCGTCCCCAACCGACAGGACACCTGATCCGGGCATACGGATTCCTTCCATCCGACCGAGTTAACGGTTCGGGTCGCGGAACTGTCGGTTTCGATACGGTTCCTCGCCGCCGCTTCGAAGTGCCTTTGACCCCCGAACGGGAGGCTGTGAGTATGCGAGTCGGCGCACACGTTTCCATGTCCAGTTCGAAGGTGACGAGCGACGAGACGAAACCACCCCACGGCAACATCGCGAACGCCGTCTGCCGCCAGGTCACGTTCGGCGGCAACTGCGGACAGATCTTTACCACGTCCCCGCAGGTCTGGCAGGACCCGGACCTCAGCGACGAGGAGGTCGAACTGTTCGTGAACGAAACCGACGAGAAACTCGACGGCCCGTGGGTCATCCACTCGTCGTACCTCGTCAACCTCTGCACGCCGAAGGACGACCTCCGGGCGAAATCCATCGCCAGCATGCAGACCGAAGTGGACGCCGCGGACGAACTCGGCATCGAATACGTCAACGTCCACCTCGGCGCACACACCGGCGCGGGCGTCGAAGGCGGCCTGAACAACGCCGCCAGCGCGCTGGACGAACTCGACATCCCGGACGGCGTCACCGTCCTCATCGAGAGCGACGCCGGAAGCGGCACCAAACTCGGCGGCGACTTCGAACACCTCGCCGCAGTGCTCGACAAGTCGGAGCAGGATTTGGACGTTTGTGTCGACACCGCCCACGCCTTCGCCGCGGGCTACGACCTCTCCACGAAGGAGGGCGTCGAGGAAACGGTCGAGGAGTTCGACGAAGTCGTCGGCCTCGAACACCTGAAATGCATCCACCTCAACGACTCGAAACACGAGTGTGGCACCAACAAGGACGAACACGCCCTCATCGGCGAGGGCTACATCGGCGAGGAGGGCATGTCCGCCATCATCAACCACCCCGAACTGGAGGACGTTCCGTTGGTGCTGGAGACGCCGACTGAAGACGGGAAAGGCTTCTCGTGGAACATCGCTCGCGTGAAAGAACTGCGCGACGAATAAGGCGACGAGTAACCCGTGGAGATGCGGTTTTTCTCGCCCAGCTATTTTTGCCAGGTCGTTCGCTACGAACTGCGTGTTTGGTTCTATCGTGACTTCAGCAACGAGATTGAGACCCCGAAAGCCCCCGCCCGTTCGCTCCGAATTGGTTTTGGTTGGTGTGCGATTGGAGTTGCTAGGAGGAAGACCGTCTCGAAAGCCCCCGCCCGCTCCCGGTCGCTCGCCGACATCTTTCCTTCACTCGCTCCTTCGTCGCTCGTTTCGTCAAGAGGGGTCGGTGAGACGCCCATGATAAACGCGAGCGGGCGCCCCTTTCAGTCCCACCCAGACAACGCTACCGCTCCGTCACCGCACCGCACCACACACCTCCCCAACCGATTCCTCCAGTCGCTAACGCTCCTTCCGTCATCCCTCGCACGAACCTTCTAAGACGGTTCAGCCGGACCGCTGGCGAACGTCTTGTCAGCGCGCGCCACCCGGTTGCACGGGGCGGTCGATACTGACCAACCGCACGGCGCGCGCGAGAAACGTGCGCGAGGGACGACGAGCGTCAGCGAGGAGTCGGTTGGGGAGGACGTGGCGCGGTGCGGCGGCGGAGCGGTAGCGTTGTCTGGGTGGGACTGAAAGGGGCTGTCCGTTCGCGCTTGCTGTAGTCGCTGTGCGGGCACTATCTACGCGGGCGTTGTGGAGAGCGTGGATATCCCGCACAGCGGCCGCGAACGGACAGGGGCTTTCGGGGTCGTCATCGGAGTCACTGCTGTCGCAGGAAACCCGACTCAAAATTAGTTGCGTAGCGAGCGGGCGGGGGTTTTCGAGGTCGTCTTCCCGGTAATCGACTCAGAATCCTCCCGTTCAGCCGAATACGTAGCTCAGGAGCCACAGCGCGCCCATCCCGGCGACGATGGTGGCGAAGATGTCTTCGGTGTACCACGCGACGGCGACGGCCAGTGCGCCCGCGAAGAGGCGCAGGTTGTCCGGTGAGAGCGCGAGCGACCCGTCCATGTAGACGAACTTGGGCAGGACGAGCGCCGAGAGGACTGCGGCGGGGACCAATCGGAGTGCGCGCTCGACGCCGTCGGGCACGTCGTCCAGTCGGCCGAACAGCGCGATGAACGACACGCGGATCAGGTACGTTCCGAGACCACCGACGAGGATGATGAGCCAGAGGCTCACATCACTCAGCCCCGTCGTCGCCATTCAGGCCACCTCCTCGGTCAGCAGTCCGGCACCGATACCGAAGAGCGCGCCGACGACGAGTCCGAGATCGAACGGGAGGCCGTTGGCCGCGATTGCGGTGATGCCGCCGACGATGGCGGCCACCAGCGTCGGCCGGTCGGTGACGGCCGGAACTAACACTGCGAGGAACACCAGCGGGACGGCGAACTCCAGATGCCATCCCGCTGGAATGCTCGCGCCGAGCAGGATACCGGCGACCGTCGAGAGCTGCCACACGGTCCACAGCGACAGCGCGACGCCGAGGTAGTACCACCGTCTGCTGGTGTGCTCGTCGTTCCGGAACTTCAACAGCGAGACGGCGTAGGCCTGGTCGGTCAGTGGATAGGCGAGCGCCGCCTTCCAACGCGCCGATTCGCGCTCGAAGTACGGCGCGATCGAGGCGCTGTACATCATCATCCGCAGGTTGACGACGAGGACGGTCAGGACGATGACGGCGATGGGTGCGTCCCGACCGATGAGTTCCGTCGCCGCGAGTTGTGACGCCCCGGCGAAGACGATGACCGACATCGCGATCGCGTGAATCGCCGGAATACCGACTTCGACCGCCGCGACACCCGTGACCATCCCGAACGGGATGATCCCGAGCATGATCGGTAAGGAGACGCGAACGCCGGAGAGAAAATCGTCACGGGTTGACACTGGTTACTCGTAGGTGATGGGGCTGGTATCAACGTTGGTATCGCGGTGATTCTCTTGTGTGATTCGTTCCCACGGCCGTTCGGCAACCCACCAACGAACCATCCCGTTTTTGACGCCGCCCGCGAAAATCCACCACAACACATGCGCGAGTTCTCCGCCGACTATCTCCGTCGAACACGGGAAGGGATGTGGGAATCCCGCGACGCGCTCGCGGACCTCGAACTCGACTCCCGGGAGCGGGTACTGGACGTCGGTTGTGGGACCGGCGAACTGGCCCGCGTCCTCGCGGACGAGACGCCGGGCGACGTCTTCGGGACGGACGCCGACCCGCGCCTCCTCTCGGTCGCACGGGAGTTCGTTCCCTGCGTCGCGGGCGACGCCTACCGGTTGCCCTTTCCCGACGACAGCTTCGATCTCGTGGTCTGTCAGGCGTTGCTCATCAACCTCCCCGAACCAGTTCGTGCGGTCCGCGAGTTCGCCCGCGTCTCCTCGGACCTCGTGGCGGCGATAGAACCCGACAACGCCGCCGTTTCCGTCGAATCGACGGTGCCGGAGGAGCGGTCCCTGTCCCGAACCGCTCGCGAGGCGTACGTCGCGGGAACGGCCACCGACATCACCCTCGGCGGGGAAGGGACCCGCGAACTGTTCCGAACGGCCGGTCTCCACGACTCTTCGACCCATCCGCACCACCACGCGAAGACGGTCGAACCGCCGTACTCGGAACGGGACATCGAAGCGGCAAAACGGAAGGCGACCGCGAGCGCGCTGACGGACCGACGGGACACGCTGGTCGGACCGCTTTCGACCGACGAGTACGACGACCTGCGCGCCGAGTGGCGGGAGATGGGGAGAGAGACCATCAGACAGATGGGTGGGGAGGAGTACCGGCGTGCGGAAGTCGTTCCCTTCTACGTGACGACCGCCCGCGTTTGAACCGCCTGTTTAAATTGAAACAGTTTTCAAGTTGACGGTTCTTCTCATCGTATGGACCCACGAATTCGAGAACATGCGGAAGTCATCGTCGATCATTCCGTGAGCATCGAGGAAGGTGACACCGTCGAGGTAATGGCACCGACGGTCGCCGAGGACCTCGTCGTCGCGCTGTACGAAAAACTCGGGGAACGTGGCGCGAAACCGTCGCTGTCGATGCGAAGCAAACGGGCGGACCGGGCGTTCCTCCGTTCCTGCGACGCGGACGATTTCGGTCTGCTCGACCACACGTTGGCGGCGATAGAGGAGACGGACGCCGTCATCATCATCAAAGGAGCGGAGAACACGGCGGAGACCAGCGACGTCCCGGCGGAGAAATCCGCCGCCAAGGCCCGCGCCAACGCGCCCATCCAACAGGAACGAATGGGCAAACGCTGGGTTGGCACGCAGTTCCCCGCCCCGGGAGAGGCCCAGTTGGCCGAGATGAGCACGGAAGCCTACGAGGCGTTCGTGTACAACGCGATAAACAAGGACTGGGACGAACAGCGCGAGTTCCAGGAGCAGATGGTCGAAAT
This sequence comes from Haladaptatus sp. R4, assembly GCF_001625445.1. Lineage (NCBI taxonomy): Archaea > Methanobacteriati > Methanobacteriota > Halobacteria > Halobacteriales > Haladaptataceae > Haladaptatus > Haladaptatus sp. R4. The sequence continues at coordinate 449,086 of NZ_LWHG01000021.1, read as the reverse complement.
CCTCGACCCTGCCGACGAAGTACGCATCGTCTCCGGCGAGACGACCGACCTCACGATGTCGGTGAAGGGTATGAAAACCATCAACGACTTCGCCGAGAAGAACCTCCCCGGCGGCGAGGTGTTCACCGCGCCGATTCCCGACTCGGTCGAGGGCGAAGTACTGTTCGACAAACCCCTCGTCCGACAGGGACGGGAAATCGAAGGTGCGTGGCTCCGCTTCGAGAACGGCGAAGTCGTCGATTTCAGTGCCGACAAGAACGAAGAGGTCCTCGAAGGGACCCTCGACACCGACGAGGGCGCGCGCCGACTCGGCGAACTCGGTATCGGGATGAACCGCGATATCGACCAGTTCACCTACAACATGCTCTTCGACGAGAAGATGGGCGACACGATTCACCTCGCCATCGGGCAAGCCATCGGCGAGACGGTTCCCGAGGGGCAACCGTTCAACGAGAGCGCCACACACCTCGACATGATCGTCGATATGAGCGACGACTCGTACATCGAAGTGGATGGCGAAGTCGTTCAGCGAAACGGCGTCTTCCGATTCGAAGACGAGTTCGGGGAGTAGCGCCGCGAGGGATGCGAGGCGTACCGCGCCTCGAAAGACGAACGGCGAACGAGAACAGGCAAGAGCAACGCTCTTGCCGTGTGAGCCGTGAGTGACCGAGCGGGATGTTTTTGGTCCAGATTTTTGCGAGGAGTAGTACCGCGAGGGTTCATATACGATGCCGGGACCAGAACCGGCGTGACCTGAACCCGTATCGCGCGAGCGGTCGAGGCGGGTGTGTGGCGCTCCCTCGCGTGAGAACCTGCGTGCCGCCTGTTCGTACCTGTATTAGACGACATCGCCGCGAACCGTCGTTCCGTCCTGCCGACGGCGATAGGATTCGACGGCTTGCGCGGCTTTCCTCGTTTCCTCTTCATCCATGCCGAGCATCTCCAACGCGGCCGGGAGCGTCGGGAACGCGAACTCCCCCGCTCGCAACTTCCGGAACGCTTCTTCGCTTCGTTGTCCATCGACCCAGAGACAGACCCCGCGTGGATCGAGGATTTGCTCGTAGGCGTCCCGTGCCATCGCCCCACGTAAGCGTTGGGTGACGTTGTCCTCGAACCCCGAATTGCAGACTTCGAGGTGGACGGGGTCGTTCTCGGGGAGCAGATGGGCCGCGAGACACTTCTCGGGCGCGGTGTAGCCGTTCTCGCTCGCCCGAATCAGATCGGGATGCTCGTCTGCCCACGACGCACGGACCGTCTTTCCGACACCCTTCACGCCGTGTGATTCGACGAACTCATCCTCCCGGTCGGTATCGTCACCTCGAAGCAGGATGTCCTTCGTTACGTACACGTCCAGCCGGTCGATGGGGTCGAGGCCGAGGGCGATATCCCCGTAAACCCAAATCTCCCGCACGGGAACGGGCATTGTATCATTCTCGACCGTCTCGACGATTTCCTCGACGTGCTCTATCGCCGCGCTTCGCTCCATCGGTGTTCGGTTGGGGAGTGCCGTGGATAAGTCCGGTGGAACGAACGATGAAGCCGATAGGATACAATCGTCCGTCGAACTAATATTGTATTGTCGGCACAAGGCCAAACAATATTTCCCCGAGGAGGTTCAACCGTCGGACATGGTCGAATCGATATCCACCGCGGAGTTGGCGGACAGGCAGGATGCTGACGAGGACTTCGCCCTCATCGACACACGACCGGAGGAAAGCTTCGAATCGTGGCATATCACTGGGGCACGGAACTTCCCGTTCGGTCCCGACGAGTCGCTGTCGGAGGACGGCGCTTCGGAAGTCGAATCGATGCTCGACGGAAACGACGAGATCCTCACAATCTGTGCGAAGGGAATCTCGTCGGCACACTTCGTCGACGAACTCGAAGCACGCGGGTTCGAAAACGTGAAAGTCGTCACCGGCGGCATGGAGGAGTGGAGCGAGGTGTACGATCACGTCCCCATCGGAACGGACGGTGATGTAGAAATCGTACAAATACAGCGACGTGCGAAGGGATGTCTCGGTTACCTCGTCGGAAGCGAGGGGAAGGCGGCGGCTATCGACGTGAGCCGACACACCGACGAGTTCCGCGAAGCGGCCGACGACCGTGGATACGAAATCACTCACGTGTTCGACACCCACGTCCACGCCGACCACATCTCCGGCGGGCGCACGCTCGCCGACGAGCTCGGTGTCCCGTACCACCTCAGCGAACGCGCCCGCAAACGCGGCGTCGAATACGAGTACGACGCCCTCGACAGAAACGAGGTAGTTCAGGTCGGAAACGCCGATATCAAGACCGTTCCCACGCCCGGTCACACCTCCGAGATCACCAGCTATCTCGTCAACGACGAAGCCGTCATCACCGGGGACACCCTGTTCGTAGACTCCATCGGTCGCACGGAACTGGAGTTCGGCGACGAAGGCGCAGCAGAGGGCGCGAAGATGCAGTACGATTCCCTTCACAAGGTGTTGATGAGCGACCCTGACAGCGTCGTCGTCCTGCCGGGACACGTTACCGTCACCGAAGACGGACGTTTCGCTCACGGCAGCCCCGGCGAACCGATTCGGTCGACGGTCGGTAATGTCCGCCGAAACCTCGACGTACTTCAGTTGGACGAGGACGAATTCGTCTCCCGTCTTTCGGACGACGTGCCCGAAAAACCACCGAACTACGAAACGGTCATCGCCATCAACCGTGGCAAGGACGAACCCGAAGACGAAGACGAGGCGACGGAGCTCGAACTGGGACCGAACCGCTGTTCCGCGCCGTAAGACGCTATCTAAACGCGTAGATGCCGTCGCTCGTCGCGTAGACGCGTTCGTCGTCCACCGCGACGGACTCGACTTCGCCGCCGGTTTCGAACCGCCGTCGTTCCGCTCCGTCGCTTGCCGAGAGAGCGTACACTCGGCGGTCGCTGGCGCCGACGTACACCGTTTCGTCGCCGACAACCGGTTCACAGAGCGATCCGAACGGGAGGAATTTCGGGTGGAACGTCCACGAAACATCCCCGTCGTCGAGCGAAACCAGCCAGTCGCGACTATCGGTTCCGGTGCTCGTCACGTCACTCGTCACGGCGTAGAGACCGTCATCCGGGACGAGACTCGTCACTGTGTCTCCGTCTTCGAGGGTTACACGCCACAGTTCGGTTCCGTCGAAATCGTAGGCGACGACTTCGTTACAATCGGTACCGGTGTACACCGCATCGTCGACTGCGATGGCTCGCACGCCATTCCCGGCGGACCACTGCTCCCCGTCGGCATCGAGCGCGACGACTCGACCGTTCACGAGTGCAAATGCCGTTTCGTCGTGGGTAGCGACCGTATCGACCGACCCGAGTCCGCCGCAGTCGCCGGTACTCGTCCATGCGTGCACACCGGTCGTTGCGTCGAACGCGGTCACCCATCCGTCGCCGCCAACGACGACGCGGTCATCGGTGACGGCCGGAACGGTCGTGACTCCGCCGTCACATTCCGAACGCCACCGTTGGGTTCCGTCCGGTGAGTACGCGACGACCGCCGACCAATCCGTCTCGTACACCATCCCGTTCGCGGAAACCGGTGGCGTATCGCCTTCTTTGCGCCATCGTTTCTTTCCGGTCTCCGTGTCGAGCGCGCGCAGTGCGTCGTTCTGAAGGTAGACGCTCTCTCCGACGTCCATCGAACCGATCCCGTTCGCTCGCCAGTCGAGCCATTCGGGGTCCGCGACGGAGTAGAGAAAGCCCTCCCGGTCGGCGATGTATATCCCGTCGTCGATAGCGGGCGGCAACGACGAGGTATCGAGATTACGTACCGGAACCCACCACTTCTGGTTGCCGCTCCGAAGGTCGAACGCGCCGAGTCCATCGCCGCTATCCCGTGTGATGGGGACGTAGACCGTTCCGTCGGCGATCGATGGGGTTCCGGTCGACCCGTCGAGAGTTTCGACCGTCCACCGTACGGTTCCGTCGTCGGCAGCGAGTGCCCAAATCCGTGCCCGAGCGCCGTCGGTCACGACGACTGTGTCGTCGGTGACTGCGGGTGATTGGCTGAGTCGCGTCGAATCGCCGAGGTCCGTCGTCCACCGTGTCGCTCCGTCCTCCGTCGAGAGTGCGAACGTCTTCCGTCCGGAGACGTAGACGGCATCGTTTGCCACGGTCGGTGCGTAGTCGATCATCCCGTCGGTGCTGGCCTGCCACTGTGGCTGTCCGTCGATCGCATCGAGGGCATACACCGTCTCCTTGTCGGCGAAGTACGCCGTTCCGTCGACGACTGCGGGTGGCACGTTCTCGGCGCTCGGTGTCTCGCCGTCCTTTCCGGATGGGAGACGGACTTGCCACTGTTTCGTTCCGGTCCCCGTATCGATCGCCCAGCAGGAACCCTGTCCGTTCACGTCGCTGGTCTTGAAGAAGGCGATGCCGTCGGCAACGGTCACGGGGGACGATTCGATGACGCCGATTTCGAACCGCCACCGCTCGCTCCCGTCATCGGCGGAGAGGGAGACGAGGTCGGTTCCGGCCACGTACACGGTGTCCCCGACGACGGTCGGTGCGTAGTCCAGCCCTCGGATATGCGTCGTCCAGCACGCGTTCCGCGAGTCAATGTCGAACGCCGTTATTCCTCCGGACGTATCGGAAACGTAGGCGATTCCGTCGACTACGGTCGGGGAATAGAGACCCCGATCACTCACCTGTTCGCTCCAGTCGACCCACGCTCCTGGACCGGGATCGTTCCCATCGGCACTACTCCCCGTGTTCCCCGTATCGTTTTGAAACGACGACCACGCATGATTCGTGGTCGTTGCCGTGTCGGACGCTGCGGTCCCCACAAGTCCTGTCGTCCCGATAGCAGCACCGGTCAGTTTGAGAAAAGTCCGTCGTGTCTCGTCGGAGGGGTCGACCATGAAAAGAATACAGGAGTACCACTTTGATTATTATTTAGCAATTAAATCGCCTGTAACCGTCCGCTGTGGCCTTCAGAACAACAGTTGCAGGCGTCTATTGATCGGTTATATCAAATAAAACCCACTTCCCGCGAACGGAATCCTCGAATCGGATCAGTCGTTCGATGGTCGGTCGTGTTCGTCGGTGAGGATGGTTTCCGCGTTCGAAGCCTGATCGTACCGGCCCGTTTTTCGGTCGTAGACCGAAAACAGATACACGCTCGTCAGGGAGAAGATGCTAAACCCACCCCAGAAGAGGGCCGGTGGCCCGCCGTGACCCGTGTTCGGGATGTACGGGAACGAGAGGGACTTCTTCTTCACGATTTCGTCCGACGGCGGTATCACTCCGCTACCCGGCTTGTCGGGAATTTCCGATTTTTCGGCCGGTCCGCCCGGTTCCCCACAGACGATTCGGCCGACCATCCCGAGCGTCTTGTGCGGGATACAGTAGTAGTCGTAGGTCCCCTTCTTCTCGAACGTGTACGAGAAGGACTTACCACTGCCGATCGTGCCGCTGTCCCACGATTTTGCCCCTTTCGGGATGAGCGTGTTGTTGGCGCTCGGGTTTCCTTTACTGTAGGATGTCGTCGAGTGACTGCCACTGTCGATGACCCATTTCACCGTATCGCCCGGTTCGACGTACAAACCGATCGGGTCGAAGACGTATTCTCCTGCTTCGGTGGCCATCTTGACGGTGTGTGTTTTTCCACCGCCCTTCTGACCGCTAACGATAGCAGTACTACCCACCGTGGTGGCCGCTACTCCTGTCAGAAATGATCTCCTATGCATCGAATTTCCCTCAATCTAGCTAGTTGGTTGCATCTTTGTAGTCCGGGGTACTGTACTTTCCGACATCGGTTCGACCATTCGTATTACTCTCCTGTTAGGTGGTCTCTGAACTCGTCCTCGTCGACACGGTATTTGAATCGTGGACGACCGTCGATCAGTACGTATGGAACACGTTCACCGTAGCGCTCCTGCAGTTCCGGGTCAGTATCCACGTCGACGATGTCGAGGCTGACGTCGTGGTTCACCGACTCTGAGACGCGGCGAACGGTTTCGATGGCATCCCCGCAGAGATGACATCCATCGCGCGTGTAGACGGTGACCGTCCGTTCTCGACCCATCTCTCAGTAAAACCCTTGGACTGGGGGCATTTACTCGTTTCCGTTCATCGCACGACCGCAATCGTGTTATCGATTCCGTTCGTAGTCGACTGCAAATGTCTGCTGATGACGACTCCGCGGAATCGAATCCGGACTCGTTTCTGGATCGGTTCGTCCACCCACGAATCGCGGCGATAGCTATCGCCGGTATCGCGCTCTGGGGAGTCTCGTTTCTCATCGCGGCATCGGGCGTCGCTATCGAATACACCGGAAAAGCGATCCTCAGCGCACAGTTGTTCTTCGTGTCGAGCCTCACCGGAATCGTCGGTATCGTCATTCTCGGCTGCTGTGTGCTGTGGCTCGTCGGAGTTCGTATTCGACAAGTGTTGTCCGTTTCCGAAAACAGCTGAATAGTTACGCGTCGGTTCCGTCGACGTCGATGAAGACGGTTGCGATGCCGATGATGAATCCCAGTATCGCAACCGGTATCGAGAGCGACCCGAAGAGATGTTCTAACCCCGCTGCGAGGGCGACGATACCGACCAGTTTCGACCCCCAATCGACCACGCGATACTGTCGTGGTGGGAGAGCGACTGCCATCGGTTAATCTCCGGGTTGTATCTGTGCCGCCGTCGTCTTACCCTTTCGCTCCAGTCGGCGACGGAGCATGAAGTAGACGATGAGTCCGTACAGGATCGGCACCACGACGACGAGGACGAGGAGCGGCGTTCCGAGCGCGCCGATCGTGGTATCGAACGTCTCCGCGATCTGCGAGTTCATCCCGGCCAGCGACGTCAGGTTGATGAACGTGATCGCCGCGACACCGACCGCTGTCGGTGCCGGACGGTCGAGCGGGTTCACCGCGAAGGTGATCTGTTCCGTGCTCCGGTCGATGAACGGCCAGATCACTAGGACGCCGATGATGATCGTCGGGATGATGACACCGCCGAGGAATCGGCCGAGCGACCCCAGACCACTCGGGACGACCTTGAGGATACCGTACACCCACATCAAGAACCACGCCGGAACCACACCGGGTGGGGTGGAGAGCGGGTCCGCCGGACCGGTGATGGCGATCCGCTGGATGGGGAACAATGCCGCCATGAACGAGATGACCGCCGTGGTGAACGAGAAGACGATCACCGTCATCGCGGCCTGGTTCGGAACGAGCGGGACGCCGGCGACGATGCTCTTGTCGTCCTTGTCCTCGATCTCGTCGACTTCGTCCCTCGCACTACGCTGTTCCGTGTGCTTCTGACGAATCAGCAGTCCCATGTGCACCGCGATGAGCGCGGCGATGGCCGCCGGAAGCAGGAACACGTGGAGGAAGAATATCCGCGGTAACACGACGTCCGCGTTGCTGGGGAAGCCCCCACCGAAGAGCAACTTCACTAACTGTCCACCGATGACCGGTATGGTATTCGTGATTTCGAACCCGATCGAAGTCGCCGTCTTGCTGAAGTTGTCGTACGGGAGCGAGTAACCGAGGAACCCTTCGCCCAGCGCCAACAGGAGCAGAAGGCTGCCGACCACCCAGTTCAGTTCACGTGGGTTGCGGTAGACGCCGCTGAAGAAGACCCGGAACATGTGGAGCGCGATGGCCGCGATGAACAAGTACGCGGCCCAGTGATGCATCATCCGGAAGTACATCCCGAGACGGATGTCGTAGCTGATTCGGAGGACGGATGCGAACGCACCGGGGAGGGTTTTTCCAGTGTAGGACTGTACCTGTCCCGAGTACTCCATTCCCTTCGTTGCCACGGGCGCGTACAGAAGTCCGAGGAACGTCCCAGTCAGCGAGAGGAGCACGAACGAAAACAACGCAACCTCTCCGAGGAGGAACGACCCGTACTTGTCCTCGGGGAAGGCCTTACCCAACATTCCGTCCTGCAGGTCGAGTCGGTCGTCCAACCAGGTGTAGACGCGACTACCCGCGTATTGATCGTTAGCCGATTTCCGGTCTCGTTTTTTCCATGGATCTAACATTGCTTTCTCCGTTACTGTGGTCCGATTGGGCCGTCGAACGGCCCGGTGGCGACGAGTAGCTTTCCGTCTTTACTGACTCCGATGGGGAGTTGCGGAAGCGCGCGTGGTGCGGGTCCGCCGGTGACTTCCGCACCCTTGAGCGGGTCGTACACGCTGTTGTGGCACGGACATTTGAAACCGTCTCCTTCCCGTTGCGAGACGAGACATCCCTCGTGGGTACAGACCATCGAATACGCGGCGTATCCCTTGACCGTTCCGTCGACGTTGGTCGGTTTTTTGTACTTCGACTCGGAGAAACGGACCAGTAGGGTCGGTGCGTCACCCGTTTCGAGCGGCTTACCCTTCTCGGCTTCCGGGAGTACGACTTTTTCGTCCCCGGATCCTTCCTTGAGGGTATCGATGCCGATTCGTTTGCCGTTTTCGTCCACGAGGTGGGTTCCCTTTACGTAGACGTTCTCACGCGAAGCACCGACACCGGCATCCGACAGCGCTGCGACGGCGCTCACGGCGATGCTGCCGACTGCGGCAGCGCCACCGATACCTGCGAGCCACGTCGCGACTGCTCGTCGCGACATTTCCGGCGGTTGGTATTCGTACCCACCCTCTTCGCGCTCGACGAGCTTTCCTTGCCGCTCGTCGGGCACCTCGTTTTCTTCGTTCGATCCGTCCGTTGGTTTGTTGGAATCGTCGTTGGTCATTGTTCAGATTTCCTGTTTTGTTCCATTCAGTGACTGCGGTCCTCGACCACGACCATATCCGGAATGAACCACGTCGTGTAGATAGCAGTCATCGCGCCGATCGAGAGAAACATCATACCAGCGTAGATGCCGAGGAACTGTGTCCGTGCATAGCCGAACGTTTCCAGTCCGAAGAGAGCAGCAAACACGACCGTGGACCACGCCGTGAGTGCTATCCCGATGATGCCGGGTGTGCTATACTCTGCGGGCCAGAAGTCCGCGATCCATCGGCCATCGCTGGTCAAGTACGATGGGAGGTTGAGATTTATTCCCCCATCCGTCGCTATCGAACCGCTCGACCGACCGATAACTCGGATGAATCGATTCGTGTAATATAACATCCCGACGAGGACGAACAGTGCGGCCCACGAGACCACACCGGCAGCGAACTCGCCGACCTCTACTGGTGTCGGCAGGAACGTTTCGTTTGGTGCAATACTTCCCTTGTTGCTGCTAAGGACGACCGGGGATTTCTCCTCGCCAGCTGCGAGCGAGAAATACCAAACCGGTGCAAGCACCAAGGCTATTAGCAGCAGGATGATTATTGTTTCGCGTTCAATTTTCATGGTTTACTATCAGCAAACGGCTATCGAGTGACACGTACCGGAACGGTGCCATTCGAGCCCCTTCTCAGTGCCGGTTCTGTGACGTTATCTAAGCGTATTGGTCGCATTTACTTGCCTGTTTTGCCATGGAGCCGGAATCGTATCGAAAAATACTTGTCCCAGATAATCTCGGACCGCAAAAATACGTTCGCAGCTCGAACTGTATCCTCGGCGGATCAGTTCGGTGTGTGAATCGTCGTCTCGCTCGACGAACTCGCCGTCGCGCTGACGTCACACTGCGCGTTCGAGTTGACGATCCCGCTCCAATTCACGCCGACGCTCTGTCCCGCGAAGTTCTCGAAGACCTGGTTGTAGAACGTCGTGTATCCCGGAAGCTGGTCACAGCGTCCCCAGTTGTAGGCTGCGACTTCAAGTGTTGTAAACGCGTGCGTGAAATCGAGCGAGAGGTCGTCCGAGTAAACGCTGGACGAGGTGCCTTTATCCACGTTCTGCATCTCGATGTACCACTGACCGCCGCTCGAACTGCCGACGTTCATGTAGCCGTACAGCGTGTCGCCGGGGTCGGCTGGCTTGACCGGTCCGTGGTGGTACGCGCCGCTGCTGTCCGGACCCCACCACGCCGAGTACGTCCACTGGTCGGTGTAGGAACCCCAGTCCCACTGGAGGACCGGCTGTACGATGGTCGTGTAATCGGCGTCCTCGAACGCCGGGAAGAGGAAGTCGACGTCGCCCGAGGTGGGCGGCGACGTGGGAACGACGAAGTATCCCTGATATCGCTTGAACCCGTTTCCATCGTTGGAGTTGTACGTTCCGAGCGTGTACGCGAGCCACTCGTGGACGTCGGGAACTTCGGGGTTTTTCTGTGACGTCACTTCCGGCTCTGATTGCATCGTCGCAACGTCGGCAGGAGACACCGTTCGATTCGTATCCTCGTGTGCGACCACCTTCTCCGTCCGCACTCTCTTCCCGTGCGGAACGTACACGTAGTCGGTCGGTGACGACATCGCGCCGGCCACTCCACTTCCGAACGTCAGAGCGCCCGTCGCTCCGATCGCCTTCAGGTACGAGCGTCGATTGAAACTCGATCGTCGGTCAGTACGGTTGGTATCCGTCATCGGTATTTTGACCCGGATACAGCTATACAGAATATAAATTTATACTTATTCGCTAGAAATAAATTGGTACCCCGCTACTTAATTTCGTATTGACATCACTGAAAACGGCGTGGCGGCCGATTATCGGCGGGGAAGTTCCCGTCGGCGCGCGGGTACCGTCCGTCTCTCCGCTTTCGTCTTGGGCCGACGACGAACATGCCGATTTACTATCGCAGTATTCGATTTATACCGGAGCGAAACCGTGAAACGGCCCGCGACGAAAGCGACACGTAATGGACTGCGATAAGTGCGACCGAGAGGCGGTGATGCACGCCGCGTATTCGGGGCTTCACCTCTGTGACGACCACTTCTGCCGGTCGGTCGAGAAACGACTCCGTCGACGCATCCGTGACGACGACCTCTTGCCCGCTTCGGCGACACCGGACGACCCCCAAGTGTGGCTCATCGGATTGTCGGGTGGCAAGGACAGCGTCGTCCTCACGAAGATCCTCCACGACACGTTCGCCGAGGACCCGCGGATCGAACTCCTGGCGCTGACGATTCACGAGGGGATCGAGGGATATCGGGACAAGAGCTTGGACGCCTGTCTCGAACTCACCGACGACCTCGATATCCGCCACGAGGTCGTCTCCTACGAGGAGGAGTTCGACCTCCGGATGGACGACGTGGTTCAAAAGGACCCAGAAAGCATGGCCGCCTGTGCGTACTGTGGCGTCTTCCGCCGCGACCTGCTCTCGAAGTACGCCGAGGAGTACGGTGCGGACAAACTCCTCACCGGGCACAACCTCGACGACGAAGCCGAAACCGCACTGATGAACTTCCTCGAAGGGGACGTCGCACAGGTCGCAAAGCATTTCGACGCGAGTCTGGCGGGATTCGACGAACGAAGCGAACAGGACGAGTTCGTCCCCCGAGCGAAACCGCTGCGTGACGTGCCGGAAAAGGAAGTCGCACTGTACGCACACCTGGAAAACCTCCCGGCACACATCACCGAATGTCCCCATTCCAGCGAGGCGTACCGCGGCGAGATTCAGAAATTGATGCTCTCACTCGAAGAGAATCACCCGGGGACGCGCCATTCCATCATGGCTGGCTACGAGGAACTCGCCAAACTCGCGGCGGACGAATTCGGCGCGGGTGAAGGAAAGCGCGAACTCAACGAGTGTGAACGCTGTGGTGCGGCCACGACGCGGGACGTCTGTCGGAAATGTGCGCTCGTGGAGGCGATCCACGCGGTGTAATTCGACTTCATCTCGACCACTTCCCAAACGGTGATTGACACGGACCGAATCCGGTTCTCAGTTCACTGTTTTCACTCCGTCTCCCGTGTGTCGTACACGCTTCGGTGCCCGACGGTGAGCGATGGCACGTGATTTAACGCCAACCCACTGTCATTTAATAGGATGGGTGTTGACAATCGAGAGGCGACCGACGATATGCAATTTCGATCCGTCGTGACGCCAGAGAAAACTTATTATGTCACTGATCAACACGGAGAATATGCCCTCCCGACGGACGTTTCTCGCCCTCGGCATAACCACGATGTTTACCGGATGTATGACGAAAGCCGACGACCCGCCGAAAGCGGGTGTGGACGAACAACCGGACCCCACGAGACACATTTACGGTGCAAACGGCGAGTGGTCGAGTTTTGGCTGCAATGCCAGTAATACCCGAAGCATCAGCGACGGAAAGGCCCCCGTCGATGGTGTCTCGGAGCGGTGGCGTGTCGAAGTTCCGCAGTTGATGTACGACGAACCGATCGTTTCGAACGGTCGGCTCTTCCTTTCGATTCCGGGCCGACTCGAAGTGTACGACGTTCGAGACGGCAGCAAACTGTGGACGAAGGAAATCGACCCGTATTCGACGCCACTCGTCCGCGACGGAACGGTGTACGTGGGAGACAGCGACCGTCTTCTCGCACTGGACGCGAAAACCGGTGAGACGAAATGGAAACGGACGTTCGACGCCCGCGGAGTGGTTCAGTCACCGGCGACCGCTGGCGGTAAACAGCTTTACGTCCCGGTCGGTGAAACCGTCTACCGAGTCGATGCGAAGACGGGCGATATCGCGTGGTCCCGTCGCCTGTTCGGTACCATTCTCGGGTCGCCACTGTGCAGTATGACGGGCTTGACGGTCACGACCGAGGCCGGGAAACTGTACTCGCTCGACAGAGACAGAACCGGGTACGCGGAGTGGAAACTACCTTCGAAACCACAGGCACCGCCAACGGCCGATACGGACGGCATCTACGTCAACTGTCTCGACAGTAAGACGTACGGAATCCGAACCGAGCGCACGCCACGGTTGAACGTCGATTGGCACGTCGAGACCGGGTGGGCGAACGGCGGACTCGCAGTCGGGAAACATCTCTACGCGTCGGGAACTGGCGGATTACGCGCCATCGACCTCGAATCCGGCGACCAACTCTGGAAACGGGATACGGGTAACTGGCGCTATACTGCGCCCGTTCTCGGTCGTGATACGCTCTTCGTCGGTGGCGACAAACTGTTCGCTTTCGACCCGACGCCATCGACGGGAGGGCTCTCGGGCGGACCCGCACTCAGGTTCGAGAAAGCGTTCCACGGTCGTGTTGGTCCCGGTCCCGTGCTCGATGACGGCGTGTTGTACGTCGTCGCGCAGACGGGGGAAGAATCGTACCACTTGCTGGCGTTGCACTGAGAACAGAAGAAAACGAGAATAAATGAGGCGAAGCAGTTATCGGATAACGTCGAGGCCGTTGTTCTTCTCCAGTTCGCTCCGGCCGCCGTCGCTCTGAGCGCCGAACGTTTTGCGCCCTTCGGACTGGTCGTTACCGCTATCGTACGACTGTGCGTCGACGTCGCGCATCTTCTGTCGGGAGCGGTCGGCCTGTTTCTGTGTCGTCGGGCCGAGCACCTGTGCGCTCTGGACGCCGGTCATGATGGCCATGACACGAACCTTGTTCTTGTAGTTCTCCTGAATGCGAGCGCCCCAGATTACGTTGGCGTCCGCTTCGAGCCGTTCGGTGATGTTGGCCGCGATGCCCTCTGCCTCTTTGAGCGTCAGGTCGGGACCGCCCGTGATGTGGACGAGACCGCCGGATGCGCCGCGATAGTCCACGTCGAGAAGCGGGTGGTTCATCGCGTCGCGCACCACTTCGTCGCTCTTGTTCTTGTCCTGTGTCTCACCGACGAGCATCACGGCGACGCCGCCCTGATTCATGATGGTGGACATGTCCGCGTAGTCGAGGTTGATGAGCGACGGCTGTGTGATCGTCTCCGAAATCCCCTTGACGGTTTCGGCGATGATCTGGTCCATGACCGAGAACGCCTTGCCGATCGGGAGGTTCGGGACGTAATCGAGCAGTCGGTTGTTGTCGAGGACGATGATGGAGTCCGCTTCGTTGCGGAGTTTCTCCAGCCCTTCCTCGGCCTTCACCGTGCGGGCACGCTCGACGTTGAACGGCGTGGAGACCATCCCCACGACGATTGCACCCTGCTCTTTGGCGATTTTTGCGACGACTGGTGCCGCGCCAGTGCCGGTGCCACCACCCATGCCTGCGGTCACGAAGACGAGGTCGGCGTCGCCGAGCACTTCCTTGACCGTTCCCTGTGCCATCTCGGTCGCACGCTCGCCCATCGAGGGGTCGCCACCCGCGCCGAGACCGGACGTGAGGGATTTGCCGACGAGGATTTTCGTGTCGGCTTCGATCATCTTCAAATGTTGTTTGTCGGTGTTGATGGCAACCGTGTCAGCGCCATCGACGCCGATGTTATACAGTCGGTTGATGGTGTTATTGCCCGCACCACCACAGCCGACGATGACGATTCGTGGGTCGCCGAACTCGTCGCCCGTGTCCACTGCTTCCATCTCACGCTGCTCGCTTTCGGCGTTTTCCAGCGCTTCTTGAACGATATCCTGCATCGATTATACCTTGGCCCACGTGCGCTTGTTCGTGGTCTCGGTCCCGGCGTTCTCATGCTCGTTGAGCATATCCCGCACTGCTGCCCGAATCGCTTCACTGCGGTTCGGGAATTCGCCGGTTTCGACCATCTGTTCGACTTCTTCGATTTGTTGCTTTGGGATTCGTAGTGTCACGCGCTCCATAGTTGGTTCCCCTTGTTTGGTAAGACGACACGCGGTAGTTTTGTTTCGTCCGTCTTACGCCGTTTTAGCGGCCGAGACACCCGGCTTCGGCCGTATTCAGATGGCGTAAGACAATCGTCTTACGTAGAAGTATCCACATAGCCACGGCATATATAATTAACGGCGTTTGTAAAACAATCGTTTTACGACGAGTCTAAAACGTCAGCGGACGGCGTTCGTCGGCCGCACCCGGGGCAGAACGCCCAATCGGAGCGCAGCTCGTCACCGCAGTCACAGAACACGCGATGTGTGGCTTTCTCGCCACAGTTCGGGCAGTAAACGTGGTTCGCGTCCAGCGATTCGCCACATTGTTGGCACGTGTTTTCGGCGTGGCCCGCGTCGGTGGGCGTCGTACGAACGTGCTCTTCCGTCTTGACCGTCGACGATTCTTCTTCCTCGTGCGCGCTTGCCGTTCCCGCTCCCGCGCCTTCGAGCGTGACGTTGACGTTGATGTCCCGCCCGTCGCCGCGGGGAGCCACGTCCGTGGCGAGTCGCTGATCGACGAGTTCGTCCACGCGGTCGGCGACTACTGCATCGAGCGTCGGCTCCTCGCCCTCGCTTTCGGAACCGTCGAGATACTCGCGGAGCGCCTCGCGCATCACTTCGCTCTTCGAAGCGTCGAGCGATTCGATCTGCTTGACGAGGTCGTCGTCCGCGCGAAATGTAATTTTACTCATCTCGATCACTCGTATAGATCCGTTTTCGGATACACCGTGTCTATCATACTTGAACCTTCCGTCCGTCGGACGCGCCAAGCCGAATAATAATTCTTAAGTCCGCAACGCGGATAGGTGAAAGTGCGTGCCCGCCCTTAGCTCAGATTGGTAGAGCAGTCGACTGTAGATCGACTTGTCCCCCGTTCAAATCGGGGAGGGCGGATTTGTTTTACAAATTCAACTGATACGATTTGAGCTTGTGAGTTGCATGCCCGGAATGGCCCGACGGGCCACATGCCCGGAACATCTCACGGTGTTCAAATCGGGGAGGGCGGACTTTCTCTCAAAATCCGACCGAGCAGAGCAGCGTCGCTCGACGCACTCGTGCCTGCCGGACGGTTCGGAATGCATCTCGAAATCGAGTTAGGCAGCCACTATCGGACGAGAAACGGCTCGTTTCGGTTTCTCCTCGGTTTCCGGCACGTCAACGCTTTTAGGCCGCTCCTGTGAACGACATCACATGTCGACACGGCTTCCCGATTCCGAGTTCGAAGCGCGTCTCTCGGACGTGCGCGAGCGAATACGCGACCGCGGTGTGGATGCTGGCGTCTGGTTCGGCGCGACGAGCATCGAATACCTCACCGGCTTCGACCACATCCAGACCGAGCGCCCGGTCGTCCTCGCCGTCACCGACGACCGTGTGGAGATCACGATACCGCGCCTCGAAGTCGAGCGCGTCCAGTCGAATCCCCATATCGACGCGGTCCACCACTACTTCGACTATCCCGGTGGGAAACCGATCGAGGTGGCCGCCGAGATGTTGTCGGAACTCGGAGCCGAATCCGTCGTGGCGGACGCCGACGGCGCGCCGGGTGTGATGGGCTACACCGGTCCCGCGCTCTCACAACTCGTCGAAGTCGAGTCGCAGGCGTGGGTGGACCGCATGCGCTGGGCGAAGTCGGACGCCGAAATCGACCTGATCAGGGAGTCAGCGAAGTGGGGTAACCTCGCCCATCAGTACCTCGCGGACTACACCGAACCGGGCGCTCATCCCGCGACCGTCAGCCAGCGCGCGTCCACGGACGCTCCCGCGCCATGCTCGACACGCTCGGGGACACGTACGTCGCACGCACACGCGGAGACGGTCCGGCCCACGCGGGCTATATCACCGGTCCACAGACCGCCCTGCCCCACGGCCATACCGCCAACCGCCGAATCGAGGAGGGGGACGTGCTCATCACGGGTGCTGCGGCCAACGTCGATGGCTACCACTCCGAACTGGAGCGCACGATGTTCGTCGGCGAACCGAACGACGAGCAGGTCCACTACTTCGAGTTGATGCTCGAAGCCCAGACCATCGCCATCGACGCCCTCGGTCCCGGCGTCCCGCTGGCGCACGTGGACGAGCAGGTGTCCGACTACTTCGAGGAGCAGGGCGTCGCCGACCTCGCGCGCCACCACGTCGGCCACAACATCGGCATGGGCGGTCACGAACCGCCGTACATCGACCACGGTTGGACCGACCACGTCGAGGCGGACGACGCCGAGATGGAACCCGGCCACGTTTACACCATCGAACCCGGCTTGTACACCGACACGTACGGCTATCGGCATTCGGACACGGTTGCCATTACCGAGAACGGGACGGAGATGCTGACCTACTTCCCGCGCGACCTGGAGTCCAACATCATCCGCTAGCACGATGAGGGCGACGACGAGTGCGTGACTTTGACTGATCCTGGCTCTGACTGAATTTGCCCCGAGACGACTCCTGCTCTGGTCTTTCTACAACCGTCGTTACGAAGAAGACCCAGAAAGCCCCCGACCGTTCGCTACGAGACGTGTTTGGTTGGTGTGTGATTGCAGTTACTGAGAGGCAGACCTCGAAAGCCCTCGCCCGTTCGCGGTCGCCCGAAGACGTTCCTGCTCACTTCGTTGCGCGGGCTGCGACTTCCGTGGTCACCCTCGCAGCGCAAGCGCTTCGCTCTTGCTGGCTCCCGTTCGCACGGCTCACGGGAACTTCGCTCGCGTGACCGCTGTGCAGGATATTTTGACCTCTCCGCACAGCTCGGTCAAAATAGTTGCCTGCACAGACGACTAAACGAGCGCGAACGGACGGCCCCTTTCATCCCACCCGACTGCACCTCCCCTACAACGCACCACACGCCTCCCCAGCCGATTCCTTCGCTCCCGCTGGTCGCTCACTCATCCCTCGCGCGCGAGAAACGCGCGCGCCGTGTGGTTGGTCAGTATTGCACAGTCCGTCCCGCCGGGTGGCGCGCGCTGGAGAGGCGAGACCATCGGTCGGTCGAACCGTCTCGGAAGGTTCGTGCGAGGGATGACGAGCGTAAGCGAGGAATCGGCTGGGGAGGACTGTGGGCGGTGCGGTTGCAGTGCGGAGGCGGTTGCGGTCTTCAGTGTTGCTCGGCTACTGAAATCACAAAACCAGAATCAAACTCTCCTGTGCGTAGCAAGTTCAGTCGGAGCAACGCTTCGACAGCGTCCACTCACTCCTTCGTCGTTCGTGGGACCGGGCGGGGGCTTTCGAGGCAGTCTACCTTCCTGCAATTCCAATCGAACCCACACGATACCCAAAAGCAACTGGCCGTGTTCCCCGCCGTCGTTGCCGTGGCCCACATGACTTTTCGGTCCCCCTTCCATACGCCCTACTATGGCAACACGTGACGCGGGAGACCCGGCCCGCGACGAACACGCGAATTACGATTATCATTCGGATTCTACCGCGCGCACTGGATTGGTCTCTGACCTCGTGAAACTGGTGGACGGGGAGGTTCGGTTCGACGAGTACTCCCGGCAGTTGTACGCCACGGACGCGAGCGCCTACGAGGTGACGCCCATCGGCGTCGTCTTCCCGACGTCGACGGACGACGTGGCGGCGGTGATGGAGTACTGCGCCGAACGCGAAATCCCGGTCCTGCCGCGCGGCGGCGGCACGAGCCTCGCCGGACAGTCGGTCAACGAGGCCGTCGTGCTGGACTTCACCCGGCACATGGGCGACCTGCTGGAGTTCGACGTGGAGGAACGGACCGCCCGCGCACAACCCGGCACCATCCTCGGGGAGTTGAACGCGGAACTCGCCGAGTACGACCTGAAGTTCGCGCCCGACCCGGCGTGGCGGGACAAGAGCGCAATCGGCGGCGCGATCGGTAACAACTCGACGGGTGCCCACTCGCTGAAGTACGGAAAGACGGACGCCTATATCGAGGAGTGCGAAGTCGTCCTCGCCGATGGTTCCGTGACGCGCTTCGGCGACGTGACGCTGGAGGAGCTTCGAGAGGGCGCGAAAGCGGATTCCCTCGAAGGCCAAATCTACGCCGAAGTCCTGCGAATCGTGGAGGAGGAATCGGACGCCATCGAGGAGGTGTTCCCGCAACTCAAACGTAACGTGTCGGGATACAACCTCGACAGGCTGGCGGAGGAAGCCGAGGAGGGGCACGTCAACCTCGCGCGCTTGCTCGCCGGGAGCGAGGGGACGCTGGCCATCGTGACGGAGGCGACGGTGAGTCTCGAACCCGTGCCCGAGACGAAGGCGATGGCGCTGTTGACCTACGACAGCCTGAACGACGCGATGGAGGACGTGTCGCCGATTCTCGACCACGACCCGGCGGCCGTCGAAGTGCTGGACGACGTGCTCATCGACCTCGCCAGCGACACCGAGGAGTTCCACGACGTAGTGGAGATGTTGCCGGACGGAACCGACTCGGTCCTGCTCGTGGAGTTCTACGCGACCGACGACGAGGACGGCCGGGAGAAAGTCGCGGCGCTGCGGGAGGCCCGCGAAGGGGAACGTGCGTTCTCCCTGCTGGAGGCACACGACGAGGAGGAACGCGCCCGCTTCTGGAAACTGCGGAAGTCCGGCCTGCCCATCCTGCTCTCGCGCACGACGGACGCGAAGCACATCTCGTTCATCGAGGACGCGGCCGTCCCGCCGGAGAACCTTCCCGAGTACGTTGCCGACTTCCAGCAGGTGCTGGAGGACAACGACACGTTCGCCAGCATCTACGCCCACGCCGGGCCGGGTTGTCTGCACATCCGGCCGCTCGTCAACACGAAGAGTCCGGCCGGGGTGAACCAGATGGAATCCATCGCGGACGCCGTCACCGACCTCGTGGTCGAGTACGGCGGCAGCGTCTCGGGCGAACACGGCGACGGCCGCGCCCGCACGCAGTGGAACCGGAAACTGTACGGCGACCACGTCTGGAACGTCTTCCGCGACCTGAAATCCGCCTTCGACCCGGACTGGTTGCTCAACCCCGGGCAGGTCTGTGGCGACGTGGACATGACCGAAAACCTGCGATTCGACTCCAGCTACGAGTTCGACGCCGGGTTCGACCCGGTGCTCGACTGGGAGAACGAGAACGGCTTCGAGGGGATGGTCGAACTCTGTCACGGCTGTGGCGGTTGTCGCGGTGGGCAGGAGGTCACCGGCGGTGTGATGTGCCCGACTTACCGGGCGGCCGACGAGGAGATCACGAGCACGCGAGGACGGGCGAACATGCTCAGGCAGGCGATGAGCGGTTCCCTTTCCGACGAGGAGCAGTTCGACGTGGAGTTCATGCACGAGGTGATGGACCTCTGTATCGGCTGTAAGGGCTGTGCCCGTGACTGTCCGTCCGGCGTGGACATGGCGAAGCTGAAAGCCGAAGTCGAACACGAGTACCACGAGCGCCACGGACTGAATCTGCGGGACCGCCTCTTCGGCAATATCGGTCGGCTCTCGGCGCTGGGAAGCGCGTTCGCGCCGCTCTCTAACTGGGCGACGGAACTGCCGGGCGCTCGGTTCGTCGCCGAGGAACTGCTCGGCATCGCCAGCGACCGAACCCTCCCGACGTTCCACCGCGAGACGCTCGAAGACTGGTTCGCCGAGCGCGGGACGCGCGTCCCGGAGGAGGACGCCGCCCGCCGCGTCCTGCTCTTTCCGGACACCTACACGAACTACAACCATCCAGAGGCCGGAAAGGCAGCGGTTCGGGTGCTCGAAGCGGCGGGCGTCCACGTCCGGATTCCGTCCGACGTCGCCGGGAGCGGCAGACCGGCCCACTCGAAAGGCATGCTCGATACGGCGCGAAAGCAGGCCGAGACGAACGTCGAGGCACTCTCCCCGTTCGTGCGCGACGGTTGGGACGTGGTCGTGGTCGAACCGTCCGACGCGGTGATGTTCCAGTCGGACTACCTCGACCTGCTTCCCGCGACCGAGAAATCCGGGTCGTCGAGTGGCCAGTACACCGAACCCCGTTCCGCCGACCCCGAGGCCGACGGTCTCCGAACGGAAGCCGAGCGACTCGCCGCGAACTCCTACGGCATCTGCGAGTACCTCGACGCGTTCGATTTCGACCTCCCGGCGACGGGTGACGGGTCGTTGACCTACCACGGCCACTGCCACCAGAAGGCGACGAAGAAGGACGGCCACGCCGTGGCCGTCCTCCGCAACGCGGGCTACGAAGTGGACGCGCTCGACAGCGGGTGCTGTGGCATGGCGGGCAGTTTCGGCTACGAAGCCGAACACTACTCGATGAGCAAGGCGGTCGGATCGATCCTGTTCGAGCAGGTCGAGGAGAGCGACGGAAACGAGGTCGTCGCGCCGGGTGCGTCCTGTCGGACGCAACTCGGCGACTGGCAGGGTGAGGAACCGCCCCACCCGATCCAGAAGGTCGCCGACGCGCTCGACTAACGTCCGGAAAATCGTCGGATAGGATTAGCGGGTCGGGAAATAGCGAGAAGTGTTTTGTCGCTCGCACACATCTTCGTAACCAGCGCGGCCATGGAGATACCATCACAGCATTCACAGCACAGACGGGCCGAGGAGCTTCCGCTGGTGACGGACTCGGCGACGATAGCCGAACGGAATCACCTCGACGAGGACCGCACCGACCGTGTCGTCGAGCGGACCGCCGAGTTGCTTCGGGTGGACGGACACGACGACTGGGCGGACGAGGTCGAATCGGGCGACCCGGACTGGGACGAGATGATCTCGACGTTGGAGGAGGACGAGCACCAACACGAGAACTTGCTGACGGAACTCTCGTCGTTGAAGGACCGGTATCAGCGACCCTACCCGTCGTTGATGAGCCTTCGCATCGAGATGGACGAGGAGTTCGATTTCGTCCCCGGCCAGTACACCACGATGCGATACGAACATACGCCCCGCGTCTATTCCATCGCCAGTTCGCCGAACGACGACGGTATCGAGCTCTGTATTCGGCGGGTCCCGCACGGGCATCTCACGTCGAAACTGTTCGAGGACATCGAGGAAGGCGAGACGGTGACGATTCGCGGGCCGAACGGCGACTTCGTCCTCGAAGAACCGTCTGGTCGGGACATGGTGTTTCTCGCCACCGGGACCGGCGTCGCGCCGCTTCGGAGCATGATCGAGTACACGTTCGAGGAGGGGCGCGACGAGTACGAGGGCGAACAACGGGACCTCTGGTTGTTCCTCGGCGCGTCGTGGAAGGACGACTTGGCGCACTTCGAGGAGTTCCGGAGACTGGATGAGGAACACGGGAACTTCCATTTCATCCCGACCTGCTCGCGCGAGGAGTACCTCACGGACTGGGAGGGCGAAACCGACTACGTCCAGCAGACGCTCGTCAAGTACCTCGTCGATGGCGCAGAGGAGAACCTCTCGGAGGACCTCGCGGAGTACGTGACCGAACCGGCCAACGACATCGACGCCGAAATCGATCCCGACAACCTCGAAGTGTACGCCTGCGGCGTCAACGCGATGGTGTCGATGCTCGCCAGCGCGGCGAAGGACCTCGGAGTCCCCGAGGACCATCTCCAGTACGAAGGGTACGGATAATCAGAAGTCCGAGAACTTGTCCCGGCGGTAGACGTCTATTTCGCTGACGGTCGAATTTCTCATTCCCGCCGCGAACGCGATAGCGTCGGCTATCTCTTCCGGTTCGGTGACGCTACCGGGTTCGAATCGTTCCTCGAAGGACTCGCCCTCTTCGGAGCCGAACTCCGTTCGGACTTCCGAGGGATTGACGACCGTGACGGCCACGCCGTCCTCGCCGACTTGTCCTTCGAGGCTGTGTGCGAACCCGCGCACCCACCACTTCGTCGCGGCGTAGACCGGATTGAACGGTCGGGGGAATCGCCCCGCGAAACTCCCGACGAAGATCAGGTTGCCGGACGACTCGCGGAGGTACGGGAGTGCGGCCCGTGTGGCGAAGAAGACGCCATCCACGTTCGTGTCCTGCATGGTTCGAAACTCCTCGGTCGAGAGATTCTCGACCTGCTGGCCCCGTGCCAGTCCGGCGTTGTTCACGAGCACGTCGAGACCGCCGAAGGCCGAAACCGTCCCCTCGACCATCGACGCGACGGCTTCCTCGTCGCGCACGTCGGTCGGGCAGACCGTCGTCTCGACGCCGTACTCGGATTCCACCCCTTCAGCGATGTCGGCCAGTTCCGACTCGCGCCTCGCCGCGAGCGCGACGTTCATTCCGTCGCTGGCGAGGGCGTGAGCCGTCGCCTGCCCGATTCCGGAACTCGCACCGGTTATCAGCGCCGTTCTCGTCGTTGTCGTCTCCGTCATACACCTCCGTTTCACGTCGAACGAATTCCCTCTTTCCTCAACGAGCTGAGAACTTCCCCCCACCCTGCCGGGACCCTGACGGTTATCTCGTCACCGCGTCTCACACCGCTCATGCTCGTACTTCGCGGTGCGGATGTCGTAGATGCAAACGGGATCAGGGAGGCGGATGTCGCCATCGAGGACGGCGAGATAGTCTCGGTGGGGGACGTATCGGACGCCGACGAGGAACTCGACGTGAGCGGGAAGTTCGTCGCCCCGGGGCTCATCGATTCGCACATCCACTCGTCGATGGACGGTCGGCCGGACGTCACGTCGGTGTTCGGCGACAGCGACATGATGCTCTCCTATCGTGCGGTATCGAACCTCCGCGACGCCCTTCGTGCGGGTGTGACGACGGTTCGTGACCTCGGTTCGCCGACGACGCTCGCGCTCGACGCCGCGGATGCGATCGAAGCCGGACTCATCGAGGGACCTCGAATCGTCGCCTGCGGCCAAAACGTCGTCATGACCGGCGGCCACGGCCACTGGCACGGCCGCGAGGCGGACGGTGAAGCGGAGGTGAAGAAGGCGGTCCGTGAGCAACTCAAGCGCGGTGCGGGCGTCGTCAAGTGCATGGCGACCGGCGGCGTTCTGACGGACGGTGCGATCACCGGTTCCCCCGAACTGGACGAAGCCGAGTTGACGACGCTGGTGGAGACGGCTGCCGCGAAGCACGTGCCGACGGCGGCCCACGCACACGGGACGGAAGGCATCAAGAACGCCGTTCGTGCCGGAATTTCGAGTATCGAACACGGGACGTTCATGGACCGCGAAGCGGCGGAGATGATGGCCGACCGGGGTACCTACTGGGTGCCGACCGCGAAGGCGTCCGCCGGTATCGTCGAACACGGGACGGAAGCGGGTATCCCCGAATACGCGGTCGAGAAGGCCGAAGACGCCATCGAATCGGTTGCGGACGCCTTCGAGTATGCGATGGACGCCGAGGTGCCCATCGCGATGGGAACCGACGCCGGAACGCCGTTCAACTTCCACGCCGACATTCCCGAGGAAATCGAACTGATGGTCGAGTACGGGATGTCGCCCGAAGCGGCGCTGGAGGCGGCGACGGTCAACGCGGCCGACCTCCTCGGGTTGTCGGACGTCGGACTGGTCGAGGAGGGTTATCGTGCGGACCTCGTCGTCCTCGATTCCGACCCCCGTGAGGACGAACGAACGTGGCAATCCCCGGCAAAAATCATGAGCAATGGTAGCATAGTTCGGTGACGTCCTCACGTCACAAGGTCTTTTATATCCGGCCATGGACGATAAGGTACATGAGACGGCTCCTGGCTGTCGGCCTCATCACGGTGCTGCTCGTCGCGCTGATTCCCGCTTCCGGGACAGCCCAGAGCAATGCTCCGACGACTCCGCAAAAGATTACCACTTCCCAGGAGTTCGATGATGTCGAATTTCATATTTTCGTCTATAAGAACAGTGCCGACGCTCTCTGGACATTTCGCTACGAGAAAACGTTGAATAACAAACAGGAACGCGAACAGTTCAAGGAATTTTCAAACCGGTTCAACTCTTCCGACACCGAGATGTACAAGAGCTTCAGGGAAAACGCCGTCAACCTCACGAGGACGGCGAACAACCGAACGAAACGGAAGATGGCCGCCAGCAACTTCTCGAAGAACGCCTACATCAACCAGGAAGGGATCGACGGAGATACGACCCGAGGCGTCGTCGAGATGTCGTTTACGTGGTCCTCGTTCGCGTACGGTAGCGGCAACGTCACGAACATCGGCGACGTGTTCAAGGGCGGCCTCTATCTCGGGAAAGACCAGACGCTCGTCATCAACCACGCGGACGGGATGACCTTCGAGAAAGTTCGCCCGACGAAGGGAGTGAACATGTCCGGGGACACGTTAGCGGAAAGCAGTTCCGTGTCCTGGACCGGTCCACGGGAGTTCACCGATCAGCATCCGATGGTGAAGTTCTCCTCACCACCCCAGAGTAGCACGACGACCACGACGACGTCCACGAACAACAGCAGCGTTCCACCCGGCGGTGGGAACCAAGGTTCCAACTCACGGTCGCCGATGATGTGGTTCATCGCAGTCGTTCTAGTCCTCATCGGGCTGGTCGCGGTGTTCATGTGGCGGCAGGGGAGCCTCGGTTCACTTTCGTCCGGTCGAAGCACACCGGGTGGCGGCGGTGGCGGTGCTGGTGCTGGCGGTGCCGCAGCGACTCCCGAGTCGAACACTCCGCCTGCCGAACCCGCAGTCAGCGACGAGGAACTGCTGACCGACGAGGCACGGGTGAAGAAACTCCTCCGCGAGAACGGCGGCCGGATGAAGCAGGTCAACATCGTGGACGAGACCGGCTGGTCGAAATCCAAGGTCAGCATGCTCCTCTCGGAGATGGAGGAGGAGGGCGATATCAGTAAGCTCCGCGTCGGTCGTGAGAACATCATCAGCCTCGACGGGCATGAACCGGATGCCGCCGGGTCGCCACTCGACCGTTGAGGACCATCGGTTTTTTTTTTCGGTGCGAACTGCATCGGGAGCGATGCGTGTTCCCGCTTCAGAATGTGTCATACCGCGCCACGGCGCTTCCGAAACGCAACTGTTAAACAGTCCGTGCGATTACGATTGAGTACACACGCTCCGTTGGTGTAGTCCGGCCAATCATCTTGCCCTCTCACGGCAAGGACCAGGGTTCGAATCCCTGACGGAGCATTTTCTAGAAGTAAACGTCCGAGCGATAGCAGTACTGCGAACACGAAGTAAAACAACCGTACTCATCGTATACGGTTAAGAGGCAGGTTCCGCTAGTCGTTTCCCAAGTACTGCGAGAGTAGCCCCTGCAATCAACGCTAGTAAGCCCGGTCCCCAATAGTTGATATTTGGGGCACAGGATCCACCTGAGGGACTTGCTTGATTGAGGCATAATGGATGTTGAAACGCAAGTATAAATGTAATAATTGCAATTGTGATCGTAGCAAAACCCAGGATGCTGAGTGGGTTACTCCACTCCGTGGTACTTTCCATGCATTACACATATCTCTCTATTATGCTATAATCCCATTCTTCCAGAAAAATATGATCTATTTATTGCATCAAATACTCACCAACCGGTGTAGAGATCTTCCGTCTCAGATGCTCTCGTTCGATTTCTTCTGCTGGTTCGCGATGAACGTCGAGATGACGGTGACGTCGAGGAGACCGACGACGACGAAAATCGCCGGGACGAACATCCCGTCGAGCGTGAAAAACAGCAGGACGCCGAGGAGGACGATCATCACCCCGCTTCCCCTGATGAGGAATCGAACTTTCTCGTGGTCTTCCAATTCGCCGAAGTTCTGCAACGTTTCGAGAGGGCTTTTCATGTTGGAGAGGATGAAGATATTTACTATAGATATTACGATTGCGATGAATAACTGGTGACTCCTCCTCGCCGATATCGTTCAACAGCGAGTAATCGACGGCCTCCATTTGTACCACGGCTCGGAGTAGTGGCGTTTAAGTATTCTCTCGATAATCTCCGAATATGACTGGATCGCTACTCGAATCATCCCCGGAACGAACGCTGCATATCGGACGCGACCGTCCGATTCGCATCAGCACCGGGCATCGATTGCTGCATCACGACGGGAAATGTAGCCGACCGCACGGTCACAACTACGAGATAGAGGTGACCGTGGTCGGCGAACTCACCGAGGAAGGGTGGGTCGTGGACAAGGGAGATATCACGTCGATAATCGACGAGTGGGATCACATGTTCCTGCTGGAGGACGGCGACCCGCTGGTGGAGGCGTTCGAGGAGAGCGGCGACGGGGCGGCGGTCGTCCTCTTCGAGGACCCGCCGACCGCCGAGGTGATGAGCCTCGAACTGGAACGCCGGTTCATGGAGGAGTTGCCCGACAACGTCTCCAAAGTCGGGGTACAGGTGAACGAGACGTCCGAACTCTGTGGTGCACCGGTCTGATCATGCCAGTGAACGCAACCGGTCCGGAAGAAACCGAACGCGATGAGGAAGCGGACTCGGACGAACCGTCGCTTCCCATCAACGAGTTGTTCTACTCGTTGCAGGGCGAGGGCAAACTCGCGGGCGTTCCGAGCGTGTTCGTCCGGACGAGTGGCTGTAACCTTCGGTGCTGGTTCTGCGATTCGTATCACACCTCGTGGGAACCGACACACGCCCGAATGACGCTGGACGACATCGTCGCGGAGGTCGAGTCCTACGACGCGAACCACGTCGTCCTCACGGGCGGCGAACCGCTGGTTCACGGGGAGTCGGTCACCCTGCTCGACCGGCTTTCGGAACTGGGCTATCACACGACCGTCGAGACGAACGGGACGTTCCTCCCCGACGCACCGATCGATCTGGCGAGCGTCAGCCCAAAACTGGCCTCCTCGACCCCGACGCCGGAGAACGACCCGAAAGGCGACGGCGAGTGGGCGGAACGACACGAGGAGCGACGGATCGATGTGGGGACGCTCGCGGGACTCGTGGACGCGTACGAAACCCAATTGAAGTTCGTCGTCACCGACGACGCCGACCTGGAAGAGATAGAGGAACTGGTTTCGGCCGTTCGTGATGCCGCCGACGAACCGCTATCCGACACGGACGTACTGTTGATGCCCGAGGGAGCGACCCGCGACGGACTGGACGAGAACCGTGAACGGGTCGCCGAACTGGCGATGGAGTACGGCTATCGATACACGCCGCGCCTGCACGTGGACCTGTGGAACGACGTCCCCGGAACCTGAACGCGAGATACGAAACACGATAGACGATATTCATGACATCGAACGATTCATCCGACGACTCGACTGCGACGGACGAACAGACCGAAAAACGCGCCGTCATCCTCGCCTCCGGCGGGATGGACAGTGCGACCGTGGCCTACGAAGCACGCGAACGCGGATACGAACCGTACTTCCTGCACACGTCCTACGGCCAACGAACCGAGGCGAAGGAGTTCGACTGCGCGAAGCGACAGGCCGAGGAACTCGACGCTGGCTTCCTGCACGTCGAGACGAGCCACCTCGCGAAGATCGGTGGATCGAGCCTGACCGACGACGAGATGGACGTCGAGGACGCCGACTTGGAGAGCGACGAAGTGCCGGACACCTACGTCCCGTTCCGGAACGCGAACCTGCTCTCGATGGCGGTCTCCTGCGCGGAAGCGAACGACTGCGATGCCGTCTTCATCGGCGCACACAGCGAGGACTTTTCGGGGTATCCCGACTGCCGCCCACAGTTCTTCGAGGCGTTCCAGAACGTGGTGGACACCGGCACGAAGGACGAAACGAACATCGAACTCGTCGCGCCGTTCGTCGAGTTCCGCAAGACCGATATCGCGGAGCGCGGCGTCGAACTCGACGTTCCGTACGAACTGACGTGGAGTTGCTACCGTGCGGAGGAACCGGCCTGCGGAACCTGTGATTCGTGTGCGCTTCGCTTGCAGGCGTTCCAGAACGTCGGCGTGCGCGACCCGATCGAGTACGAGGAACGGCCGGAGTACTGAGTGCCGAGTACTGGGTACCGACTACCGATCACCGACTATCGGCTACTGGGACGCCGCGCTTTTTCCCCCGGTCGAAGCGACGTAGATCCCGGCGAGCACGACGGCCCCGCCGATGACGGTTGCGAGGCCCGGCGTCTGCCCGAGGATGAGTAACGCGAGAATCGTGCTCCCCACGGGTTCGCCGAGGAGCGTGACGCTCACGACGCTCGATTCGACGTACTTCAGCGCCCAGTTGATTATCGTGTGGCCGAAGATTCCCGGCCCGACGGCCATCCCGAGAAAGAGGAACCACTCCGTCGGTCGGTAGGCCGTAAGGGAGACCGTCGCGTCGCTGGTCAGTGCGGCACCGAGCAAGACGATGGTGGTCACGCTGTACACGACCGTCACGTACGGAATCAGCGACACGCGCTGGCGGAGCGACCGCCCGGCGAGGACGTATCCCGCCGCCGCTATCGCCCCGACGATAGCGAGTCCGTTTCCGTACAGCGGCCGCGCCCCGGCGACGGCGGCGTTCGAGAGCAGGCCGCTCAGCGACATCCCTACCATTCCGAGCAGTGCGACGAAAATTCCGACCATCGTCCGTCGGGTGACGCGTTCGTCGAGCAGCGCCCACGCGCCGACAACGACGAACAGCGGTTGGGATTGGACCAGCGTCACGGACGCCGCGACGGTCGTCCAGTCCAGACTCGCGAACCACGCGATGAAGTGGGCGGCGAGGGCACACCCCGTGACGACGGCGATGAACAGATCCCGCCCCGAGAAGGTTCGCAGGTCGTCCCGATACCGCGTAACAGCGAGCGGCGCGAGGAGGAGCGTCGTGAACAGCGACCGATAAAACGCCTTGATGATGCTCGGCGCGTGACTGAGTTCGATGAGGATGGCGCTCGTGCTGACCGCGACGATGGCGACCGCGAGGGCCGCCATCGGGGACACCTCGTCCTCCACGCGCTCGACCATCCCGAACATTACGTGGGGGTTCCGCCGCGGGGCGGTTGAACGTTCCGAACGAGGAAAGCGACGAACTGCGGAAAATCGACCACCATCACATGTGCACCGGAATCCACGAGAGCCAGTGGACGACCCTCTCGGGCGGAATGAGCGGCTTGTGAAGCACCAACCAGTCAAGAAGCATCAGTCCGACGCCGTGGGCCACGACGGACGGAAGCAACGAATCGCAGTTGAAATCCACCACGCCGAACAGCACGTCCGTCGGTGCCGACAGCACGACTTCGATGGGCGGTTTTCCGAGGTGATGAAACGCATAGATCACCGGACTCACGAAGGCGCTCTTGTACCCGATCTTTCGCAGGCCGACGCAGAGAAACCCGCGGTAGTAGGTCTCGGCCGCGAGCACGACGATGAACTGCTTTACCGAGTGCGGGAGAAAGCTCCCGAGCGCCGCGCTCGTCTCCCACATCGGATAGTACGTCCGAATGGTCGGCAGCGACGATCCGACGACGTAAATCGGAATCACGAACGCCGCGAGAATCAACGTGTTGCGTATCGCCTTTCGATCCACCCGATAGCCGAGGTGACGGCCGTGCGTTATCGCCAGTACGCCGGGAATCAGGATGTACAGCGTCGTGTCGCGAACGACGCGTAGGTTCAGGCTGCCTCCCGTGCTCGGTAGGTACGACCACGAAACCGTGATGATCCCACCGACGAGGAACGTCAACTGTACCCACGAGAGGCCGAACGATCCGTCCTCGACGTTTCGGGAGAAGTTCACGAATCGTCGGCGGTCGGGACCGGACCCGTGCCGATGACGTCGCGAATCGCGCCCGTGAATGCCTGCTCGGTCTGGAAGTACGTCATGTCGACGTCCTCCAGAACGGCGTCGAGTTGCTGTGGTCCGTCCGGCGTTCGAATCGTCTCGCTTCCTTCCCGGCGCGCGATTTCGCTCTTCTGAATGGGCCAGAACAGCCGCGAAGAGATTCGCGCGATAGGTGCGCCATCGACGGGTTCACCGTCGCCGAGTTCGACGGCGGGTCCCTCGTCTTCGTTATCGTCGGCCATACCGTGGCGTTTGCGAGGGCGCGGATTATGCTTTTCGAACCCACCTTTTACGACGGGAAGTTGACGGCGGTTTCGTAAACGACACGAAACCGCCGTCGCTTCCCTGTAAAAGCTGGACCAAAAGCACTCCTCCCTCCCGGTGGTCGGTCGTCGGCCCGGAAAATCTTCGATTTTCCGGAGTCTCAAAATCGTGGTGCGATTTTGATGGCTCGAAAGACCGCAGGTCTTTCGATGGAATTTCTGGTGACTGGCGGCTGTGTCGGTTGCTGACTCTGGCGGTTGTGTCAATGCGAGATTTCTGGGCGGTTGTGACACCGGCCTACCGCTCCCGTACGGTCGCTCACGACTCATCGCCTGTTGGACTAATCAGATCGTGGTAGGTTCCGAGGGACAGTAGAACAGTCGATAGAGTAGAACGTATGATGATCGTCTCAGTACCCGACTTCCGGCCCGGTATAGAACTTAAGCATAATAATTCTGATGTCTGTCTGACGGAGTAGTTTAGTAGGAGGACTCCAATGGCAGATACATGACAAGCCTCGGGGAAACGTACGAAGGGCACGGCGGCGTGAAAAAGCGCCCCCGGCGTCTCTATCTCGGCGTCGGTCTGTTTCTCGCCGGGTCGTTGCTCGTCGTCGTGGGAATCCTCGCGGGGACGACGAACCTGTTCTCGGCCGTCGGACTGGACGTGTACGGCGCACGGAAGTTCGCGGGTGTCACCGCCGGTCTGGGCGTCCCCGCCGTTTTCGTCGGCGTGTTCGTCGTCCTCCCGGCGACGAGCGACCGCGTGCGCGCGGCGGCGGCCATCGGGTCCAGTATCACGATTCTCGGCGTCGCCATGTTCTGGTACGCCTACCCGCATCACTGGGCCGGACACGGCCAACACCTCACGCTGCCCGTCGTCGCCATCTACTTCGTCGGCCTCATGACGACGTTCTGGTGTCTGTTCACCGCCGTCGTGAACTTCAAGACGCGGAACGACCCCGGCGGAACCGTCACGATGGAAGTCACGCGCAAGGGCGAGACGAAAATAATCGAAGTCGAGAAACCGCGCGGGTTTGGCGGCATCGGCGTCTTCGGCGACGACCCGACCGGCATGGAGTCCCCCAGCGCCCCCGTTAGCGACGGCGGCGCGGCGAGCGACGACATCATCTCGCCGATGGATACTGACCGGCCGTCCGCTCCGTCCCCGACGAACCCGACGGACACGTACTGCGGCAACTGCGCCCACTTCGATTACGTCCGTACCGACTCGGGTATGACGCCCTATTGTGGACTCCACGACCAGCGAATGACCGATATGGACGCCTGTGACCGCTGGCAGTCCAACCGCTAGAGTTTCGATAGCGTTTCTTCGACCGACTTCCAGTGGCTTCCCTTCCAGAATCGCTTTCCGCAGTCCCGACAGCGCCACACCCTCTTTCCGTCGGGGACGTATTCCGGGTTCTCCTTTCCCTTACGCTCCCGAACCAGTTCCCCGTTACAATCCGAACAACGAGCGGGTTCGGAGAGCGAGAGGGAAAACCCGTGCTCGCGCAGTTCCCCCAACTGGTCCTCCACGTCGAGCGATTCGATGCAAACCGCGTCCTCGGAACGCCCCGCGAGTTCCACGTCCCGCGTGAGGAGCGTCCTGTCCTCCGATTCGGCCAGTTCGAGAATCACGTCGTCGTCCTCGACACCCCTGTCCAGCGCGTACGCGGCGTCGTAGCCACACATCCGCAGGTACGTCGCGAGTTTTCCCAACATCACGTCGAGAAAGAGGCGGTCCATCAGTGCAGGAACTCGCGGACGCCCGCGGCGTCGCGGGTGTTGAGCACGTCGTCCGCCTCGGCCCAACCGCGCCGCGCGGTGTGAACCCCGTACCTGATGTTCCCGTACTCGCCGGGGCTGTGAGCGTCGGTATCGATGGCGATGGTCGCACCCTCCTCGACCGCGACCTGCACCGCCGCACCCCAGAGGTCGAGACGGTGCGTGTTGCTGTTGATTTCCAGTGCGACGTCGTTGTCCGCGGCGGCGCTCGCCACTTCGCGCACGTCGAAATCGTGGCCCGGCCGTTGGTTGATGAGTCGGCCGCTCGGATGGCCGAGAATATCGACGCTCGGGTGTTCGATCGCCCGGATCAACCGCTCGGTGGCGTCGCCGTCCAGACTGCTGTGCGGCGAGGCGACGACGATGTCCAGTTCGGCGAGCACGTCGTCCCCGACGCTGATTCCGCCGTCCGGGTCGATGTTCGCCTCGACGCCGGTGAACACGTCGATGGGGGCGTCCTCGGCGGCCGCACGCACCTCGGCTATCTGCTCTTCGAGTTCGGCGTCGTCCAATCCGACGCCGCCGACCATCCCGGACCCCGTCGCGTGGTCGGAGATGACGATGTAGTCGTGGCCGAACTCGGCCGCACCCTCGATCATCTCCGCGATGGTGTTGTTTCCGTCCGACCAATTCGTGTGCAGGTGGAGGTCGCCGCGCACGTCGCCCTCCTCGATGAGGTCGGGGAGGTCGTCGTTCAGCGCGGCGTCGATTTCGCCGTTGTCCTCGCGCATCTCCGGTGCGATGAGCGGCAGGCCGAGCGCCTCGTACATGCTGGCTTCCGTCTCGCCTGCGACCTTCTCGCCGACGCGTTGCCCGGCGTCCGGGTCGTCCACATCACTCACGTCGAACACGCCGTACTCGTTCACCTTGTACCCCTGTTCGATGGCGTAGTTTCGCAGGGTAATGTTGTGGTTCTTGCTTCCGGTGAAGTACTGGAGCGCGCTGCCGAACTCTTCGGGGACGACGACGCGGAGGTCGATGCGCATGTCCGAGACGCGGATTGCGGCCTTGTCGGTTCCCGATTCGATGACCTCCGTCGCCCGCTCCCAGTCGGTGAACGCTTCGATGACCGCCTCCTTCTCGTCTTCCTCGCTTTCTGCGAGCACGTCGATGTCGCCGATGGTCTCGCGCCAACGCCGAAGCGACCCGGCGAGTTCGTGCCGCCCGGCGGACGGAATATCGTCGAAGAAGGCGAGTACCTGGTCCCCGACCGGTCGGGCGTCGCCGAGCAGTTCCCGTCCCCGTACCGTCCGTGCGAACTCGATGCCGTCGAGGATGTTCTCCTCCGTCTTGGGACCGTAGCCCTTGATCTCCTGGATCTCCCCCTCGCGGGCCGCGTCCTCCAAGTCGTCCAGCGTTCGGATACCGAGTTCCTCGTAGAGGCTGCCGACCGTCTTCGGGCCGACACCTTCGACGCGCGTCAGTTCGACCATCTCGACGGGGAGGTTCTCGCGTTCCTCCTCCAGTTCCTCGATTTCGCCGGTCTCGAAGTATTCGATGACTTTGCTCGCAATCGAGTCGCCGACCTGCGGGATTTCCCCGACCGCGTCGGGTCCCTGCTCGGCCAACTCCGCGATGTCCTCCGGGTAGTCGCGGATGTTGTCCGCCGCCCGGCGGTAGGCCTGCGGTTTGTACTGGACGTCCTGTGCTTCGACCAAGTCGGCGTACTCCTCGAACAACGCCGCGACTTCCTCGTTTCGACTCATAATCGTGATCGTTTCCCGCTGCTTTCGTTGCCGAGCGCCTGCTGGAGGAACGACATCCACCGTTTCTGGTCGGCGGCCTCCTTGGCACTCCCTTCGGCTTCCAGATTCGTCGGCCCGAGGTTTTCGAGCGCGTTCAGCGCGCGGTCGATGCCGATGATGCTCTCGACCAACTGTTCACCCTCCTCCTTGGTGATGTCCGCTTCTTCCAGCCGTTCCTTGCGCTGGAGGCGCTCGCGGCGCAGGTTCCGTTTCGCCCGCTCCACGCGGTCGCGTTCGCCCTCCGGGATCGTTTCCCGGCGTTTGATTTCGAAGACGAACTCGCGGAGGTCGATCTCCTCTCCCTGCACCGAAATCGACTCGGGAATCGACGCGCCCAGGGTCGCGCTTTCGCGTTCGACCCGCTCCAGCAGTCCTTTTCGTTCGTACTCCTTCACACCCCACACTCCTCGGCCAGCAGTCAAAAGCTTCCTGCCCTCTGCACTCCGAACATCACCCGACCGAACTTTCGGAGTCGGCCGACGACCACGGCGAACTGGACACGCTGGCCGACCAACCGCTGTGGATTCCGGAATCCGGCTTCGGATCGATGACGACCGTCCGACAGTTCTACAATTTCCCCGTCTACGGCACGCGGAAATCCGACTCGTTCGACGGTTTCTCGGCGCTCGATTTTGTCCCCTATTTTTCACGTCCGCCACGCACCCAAACCCATTTGACCGGTCGGTTCAAACCATGGAACAATGGCGCAATGCGACGTGTGTGGGCAGAACGAGAATATGCCGTACCAGTGCCGGATGTGCGGCGGGACGTTCTGTGCCGAGCACCGACTCCCGGAGAATCACTCCTGTCCGGGGTTGGACCAGTGGAACGATCCGGAGGGAGTGTTCGACAGTGGCTTCGATGATGGCGTGAACGATAGCGACGGCGGCCGATTCAGCGCTGCCGCCCGCACCGGCGGCCCGCTGAGCTACTTCCGCGGGAACATGACGTTCGTGTTCCTCGGACTGATGGTGCTGATGTTCGTCGCGCAGTACGCCATCACACCCCTGCTCGGAATCCAGCAATGGAGTCCGGAGTGGGTTTCGATATTCACGCTAAGCACCTATCATATCACCTACGTTTGGACGTGGATCACGTCCATCTTCGCACACAGTGGGTTCACGCATATCATCTTCAACGGCATCGTGCTGTACTTCTTCGGGCCGGTGCTCGAACGGCGCATCGGGAGCGCGAAGTTCTCCGCGTTGTTCCTCGGAAGCGGAATCCTCGCCGGACTGGCACAGGTCGGTATCGTCGGACTGATGGGCGGCAGTGCCATCGTTCTCGGCGCGAGCGGCGCTATCATGGCGATTATGGGTGTTCTCACGGTTCTGAACCCGAACATGAAGATTTACATCTACTTCATCCTCCCGGTGCCGCTCTGGGTGGCGACCATCGGCTTCGCCATCTACTCCGGATTCACGAGCGTCGTCGCTGGACCGGGTGCGGGTAACGTCGCCCAATTGGCCCACCTCACCGGGCTGGGAATCGGTCTGCTGTACGGCGCGTGGTTGAAAAACCGCGGTACGGGTGGTCCCTCCGAACTCGATATCGGCGGGGGCGGTGGACGTGGCGGGATGGGTGGCGGAGGCCGCCGCCGGTTCTGATGAAATGACCGACCTCGCCCACCCCGAATTCGTTCCGGACGCGTCGCTCTCGCGCGAAGAGATGGAAGCGCTCCAGTACGAGGTGGCGGAGACGGCTATTTTCGAGGACGCGTTCGACTTCGACGCGGGGAGCGTTCGTGCGGAAGCGACCGACGAGGAGCAGACGCACCTGCCGACCGGTGACGAGACGCCCGCAACCAATGACTCCCCCGTCGTCGTCGGCGTGGACCAAGCCTTCATCGACGACCTCGCCGTGAGCGCGCTCGTCGCGTCGCGCGACGGCGAGGTGATAGAGCGCGTTCACGCCGCCGTCGAGACGGAGATTCCGTACATTCCCGGACTGCTGTCGTTCCGGGAGGGAACCGCAATTTTGCGCGCCTTCGAGAAGTTGACCGTCTCGCCCGACCTCGCCATGGTGGACGGAAGCGGACGGATTCACTTCCGGCAGGCCGGAATCGCCACGCACATCGGCGTGATGTTGGACCTGCCGACCGTCGGCGTCGCCAAGAACCTGCTCTGTGGCGAGTTGCGCGACCCGCCGCAGGGATACATGGACGCGGGCGAGCGCGTGCCGGTCGTTGCGAACTCGCGGGTCAGCGCGCCCGGCGGGACGGTCATCGGCTACGCGCTCCAGTCGCGCCAGTATCCGAACCCGGAAAAGCGCCACATCAACCCGTTGTACGTCAGTTCGGGCCACCGCGTGAGCGCCGAGACGACCGCGGATTTGGTCTGGCAACTCTGTGCGGGGTACAAACTCCCCGAACCGACGCGGCGGGCGGACGCCTACGCTGATGACGTGAAGGAAACCGTTGATACTTAGCCACCCCCGTCCGAAGGAAACCCCATGGCTGAGACTGTGCTGATAACTGGCTGTTCGTCGGGGATCGGTCGGGAGGCCGCTCTCTCGTTTCTCGCGGACGGCTGGGAAGTGTACGCGACCGCCCGAAACCCCGCCGATATCGAGACGCTCGGGGAGAAGGGCTGTACCATTTCGACGCTCGACGTCACCAAGGACGAGGACGTGGAGCGCGTCATCGGGAGAATCATCGACGAGCACGGCCACCTCGACTGCCTCGTCAACAACGCGGGCTACGCTCAGCCCGGTCCCGTCGAGGACGTACCGATCGAACAGGTGCACGCGCAGTTCGACGTGAACGTCTACGGGCCGCTTCGACTGGCCCGCGCCGCATTGGAGCACATGCGCGAGCGCGGAAAAGGGACCATCATCAACGTCTCCAGCGCGGTCGGCCGCGTGGCGGTCCCCGGCATGGGAATCTACAGCGGGTCGAAGTTCGCGCTGGAAGGTATTTCGGACTCCCTCCGCGGCGAAGTCTCCGAGTACGACGTGGACGTCGTGCTGGTCGAACCCGGCCCGGTCGATACCGAGTTCTACGACCGCGCGAGCGACGAGGTCGAGGGCGTCGAGCGCTCCGGCGGCTACGAAAGCTTCTACAAGATGTACGGCGACCGGCAGGCCATCGACGGCGGCATGCCCGGCGCAGTCCACCCCAAGGAAGTCGCCGACACCATCCTCGACGCGGCGAACCTCCAACATCCGAACGCCCGCTATCAGGTCGGGACGATGGCGCGGATAACCGAGTACGCGCGTATCCTACCCGCCGCGTGGCTCGACAAACTGTACGGGACGTTCTCCGATCTCTCGACCAACGACTGGGTCAAGAAGTTCTTCGACTGATTCGGGAAGCGCGACGAGTGGGCGTGTTTGATTCTTTTGTGATTGCAGTTCCGGAGATAATTACCTCGAAAGTCCCCGCCCGCTCGCTTCGTTGTGCTGTTTTTGATTGTTTTACGAGTGCAGTTGCTGGGACGTAGACCGCCTCGAAAGCCCCCGCCCGCTCGCGGCCGCTAGACCGACATCTTGGTTCGACTCGTTTCGCTCGTCTTCACCAAGAGAGGTCGCCGAGACGCCCACGATACACGCGAGCGGCGCCCCTTTCAACCACCCACACCACCGCCCCGCACCACATCCTCCCCAGCCGATTCCTTCGCTCCCTCCGGAAGAGCTCCGCTCTTCCGTGCTCCCGTTCGCTACCGCTCACGGGGATTTCAGTCGCTCAGTCATCCCTCGCGCGATAGCCAATCAGACCCTCGGATGACCGCTATCCTCGGGCCTGCTGCCCCGCGCGCCACTCGGTTGGATAGGCTGCACGATACGGTTCAACCGCACGGCGCGCGACGGAAGGAGCGTCGGAGCGAATCGGCTGGGGAGGCGTGTGGGCGGTAGACGAGGTTCCTCCGGAACCTCGCAAGCGAGCGGCACAGCCGCGAGCAAGCGGTTGCGGGGCGGATGCGGTAATTCATGCGGCTCGGTACTTGCAGTCTCAAAATACAGACACCTCGTAGCAAGTGGGGGCTTTCTACGTCGTCGTCGCGGTAGTTATGTTCTCAGTAAAATGTTGGCGTTCCCGTCGGATCAGTCCAAACAGGCGGCGACGACGCGCAACATCTCCTCGCCGCGAACTTCGTCGGCGAACAGCGGAACGCGTTTGATGGTGTGCCCGCGGAACACGTCCTGTGCTTCCCGAAGCGCGCCCTGCTGGACCTCCCAGCGCTGTTGGCAGAACTCACAGTCGTCGAGGTTCGGGGTGGCGAACCGATCCGAATCGACCGAATCGGTCACGTCCGCGAGGTTCTCCATCACGCGGTTGACGACGACGGTTCCGACCGGGATTCCGAACTCCTCCAGTCGCGCGAGCAGGCGCTTGGACTCGAAGACGCTCATCTCCTCGGGGATCATGACGACGCGGAAGTCCGTTTTCGAGGGGTCCCGCAGCGTCGTCCGGAGTTTTTGAATCCGTTCCTTGAGCACGTCGAGGTTCTCCATCCCTTCCTCGGGGTCCGCACCGCCGCCGAACACGTCCTTGACGCCGTCCATCATCCCGCTCAATCGCTGGCGCAGGCTCATCATCCGGCCCACCATCGTGTCCATCAGTTCGGGCAGTTCCAGCAATCGGAGGGTGTGTCCCGTCGGCGCGGTGTCCACGACGACGCGGTCGAACCGCTCGTCGTCCAGAAATTCGAGTAACTTCTGCATCGCGGCGGCCTCGTCCGCCCCGGGCATCGCCCCGCCGAGGAGCGACCCCATCGGCCCGTCCTCATCGTCGCCGAGCATGCCGCCGAGCGGACTCCCTTCGCCCATCATTCCGGCCTGTTCCTCCAGTTCGGCGTCCGGATCGATCTCCGCCGCGAAGAGGGGAATATCCTCCCGAATGCGCGTCGCTTCCGCCGGAATGTCGCGCTCGAACGTGTCCGACAGGGAGTGTGCCGGGTCGGTCGAGACGACGAGCGTTCGCGTTCCATCGCGCGCGCTCGCCAGCGCCGTCGCGGCGGCCATCGTCGTCTTCCCGACGCCGCCTTTGCCGCCGTACAACACGTACTTCGGTGCATCGATCCCCGCGGGGACGACGTCCTCGTCGATTCGCTCGACGGGTTCCACGTCGATTTCGGCCATACCGGTGCTATCGGGCCGAAGTTTACGTACCTTCTGTTGTCCGCATCACGAAGGCGAAACGCACGAGCAGTGAAGGTACGAACAGGTGTGTTCGATTTTCCTGTGATTGCAAGTTCCGTGCTGCACGAAGCCAGTACCGCTGACACACGCGGCTCTACCGCTCGCTTCTCGTCGCAACCTTTCCCGTAACCCGTCTCCTTTTGCCGTCCGGTTCCCAACCCACTCCCAATGACTCTCACCAAGCGGATCATCCCGTGTATCGACGTGGACTTGGACGACGACGGGAACCCGGCGGTGTACACCGGCGTCAACTTCGAGGACTTACAGTACACGGGCGACCCCGTCGAGATGGCGCGCCAGTACAACGAGGCGGGCGCGGACGAGTTCGTCTTCCTCGACATCACGGCCAGCGCCGACGGCCGCGAGACGATGTTGAACGTCGTCAACTCGGTGGCCGACGAGGTGTTCATCCCGCTGACCGTCGGCGGCGGGATTCGAACCCGCGAGGACATCAAGGAAACCCTGCGCGCCGGGGCGGACAAGGTGTCCATCAACACCGCCGCGCTGGAGCGCCCGGAACTCGTGACGGAGGGGGCGACGGCGTTCGGCAGTCAGTGCATCGTCATCAGCGTCGACGCCCGTAGGCGCTTCGACGAGGAAGGCGAACACTACGAACGTGTGGACGGCGAGTCCTGTTGGTTCGAGTGTACGGTCAAGGGCGGCCGCGAGGGAACCGGCATCGACGTGGTCGAATGGGCGAGAGAGGCCGAATCGCGCGGCGCGGGCGAACTGTTCGTCAACTCCATCGACGCGGACGGGACGAAGGACGGCTACGACGTGCCGCTGACGAAGGCCGTCTGCGATTCGGTTTCGACGCCCGTCATCGCCTCGTCGGGGTGTGGCGGCCCGGAGGACGCGTACGAGGTGTTCACCGACGCGAACGCGGACGCGGCGCTCGCGGCGTCCATCTTCCACTTCGGCGAGTACTCGATTCGGGAGGTAAAGGAGTACCTCGCGGACCGTGACGTGCCGGTTCGGATGTGATTTTCCGGTCGCTCGTCGTGCATCACGAAGACCGAAACGAAATACGAACCCGAAAACTCAGGCGCTCGTGAACGCTTCGCGGAACGCGCCCGTCTTGTCTTTGACGTTCTGTGCACCGGCCTCCAAGGCGTCGATGGGGTCGACCCCGTCCTCGGTTTTGACGGTGAGGAGGGGGTCAGTCTGTCCACCCGACTGCTCGGGGTTCAGGTCGTAGGTCGCCGCCGCGACGCCCTCGGTTTCGAGGAGTGCACCCTTCAACACGTTCATGAAGGTGTGGTCCTCGCCCCCGATTTCGATCCGGAGTTCCGTATCGCTTTTCTCGATAACCCGCAGTTCCATACCACGAAATTCTGCACTCTCGCGTTTCAATCTTGCGAACGCGTGTTTCCGTGTTCACGGTGATTCGAACGGGATCGAATTCCACTCCGACTCGGTAGCGTGGTCACTGGAACGGATGAAAAGTGGGAAAACGAATTCGCGGTCAGAAGTTTATCTCGGCGCCGAAGTAGATCACGACGACGAGGAAGATCCACACCGCGTCCACGAAGTGCCAGTACATCGAGACGGTCGACACGGAGACGTGACGATCCGCGGAGTACTGTCCGTACAGCGAACGGACCAGAACGATGGTCAGGAGCACTGCGCCCATCGTAACGTGCAGGCCGTGGAGACCCGTCAGGCCGAAGAACGCGCTGTTGAACACGCCGCCAGTGAACGTGAACCCTTTCTCGACGATGAAGTCGTAGTACTCGTACACCTGTCCAGCGAGGAACAGGGCACCGAGGACGAGCGTCGTTGCGAGACCGGCGATGAACCGACTTCGGTTGTTCTTCCGGAGTTCGCTGTGCGCCCAGTGGAGCGTGATACTGCTGGCGACCAGCAGGACCGTGTTAACGATGACCAATGTACTCACGACTTCGGGAACCTCTCCGATCTTCGGGGGCCACGTACCGACCCGGATGAAGAAGTAGTAGACGAACCCGGCACCGAACGTCGCGATTTCGGTGCAGAGGAACATTATCATCCCGAAGCGTAGCTTCGGCGAGCCGGATGACTCCTTGCTCCAGAAGTGCTTGACGAAGGCGTGATACACCCACCCGTACAGTCCGCTGAGGAAGACCGCGGCGGCACAGATGAACACGATGGGGCCGATGTTCGGCCCGACCATGGTGTCCCCGCCGTGTCCCAGAATGTACAGTGCGGCACCGACGTAGAACCCTGATGCGCCGAGTACCGTGATGATCGGCCACCACGACGCCTCGCCGAAGCCTTTCGGCCAGTCCTCGACGGCCGGGAGGTGATGGCCGTGCTCCTCTGTCGAATCGTCCGTTACCGTCATACAGAGACGGTTGCGGCCCGACTACTAAAAATGCACCCAAAGGCGTTCGTCGGACGAACTGTCTGCGATGGTTTCAGTATTGCTGAGTCATCACTACGGAATCATCATCGAAACGGAAAAATCGGAATTACGCCGACGAGTTGTTGCCGCCCGCAGTACTGTTACCGCTCGAACTGTTGTTGCCACCCGCAGTGCTGTTGTTACCGCCGCTGCTCGAACTGTTGTTCCCTCCGTTGCCGCTCGAACTTCCGCCGGAGTTCTTCTTCTCCTGCTGTTTCAGCCACTTCTCGTACTTGGCGTTCGAGACGACGTGCACCTTGCTCAGCATGACCGAGTGACCGGAGCCACAGTACTCAGCACAGTACACCTGATACGTGCCTTCCTTCGTGACTTTCGTCTTGATGGTGTTGTTCTCGCCCGGTATCGCGTCCTGTTTCAACCCGAGTTTGGGAACGTGGAACGAGTGTATCCAGTCGGTCGACGTGACGTTGAAGTACACCGGCCTGTCCTTCGGGATGTAGAGGTCCGATGAACCCGTGATGTTGTGCTCGGGGTAGTTGTAGGTCCAGAAGTAGCGCTGACCGATGACGTCGACGCTGACCGCGTTCGGTTCCTTTTGCATCGTGTCCTTCGGCGTCACCGTGACGTACTCGTTCGCCATGACGCCGTAGGATGCGACCCCGACGAAGAGGAGGACGATTGCGGTTGCGACCGTCCACGTGATTTCGAGCCGTCGGTTCTCCTTCGTCGGTTTCGGGTCGTCGTTGTTGCGAAACTTCCAGACGGTGTAGAAGAGGATCCCCTCGACGAGGATCGAGATGGGGATTGCCGCGTACAACAACTGCTTGTTGAGCGTCCGAATCAGGGAATCTGTCGTCGAATTGTAGGCCGCTACAGGGTCGACAGCGAGTGCGAGGAACATCGCGCCGAGGGTCGCGATGAGTCCCATCCGCTTGGAATCCATATTGGCCTAGCCTTCGGAAGTGACCCATAAATATGTGCTGACTTCACTGCCGTCGAAAGTCGGATGGTCTAAGTACGCGGGGATACAATTCGTCAGACAACGGTGCCATTGCAGGATTCCTCATCTGGACGGTTCGAACGTGCACTGACAGCGACCGTTGTCGGCGTCTATCTCTTGGTCGTCGTCGGTGCGACGACCTCGCTCGTCAACGCCGTCTCCGCGTGCCCGACGTGGCCCGCCTGCAACGGCCATTGGATCGTTCCGTTCCACGATTCGAAACTCATCATCGCGTGGACCCATCGCGTGGTCGCGCTCGTCGTCGGCCTGCTGTTGTTCGCCACGACCGTGTTGGCGTTCCGTCGTAACTCTCGACCGCGCGTGAA
The DNA here is from genome assembly GCF_001625445.1 of Haladaptatus sp. R4. NCBI lineage: Archaea > Methanobacteriati > Methanobacteriota > Halobacteria > Halobacteriales > Haladaptataceae > Haladaptatus > Haladaptatus sp. R4. The sequence continues at coordinate 406,420 of NZ_LWHG01000021.1, read as the reverse complement.
GGCGGGAATCGGATTCGCCGCGATACTCTACCCGATACAGGTCGTCCTGGGCGCGTATGCGGCCACCTCCGCGACGACGACTTCGTTCGCCGACACTCACCTAATCGTCGGCATGGCGATTTTCACCGGCGTCGTCCTCGCGCTCGCGTGGACGCTCGAACCCGAAGAGTCGGACGGTCCGGTCGGTATGACGTTCAACGACCCGGACCCCATCGAGGAACCGACCGAAACCGGCGACCTCGTCGGCATCACGGCGACCGCGTACGCCTACTTCCGCCTGATGAAACCGCGTTTGATGTGGTTGCTCTGTCTCGTCGCCTCGGCGGGGATGGCGCTCGCGGCCGGATCCGATACGTTACAGGTGAGCACCATCGTCGCCACGCTCACCGGCGGCGTCCTCTCCATCGGCGCGAGCGGGACGTTCAACCACGTCCTCGAACGCGACGTAGACAAGCGGATGAACCGCACCGCGGACCGCCCCGCCGCGACGGCACAGATTCCGCTTCGAAACGCCATCGCCTTCGGCTTTCTGCTGGCCGCCGCGTCGCTGGCCGTCTTCCTCTCGGTGAACCTGCTCGTCGCCATCTTCGGCCTGTTCGCCATCGTGTTCTACAGCGTGGTGTACACGCTCATCCTGAAGCCGAACACGGTGCAGAACACCGTCATCGGCGGGTTGGCCGGGTCGCTCCCGGCGCTCATCGGTTGGGCCGCCGTCTCCGACGATATCGGTCTGCCCGCGCTGGTGCTGGCCGGTGTAATCTTCCTGTGGACGCCCGCCCACTTCTACAACCTCGCGCTGGCGTACAAGGACGACTATGCGCGCGGTGGATTCCCGATGATGCCCGTCGTTCGCGGCGAGGCCGAAACCCGAAAACACATCCTGCTGTGGTTGGGCGCGACGCTGCTCGCCTCGGGCGTCCTCGCCACGGTGACGACCCTCGGTTGGTTGTACGCGCTCACGACCATCGTGTTCGGGGCGGTCTTCCTGGTCGCGGTCGTTCAACTCCACCGCGAACGCGACGACAAGGCGGCGTTCCGCTCGTTCCACGCGTCGAACGCCTATCTCGGGGCGCTGTTGCTCGCCATCGTCGTCGATGCACTCGTACTATGAGCACCGCATTCACACGCTATCGGCCGTCCCACGAATCGCTGTTGTTGGGAGCGGTCGTGCTGAACGCGGAGTTGTTCGCGCTGCTGGCCTTTCTCGCCGTCAAGGGACTGTCCCACGGCTATGGCTTCCGCTACCTGCTCTACCCCTTTATCTGGATAAACGTCGGGCTGTACGCGGTGTGGAAGACGAACCCGGTTCGAACGAACGAGCGCGACCGGTGGGTCGCGCTCGCCATCGGCATCGGGTATTTCGTCGTCGTCGCGTACTTCGGCGGCCTGTTCGGCCGCACCGGTGCGCTCCCCGGATCGCTGGCGAACGGGTTTCGTATCTCGTGGCTCCCGCCGGGATGGGGACCCGCACTGCTGTATCACAACAGCGTGTTTCGCGTCGAGATTCTGCCATTCAAACTGATCGGCTATCTCTCGCTCGCGTATCTCGTCTACGCCACCGTCCTCGACGCGGCGGGGTCCGCGATTTCGGGACTCCTCGGCCTGTTCTCCTGCGTGAGTTGTTCGTGGCCAATCGTCGCGTCGCTCATCACGGGGGTCGCTGGCGCGGGATCGGGACTCGCCGCGACGGTTTCGTCCGGTTCCTACGACATCTCGACGGTCGTGTTCGTCGTTACCGTCCTGTTGTTGTACTGGCGGCCGACGATTCGGTGGGGCCGAGGACGAAACTCGTAATACCCCATCCGACCGAAGAACGGATCGAACGATTACGGGGTCGATGGAGCGGGAATTGGAAGGATCGATGAGCTGAACGCGGACGATGTCGAATAATTATTCGGGCAAAACTATCTTGGCTCAGTCAGTTCCGATTTCGATGTGATGTCGTTCGACGGACCGCTTGGTGGTCGAATCGAACTCCTTACTTAGCAACGGCGAGAAGTTCCGGGCATGTCCGACGCACTCGTCGCCGAGAACGTTCGGAAGGAATACGGCGACACCGTCGCACTGAACGGTGTCTCCCTCTCGGTCGGCGCGGGCGAAGTGTTCGCGCTCATCGGGCCGAACGGGGCGGGCAAGACAACACTCATCCGGTCACTGACCGGGACGATGACTCCCGACGGCGGGAGCGTTTCCATCCTCGGTGCACCACCCGGTAACGTGGACAAGTCACGGGTGGGACTGCTTCCGCAGTCGTTCGACCCTCCTGCCCGGCTTTCGGCCCGCGAACTCGTCGCGTATTACGCGGGCCTGTACGACGGTGCCCGCGACCCCGACGACGCCCTCGCCGACGTCGGTCTCACCGACACGGGCGACACGTGGTACAAGAACCTCTCCGGAGGACAGCAACGCCGGGTCTGTGTGGCCGCGACGCTGGTTAACGACCCCGACATCCTCTTTCTGGACGAGCCAACGACCGGAATCGACCCGGCCGGACGCCGCGCGCTCTGGGGACTCGTCGAGGACCTCGCGGACGGCGGAACGACGGTCTTCCTGACGACCCACTACATGGCCGAAGCGGAACAACTGGCCGACCGGGTCGGACTCCTCGCGGACGGCGAAATCGTCGCCGTCGGAACGCCCGACTCGCTCATCGGCGAGTACGGCGGCGAGAGCCGACTCGTCGTGGAAACCGCGACCCCGCGGTCCTCCGTCGAGATGGGATACACCGTCGAGGAGACCGAATCCGGACTGGTGTTCGACGGCGTCACCCCCGCCGACATCGGGGAGGTCGTCACGGACTTGAACAGCCGCGGCGTCGAGTACGAGGCCCTGACGTGGACCGAACCGGACTTGGAGGACGTGTACCTCAGGCTGACAGGCGCACCGCTCGGGCCGGAAACCACGCGTCGTGCCGGTGAGGCCGCCATCGTCGGAGGTGACCAATGACGTCGTTCGGTCGCGTCCGGTCGGAGGCCGGTGCGGCGTGGCGGTCGTTCCTCCGCCGTCGCACCGCCGTGTTCTTCACGTTCTTCTTCCCGGTCATCCTCATCCTCATCTTCGCGGTGTTGGTGCAGACCAATCCGGGTTCGGGCGGTTCGGGCGGCCTGTTCTCGAAACCCCCGGCGTACTACCTGCCGGGCTACCTCGCCGTCGTCGTGCTGTTCACACCGCTCTCGCGCGTCGGGAGTTCGGTCTCCCGGCACCGCGAGTCGAACCGCTTCGAGAAGCTGTCGACCACGCCGCTCACCCGTGCCGAGTGGTTGCTCGCACACACGCTCGTCAACGTCGTCATCATCGGCCTCGCGGGCGTCATCATCCTCGTGCTGATGACCCTCGTGACGAGCACGGGCGTCTCCCTCGCCACGTTGCCCGCCGTCGCGGTCTTCATCGCGCTCGCGGTCGCGTTGTTCTGCGGCCTCGGCTCCCTGCTGGGGAGTTACGCCGGGTCCTCGGACGGCGTCATCGCCGCCAGCAACGCCATCGCCCTGCCGTTGTTGTTCCTCTCGGACACGTTCGTCACGCCGGACCTCCTGCCGTCGTGGTTCCGTCCCATCATGAACATCTCGCCGCTGACGTACTTCGCGCGCGGCGTCCGAACCTTGACGTACTCCCATGGGGCCGTCGGCGGTGACTTGGTCGTCCTCGCCGCCCTCGCCGTGTTGTTCTTCCTCGCCGGGTCCTACGCCATCCCGGAGACGGACTGACCCCGCGAATCCTGTTATTCATTCTTCAACTCCGGAACGAATATTACTGACCGGCAGGTATGTGGTCCCATGGTCGATTTACCCTCCTCGGAATCCAGAACGCGTCGATGGCACCGATTCATCGAGCATTACACGCCGGACGGCACCGTCGGACGACTCTTGCTCGCGTTCGGTACCGGAACGCTGGGAATCCTCTCTTACGTCCTGACGAGCGTGAGTCTGTACAGTCTCAACCTGTTCGTCACGTTGTTTTTCGCCCCGTTGTTTCTGGCGCTCACCCTCGGAACCCTGGTCCTAACCGTCGCCACCCTCTGGCCGGTGTACCTCTCGCTCATCGGGAACATCCCGTCGGTCGAGCGCGTATTCGGAGTCGTTCGACGGTTCGGTTTCGACGGACGACCGTGACGAAACCGACCCCGTCGAGCGCTTGAAACGCAACTACGCCGACGGGAAGGTTTCGGAATCGGAGTTCGAGCGGCGGTTGGAGACCCTGCTTCACAAGGAGGAGTCGTCGCGATACGGGAGCGACGCTCGCGAACTGGAACGGAACTGACCACGCCGAGAACGCTCGCGGTGTTCGTGACGGATTCGTGACGAGCGTCGTCACTCGAAACGAGTCAATCTACTCCTGCAGAACGAGCCGTCTTCCGTCCATATCTCCACCTTGTGACGAGAAGCACTTAAACGAAAGTCCCTCGCCCGCGCCATCGAATCCGTTTCTCCGGAGAGAAATCCGGTAAGAGTCCTGTGAAACCGTAGATGCTATACACCTCTCGCCGGAACTATCTCGATAATGAACGATACGGCCACAGACGTCTCTCGGAAGCAGGCGTGGCTGATGGCGGCGCGGCCACACACCCTTCCGGCGGCCGCCGCGCCCGTCATCGTGGGCATCGGGCTTGCGCTTCACGAGAAGCAGTTCGCGCCGCTTCCGGCGCTCGCGGCTTTCGTCGGCGCGGCGCTGATCCAGATCGGGACGAACTTCGCCAACGACTACTACGACGCCGTGAAGGGCGTCGATACCGACGAACGGACGGGATTCACCCGCGTGACACAGTCGGGGCTCATCGCGCCGAACGAGGTCAAACGGGCGATGTACGGCACCTTCCTGCTCGCCATCGTCGTCGGGGTCTACCTCGTCTACGTCGGCGGATTACCGATCCTCGTCATCGGCCTCGCGAGCGTCATCAGCGGCATCGCCTACGCTGGCGGGCCGTTTCCGCTCGGCTCACACGGACTGGGTGACCTGTTCGTCTTCGTCTTCTTCGGCGTCATCGCCGTGATGGGGACGTTCTACGTGCAGGCCGCGAGCCTCGTCGCCGCGCCGTTCCCGCTCGCCATTCCGGGGGGAACCGTCACGATGACCGCGTTCTTGGCGAGCCTCCCAGTCGCGGCCATCTCGACGAACATCCTCGTCGTCAACAACGTCCGTGACTTGGAGAACGACAGGAAAGCGGGCAAGAAGACGCTGGCGGTGCTCATCGGCTACCGTGCGAGTCGCGGCGAGTTCATCGGTATGCTCGCCCTTTCCTACCTCGTCCCCATCTACTTCGCGACCACGTCGGCGTTCGGTTTTGCCGTCCTCCTCCCGCTCATCACGGTTCCGTACGCCGCGATGATCACCCGGACGATGCTCACGAAGACGTCGGGCGAGGCGCTCAATCCGGCACTCGAACAGACCGGAAAACTGCTGGCCGCCCACGCGGTCTGTTTCGCCATCGGTATGACGGTATGATTATCGAAACGCACGAGTTCTCGCTTCCGCTGGAGTCGCCGCTCGACACGGCACACGGCCCCATCGAGCACCGAAAAGGCATCCTCATCCGCATCGATGACGGCGACGACATCGGCATCGGGGAGGCGACGCCCCTTCCGGGGTGGACCGAATCCCTTCCGGCGTGCCGCGCGGCCATCGCGCACGTCGATGACCCCGAGAGCGCACTGTCGTCCCTCGAATCGACACCGGCGGCCAGACACGGCTTCGCGCTCGCGCTGGCGGACCTGCGAGCGAAGCGGGAGGACCAACCGCTGTATCGGATTCTCGGCGGGCCGGACCACGTCGAGTCGGTTCCGGCCAACGCCACCGTCGGCGACTGCTCGCGTATCGAGACTGTGGCGGCGGTGGAGGACGCGGTCGATTCCGGGTTCGAGTCCGTGAAGGTGAAAGTGGGGGCACGTTCGCTTACGGACGACGTGTCCCGCCTCCGGGCGGTTCGGGATGCGGTCGGCCCGGACGTCGAACTCCGCGTCGATGCGAACGGCGCGTGGTCGCGTGCGGAGGCACGCGAAGCGTTTCACAAGTTCGACTCGCTTCGAATCGCTTACGTCGAACAGCCGCTTCCGGCCGACGACATCGACGGTCTCGCCGACCTGCGCGGCCGGTCGTCGCCGTCGCTGCGGACGAGTCCATCGCGGAAACGTCGGCCGAGACGGTCCTCGACGCGGGTGCCGCGGACGTGCTGATCTGCAAACCGATGGTGATTGGCGGTCCTGATCGGGTCGTGGAGGTCGCGAAACACGCCCGGGACGAGGGCGTCACGCCGGTCGTCACGACAACCATCGACGGCGTCGTCGCGAGGACGGCGGCGATTCACGCGGCGGCCGCGATTCCCGACCGTCTCGCCTGCGGGGTGGCGACCGGAACGCTGCTGGGTCGGGATCTGGGTCCCGACCGGACGCGACTCGTGGACGGGTCGGTCAGCGTTCCGCAGGAACCCGGAAACGGCGTGGCGGATACGTGGGGTGAGTCATGAACGAACGGAAGAGAAACGACCGAGGGACGAACGAGCGACCGATGAACAAACCGTCGCTGAACGAACCGCCACTGAACGATTGGCTCTCGCATCGGGCGGACGTGTCGCCCGACCGAACCGCCATCGTCGAAGCGGCGGACGGCACCGAGTGGACGTACGCGGAACTCGATTCGGCCGTCGAGGAGACTGCCGAAAAGCTGGCCGGATTGGGACTCGGGAAAGGGGATCACCTCGGCATGCTGATGGAGACCCGGATGGAGGGTGTGCTGCTCGTCCACGCCGCGATGCGGTTGGGCTGTGTGCTCGTCGGACTGAACGTCCGTCTGGCCACCCCCGAGCTCCGTCGACAGGTCGCGGTGACGGATCTATCAGTTCTCGTCTGCGAGGCCGACACTGAAACGGTGGCTCACGAAATCGCTGGGGAGGGGACGGATGGTGAAAGCACTCGAAACGTCCCCGTGGTGTCCGTCGATGCATCGACGGACACCACGCTTTCGGCGTGTGAGGAAGCGGAGTTCGAACGCGCGGAGTGGTCGCGTGCGGACCCGCAGGTCCTCCTGTTCACGTCCGGGACGACCGGTAACCCGAAGGCCGTCACGCTCACGATGGGTAACCTGTTCGCCAGCGCGACCGCCTCGGCGTTCCGCCTCGGCGTCCTCCCGGGCGACCGCTGGCACCTCTGTCTCTCGACGTACCACATGGGCGGCCTCGCACCGCTCCTGCGCTCCGCGCTGTACGGAACGACGGTCGTCGTGCAGGAAGGCTTCGACGCCGAGGACACCCGTTCGTTCCTCCGGACGTACAGGGCGACCGGGGTTTCGCTCGTTCCGACGATGCTCCGGCGGTTGCTGGACGAGGGGAATCTCTCGGACTCGCTTCGGTTCGTCCTCCTCGGCGGTGCACCCGCTCGCGACGACCTCATCGCGGCGTGTGCGGAGCGCGACGTCCCGGTCTGCCCGACCTACGGCATGACCGAAACCGCCTCGCAGATCGCCACCGCGACCCCCGACGAAGCGGTTTCACACCTCGGAACGGTCGGTCGGCCGCTGATGTTCACGGACGTCTCCGTCGTCCGCGACGACGGGACGCTCGCACCGACCGGGGAACCCGGCGAACTCGTCGTCTCCGGACCGACCGTGATGGCTGGCTACTACGGCAATCCCGACGCGACTGACGAGGCGTTCGGCGAGCACGGCTCCGGACGGGCGACGTGGGCTACCGCGACGAAGGCGTCGGCTCTGGGTGTTGAACCGCCGCGCCGACCGTATCGTCACCGGCGGCGAGAACGTCCATCCCGGCGAAGTCGTGGACGTGCTCCGCGACCATCCCGACGTGTCGGAAGTCGCGGTCGTCGGCGTCGAGGACGACGAGTGGGGCGAACGAATCGCGACCCTAGTCGTTCCCGTCGCCGAGACGTCCGTGACGCTGGACTCGGTGCGCGAGTTCTGTGACGGCCGCCTCGCCGGGTACAAACACCCGCGTCTTCTCGCCACCGCCGTGGAACTCCCCCGGACGACCTCCGGAACCATCGACCGCGAGGCGGTTCGCGAACGGTTCCGGTGATCGGCGACTTTACGACTGTTGTATCTGCAGACTCACGGAGCGCTGGATTCCCAAACCGTTGCCCGTGCTCACGTCGAGCGCCTCCTTGAATTTCGCCTCGGCGTTCGAGACCGGCGAAATCTGCCCCCGAATCTCCCCTTCGGGATTCTGTTTCGTGTGAACGTTGACGTACGCCTCCCCGGTCTCGATGACGCTCGCTAGCTGTGTTAGCGGTTCGTTCTTCAGTGGCCCGACGAGGTCGCTCGAATCGAACGTTCCGGACGCGAGCACGCCGTTGAACTCGCCGGAGAACTGTCGTCCCTCGGTCGATTTCGGACTCGGATATAGCCAGACGACGACGGACCCGCTCTGCCCTCTCTTCCCCATGTGGATGTGCGCCTCCGTGACGTCCTCCAGTTTGGAGACGAGCAGGACGTACCGGACGTTCTCCCCGGCTTGCATGAACATCGCCACTCCGTTGGCGTTCGTTTCGACGTTCTTCGGTTGATTTTTGCCCGTCATCTCGCCCGTGCTGAACGACGGACTGCCGGTCATCCGTGTGGTCGTCTGCGCGGACCCGACGCTGGTTCCGAGCGCTCCCATCCCGACCCCCAGCGTCGCGCCGGTCTTCAGTACATTGCGTCTGTGTGTCATGTTCGAAACTCCCCGGAGTAGTCACGACGAGGATTCGCATAAGCGGCGGGGCCGACGAAACCTTTTATCGAATCGAGACCAACCCCTCCACGTGTGTACACTCATCGTCGCGTGGCAGGTTTTCGAGGACGCACCCGTCGTCGCGGCCGCGAACCGTGACGAAGCGTTCGGTCGGCCTTCACGCCCGCCGAGGGTGCTCGACCGGGATCCGACGGTCGTCGCCCCGCAGGACGAGGAGGCGGGCGGCACGTGGATCGGGTACAACGATTCGGGGTTGTTCGTCGGCGTGACGAACCGCTGGGTCGAACTGGAGGGCGAGCGCTCCCGCGGCTTGCTGGTACGCGACGCGCTGGCCCACGAGTCGGCCGCGTCCGCGCGCGAGTTCGTGACCGGCGAACTCGACGAACATCGATACGCCGGATTCAACCTCCTGCTCGCGGACGCGAACGAGGCGACCCTCCTGGAGTGGGACGGCACGCTCGAAACGACGCGCCTCGACCCCGGCGTCCACGTCGTCGTCAACCGAGGATTCGACGCGAACGCCCCGAAATCCGAACGGATTCTGCCGCACGTCGACGTGACCGCGGACGACCCGCCGTCGCTTTCCGAATGGCGAGCATCGGCCAGGGATACCCTCCGAAATCACGACATCGGCGTCTGCGTCCACGGCGACGGATACGGAACCCGCTCGTCGTCCATCGTCACCGTGTTCGAGGACGGCACCGGGAGCTACGAGTTCGCCGACGGCCCTCCTTGTGAAACCCCGTACGATAACGTGGAAAGTCACATTTAAACGCCCGCCCGTCCCTGTATTGAACATGAGCACGGCAACGTCCGAGGAAGACCTCACTGAGGACGAGTACAACGGCCTCGAACTCGTCCGCGAGAGCGGCGGTATCCATCAGAGCGACTTCTGGAAAAACCTCGATGTCTCGTCGCGCAAGGGTAGTCGAATCGTGGAGTCGTTGGAGCGACAGGGGTTCGTCCAGCGACAGGAGACCGTCTACGAGGGGCACAACACCTACTTCATCACGCCCGCCGCGAAGGACCTCGATTTCTCGCTGTTGATGGCGGGCGACATGCTCTCGCCGTTCATCGGGGAGGAGGAAATAGATCCCGAGAGCGACGCCTTCTCGCAGTGGATCATGAACCTCGCGTACGAGGACTAATCGATTTTACTGCGGTTCGTCGGCGTTTCGTCCGATTATGAGCGTGTTTTTCACGAGGCTGCGGTGACCGCGCCGCAGTCGCTCGGAGATGGCTTGGTGTGACACTTCGAGGTCGTCGGCGAGCTTTTCGGCCGACGCCTCCCGGGGAATGTCGTAGTAGCCACGCTCGAACGCGAGCGTGAGCGTGTCCTGTTGTTCGTCGGTGAGGCCGAACCGCCCCTTTCGACCCTGTTCTAACTCGTAGATGTTCCGAATGTCGAGCGTGAGGTCGTTTTCACGGCAGTAGTCGTAGGTGTCCGACAACGCGTTCCGGTCCGGGAAGAGAATACGGAGATGCCAGTGGCTACTGTTCCCGGACGCGGAGAGGACGGTTGCTTCCTCGTCCACGAGGATGTGAATGAGCGTTTGGATGCGGTCGGTCCACTCCATCTGGTACAACTGTTCTTCGTCCAAGTCCGCGAGCAACTGCAGGTTTTGGACGCTCGTGTCCTCCTCCAAGATCGATTCCATGTCTCCTTCCCCGCCGCTCGCCCAGACGAACGGCATCACTCTGTCGCTCTCGTGTGCAACAACGCGCTCGATCTCGAATTCGAGGGTTTCGTGCTCCGTCAACGTTTCCCAGAGCGCGAATTCGTCGGCTGGAATCTCGACTTCGACGACGGTACCTACCATACGGACAATCGAACTGCCGGAAAGAAATAAGCGTTGGCGGAGATTTCACGTCGTCCGTTCCATCTTGCCATCGTCGCTACATCCTCACAGAAAATCCTCTCGCGGTGGCGAGAAGACGTCGATGATTTCCCCGGAATCGATTATCTCGTAGCTGTGTTCGACGCCACCCGGTATCGAATAACTGTCCCCGCTCTCTATCGTTTCCTCGTCGCCTCCGATGTGGATCCGATACGTACCCGACATCACGTACCCGCTCTGTTCGCTTTCGTGGGTGTGCGGCGGAACGTCGTTGCCCTCTTCGAAGTGCATCTTCGTCACCATCGACTCGTCGCCGACCGCGAGCACGTCGAACTGCACGCCCTGAAATTCGTTCGTCTCCGCGTCTTCTGCTTTGACTATCATCGGAATCGCATCGAATAATAGGTTGTTTATACTATAATATGGTTACTAGTTTATCATCCGTTTTATTCTACCGTCGAATGGTGTAGTTCGATAGCGGCACAGTTGGCGGCCCGGTGAAACTGGACACGTGTCAACGGGTTTATAAACGATTTCTCTCCTCGATTATCGTCTTCCGAACCGGCGTGACTGTCCCCCGAAAAAACCCGAACCGATTCGTTACTCCAACGCGCTTCCGGCCCGGATCACGCGCTGTTCGCCGAATTTCGGCCCGATGAACTGCACGCCGACGGGGAGACCGTCGGTTTCTCCCGCCGGGACGGAAATCGCGGGGAGATTGGCGAGGTTGACGGGGACGGTGTTCGCGTCCGCGAGGTACATCTGGAGCGGGTCGTCCAGACTCTCGCCGAGTTCGAACGGCGGCGTCGGCATCGTCGGACTGGCGAGCACGTCCACGTCCTCGAAGGCGTCGTCGAAATCGCCCTTGAGCCACGAGCGGGCGTCCTGTGCCTTCTTGTAGTACTTGTCGTGATACCCGGCCGAGAGGGCGTAGGTGCCGAGCAGGATGCGTCGTTTCACCTCGTCGCCGAACGACTCCTCGCGCGTCTCGGCGAAGGTTTCGTTCCAGTTGCCGTCGTAGCCGCCGGACTCGCCGTACCGAACCCCGTCGTACCGGGCGAGGTTCGAGGAGGCTTCGGACATGGCGATGACGTAGTAGGCTTCGACGGCGTGTTCGATCGATGGGAGGGACACTTCGTGGACCGTCGCTCCCTGCGATTCGAGTTCGTCCATGGCGTCCCAGAAGCGGGAAACGACGCCCTCGTCCGCACCCTCCACGAGTTCGGTCGGGACGCCGATGTCGAGGCCGTCCACGTCGCCGTCCGCGGCGCTCGCGTAGTCGGCGTCCGCGCCTTCCTCGCGGGTCGTCGCATCGTGGTCGTCCGGTCCGGCGATGACGTCGAGCAGGGAAGCGGCCTCCTCGACCGTCGGTGCGATTGGACCGACCTGCTCCAAGCTATTCGCGTAGGCGACGAGTCCGTACCGCGAGACGAGTCCGTAGGTCGGCTTGATGCCGACCACGCCACAGAACGCGGCGGGGCAACGGATGGAGCCACCCGTGTCCGTCCCGAGCGAGAGGTCGGCCTCACCGGCCGCGACGGCGGCCGCACTGCCACCGGAGGAGCCACCTGCGACGTGACCCTCCGCGACCGGGTTTTCCGTCGGGCCGAAGGCCGACGTTTCGGTCGTGGTTCCCATCCCGAACTCGTCCATGTTGGCCTTGCCGACGATGGTCGCCCCGGCGTCCTTCAACCGCGTGACGACGGTTGCGTCGTAGGGCGGGACGTACTCCTCCAACATGGCCGACCCGCAGGTCGTCCGGATTCCTTTCGTACTTATGTTGTCCTTGACGGCGACGGTTTTTCCGGCGAGCGGGCCGTCGTCCGCACCGTCGATAGTTTCCTCGGTGATGAATATGTCGCTCATGAGACGTTGGGTCCTTTGAAGTAGCCGTCTTCGGTCTCCGGTGCGTTTTCCAGCGCATCGGCCTGGTCGAGGCTGGTTCGAACCTCGTCCTCGCGCATGACGTTGACGAGGTCGTCCTCGCGTTCGACCTCGGGTACCTCGTCCAGCGTTTCGAAGTAACCCAGAATATCCGCGAACTGTTCGGCAAATCGCTCGGCTTCCTCGTCGGAAACCCCGACGCGGGCCAACCGTGCGACGTACCGAACCTCGTCCGGTCCGGGAGGCGTGTCGCTCATGTGTTCATGAACCCTCGGACGAGCGGTAAGGGTTTCGATACTCACTGCCGAATGGCTGATAAAGAAGGCCATCAGCGGAGTCGTGCGAGAAAATCGAATACTGCATTCTTCCCGTGCCATATCCGATAAAACACCAGTTTACGCCCCGGGAAAATGGGCGTTTTTGCCACTGGAGTTAAGACGGTGGAGGTCCTATAAGATATGTCTATCGATTCTCTCACTCTCGTAGTGCACCATCGACCCTCTCTCTCCTGATAGTACGCCATGACTGATACACGTACCCGACCGACTGACGAAACCGAAACCACCGGTGAGCAAACCAAAACGCGAGCCGACGAGCAACAACGATGTCCCGAGTGTGGTGGCCCGCTCGTCACCGACGAAGAGCGCGGTGAGCGGGTGTGTGACGACTGCGGTCTCGTCGTCGAGGAAGACGCCGTGGACCGCGGGCCGGAGTGGCGCGCCTTCGACGCGAGCGAACGCGAGCAGAAATCCCGCGTCGTGCACCGACGACGAACATGATGCACGACAAGGGGCTCTCGACCAACATCGACTGGCGGGACCGGGACGCCTACGGCAACTCGCTGGGCTCCCGCCAGCGCGAGAAGATGCAGCGACTCCGCAAGTGGAACGAGCGCTTCCGCACCCGCGACAGCAAGGAGCGCAACCTGAAACAGGCGCTCGGCGAAATCGACCGCATGGCGAGTTCGCTCGGCCTCCCCGACACCGTTCGTGAGACCGCGAGCGTCATCTACCGCCGTGCGCTGGACGAGGACCTCCTGCCGGGGCGTTCCATCGAAGGCGTCGCAACCGGCGCGTTGTACGCCGCCGCCCGGCAGGCGCGCACCCCGCGCAGTTTGGACGAGTTGACGGCCGTCTCACGCGTCGAGAAGGACGAAATCGCCCGAACGTATCGCTACATCGCCCGCGAACTCGGCCTCGAAATCGAACCCGCCGACCCGAAGAGCTACGTCCCACGGTTCGCGTCCGAACTCGATCTCTCGGACGAGACCGAACGACGTGCCCGCTCGTTGCTCGACACGGCGACGAAGAAGGGTCTCCACAGCGGGAAATCACCCGTCGGACTCGCGGCCGCCGCCGTGTACGCCGCCGCGCTCCTGACCAACGAGAAGGTGACACAGAGCGAGGTCAGCGACGTCGCGAACATCAGCGAAGTCACCATCCGAAACCGCTACCACGAACTGCTCGACGCCGAGGAAGGGACGATAGCACCCTGAACGGGCGAAAAAGGACGACTTTTGTGCTGACCGCCGACCGCGGCTACCGACTACATTATTCGCAGTTACCGACTACGTTGTTATCGGTCGTTCCACGCTTCGGCCAGCGACGGCCAGTAGGCGAAGAGGACGAGTCCGAACCAGAGGACGGCGAAGATGATAGCACCGCTCATCGTCGTCGTGGCGTAGTCGAGGAGCGACGCCGTCTGACCCGTCGGCGAGAACGTGTCGAAGATGACGTAGAGCGCGAAGAGGGCTGGGGCGCTCGCCAGCAGAATCGTTGCCGCAACGGCCAGCAGTTCGCCGGTCGTCCCGTCGGAGGACGAGCGCGAACGTGTTTCGGTTGCCATATCGGGTGCAAGTCGGCGGACTGGAATAATCTTTTTCCTCTCACGTTACGCGGTCGGTGTCGTACTGCGAGACGTACGAAACCAGCGCGAACAGGACGACGAGAACCACCGTCGTGAGCGCCATGCCGAACAGGGCCATCGAGGTGGGACTCATCTCGAACAGCGAGACGCCGAACAACCGCAGTATTTTGTGTCTGTTTTGACCGGTCGCACCGACCGTGAGTCCGATACCGCCCGAGACGAGAACGATCGTTACGGCAGTGGCGAGAAAGATTCGACGGCTCGAAAGGGTACGCTCGCTCATCGACGAAGATTGACACCCAGTCGGGTTAGGGCTTGCTACTTCGAACGGTCAAAACGGTTCCACAACCGTTCGAAGCGCGGCTGTGGGCACTCTCGTCCGTTCGTGGCGACAAAAAAGATCGCGATCAGGCGGTCGCTTACTCGGCGGCGATGACGTCGTCGATGCGGACGATCATCGTCGCGGATTCGGTGGCGCTCTCGATGGCTTCGCTCTTGACGGCGGCGGGGTCGATGACGCCCTTCTCGACGGGGTCGGCGATTTCGCCGGTCTCGCCGGAAGAGATGATGCCTGCGCGGCCTTCCTCGGCGTCGTTCGCCGCACGGAGGTCGACGAGGGCGTCGATGGGGTCCATGCCGGTGTTCTCCGCGAGGGTTCGCGGGAGCATTTCGATGGCGTCGGCGAACGCTTCGACGGCGAGTTGCTGGCGGCCTTCGATGCCCGCGGCGTCGTCGCGGACGCGGCCCGCGATGTTGATCTCGGTCGCACCGGCACCGGGGACGACGCTCTCGGTTTCGACGGCGTTGGCGACGACGTCGAGGGCGTCCTCGATGGCGCGCTCGACTTCGTCGACGACGTGTTCCGTTCCGCCGCGGACGAAGACGGTGACGGACTGTGCCTCGTCGGCACCTTCGACGAAGACGAGGTCCTCGTCGCCGTACTTCTCGACGCGGATGGTGTCGGCGTGGCCGAGGTCGTCGTCGTCGATGTCGTCCGGTTTACCCGTGCGCTTGCCGCCCGTGGACTGGGCGATGGCGCTCGTCATGTCGTCGTCGACGTCCTCGAAGGCGAGGATGCCGTGCTCGGCGAGGTACGAGGCCGTGCGGTCGTCGATGGAGGAGTGCGAGAAGACGACGTCGACACCGGCGTCGGCGATGGAATCGGCGAGGTCGCGGAGCTGGTTGTCCTCGGCGTCCATCGCGGCGGTGAGCTGTTCGACGTTGTCGACGGAGTACTCGGCGTCGAGTTCCGTTTCGCGAACGCCGAAGGTGCCGTCGGTGGCGAGGATGGTCGCGTCCTCGACCGAGCGCGGCATGTTCTTGTGTGCGGGTTCGGCGTCGGCGACGATTCCCTCGACGAGTTCCGTCCCGCTGGAACTGCCGCCAACCTGCGTCAGCACGCGGATTTCGTCGCGGTCGAGTCCGTCGTCGGTTTCGACGCCGCGGACCGCGTTGACGACGACGTCCGCGAGTCGCTCGGTCGTGATGTCGCCGGTGCCCTTGCCGGTCATGCTGGATTCGGCGACCTGCTTCAGGAGGTCGTCGTCGATGTCGACGTCGAGCGAGAGGTCCTCGACGGCCTCGATGGCGATGTCACGAGCGCGGGCGTAGCCCTCCACGATGGTCGTGGCGTGGACGTCCTGTTCGAGGAGGTTCTCGGCCTTCGCGAGGAGTTCCCCGGCGAGGACTGCCGCCGTGGTCGTCCCGTCGCCGACTTCGTCCTCCTGTGTCTGGGAGACTTCGACGATCATCTGTGCGGCGGGATGCTCGATGTCCATCGAGTCGAGAATCGTGACCCCGTCGTTCGTGATGACGACGTCGCCGTCGTCGGAGACGAGCATTTTGTCCATCCCGCGCGGGCCGAGCGTGGTGCGTACGGCCTCGCTGACCGCTTTCCCGGCCGTGATGTTGGAGGATTGAGCGTCCCGACCTTGTGTCCGTTCCGTGCCCTCGCTGAGGATGAACATCGGTCGTCCGCCCATGCGTCGCTGTCCGAATCCTGATTCTGACATACGTATAACGAATGATTGATGTTCTATATAAATCTTTTTACTCGGTTTACTGGACGGGACGCAGTTACACGAATCGACCGATAGATACAAACCCGATTGCCATCGAGGAATTTTCAGATGCTAGAACTGGAGCACCGGTTTCGAGTGGTGGACGTTCACGCCCGTCTCCCGGTCGAGGAGTCGGTTACGGCGCGCGGGCGTGCTATCTCGCCCGACAAATTGGAGCGCGAGTTCCACCAGGCGGGTGTCGTGAACGCCATCGTCTTCCCCGGTCCCGTCCAGGAGGGTTCGAGCTATCTCCGAGCGAACAACGCCGTCGCTCGGCGAAGCGTCGAGCGCCCGTTTTTTACGTTCGCCAGGATCAACGGTCCCCGCGACCCCGACGGGAGCGCCACGGCGCGCTTCCGAAACTTCCGTACGCACCGAAAGGACTGGCACACCTCCCCCGAAGACGTCGAGCAGTACGCCTACGACGACCGGTTCCACGGGTTCAAACTCGACCCGACCCACGACGGCCTTCCGGACGACGACGTCCTCGACCGACTCGAAGACGTGGACCTTCCCGTCCTCGTCACCGCGGGCGACGGATTCCCCCCGGAAACCGCCGCGACGACCCTCCTCGACCGCTCGTTCCCCGTGGTTCTCTCGCACTTCGGCGGCTTTCCGCTGAACCGTGATCTGATGGAGGACGCCATCGACCTGCTCGACTCGCACGACGACTGTTATCTGGACACGAGTTTCGTCCGCTACCGCGAGCAGATGGAACGCGCCGTCATGGAGCATCCCGACCGCGTCCTCTTCGGCAGCGGTGCCCCCCACGCCCATCCGAACGTCGCCGTCATGGAGATACTCACCCTCGACGTGCCCGAAGATGCCATGCGAAAGGTGTTCACCAACAATCCCTGTCGCGTCGTCGAGCGCTCGCGCCGGACGAATGATCGTTCGCTAACGGGGTAAGTTCGATTTCCGGGTAAAATCGGTCCCGACGTTCGTTCTGTCTGGTCGTCGAACTGCTATTCCATCTCGGGTTCGACCTCGCGCCAATCGTAGCGTTCGACGGCGCGGTCGGCGCGGTCGGACAACCCGTTCGGGTTGCGCGTCTCGTCCCGGTCCCGGAGGCGGGCGACGAGGCCGTCTTTGGAACCTTTGGCGATTCCCTTGGCGACTTCCTTGCCGCAACTGGCCCAGAGGGACGGACGGGTATCGCCGGAGGCGACGTTCCCTCCGGCCGTCCGTGCGTCGCGGACGGCGTCGTGGATGGTCCGTCTGAACACGGTCAGTCGCGGCCCGTAGTTTTTGACCATCCGGTAGGAGAGCGAGCGGTATTTCGTCGCCCAATCGCGTTCGACACCCTTCTCGTCGGAGTCCTCGCGGCGCACGGCCACTTCCGGAGCCCACGTGATGGAGCGTTCCAATCCCGCGAGGCGGTGGGCACAATCGCGCGCGCCGCCGGTTTCGAGCGCCTCGTCGAAGCCGTCCACGGCCTCGATGCCGTCACGGGTAAACGCGACGTTTACGCCCGAAAAGTAGGTCACGTCCCGGCCCGCTATCGTTCGCGTTTCGATCGTCTCGGTCGTCATCCCCGCCCGAACCATCCGATGGACGGGACCCGTGACCACGTCCGCGCCGTCCGCGATGGCGTTCCGGATGCCGTCGTACCACGACTCCTCGACGGCGACCTCCTCGCCGAGGAACGCGATAACTTCGCCGGTGGCTTCGGCGAGGCCCGCGTTGCGCGCGACGTTCAGGTTTCGGTCGGAAATCTCGACGAGCGCGCTCACGTCGTCGCGCTCGCACACCATTCCCGTGGTTCCGTCCGTGGAGGGACCGTTTACCACGACGACCTCGGCGTCGGGGACGTATCGGGCGACCGCGTCGAGGGCGTCGCTCAGCGGTTCACGACCGTTGAGCGTCGGAACGACCACGGACAAGTCCATATCCGCTTTTCAGATACCGAGTACGTAAAAGCAATTCGGCACGTCGTTGTCAACACTCGCCGAAAAACGGATCAGTTTCGGACTACTCGACGCTCGTGTTCCAGTAGGAAACGGACGCGAGGTGGTCTCCGACAGCCGTTTCGCCTATCGTGGTGTCCATGTCCCGGATGCGCGTCGCGATGGCGTCGGGAATCTTCCGGTAGAAACCGTAGGGGAGGATCCAATCGTGTTCGGAGTCCACCAACGAGAGGCCGGTTTCCCCGAGGAGTTTCTGCACGTCGTCCAGCGAGTACAACCGCGAACCCATCGGCAACAGCCAGTTGTAGAGGCTTCGGGTGCTCGGTCCGGCGAACGTGTCGAAAAAGACCTGATCCTTCGAGACACGGCACATCTCGCTCAGGAACGAGGCTGGCGTGTTCGCGAGATGGAAAAACCGCATGGCGAACACGGTGTCGAAGTGGTCGTCCGGGAACGGGAGCCGGGCGGCGTCGCCGCGCATGAACTCCAGATGATCGGCGACCCCCGTGTTCCGCGCTTTGTGACGGCCCTGTTGGAGCATCGCCGCCGAGATATCGAGTCCGACGATGTCCGCGCCCCGTTCGGCGAGCATGACGGTAAACCGGCCGGTACCGCAGGCTATTTCGAGGACGCGCTTCCCCTCGACCGGGCCGATAGCGTCGAGAACTGCTTGCTTCTCGCGGCGGTCGATGAGTCGGCCGCCACGGGAGAATCGCTTCTCTTCGTATTCCTCGGCCACCTCCGTAGCCTGATACCACTCCTGTCCCTTCACACTTTCTTCGTCCGAACAACCTCACCCGAGGGATAAAACGGTACTGGATGTGGATAGCGGGGCGGGGTTCACACTCACGGGATCCCTTTCCTGCGGCGGACGACCTGACAGCACCCGTAGAGGAACGATTTTGGACGTCGGGCGCGTACTTCCTTCGGGGTTTCCGATGACGACCTGTAATCACTGTGGTGGCGACTTCACCGCCGCGGACCTCGTACGCCACGAATACGAAACCATGATCATCGTCCACTGTCCGGACTGTGGCTGTGTCCTCGGCCAGTACAACCGTCACGGCGGACCGCCGAAGACCGACCGCCAGCAGTAGGTAGAGTGGGTGGGCAGATCATCCGCCGGTCACGACTCGATCGGGGCGAATCCGGATAATGACGCGGGCACCCTCCTCCTGATCGAGGTTCGGATACTCGTCTTGGCCCATGTACCGTTTGGTGAGTTCGTTGGCGTGTTCGACCGCGCCGTCCTCCGTGACCGCCTCGACTTCGCCGCGAACCGAAACGAATCGGTACGGGTCGTCCGGATCGAGGATGGAGAGTCCGACCTTCGGATTCCGCCTGACGTTTCGTTCCTTCTGTCGGCCTTCCGCGGTGTTCACGAGGAGGTAATCGCCGTCGTATCCCACCCAAACGGGCGTCACCTGCGGCGTTCCGTCCGGCATGACGGTGGCGAAGTTGGCGAACGCTTTCCTCTCGAACAGGTCTCGAAACTCCTCGGGTATCGATTCCATACCTATCTCACGTCGTGAAGAACGGTGTAGTTTCTCCCCAACTTATCATGGAATTTAAATGTGATATAATGACGTTTAAGGTGTCGATATTGTATGTACACACCTATAGCCAACGTTTACCACCTTCCCCCGGTCGCATGCTATATATGAGCACGACTGTACCAGAACCAGCAGGTGAATTTCGTGAACGACTCCGTGAACTACCCCCCAGCGCCAAACTCGTCGCCAAGGTACTGGAAACCGAAGAACCGCTGACGCAGGGCGAACTCGCGGAGGAATCGCTGCTTCCGGACCGAACCGTCCGCTACGCCCTGACCCGTCTCGAAGAGCAGGACCTCATCGTCTCGCGCCACAGTTTCCGCGACGCGCGAAAGCAGGTCTACCTCCTCAACAACTAAAACGACGCCTCCCTGGGTTTTCTCGCCGATATTCGGCCCTCGTTTTTCCTGACGAGCGACGTCCACGAACGGGAAGCCTTTCCCGGCCGCGTCCTACTTCCCTCGCATGAACCCGATTCCCGTGCCGACCGAGACGCTGGCACCACATGGGGCGACAAACGCATACGTCGTCGGTGGCGTCCTCATCGACCCGGCAGGGCGAACCGAGGAACTCGACCGGGTCGTGGACGGGACGAATATCACCGACATCGTTCTCACTCACACCCATCCCGACCACGTCGGCGGGGTCGCCCACTACGCCGAAGTTTGTGACGCGACGGTATGGGCACGGTACGGACACGAAGAACGGTTCGCTGACGCGACTGGAACCGACCCCGACCGGACGTTTCGGGAAGGAACGAAAGTCGGCCCACTGACCGTCATCGAAACGTCGGGCCACGCCCCGGACCACGTCGCGTTCGCCACCGACGAGGGGGTCGTTTCGGGCGACCTCGCCGTCGCGGAGGGAAGCGTCGTCGTCGCGGCCGGGGAAGGGGACCTTCGCGCCTACCTCACGTCGCTCCGGCGACTGTACGCAAAGAATCCGACGGCGCTCTATCCGGGTCACGGACCAGTCATCGAGGACTCACGAGCGACGATTCGACGACTCATCGACCACCGACTGCGCCGTGAAGGGCGCGTTCTCGATGCGGTCCGCGGCGGTGCCCGAACGCTCCCCGAGGTTACGGACGCGGCATACGACAAGGACGTCTCCGCTGTCCGGGAGTTCGCGGAGCGAACCGTGGCCGCCCATCTGGAAAAGCTGGCGGTCGAGGGGAAGGTGGCGTGGGACGGCGAACGCGCGGTGCCGAACTGAGTCTGCCGACACCCACAACGATTTTCATTCCACAAACGAACCGTTCCCCGTGGAAACTCTCGAAGCCGAATTGGAACGAGCGAACTCGCTCGACACGGCCGACCTCGCCGATGCAATCGAGGACATCGGATTCGAGTGTACGCGCTGTGGTGCCTGCTGTACGAGCGAAGCGGACGACCCCCACACCGCCACCGTCTTCCCCGACGAAGTGCGCGAGCTACAGGCGGCGACGGAGTACGACTTTCGGGATGTGGCCCGCCCCATGCCGTTCGGGTTGACGGCGGACGGCGACGGCGAGACGTTCGAATGGGCGCTCCAAACCGATGACTGCGGCGACTGCCGATTCTACGAGGACGGTATCGGCGCGTGTTCGGTGCATCCTGACCGTCCGCTCATCTGTCAAACGTACCCCTTCAGCGTGGCGCTCGGCGGGACGAGCCAACCGATGGGCGACCCCGTGGACGAGTCCGGCATGGTCCGCGCCCACGAGTGCGAAGGCCTCGGCCGGGACATCGACAGGGAACACGCGGAGGAACTTGCGGAGACGCTCAAGAAACGCGCCGTCCGCGAACTCGAAGAGGCAATCGGTGTGCGCGACAACTACGAACCCGCGGACCCCGCCCCCGGAGAGACCGTCGTCTACGACTCCGAAGGCGCGAAAAACCCCGACGGGACGACGTACGGCAAGTGATCTTCTCACGGCGTAGTGATCTTCTCACGGCGAGTGGACGGCGCGAGCACCGCCCACGAGCGAGAGGCCGGTGACACGGCTGCCGAAATCAACGAACCGGACGATTACCTGTCCCTGGCGCTTCTATCGAAGGATTTCCGGTTTTTCGGAAGGGGGATGATGCAAGCTACTGGTTCGGACGTTTTCACGAAAGTAGGCCCAAACCCGCGCCAATCGTGTGGATTTCGGCTTCTAACGGCAGCAAACGGTGGCGTTCGATAATTCTTTAATGGTTGACTACTTGGTTTCACGTGGAGGTCTACGAGCCTTGGAAATCTCTGATAAACTCCTGTGTCTGTTCAGCGGTGATGTTACTCTCAACGGCGACGAATACGTTGTCTCGATACCACGTCGCGAAATCGATACGGGTTCGGTCGAACCGGGAGAAACCTACCGTGTCGCGCTAATCTCGCGAGAAACGGAAGAGGAATCGGACGAAGAACAAGAAACGACCGCGACTTCGACGCAACCGAGTACGGGCAGTTCCGTCTCGTCGGAACCACAGCCACCCGTCGAAGCCGGTGAAATCCGCTACGTCGAAGTCGAAGACATCGGCAAACAGGGAGATGGCATCGCCCGCGTCGAACGCGGGTACGTCATCATCGTTCCCGGCGCGGAGATCGGCGAACGCGTGAAGGTCGAAATCACGGAAGTGAAATCGAACTTCGCCGTCGGCGAAATCATCGAGGAAGAGTTCTAACGAACCACCTTTTTATTGCGAGGGTCGCTCTGCGATCCTCGATAAAAATCTGGACCAAAAGCACGGCGTTACCCCCTCCGGGGGTTCCTTGGCCCGGAAAATCTTCGATTTTCCGGAGAGTGTACTAGCGGCTAGTGGCTGGCCGAGAATGGCGATTGCTGGCGGTTAAATCGGCTTCTGATAGCTGACAGGTGTGTCGATAGCCGCTTCTGGCGGTTGTGACAATTTCACTTCTGGCGATTGTGCCGATGACAGTTACTGGCGGTCCTGTCACCGGCCTCTCGCTCGTGGGCGGCGCTCGCGCCGCTCACTCGCCGAAAAATCGTCGTCGCTGAAAAATCCTTTTTCAGTCCGCGTTTCTGGACACCGGTCTCCCGGCGAACTTGCTCAAATCCACGTCCACCGTCTCGGCGAGGTCGTCCGGCGTCTCGTACGGCCGGTTGACGATGACGTTTCCGGCGCGCTGTTTGCCGAGGCCGGGAATCGCGGTGAGTTCGTCCATCGACGCGCTGTTCACGTCGAGCGGATACGGAACGCCCGTGACGGAGCGATAGCCGTGGTCCACGACGGCGACGTCCATCGTTCGTCCGAGTTCGCGTTCCCCCGGAATCCCGACGAGGAGCGGGTAGGTGCCGAGTTGTCGCCCGAAGGTCCGACCGTCCTGATGGTATTCGAGGTGGACGTTGGGCAGGACTGTTCCCGGCGGGGTGACTCGCTGGAGCATCGGATTGTCGATTTCCTCCCTGACCTCGCTCTTGTACTGCTTGAACAGTCGCTTGTGGTCGTCCGCGATTTGGGTCCCCACGGAGTTCATCTCGGTCCCCGAGAACGCCATCACCTGCCGGATGTTCACCCGGCGGAGCATCAGCCCCTCGTCGTACACCCGCCCGAGGAACTCGCGGTTGTGGTCGAACGTCTCCTTCCGCTCGCCTTTCAACCCGTGGAGCAGGTTGATTCCCGGCAGGAGCTTCGGAAGGCGGTTCGCCGCGTCGGGGCCGTGCGTCGGGGCCGCTTCCGAACTCTCGCCTGGCCGCCATCCCGCCTCCTCGTTGACGATTTTCACCGCTCGGAAACACTCCTCGGCGGAGACGTTCAGGTTGTTCTGCTCCTGCACCACGGGGTCGGCCGATTCCAGTCCGAACGCGGCGGTGTCGCCCGGCGTGTTGTGCTCGGCGATGACCCGAATGCCCTCGCGGGACAGTTCGGGCCACTCCACGATGGTGATGGGATTCATGTTGTCGAGGTGGAGCGTGCCGAGGTCCGGCGCGACCGCCCGAATCCCGCCGTACAACTCCCGAAGCGCGTCCGGGTTGGGCTTCTCGCCGTTTCCGCCGTAGGCGAGGATGTCGGCCTGTCGGCCCAGTCGGAAGTGCCGGACGCCGCGGTTCGAGAGGCCGTCAACCTCCGCGATCACGGACTCGGGTTCGCGGAACGCCGGGTTGCCGTACAGCGGTTCCGTGCAGAACGAGCATCTGTAGGGACACCCCCGCGAGGTCTCCATCTCGCAGATGAGGTAGTCCGGATGGTTCGGGTGCTGTTCGACGACGAACGCGCCCGCTTCCGCCCAGCGGTCGATTTCCTCGTTGTCGCGCATCCGGTTGTTGAAACCCTCCAGACCGCTCTCCACGAGGTCCGCGGCGGCGGCTTCCACGTCGCCCTTCGCCACGAAGTCGAAGTCGAGGTCGTCGCGCTCGGTCTGGGTTCCGCCCGCGTTCTCGTCGCCGACGCCGAACTTGACGGGGCCGCCCATCAGACTCGTGCCGTCGGCGGTCCACGCCATCTTCCGCACCTCGTCCGGTTCGGCGGGCGTCCCGCCGACGTACTTGCCGGGCACCGTCATCCCGCCGATGTAGACGAACAGGTCGGCGTCGGCCACGTCGGCCCACTTCGAGTTGTCCTCTCGGAGTTCGTCGATGGTGTGGTACGTAATCTGCTCTTCCGGCACTCCCGCGTCCACCAGCGCCCCGGCGGTGTAGCGCGGGTACGTCGAGATGTACGGCGGCACGCCGAAGTGAGCCGGTTCGTCGACGTAGCCGTCCACGAGCGTCACGTCGAGAGTCGCGGGGTCAGTCATTACCCGCTTTTGTGACTGGGCGGATAAAACGGTGACTACGTCGAACGCAGCGACGGGACGGCTCCAACTCTGGTAAGAACGTAGCAGCAACTGCGATGAATACCCAGAAAGCTCCCGCCCGCTACGAAACGACTCTAATTCCGGTGCGAACACAGCTACTGAGAAGACAACCCAGAAAGCCCCCGCCCGTTCGCGGCCGCACCAACGCCTCCCCAGCCGATTCCTTCGCTCGTTACACTCGCTCACTCATCCCTCGCACGATTCTGACGAGACGGCTCGGATGAGCGCTAGCTCGCGGGCGTCGCCAGACCCTGTCTGGCTGCCTGCCGAGCGTTGCTCGGCAGCGTTGCCGCTCGTTTCGAGGTTTCTGTGAAACCTCGCTATCCTCGCCATCTCGTCAGCGCGCGCCACTCGGTTGGACGGGGCGGGTGCGATATTGACCAGCCAACCGGCGTGCGAAGGCGCACGGCAGTGCGCCCGCGCGAGGGACGAGCGACTGGAGGGAGCGAGGAGGTTGGGGAGGCTCGTGGTACGGTGCGGAGGCGGAGCGGTAGGGATAGGGATGAAAGGGGCCGCCCGCTCGCGTTTACTGTGGTCGTCTCAGTGAACCCTCCCGGAGGAGTTCTCGTGAGCGACAGAGGAGCGAACGAGAGCAGGCAAGAGCTTTTCTCTTGCCAAGGCACGAAGTGCCGACGGAGAGATGTCACTGAGCGGGTCACGCGAACGAATGTGAGTGTGACCACGGAAGTCGCAGCCCGCGAACGAATGTGAGCCGGAACGTCTTCCGGTGCCGCGAGCGGGCGGGGGCTTTCGAGGTAGTGTTCTCAGTAGTGTGCTCTCTCGATGAAGTCAGAAACAACTCGTAGCGAGCAGGTGGGGGCTTTCGAGGTGATCTTCTCAGTAACTCCAATCACACAACCAAAACCAACCACAACTCGTACTCCCCGAACCACCAATCCTAGCCGAAGTCCGCGCGTTTATTTCCGTTCGGTACGTATCCACGCGTATGCCTGCGACGCTTGAGGTCAAGTGTACGGACGACGACTGCGAGATGGACATGTTCGAGATGCACTACACCTACGATATGCCGGACGACGTGGGAGTGGACGACTTCCAGTGCCCGTACTGCGGCGAAACCGATTGCCTCGAAGCCATCGAACTATGACGCTCCGCGACCTCGGGCGCTCGACCGTGACGGCCGTCGCATCGAAGGTCGGCCGTGCCGCGAGCAAGGTACAGGAATCACGTCCCATCCCGGCCGACCTGCTCGAAAGCGAGGACGCCTACCTCGTCGTGTTCGACGCGGCAGGTGCGACGGGAAGCGACGTGCAAGTCCGATTCGTCGAGGACTCCGTCCTCGTTCGGATCGACCGCTTCCGCGACTTCCACGAGGGGTTCGACATGGTGTTCCCCGGTCGCGGGATGTCGCTCGACGGGGAGGTCGAACTCCCGTCCGACGCGAAGGTCGATGCGAACGAAGCGACGGCGACGCTGACCGACTCGGGAACGCTCCGCGTGACCGTACCGAAGTCCGAATAACCTACTCGACGGCCATTCCTTCCACGATTTCGAACTCCTCGTCGCCAGCGAAGCGTGTCGGGTCGAACTCCGGGACGCCGCCCTCGCCGAGCACGTCCTTCGCGATGGCTTCACCGAGCGCCGGGGAGCGCATGAACCCGTGGCCCTGCCAGCCAGCGGCGACGTAGCAGTTCGGTCGGAGTTCGCCGAGCAACGGGTCGTAGTCTGGCGTCGCGGTGCAGAGCCCCGCCCACGCGCGTTCGACGGTCGGTTCCGACGCCGGTTCGAATTCCGTCTTCGGTTCGGATTCCGTGTCCGATTCGAAATCGAGCCGATGGGAGAGCCGTTCCTCCATCGCGGCGACGAACGCGTCGTCGCTTTCGTGTTTCCAATCGGTGGGGTCGCTCTCGACCTCTTCCGTCCCGTCCCCGGCCAGAAGCCCCTCGGGGTGTGGCCGTAGGTAGTAGCCCTCGGTGGCGTCGTACAGCATCGGCGTGTCGGCGTCGAACTCGCAGGTGAGCGCCTGCACGCGGTACGGTTTGAGCGCGACGGGGATTCCCGCCTCCGCGAACACGCGTTTCGTGTGCGATCCGGCCGCGACGACGATGGCGTCGAACGATTCGCCGGAAGCGTCGCCGTCGGCCAGCGGAACGATTCGAGGGTCGTCCGCCCCCTCGTCCCCAAGTCGAATCCGAATCGGCGTCTCGGTTCGAATCTCCGCGCCCTCCGTCTCCGCTTCCGCCGCCATCATCCTGGCGTAGCTTCCGGGGTCGGTGCATCCGGTGTTGCGGGCGATTGCGGCGATGCCGACGTCCTCGACGTTCACCGCCGGAAACCGTTCTTTCAGTTCCGAGGCGTGGATGAACGCGACGTCGCGTCCCTGTTCGCGCATTCGAGGCACCTGCTCGCGGATCGCAGCGGCGCGCTTCTCGTCGCCGGTGCGGGCGAACCAGACGTACGGCGTCTCCACGAACTCGAATCCCCCTGTTCCGGAAAACTCGCGGAAGCGCTCTATCGCGCGGCTTCCGATACGGGCGTCCTCCGGGGCGGCGAAGGCGTCGTAGAGCACGCCCGCCGCCCGCGAGGTGCTCTCCCCTTCGTTCGGAATTTCGCCCGCCTCGAACAGCGTCACGTCGGTACCGCGCACAGCGAGGTCGTGGGCCGCCGTCAGGCCGACCGCACCGCCGCCGACGATGCCGACCTTCATCGGTGCTCCTGTGGCCACAGATCCGCGATATCCCGTTCGGCGAGCCATTGGACCAACGCGGCGAGTTCGTCGCTCGAACTCGTGAGCAATCGTTCGCCCGCCTCGCGCGATCCGCGCGTCGGGTGCCCGACGACGCCGCTTTCGGAGAAGTCGGCCGTATCGAACCCGATGTTGGCTCCGTGAACGTCCTCGCCCCACACGTCGTTCGCGCCCGCCTCGGCCGCTTCGAGCGCGGCCTCGCGGACGAGTTCCTCGGCGACTTCGAGGAGCATGCTCGTCTCGATTTCGTCGGCGTGCGTGATTCCCATCCCGAACTCGTCTTCGAGCACGTCGTCGATACCGCTCCACCAGTTCCACGGGACGGCGTAGGCGACTTCCGCGCGTCGGACGCGGCGCGCGACCCGGCGGAGCGCGCCGTCGTTGCCCCCGTGCCCGTTCACGATGACGACCTTCCGCACGCCGTGGCTGGCGATGCTGGAGACGATGTCCGAGACGTAGTTCTCGAACGTCGTCGGGTCGGTCCACAGGGTCCCGTCGAACTGGCGGTGGTGTTCGCTGACCCCGACCGGAATCGTCGGGAGGACGGCGACGTCGTCGCGGTCGGCGAGTTCCCCCGCGACCGCCTGTGCCGCCATGAAATCGGTTCCTAATGGGAGGGCTGGCCCGTGTTGTTCGACGCTTCCCGTCGGGAGTAATGCGACGTCCACGTCGGCGAGCGCGTCGCCCGCGGTGGTCGTCGTGTGTTCTGCAAGTCGGCTCATGACGGTTTGTATTGCAGCCGTGGTATTTGAAACTGGGTGTCGCGGCGATGGGAGAAAAAACGGACGTACGGGACGATTTCGGCCGTTATCGACCGAGGAACGAGTCGAGTCCGCGGGCGGGATACCCGACCACGAGGTCCACCCCGGCCGTCTTCAGTTCCTCGACCCGTTCGCCGATTTCCCGTTCGGTTCCGACGAGCGCGAAATCACGGCTCGCCGCCGATAGGACGCGCCGCGCGCGGCCGTCGGCGCTGGCATCCGCCGGTGCGTCGTCCGGGAGCGCCCGTGCCACGGGTCGTCGTCGGGAGACGTACGCCCCGACCGAATCGAGGATCGTGTCCTCGTCGTCCGTGAGGACGGTCGGGGCGTACACCGCGACCGTTCCCTCGAATCCGGCCGAGCGAAGCGCTCGAACGTCCCGGTCGGTCGAGCGCGACAGCAGTTCGAACTGCGTCGCGCCCGTGGCGGTGGCGATTCGTTCGATCCCTTCGGTGCCGACCCACGCGTCGGGCGACCGCTCCAGCGCCGCGCCGAGGCGCGCGCGACCGCACGCCGTTTCTCCTCGTCGTCGAGATACGCGGCGTGTCCGGCGACGAACACCGTCCCGACCCCTTCGGGGAGTCGGTCGAACAGCGAATCGTCGCCGAGGGGGTCGAACCCGTCGGCCCGGATCGGAACCGTCATCAGGACGTTCTTTGCCGCCGCCAGTTCGCGGAGCACCGCCTCGTCGGGGAGGTGCTCGCGCCCTTCGTAGTCGATGGTGATCGTCTCGAACGGCAAGTCGTGCGCTCGCCGCACGTCACACTCTGCGGGTTTCAGTGCGGCGGCGTCGAGTCCCGTGCGGGCGAGGGCGTGGCTACTGGTCAGCATCGATACCTCCGGTAATCAGAATGAGTTGGCTACTGTTCTCGCGGAACGCGATCAATCGTCTGTGCGACCATGGTCTCCGTAACGTCACGGGGATAAAAAGGCTGTCGGCAACGGCAACGATTCGAGTCAGGGAACGTAGCGCTCGATGGTGGGCATCTCGATGCCGAGTGCGCCCTCGACGAACTCGATGAGCGCGCCGTCCTCCGGTTGGAGTCCCCCGGCGAGGACGACGGCGACGAGTCCGAGGAGGCCGGTGCAGACCAGAAAGACGGGCAGCGTCACGAGCGTCAACGTCACCCAGCGGGACGCGCCCAGGGCGACCGGGAAGAGGACGAGCGGAAGGACGACGTACGTCCGGTTCGTGGACGAGGCGAACGGCGTGATGTCGCATTTCGACCAGAGCACGAGGTTGAGCGCGAGGTTTCGGACGACGTACGCCCCTGAGGAGGCGACGGCGGCACCGACGATGCCGTACGTCGGAATGAGGAGGAGGTTGGCGACGAAGTTGAGCGCGAGCGTCAGAATATCGACCCCCAGAATCGCTTTCGTGTGACCGAGCGCGGCGAGCGTCGTCCGGTTCCGTCCCGCCGCCGCGCTGGTGAAAAACCCGACCGAGAGGATTGCGAGCGCGATACCGCCGCCCGTGTACCCCGACCCGAAGAAGATCGAGAGGGTATCGTCCGGGAAGACGGTGAACACCAGAAACGCGGGGAAGGTGAGGACGTAAATCCACTTCGTCGTGATGCGGTAGATGCTCGTCACCTCGTCGCGCTCGCCGTCGGCGTCGAGTCTGGACGTGAGCGGCAGGTAGAGATACCCGAACGAGGAGATGACCATGAGGAGGCTGTTCGCCAGCGGGTAGGCGGCGTTGTAGACCCCGACTTCGTTCGAGGTGCGAAACTGGGCGAGCATGATGGTGTCCATCCGCGTGAGCAGGATCGAGAGCACCATCGTCACGATGAGCGGGGCCGAGTAGGTCAGCAGTTCGCGGGTGTGCGTTCGCACGGGGCCGACGAGTCGGACGAGGCGGTTCGAGAGGAAGTAGACCACGACCACCGTGCAGAGCGTGGCGACGAGGTAGGCGTAGCCGATGGACGCGAGGTTCAACCCTCCCGCGACGAGCGCGACGAGCAGGAGGATTCGGAGACACGGGTAGAGAAGGTCCTTCGTGTACAGTTTGTAGCGCGTGTTCTCCATGCCGCGGAGCGCGCTCACGCCGACGGTTAGCCCCGTCGTGATCGGAATCGTGAGAATGAACAGGCGGAGCAGGTCGGTCGCGGCGCTCGTCTCGAACAGCGCGACCGTGATGTGGTCGATGTTCAGGTACAGGACGAGCGAGACGAGGACGCTGACGACGAGCGAGAAGCCCAGTCCGAACAGCCAGACGCCGCGCACGTCCCGGTCGTCGTCGTAGCGGGAGACGAATCGCGGAATCCCGTCGTTCAACCCGACGAGCGAGACGGTCGCCCCGATGGTCATGATGGCGAGTGCGATGGTCATCTCGCCGTAGAGTTGCGGCGAGAACCAGTGGGCGACGATGACGCGCTCGATCAGTCGACCGATGGACGCGACGATGACGCCGACGACGATGAGGACCGAACTCGACAGCAGTTTCGAGAGGTGGTTTTCACTCGTCGCCATTCCGGTAGTTCCGTGGATAAGCGTGGTGCTCGCGGCCTCGTTGCGTTCTCGAATTCACGGTGGGACAATCAAATCGGCCGAGTGGCTTTGTTATGGACGCCGTACGGCGGAGTAATCGCTCTCATCCGCCTCACCCGAACCCACACCGAAAGAGCCATGTGAACAACGATCATGATAATTCCAGCGAGTCATCGATTTCGTTGTTACTTTCAGATTAGTTGATATGTGTGGAACGACACCGAAAGAATATTAATCGATCTCTTTGCATTGAAGACCGCATGGCACGCGATTGCAGTACGACAAAAAACGATAGCGGAGCGGACGGCAGTTCGTTCGACCGCCGTTCGTATCTGAAACTGACCGGAACGGCCGCGGTTGCGGCCGCCGGTGCTGGCGCTGCGACCGGTCTCGGCGCGGCGAAGGAGTACGAGACGATCACGATTCCCGCGAACACGGCGAAGCAGTTCACCGTCGGGAGCGGCGAGACGTTCGAAAACAAACTCATCGACATCAGCGCGTCGGGCGCTGACGTTCGCATCATCGCGAGCGGATCCGACTGGACGATCCGCAACGTCGGTTTCAGCGGCGCGTCCGACGTGAGCGGTCCCCACCCGCCGGGGAAGAACCTCGGTGGCTACCCGAACCTCATCACGGCGTCGGGAACCGGGACCATCGAGCACGTCTACATGGGCGACGGCGTCTCCGGTGACATGATTCGCAAGGGCGCGATCGGAATTCCGGCGTCCTTCGCGGGTCACATCGACCTCACCGGCGTCACGATGAACGGCTGGACGGGCAACGCGATTTACGCGGGCGGCGCGGCCAAATCCAGCGGCGGCGGCGGGACGCTGGCGTTCGATGGCTGTCTCCTGAAGAACAACAACATCAGCCACCTTCGCGTGGCGACGGACGGCACGACGGTGAAGAATACCGTCATCTACAACACGAACGACGTTCCGCTCCACCCGATCAACGGCGGCGTCGTGAACTCCCGCGGCGTCTACGACGGCTACGGGACGACGAGCGACGTCGTCACGTTCGAGAACTGCGACATCGACTGCACCGACGCGGACACCAACGGCGGGGCCTCCGCGCTCGTCGCGGCGCACACGACGTTCGAGGTCACAGATTCGCAGATCAAAGGCAGCCTCATCGGCAACGTCGAGACGACGAACGTCGGCAGCAACCCGTCGCACGAAGCGCCGAAGGCCGCACCCACGACCGCGAAGCAGGCCGCAACCGGCGTGACGTCGTCCGGCGGAAGTTCGAAGACCGGCGGCAAGTCGAAGAAGAAGAACGCAAAGAAGGCCAAAAAGAGCAAGAAGGCAAAGCAGTCGAAAAAGAAGGCCAAGAAAGCTAAAAAGGCCAAGAAGGCGAAAAAACCGAGCGATCCGGCGATGAAGAAGGGGACGAAGAACGCGGCCGCCCCCGGTTCGCGTGACTTCTGTTTCACCTACAACGGCAAACAGTATTGTGTTGATTTCAGTCAACTTCACGCGCTGCTGGGTTGATACTGAGAGCGAACGTCGGAAACGTATTTTTGCGGTAGGTGGTCCGTACTACGACGACACCGCGTTCCTGTCGAAGCCGTAGCACTCGCCGTCTCTATTTTGTGGTCCCGATTGATTACGTGAACGACGCCCCCCGATTGGTTCCGACGACGCATAACAAAGTGTAATACCCCTGTAGCATCGGGAAATGAGCAGTGGTAATCGACCGTCCCAGCGTGTCGTCGGGAGTCCGGAGACGACGGCGGAACACGGCGACGCGCGTCGTCCCACCGACGCGCGAGCGGCGGAGTTGACCATCGGGATGTACTACCGGAAAGCGGGAACGCGGGACGCTGGCGGTGTCGTGATGTACGTGCAGGAACTCCTCGACGCGCTGTCGGAACACCAGTCGGCCTACCTCTACACGGAATCCGGGGAACTGACGTCGAAGATGCGCACGACGGACGCGGAAATCGTCCAACTGTCTGACCCCGCGTTCGACGCCGCAACTCGCGTGTTTCCCGCCATCACGGGAAAACTCGTTCCCCTGCTCGGCGCGATGCGCGACGGGACGATTGCGCGGATGAACGAAACCCTCGACGTGCTCGTGACACACCACTACTTAGAGGACATCGTCCTCTCGAACCTCCTCGACATCCCCGTGATTCGCGTGTACCACGGCTTCGAGCGGACGGGACTCGGGACGGCGGCCCACGGGATGCTGTCGGACAGCCACTCGGTCGTGAATTCGGTGCAGACGAACGCGGAGTTCGTCGAGCAACACGGCTACGAACCCGACGGCATCGTCTACCCGGGCGTCGATACTGACCTGTTTCACCCCGACGCGCCGCCCGCATTCGAGCGTGAAGAACCGACGGTGCTGTTCGTCGGTCGCTTCGTGGAATCGAAAGGCGTCTTCGACCTCATCGACGCGGTTGCAGCGGCCCGCGACGCCGGAACCGACGTTCACCTCTCCATCGTCGGTCGCGGGGACGAGGACGCAGTGGAGCGGCGAATCGAGGAGCACGAACTGGCGTCGTCGGTGTCCGTCCTCGGAGCGGTTCCACACGACGAACTCCCGGGTTACTACACCGCCGCGGACGTGGCCTGTTTGCCGTCCCACTACGAGAGTTTCGGCATGGTCAACATGGAGGCGCTGGCCTGCGGCACCCCCGTCGTCACCACGTCGGTCGACGGCGTCACGGAGTACGCCATCGACCGAGAAACCGCGTTGCTCGTCCCGCCGGAAACCCCCGAGGAGTTGGCGACGGCGATAGCGACGGCGGTTTCGTCGCCGGAGCTACGGGCGCGACTCTCGGAGCAAGGACGGGCCGTCGCGGAACGCTACTCGTGGAACCAGTCGGCGAAGCGTCTCGTGGACGTGTGTGCCGAAATCCTCGGACGGACCGACCGGGAGACCTTCGAACGAACCGACCGAGAAGTTCTCAACGCGGATTGACCGGGAAACCCTCGAACGAACCGACCGAGAAGTTCTCGACGCGGACCGATTATTCGGACCTCAACTCCACCGGAACCGCCCGCGTCGTCGTCGCCTTGAACGAGGCGACGACCGGCCGACCGGGTTCCAGTCCCAACCGCTCGACGCTGTTCATCGTGACGAGCGCGAGGAACGGCGTTTCGGCCCCGACGTCGACGGTGATGCGGGCGATTCGTTTCCCCTCTTCGACAGCCACAACCGTCCCGGAAAACTGGTTTCTGGCGCTCGTGTCGTCCCCCTGCGGCGCGGCGTCGGGACTGTAGAGGGTGATCACGTCGGAGCGGATGGGTACCTCCACGGCGTCGGCGTCGGCCGGGACGAGCGCCCGAACGACGCCGACGTCCGTCTCGACGAGACCGAACTCGCCGTCGCGTTCGGTGACGGTGCCGACGAGAACCGTCTCGTCCACGTCGGCGAGGCCGGACGTTCCGCCGTGAGTCGGCGGAATCGCTGGATGAGTCGCCGCGCCTCGTCGGTCAACGTGCTCCCCCCGCCGCTCGTCCCGCCGCGTTCGCGGCGGACGAGCGGTCCGAAACCGTCCTCCAGCGTCACGACTCGGCGCTGTGCGTGGGCGTACGACCGCCCGAGGGCGGTCGCCGC
This sequence comes from Haladaptatus sp. R4, assembly GCF_001625445.1. NCBI lineage: Archaea > Methanobacteriati > Methanobacteriota > Halobacteria > Halobacteriales > Haladaptataceae > Haladaptatus > Haladaptatus sp. R4. The sequence goes on along the minus strand of NZ_LWHG01000021.1, from coordinate 372,334 downwards.
CGCGTTGAGCGAGCCGTGTTCGTCTATCGCCCGAAGCAGTTGCACGTCCCGTGCGTCGAACGTGACATCGCCGGAGACGAGTTGTGCGTCGAACGTCGCCCGTGGCGTCGCGTCGTCCATCGTCAGTACCTGTCGTACCGCTCGGTACATCAGTTCTCCGGGCTACCGGCGGACGATGCCCGTTCGAACTGCTCTTCGGCCTCACGAAGTCGTTCCAACCGCGTTTCGAGCGATGGGTGGGTTTCGAGCCACGGCGTGTCCGCGTCCGCCGAATCCGCTCCGTCCACGTCGGTCGCCATCGAGAGCGGGACGATGGCGCGTTCCGGCGGGATTTCGTAGGCGTCCCGCATGTCCGTCGGCGGGCGCGTCGCCGTCGCGTCGTACAGTTTCCGGAGCGCCAAGGCGAGTTCGCCCGCGTTTCCGGTGATCCGCACCGCGCCGCGGTCGGCGGCGAGTTCCCGATAGCGCGAGAGGAGCGCGAGCAGGACCCGTCCGACGAAACTGAAGACGGCCGAGAGCGCATACGAAAAGGCGAAGAACAGGCCGACGAGCGGATGGGCACCTCGCTCGGCGTCCAACGCCCAGTGTCTGTCCGCGTACTTTCGAACCCGCAGGGCGAGACGGAGGGGAAGCGACGCGAGGGTAACGACGAGGAAATCCCGGTGGCGAACGTGGGCGAACTCGTGTGCGAGCACGGCTTCGAGTTCGTCGGCCGAGAGCGTCTCCACGAGCGCCGTCGTCACGACGATGGTCGCGCTCTCGGGCGAATACCCGGTCGTGAACGCCGTCGGAACGTTCGAGGTCCGGCACTCGATGTCCGGTCGAGGGACCGACAGATGGCTGGCGATTTTCGTCGCGCGCGCCTCGACTTCCGGGGGGACTTCGACGACGACGGGTTCGTCGTCTCCGTCCTTCGGGAAGCCCGTCAAATCGCTGTTCGCGTAGCGTTCGATGACGTAGAAGCCGAGCACGCTCGATCCGCCCGCCAATCCCGCCATGATGAGGACGGCGGTCATCGTCGTTCCGGTAAAGAGCGCGACGAGGCGTGCCCCCGCCGTAACGATGAGCCAGAGCGTCGCCGGAATCGCAACCGCGAAGAGGACGACGAGACACAACGTGGCGACCATCCGAACCTGCAACCCTCGATCCGGTTTCCACTCCATACGATGACGTATGTTCTCAGCGATGATGAAATTTTTCGGCGATGACGAAAATCCGAGTTGTAATCGGGGTCGTCCGCGAAATTCGCTCAGTCGGAGCGCCGGTGGACGGTCATCGGTATCTCCTTCTTCGGGCGGGCCGTGATGGTCGCCATCAGGTCCAGTTCGGCCTCGGGCGTGAGTTCGATGTGGAACTGCTGGTAGATGGTGGCGAGCAGGAGACGCGCCTCCAGCATGGCAAAGCGGTCGCCGATACAGCGCCGCGGACCGGCCGCGAACGGGAAGTACGCGAGTTTCGGGAGCGACTTCTCGAACTCCTTGGTCCAGCGCTCGGGTTGGAACGCGAGCGGGTCGTCGTACCAGCGCGGGTCGCGGTGGACGACCCACTGGTTCATCTGCACCGTCGCACCCGCCGGAATCTCGTAGCCGCCGATGATGTCCGGTTTGGTCGCCTCGCGGACGATGCCCGGCACGGGCGGGTAGAGTCGCATCGACTCCTTGACGACCTTTTCGGTGTACGTCAACTCGTCCAGGTCGGCCATCGTCGGCGTCTCGCCGTCGAGCACCTCGTCGAGTTCCGCGATGAGTTTCTCCTCCACCTCGGGGTACTGCGCGAGGGCGTACATCGTGAGCGTCAGCGAGAGCGCCGTCGTCTCGTGCCCGGCGAGCAGGAGCGTGACGACTTCGTCCCGTATCTGCTCGTCGCTCATGTGGTTGCCGTGCTCGTCCGTCGCGTCGAGGAGCGTCGAGATAACGCCCTCGCCGGTCGGGTCCTCGCGCCGTTCCCGGATCAGTTGGTAGACGACGTCGTCGAGTTGCTTCCGCGCGTCCTTGATCTGCATCCTCGACGGCGTCGGAATCCCCGGCGGGAGGATGAAGTTGGCGAGGCTCTCGGTACCGAGCATGAACTCCTCCAGCGCCGACCCGACGGTGTGGACTTCGTCGTCGATATCGACGCCGAACAGCGCCCGCGCGACGATTTTGAGCGTCACCTCCATCATGTCCTCGTGGACGAGTCGCGTCTCGCCGTCCTCCCACGTGGCGAGTTCCTCCTCGGTGAACTCCGTCATCATGGAGGAGTATCGCTGAATCTCCTTGGGGTGGAAGGCGGGTTGAATGAGGTGGCGGTTGCGCCGCCAGACCGCGCCTTCGCTGTTCAGGATACCCTTCCCCAGCACCGGTCCGAGGATGTTCTGGAACCCCTCGCCCTTGATGTAGTTCTGATTGTTCTGGACGAGCACCTGTTCGATGTAGTCGGGGTGGTTGAGTTGATACATCGGCCCGTCGAGTTCCTCCCAGTGAACGATGTCACCGTACTCGCGGGCGTTTTCCGTCATGAAGCCGAACGGGTCGCGGATGAAATCCCATCGCGTTCCGACGATGGGGAGGCCGTCCGGTCCCGGCGGCGTGTCCCCGGTGGGGGGTGTGTCGCTACTCATGGTTGTTTCCTAGTACTGCCCCCAGCGGTCTATCTCTATATCCGATCATCCTAGGTGTGTTTAAATACTCTCGTGCGGTATCGTTCCCCATGCGGTACGCGACGATAGTCATGACGTGGGAGGACGACACGGCGGTTCATCCCATCGACGACCTGCTCTCCGAGACCGACGACGTGACGGTCGAGACGATTCGGTACGTCGGACCGGTGTACGAGGGGCGATACGTGGAACTCGTGGAACTCCGCGGCGACCTCGACGTCGCGCGGGAACTGTTAGCCGGTTCGCCCGAAACCATCGAATACGATATCGTCGGTGAGGACGGCTACGGCGTCCTCTACTTGCAGTGTCGAACCGGCGGTCTGGTCGATGACCTGCTCACCATCCTGCGCGAACACGAAATCGTCCTCGACTGGCCGATTCGGTACATCGACACGGGGAGCGAACACGGCCTCCAACTCACCGTGATCGGAACCAGCGATGCGATTCGACAGGCCGCGGGTGACGTTCCCGACGGCATCTCCCTGAAACTCGAACGGATGGGCGAGTACGAACCCGACATGGGAAAACTCTCGTCGATACTCACCGAGCGGCAGGAGACGCTCTTCGACCTCGCCGTTCGCGAGGGCTATTACGAGGTTCCTCGGGAGACGACCCACCGGGAACTCGCCGAGGAACTCGGCCTCTCGACGGGGACCGTCAGCGAGCGACTCCAGCGAATCGAGTCGAGGTTGGTCGGCGCGTACGTCAACTGATCGGCGAAAGTTCCGTTTCGGGACGGTTACGACGCGCCGGTAGGGCTGAGATTAATTACCTCCCCAGCGTCAGTTCTAGCAGGCACGGATTGCCGGAGAACGGGGGGAACCATGACGCCGCCACAGCCATCCGCTTCCGGGGATAGCAACACGAATACCGACGAGGAGACGTCCCCGTGGCGGTCGTCCACTGTCCAGATCGTCCTCGCGGCGACGCTCCTCGCGCCGCTTGGCGTCCCGCTCATCAGTCCGACGCTGCCCGCGTTTCGGGACGCGTTCGGGATCACCGACGCGCAGGCGAGTCTGCTCATCAGCACCTACTTCCTGACCGGAATCGTGCTGTCGCCGTTCATCGGCATGCTCGCCGACCGAGTCGGTAGGCGGGCCGTCCTCATCTGGGGGTTGATCGCGTTCAGCGTCTCGGGCGGTGCTATCGCTCTCGCGCCGAGTTACGAGGCCATCCTGTTGTTGCGAACCATCGGCGGGACCGCCGCCGCCGGTATCTTCATCACCACCGTCACGCTCATCGGGGATTCGTTCGAGGGCACCCAACGGAACTCCGTACTCGGGATGAACAACGCGGTGCTGTCCGCGGGGGCCGCGCTCTTCCCCATCGTCGGCGGCGCGCTCGCCACCGTCGCGTGGAACGTGCCGTACCTCGCCTACCTGCTCGGCCTGCCGCTCGCGCTGTACGCGGTTCGGCATCTGGAGGAACCCGCCCACGAACGCGACTCGAAGGGACTCGCCTATCTGCGCCGCGCCGCCAGCGTCCTCAGCGGACCCGACGCGCTCGTCTGCTACGGGGCGGCGTGCATGACTGAACTGCTGTTGTTCGGCACGGTGCTCACGATTCTGCCGTTCCTGCTGGCCGGGGACTTCGGCCTGTCGGCGTTGGCCATCGGACTCCTGCTCTCGGTCGCGGAACTCTCGTCGGTCGTCGTCTCCGCGAAGAACGGCTGGTTCGCGCGGTACACGTCGAACTACGGCCTCATCGCCGCCGGGTTCGCCTGCTATTCCGTCGGCCTGTTCGGCGCGTGGCTGGCACCCTCGCCGGTCTTCATCGGCGTGACGATGCTCGTCCTCGGTGCGGGTCTCGGCCTGTCCATGCCCGCCGTGGACGCCGCTATCAGCGACCTCGTCTCCGCGGGACTGCGCGGCGGGGCGCTGAGCCTACGCAACAGCACGACGTTCCTCGGGCGCGCCGCGGGACCGGTCCTGTTCGCCGCGCTCGCCGAGGTCACGGGCTACTACCCGCTCTTCGTCGGCAGCGCCGTCGTCGCGCTCGTCATCGCGCTCTCTATCGCCTCCATGAGCGTCTACCGGACCCGCCGTCGGCCCGTCGCCGAGGCGTAGGTCCGTCGAGATGCGGGTGGCACGGTGACCCGGCGGCAACAATCCTCTTTTGGCTCCGTCCCGACCTCCATCCATGGCGACCGTTATCGGAATTCGGTGTGCCGAAGGTACCGTTCTCGCCGCCGACCGCCGAGTCACGAGCGACGACGCCGTCACCTCGGACGGCGTCCGGCGGGTGTTCGAGTACGACGACGCCGGTGCGCCGTCGTCGGCGACGTCGGAGCAATCGAGGAGTTCGACCGTCGGTTCGGCACCGAACTCGACCGCAGTCGAGAGGAGAGCGACGACGTCCACATCGACCGAATCGCGCAGGTTGCGAGCGAGTTGACGGGCGAACTCGGTCTCGACGGGTTGGTCGTGGGGTGGGATTCGAACGGCGACGTCGGTCTCCGCGAAGTCGGGAGCGACGGCCTCGTGCTCGCGTCCGACGTGACCGCGCTCGGCAGCGGCGCGTCCGTCGCCTTCTGGCCCCCTCGAACAGGTCGACACGGACCGCGGGTTGGACGACGTGGAATCCCTCGCCCGCGAGACGCTCTCCATCGTCGCCCAACGCGATCCCGACACCGGCACCGACACCGACGTGGTGCGGTTCGAGAACGGCGACGATTGAGTTCGGGCGGTCATCGTTCGTTGTCGAACCCGCTTCGAAAAGAGTCAGCTTTTACGTCCCGGTCCGCCAACCGACGGCATAGAGACCATCACCGTCGCTCATCCCACAATGATTCTCGTCATCGACAACTACGACTCGTTCGCCTACAACCTCGTCCAGTATCTCGGCGAGTTCGCCGACGAGGTGGTCGTCCGGCGGAACGACGCCATCGACGTGGCCGGTATCCGCGCCCTCGACCCCGACGGAATCGTCGTCTCGCCGGGTCCCGGAACCCCGGACGACGCGGGGGTTTCGATGGCCGTCTTTTCCGAAACCACCTATCCCGCGCTCGGCGTCTGTTTGGGCTTCAGGGCGCTCTGTGCGGCCCACGGCGCGCGGGTCGGCCACGCGCCGGACGTCGTCCACGGGAAGCCATCGACGGTGACACACGACGGCGAGGGAATCTTCGACGGGTTGCCCACGGAGTTCGATGTCGGGCGATACCACTCGTTGGCGGTCGAACACGGTGACATTCCGGACGTGCTCGTCGAGACGGCGCGGACGACGGACGAGCGCGGCATCGTGATGGGGGTTCGGCACGCGACCCTGCCGCACGTTGGCGTGCAGTTCCACCCCGAGAGCATTCTCACCGACGAAGGGAAACGCCTCGTGCGGAACTTCTGTGAACTGTGCGAAGACGAACGGGAGCGTGAATCGGGAGGACCATGTACTACCACGTGAACGGCGACATCGTTCCGGCCGACGAGGCGACCGTGAGCGTCCGCGACCGCGGCTTCATGTACGGCGACGCGGCCTTCGAAACCCTGCGCGCCTACGGCGGAACCGCGTTCGAATGGGAGGCACACGCCGAGCGCCTGCAAGCGACCTGCGATGCGCTCGCACTCGATCACGGGATTTCCGACGAGGACTTTCTGGAACGTATCCGCGACACGCTCGACGCGAACGACCTCCGTGACGCCTACGTCAAACTCACCGTCTCCCGTGGTCCCCAACCCGGCAAACTCTCGCCCGGTCCAGCCGAGAATCCGACGGTCGTCGTGATGGTCTCGGAACTCCCCCGCGGCGGAATCGATGGGACCTCGGTCTGGGACGCCCCGGCGACCGCCGAGGTCGTGGAGACGCAGCGTGTTCCCGACGCGGCGCTCCCCGCCCACGCGAAGACGCACAACTACCTGAACGGGATTCTGGCCCGTCTGGAACTCGACGCGGACACGGACGAAGCCGTCCTGCTCGATTCGACGGGCGCGGTGACGGAAGGCGCGACGAGCAACCTGTTCTTCGTCCGCGACGGGGTGCTCCACACGCCGTCGCTCTCGGGTCCCGTGCTCCCCGGAATCACGCGAGACGTCGTCCGCTCGCTCGCCGACGACGCCGGAATCCCGACCGAGACGGGTCGCTACGACCCCGCGGCGGTTCGGCGGGCCGACGAGGCGTTCCTGACGAACACGACGTGGGAACTCCGCCCGCTCGCCTCCCTCGACGGTGTCGAAATCGGCGGCGGACCCGTGACCGACGAACTCGCCGCCGCGTTCGACGCGCTGGTCGAATCGCGCCACTACGATCCGGACGCGTAGAGCGCCCGTTTGAAAAGGCTCAAACTCCCTCGGCCGCAAATCCCGGTCGATGGACGAGCACAGCCGAATCGCCGCTGTCGAGGAGCTCCCGGACGACACCACCTTCCTGTTCACGATTCGGGAGGGCTTCGACGAGGAGGAGGCCATCCTGGTCGCCGACGACGGCGACGTCCGAGCGTGGCGAAACTACTGTCAGCACTGGACCGACGTGCGCCTCGACAAGGGCGACGGCGCGAGCATGCGCGACGGCGAACTCGTCTGCGGCAAACACGGCGCGCTGTTCGAAGCCGACACCGGGGTCTGCACCTACGGCCCCTGCGAAGACGCCGTGCTGGACGAAGTCGATATCACCGTCGAGGACGGGGATATCTACCTGACCGACGACGATTACGAGTTCGTCGAACAGGGCTCCTCGATCACGCACGACCTCTCCTCGAACCGCTCGCTCGGTTTCGAGTGACGATTCGGTTGGGGTTTTTCGGTTGGAGAGCTACCGTCCGCTACGAACAGATGTGTTTGGTCGATCTGTGAGTGTCGTTGCCGAGAGGATTCCCTCGAAAGCCTACGTCCGTTCGCTACGGGTTGCTTCTGGTTTCATTAAGAGAGCAACTACTGAGAACACTACCTCGAAAGCCCCCGCCCGTTCGCGGTCGCTGTGCAGGATATCTGCGCTCTCCGCAACGCCCGCGCAGATAGGGCCTACACAGCGACTAAACGCTGCGCGAACGGTCGGCCCCTTTCAATCCACCCAGACACTGCAACCGCACTGCACCACACGCCTCCCCAACCGATTCCCTCAGTTCGTTTCACTCACTTCGGTCATCCCTCGCGCGGGCGCACTTCCGTGCGCCTTCGCGCGCCATCCGGTTGCTCAGTAGCGCCTTGCCCGTCCAGCCAAGTGGCGCGCGTTGGTACCGACCGGAGGCCAGCGAGGTTTCTGCGAAACCTCTGGGTGAGCGGTGTAATTGCCGAGCAACGCTCGGCAATCAGCCAGACTCCATCTGGCGAAATTGCCAAGCGTTGCTTGGCGGTCAACCGGACGGAGTCCGGTGAAACCGCGAACCAATTGTCGGCCGACGGTCGGTGCCAATAGCGTGCGAGGGATAACGCAGGGAGCGACAGCGACCGCGAACGGGCGGGGGCTTTCGAAGTCTTCATCGCAGTTATTGAAATCGCATATGAATCATAAACGTCTCGTCGTAGCGAACGGCCGAGCGGACTTCTAGGGAACCGTTTCGTCGCTGTCCCTCAGTGGCGCTGGCCCGAAAGTTCCGCTCGCGCGGCGTCCAGAACATCCGCAGGGGAAATCGCAACGTCGTCCCAGGCCGGGAGAACCTCACTTCCACCGGAACGTTCCGGCGGACGGATGGCGTCGGCGTAGGTTTCGACCTGTTCGCGCTCGGCCATCGGATCGTACTCCAGTCCGTTGAACGCGGCGTCGGCGGCGTACTGCTGGACGAACTCGCGGCCGGTGTCGCGGTAGCGGGCGGGGAGCGTGTCGTACTCGGGGGCGACGCCGTGGTTCTCACAGACCCGGAAGAGGGCGTTTCCGACGCCCTCGCTCATGGTGGAGAGGCCGCCCGGCCGGCCACGCCGCGATGGGCGTGTTCGTAGCGACCCAGGTCAACCTGCGCGCTTCCTCCGAATCCGGCGTGCTCGAAGGCGTTCCCGAGGGTACCGACCTCCAGTCCCCAGTCGCGCTCGACGCGCATGCCGGTGGCGAGGTCGGCGGTCATGCCGAACTCCCCGGCCAGCGCGTAGCGGAACGCGCCGAGATAGTCGAGGATTTCTCCGTCGTTCGCTCCCAGCAGCGTGCGAACGAGCGGCGCGTAGAACAGTCGGAACAACCGACCGTAGAGGCGGTTCTCCTCGACGCGAGCGTAGTAGCCCTTCGTGAACGAGAAGCCGGTATCGAGCGGGGCGAGCAGGCGGGGGACGATGGACGGGTCGTACGTTTCGGTGTCCGCGTCGTGGCAGACGACGAACGCGGAATCGGCCGCCGCGACGCCGAGCGCCAGCCAGACGTCCCGGCCCTTTCCGGCGGAGCCTGCAAGCCCGTGATCGTCCAACAGCGTCTCGACCCGTGGGTTGGAACACCAGAGCAGCGTGAGCGGCAGGTCGAACGACGAGAGCCAGTCGTGAATCCGGCCGACGGAATCGCCGGGGGCGCGAAGCGGAACGACGACGCGGTTCGGGGCGACCGTTTCGAGCGTCGCGAAGACGCGTTCGGCCGTCCGGGACCCGTACTCCCGGTCGGTCAGTGGGACGACGACCGACGTCCGGTCGGTCGGCGCGTCGGGAACCCGCCCGTTCAGGTCGTGGAGCGTCGTCACCCGCTCCTGCACGTACTCCATTGGAGATGGCTTAGGACAGGGAGATGAAAAAGGGCGTGGAGTCGGCAGAACCGTCTCGGTTACCGGGGTCTTCGAAGTTCGAATTAGCTCGTCGCGGCCGCCGTCGGCAGTCGGTCGGCGCGGTGGAGCGCGACGAGGACGAACAGGATGGCGATCAAGCCGATGGAAAACGTCCGGAACACGGTATCGAACAGGAATCCGGCGTCCAACAGTGCACCGACTATCGAACTGCCCGCTGCCTGTCCGATCATGGCGAGGCCGCTGTACACCGCGTACGCGCTGGCCCTGTTCTCGTCCGGCAGGGAGTCGAGCAGGTAGGTGTCGAGCGCCGGAAACAGGCTGTGGATGACGTAGCCGAGGACGAGCGAGACCCCGACGATGGCGGCGAGTCCCTGCGCCGCCGTCAACGCGAGCAGACAGACGATGAACCCGCCGAGGATGGACAGCATGAGCGGGACGTGTGGGACCCGGTCGGCCAGTCGCCCGGTGAGGAAGAACGCCGGAACGCCCGCCGCGAAGACGACAGTCAGGAGCGTCCGTCCGGTCTCCAGCGAGAGATGTTTCGTCTGGTGGAGGTAGCTCGGATACCAGTTGAACAGTCCGTTCCAGACGAACCCCGTCGCGCCGATGATGGCGACGCCGCTGAGGATGATGGGCCACTGACGGCGGAACGCCGTCAGCAGGTCTCTGTCGGTGGCCCCCGCGTCGGGGAGTTCGGTTCGTCCGACGACCACGAAGTAGACGACGGTGACGGCGGCGGTGACGACCATGAGCAGTTTCAGCACGTCTCGCCACTCGACCATCGTCAATAGCAGGCCGACGAAGACCGGTGCGATGGCGGCGGCGAGTTGGCTGGCCATTCCGTGGATGCCGATGGCTCGCCCCACCCGGTCGGGGTACAGTTCGCTCACGAGTGGGTTCGCGGCGATGAAGTAGACAGCGCTCGCCGTCCCCATGGCGAACGCGCCGACGGCCAACACGGTGATATTTGGCGCGAACGCCGTAAGCCCGGCGGAGACCGTCAAGACGATGCCTGCACCGAGCACGACACGATGCCGGGCGACGCGGGTGAGGAGATAACCCGTCGGAATTCTCGGAAGCGCACTCCCGAGCCAGACGAGCGTCGCGATGAGTCCAATCACCGTGGCGCTGACCCCGAAGTGCGCTTTGAGCGGTTCGAGCAGCGGCGCGAACACGACGCGGGCGAAATTGACCAGGAAGACCATCGAACTGAGCGATGCGAACAGACGACCCCGAGACACGGGCGTGGATTTCGAGAGGGGGTAGTCAAACCTTCCGAAACGGGCAAGAGAATCAGTCTGTCCGAGGTATTCGTTCGCACTCGACACTCCCGAACGCCGTCGTTCGTCATCGAGCCGGGCGTGTAAGCTGAAAATCAGTTCCGTCGATGCCTATATGTCAACAGCAGATGTATGATCGCTCGATGCAATCAGTTCGAAGCGGTCTACGAAAGGGCGAGGTCGAGAAGGACACGTACGGGCGACTCTCGTGCTCGGGCTGCCGAGAATCTTTGAAAACACAAAACGACCCATCCGAGGTCTACTCGGTTCGTTTGTGTCCTGATTGTGGTAGTAAGTGGAAAGTTCTGTAAACACGATCACTTCTCCGAAGCGCTCGTCCCGTGCGGTGCTCGCGTGGCGATACGTCGCCCGACGCGTCGTCCCCGCGACTGTCGAGTTCGCTGGTTCCTGTAGGTTTATCGGCCAGTCACTCGCACCAGCGGTATGGCTCGCGCACTGCTCGTCGGCGGCACACGGTTCATGGGACGACACACGGTCGAGGAACTGCTCGACCACCGATACGAGGTAACGACGTTCACACGCGGCGAATCCGGCAACCCGTTCGCGGACCGAGCGGACGTCTCACACATCCGTGGAGATCGAAACGACCGCGACGCGCTCGAAGCCGCGCGGGACGACGTCGCCCCCGACATCGTCATCGACTTCTGCGTGATGCATCCCCAGCAAATCGAGACGGCAACCGACCTGTTCGCCGACGTGGACGCGTACGTCTACGTCTCCAGCGGAAGCGCGTACGCGGAGTATCCGATACCCATCCCGGAGGACGCGACGTTGCACGACTGCACCGACGAACAGGCCGACGACGAGTCGATGGAGAGCTACGGCCCGCGAAAGGCCGAGTGTGACCGCGTCTGTTTCGCCGCCGCCGAGGCGGACGTGAACGCGATGGTCGTCCGCCCCATGCTCATCTACGGCCCGTACGACTACACGGAGCGATTCGACTACTGGCTCCATCGCGTCGCGACATACGACCGTGTTCTCGTACCGGGTGACGGCGGGAGCCTGCTTCACCGGGCCTACGCCATCGACGGTGCTCGCGCCCTGCGAATCGTCGCCGAGCGCGGGACGCCCGGCGAGGCGTACAACCTCGCCGACCGCGAGACGATGTCGCTCGACGGTTCGCTGGAACTCGCGGCCGACGCCATGGACACGGAAGTCGAACTCGTCCACGCCAGCGAGCGCGAGTTGGAAACACACGGCCTCTCGTCCGCCGACTTTCCGCTGTACACGCCGACGCCGTTTCTGGCAGCGACCGAAAAACTCGGGTCCCTCGGATGGGAATCCACGCCGCTCTCCGAGACCGTCGATCGAACCGTCGAAGAACACCTCGAATCCGGGCGAACCGGCGAGGATGTCGGTCCCGACCGCGAGAAAGAGGAGGTCGTGCTCGACGCGCTCGTTGAGTGAATCCCGTTATCGAACGCGGAACTCGAACCCGTTCGCGTCTCCCGTTTCGTCGCCAAGCACGCTCGCCACGCCCGCGCCGAACGAGTAGGCGATGTCCCGCGCGCCGAGGTTCAACCGACGTCGGAGCGGCGGCGTCGGTTCGAACTCCTGCACCGACACCTCGCTCACGCCGAGTCGCTCGGCCAGTCGTGCTTCGACGTCCTCCCGCGTCCCGATCTCGTCCACGAGACCCAGTTCGCGCGCTTCCTCGCCGAGGTATACGCGGGCTTCGGTCTCCCGAACCGTCTCGGGATCGAGGTCGCGTCCGGCGACCACGCGCTCCACGAAGTCGTCGTACAGGCCGTCGATGATTCCCTGCAAGTAGTTGCGTTCGTCTCCGTCCAACTCCTTGAGCGGGACGCCCGCGTCCTTGTACCTGCCCGCCGCCAGTCGCTCGTAGGAGAGGCCGACCCTGTCGGCGAGTTCGGACGCGTTCACCCGCGAACCGATGACGCCGATGCTGCCGACGATGCTGGCGTCGCGGGCGAACAGTTCGTCGCACCCGCTCGCGATCCAATAGCCGCCGCTGGCACACGTATCCGTCGCGTACGCTATCGTGGGGCCGTCGAACCGCTCGGCCGCGAGGCGAATATCCTCGCTGGGAACGACCTCACCGCCGGGCGTGTTCAACCGCAACAACAGTCCGTTCGCGTTCGTGTCGTCGTTGGCTCGGTCGATCTGTTCCACGATGTCGTCGGCTGGCGTTCCACCTCTGGAGGGGAACCCGCCACCGCCGCCGTCCCGGCGTATCGGCCCTTCCACGGCGACTTCCGCCACGTCGTACGACGGAAACCGCTGGGCCGCGAACCGGGCGGCTGCTCGCGCTCCCATGACTCCCGCGAGCAGTACGAACAGGATTCCCACTACCTCCGCGAGCGTATTCGCATAATCGAGAAACAGCCACCACGCGACGACAACTGTCAGCACTGTTCCGCCAAAAACGATCGCGAGCCGTTGCCCACGACCACCCCCGTTCGACGAGCGTCCGCTTGCCATATCGATAGATGGGTGGGCGACGGCGTTAAAAGTTCGCTAGCAAAGGGTCAGCAGATTATAGCAGACCGGTCTTCTGGAGCTTCATGAGGTCCTCGGTGTCGAGGGTCTCTCCTTCCTTGAACTGCTGGTAGATTTCCTCGGCCTCGGCCTTGGCCTCTTCGCGCTCCTTGGCCTTCTCGGATTTGCGCTCCTTTTCCTCTTTCTTGTCGAGTTCGCGCAGGCGCTTCTGGACGCGGACGAAGTCCTCGTGGTGCTGGTCGGCAGCTTCCTGGGCTTCCACGAAGTTCTCGTGCATCGCGTCGGCGTCGTCACGGATGTCGTCGGCTTCGCGGTAGGCCTCGATCATCTTGTTGTGATGCTGCTGGGCCTGGTCCGCGAGTTCCGTCACTTTCTCGTGGTGCGTGCTCGCTTCGGCACGAACCTCTTCTGCCTCTTCGACGAGTTCTTCGAGGTCGTCGCTCTGATCGAGCTTTTCCTTGCGGCTCGTGTACTCGTCGCGCTTGGCCTCGATCTTCTCGATGAGTTCGCGCTCGTCCTCCGTGGAGAGGACTTCCGTCTGCTGTTTGAACTCAAGCTCTTCGATTTCCTTCTTGAGTTGCTCCAAATCCTTTCCCTCGTCGAGTTCGAGGTCGGATTTGCGGTCCTCGACGCGGTCGAACAGTTTGTTCGCCTCGGCGTTGAGTTCGTTGCGCTTCTTTTTGTGTTCCTGAACTTGCTCGTTCAGTTCGTCACGCTTTTCTCGGTGCTCTTGGGCCTCATCCACCTTTTCCCGTGTGCTCGCGTTCAAGTCATCACGCTTGGACGCGCGTTTGCTCGCCTGCTGATTCAGCTCGTTTCGTCGGTCTCGGAGCTGTCCTGCGAGTTTAATGAGTTCACCTTTCGACTTGTTCTGAAGATCCTCTTCTGTTACGCTTACCATTCTTAGTTAAACCTCGGTTCCTTCCACTCCGGCAAATGATAGCATCGCTACTCTTCTACGAGTTCCAACCATCCGATGACAATATTCCCATATCATTGGTTGACGCGCGGTGCTACCGTGACGCCGGAAGCGTTCAGGTATTACGAAGTATTCGGCATAGCTATTTAAAAGTTGTGCCCTCAAATTATGTGGAAACGCCTAGCACACGCTCCGTACCCCGTGGAAACGGTTGACACACACCTCCAATGGAGTTTATAAAGAATGAGTGGCACATGCAAGCGGTAGGGGCGGACGAATTGAAGAAACATCGTTCCGATTTGGGGAAAATACCCGAGAGAGGCGCGCTACGTCGGAGTTTCACTTTCACTCCGGATACGGGTCGATTTAACGTGGGTGGCGGACGGAAATCGAGGTATGATAGAAGCGCTCCGATGTACGTGTGAAGCGACGGATTGCGACCGCGAACTGGCCGAGCGGCATCTGATGCTGGCGATGCAGACCAGCGCGGGTACGCGCCGCGCATACGAGTGTGATTGTGGTGCAGTCACGGTGACGGTCACACGCTGACCGGGAACACGAACCCCAACCGCGACACCCAAATACGAACCGGAAATGACGACGCTGAAGTGGCCCCCGTGGAAAGCCGACCCATGAAGGAAACGATCCGCGCACGCGGTCACGAGAACGTATCCGCTCGCCACGCGAGCACGTTCGAAATCACGACTGATGACTTTCTCACGCCCGCAGGTGACTGCATCCTCGCCATCGAGGCCGACCGCGCGCCCGCCGACTTCGACCCCGACTTCGTGGCGGCCTGTCGGGACGAGGACGCCACGATAACCGTGACCGTCGAGGCGGGCGACCACGCCGAGACCGTCACCGGCCACGGCCATCCCGACCTCGAATTCGACAGCGACCGAAGCATGGTCGGCCGCACCAGCGACTACGTGGACGAACGAACGTTCGTCCTCGGTTGTGAGTTCGCTGCCGAAGGGTTCAACCGGGACCTCGTGACCGCGCTGGAGAACGGACTGGAAACCGTCGTCACCGTCGAAGTCGAACCGTAGTTACATTTTTATCAGGTCAGTAAAAATCAATTTCGTATGAGTATTATCACGGTGGCGATCAGTGTCTCCGTCATCATTGCGGTGTATCTTTTCCTCGTTCCGCTCGTGATGTTGGTTCACGAACTCGGTCACGCAATCGTCGCGCTGTTGCTCACCGACGGAACCGTCACCGTTACCGTCGGTGGCGAGCGCTATCGTCGGCAATTCGGCCGGTTCAGTCTACGGTTTTCACCCCACGGGTGGCGCGAATGGTGGTACGGATTTTGTCGCTACGAGACGCCGCCGCGACGACCACTCGGACGAGTGTTGTTTAGTCTCGCGGGGCCGCTCGCAACCGCTGTCAGTCTCGCCGTCATCCTCGCGCTTCGAAGCATTCCGACGGACCACTGGTCGCTGTTCGCGCTCAACGGCCTGCTTTGGTGGGGTGTGTACCAACTCGTCGTGACCCTCGTTCCGATACGATATCCCTCGTCGTGGGGGGCCTATGCGGGGACCACGAGCGACGGGTACGATGTGCTGAACGCGCTGCGCAATGCCAGAACCTAATTGAGAACTGCACTCCAAGAATCGTGTATGAGCGACGACCCGGAACCCGCTGAGAACATCAGCGGCGGGGCGGACGGCGGCGGCATGGCCGCCGAGTTCACACCCGCGGACGCCGAGACCCGCGCCGAGGAGGTCGTGGACCGACTCGGCGAACTGTACTGGCAGAAATCGTATGGCGGGCAGGACGCCTTCACCTGCCTCGTCCGCACCATCCTCAGCCAGAACACCAGCGACGTGGCCAGCCAACCCGCCCACGACGACCTCGTGGCGCGGTACGGCGGTGACGACCTCGCGGAAAACCTCGCTAAGGCCGACCACGGCGAACTCGCGGACACGATTCACTCCGCCGGGCTTTACAACCAGAAGGCGGACGTGATCATCGAATCGGCCGAGAACGTCCTCGCGGAGTACGGGAGTGCGACGGCGTTCGACGAGTTCGTCCGGGAAGAGGAACCGAGCGAAGTTAGAAAGGCACTGTTGGATATGAACGGCGTCGGGCCGAAGACGGCCGACTGCGTGCTGCTCTTCTCCGGCGGTCAGTCGGGCGTGTTCCCCGTGGACACGCACGTCCACCGAATTTATCGCAGGATGGGCATCGCCCCGGCGGACGCCGACCACGAGGAGGTGCGCGAGGTGCTGGAGGACGAGGTTCCGGCCGAGAAATGCGGGTTCGGGCACACGGCGAGCATTCAGTTCGGACGTGAGTACTGCTCCGCCCGGAAACCCGCGTGTCTGGACGGTGAGGAGGAATGTCCGATGTTCGATCTGTGCGAGCGAGTCGGGGTAGATGTGGAAAACGGTACGGTCGTCGACCCGGCGGAATCGGGACGGTGAAACCGGGGTTTAGCTGCCGACTGGTTCGGGTTTCTCCGAACCGAATTTACGTGACAGCCATCTTCCGATCATCGCGGCGATTGCCCCGGACACACCGACCATCACGGCGACGAACGCGATCAGTACGAACACGATGAGTACCTCCAAGGCTCCGAAAAATACGGGCTGGTCGAACTGTAAAATCGCACCGACCGTGGGGACCATGTCCCACAAGATCGGAAGTGACCCGACTAATCCGGTTCGAAACCCGATACCCTGCGCTTCTTTCCTTCCGCCGAGGGTTACTACTCCGCCGAGCAGTCCCGTCCAGAATACGATGCCGAAATCGAGCGTTCCGGGGTATGGTGCGTCGATTAGGACGTAAGCGGCCGAAATGAGTCCAGCAGGCAGCGCGTACGCCCACGGATGAGCCGTCACGAATTCACGCAGATCTCTCATCATGGGTTTGTTTGTATACTATACATTCGTGCGTGCATATATTTTGTTGACGAGCAAAAGCTAGCTACCCCGACCGATAGCGGAACTCGTCCGATTCTCTACTCCACGCCGCCCTCGGAGTGGGACACGTCCGACAGCCACATCGTCTTCTTGTTGACGAACTCGTGGATGCCGTGTTTCGAGAGTTCACGACCGTAGCCCGAATCCTTCACGCCGCCGAACGGGAGGCGGGGGTCGGATTTGACGAGTTCGTTGACGAACACCATGCCCGACTCGATTTCGCTGGCGACCTCCTTCGCCTGCCGTTTGTCCTGCGTCCAAACGCTCGCGCCGAGTCCGTAGGTGGTGTCGTTGGCGCGTCGAACCGCCTCCTCGGTGCTGGAAACTTTGAAGACCGAGGCCACGGGGCCGAACAGTTCCTCGTCCGCGGCGGGACTTCCCTCCGGAATGTCGGTGAGCACCGTCGGCGGGTAGTACGGTCCGTCCCTGTCGAGCGGTTCGCCGCCGAGTTCGACGGTCGCACCCGCGTCCACGCTCACCTCGACCTGTTCGTGGAGGTCCTCCATCAGGTCCTCGCGGGCCTGCGGGCCGATGTCGGTGTCCTCGTCCATCGGGTCGCCGATGGTCAGCGACTCCATCTCCTCCGTGAACGTTTCGAGGAACTCGTCGTACACGTCCTCGTGGACGACGAACCGCTTGGCGGCGATACAGGACTGGCCGTTGTTGATACAGCGGGCCTGCGCGCCCGTCGTGGCCGCGTCCTCGACGTCGGCGTCGGGGAGGACGACGAACGGGTCGCTCCCGCCGAGTTCGAGGACGGTCTTCTTGAGGTTCTTCCCGGCCGTTTCGGCGACGGCGCGTCCGGCCCCTTCGCTCCCCGTCAACGTCACGGCTTCGAGTCGTTCGTCCTCGATAATGCTCTCGACCGTGTCCGACCCGACGAGCAGGGTGGTGAACACGCCCTCCGGGAAACCGGCTTCCTCCAACACTTCCTGAATCGCCATGGCACACCCCGGAACGTTCGAGGCGTGTTTGAGCAGGCCGACGTTCCCCGCCGTGATGTTCGGTCCGATGAACCGGAACACCTGCCAGAACGGGAAGTTCCACGGCATCACGGCGAGAACCGGCCCGAGCGGTTCGTACGAGACGTACGATTCCACCTCGGCCTCCGTGCCGATGTGCTCGTCCTGCAGGAACTCCGCGGCGTGTTCGGCGTAGTAGTCACACACCCACGCGCATTTCTCGACCTCCGAAATCGCGGCGTCGAGGGGCTTTCCCATCTCCTTCGTCATCAACTCGCCGTACTCCTCCTTGTTGTCGCGGAGGACGTCCCCCGCTTTTCCGATGAGTCGCTGGCGTTCCTCTATCGGCGTGTGTCGCCACTCGTCGTAGGTTTCGGTCGCGCGCTGCAGTTTCTCGTCCACCGAACTCCCGTCGTCGTCGTCGTACGTCCCCACTACCTCGCCCGTTGCGGGATTGAGACTCTCCATGGATGAGGCGACATCGTCCACGGGCATGTACGCTGTGGCGGCCCACGCAAGCCGGTAGTATCGGGAAGAAAGGGTGGTCTAGTCCCATTTCGATGACGGTACCGTCGAACAATCGTCCGTTTCCGACCATACGCGCCCCATACTTATGCGAATCCCGACCGACCAGTATCCTCACATGAATCGTTCGGGGGGCGGGAGGAGTCGATAATGGCGTCGCTCGAAATCTTCCTCGTCATCGGGGTGAGCCTGTTGCTCTCGCTCGTTCTCAGCGAGGCCATCGAACGACTCGGCGAACCGGGATTTCTCGGTGAAATTCTCGCGGGCGTCATTCTCGGACCGTCAGTCGCCATGCTCATCAGCAGCACGGCCGAGAACAGCCCGTTCATCCTCATCGCAACCATCGGCGGTCTGTTGCTCTTTTTCGACGTCGGCTATCAGCAGATCGACCTGAGCGACCTGCTGGCCGCGTTTCGCCCCGTGCTGATAATCGGGTTGTCGGGCGTCTTTCTCCCGTTCATCGTCGGCTACATCATCGGGAGTTACTTCGGACAAGGGTTGGAGTCGAGCCTCTATCTCGGCCTCATCCTCTCGGTGACATCGGTCTCCATCGTCGTCCGAACCCTGCTGTCGCTGGACAAACTCGACACGCAGTATGGTCGCTGGATCCTCGGCGCGTCGGTCGTGGACGACGTGGTCGGCCTGCTCGGTATCTCCATTTTGCCCCTATTCTTCGTCGCCGGGGGGACCATGGGTACCATCTCCGCGCTCGGGTTGGCCGCGCTGTTCTTCGTCGTCGCGGCGATTTTCTACCGTTTCCTGCTCGACCCCGTCTCCGACCTGCTGTCGAAATCCGAAGTCGGCATGTCGGACTTCATCGGAATCCTCGGCCTTCTCTTCATCTTCGGCTACGCCTCCGACGCGGTGGACCTCTCGTACTTCATCGGCGCGCTCACCATCGGACTGGTGGTCTCCACGAACAAGCGATTGGAAGGCAAGAGCCTCCAGTCGGACGTGTATGGCATCGCGTACGGGGTGTTCATCCCGCTCTACTTCGTCGCCATCGGAGCCAGAATGAAACTCGCCGCGTTAACGGTCAACGAGTTTATTCTCGTCTTCGCTGTGTTCGGCCTCCTCTCGAACTTCATCGCGGGCTACGTCGGCAACATCATCGCGGGCGGACGTCGGGAACACTCGCTCATCCTGGGATTCGCGCTGTTGCCCCGCTCCGAATCCGGCATCGCCATCGTCTCGCTCGGCGTCGCACAGGGTATCGTCGGCAACCAGATATTCGTCGCCTATCTGGTCGTCTTCGTTATCTCCGTCCTGTTGACCCCGTCGCTACTGAAGCGGGCGGTCGAACGCGCCGAGGCGAAGAAAAGCAAGGAGAAGGGGTCGGGAACGGCGGGCGGTTCGTCGGATGCGGATAGTTCGTCCGGGTCGAATGGGTCGAATTCGGGTAACTCGTCTGGGTCGGGTGGCACGTCTGATTCGAGCGATTCGTCTGGGTCAAGTAGTTCCTCGGGGTCGAGTTCGGACGGTTCGTCCGGGTCGGATAGCTCATCGGATTCGAGCGATTCATCGGATTCGAGCAGTTAATCGGTCCGCTACTTCTCGCGTTCGTATCGCTCGGCCGCCGTCTCGAACGCGGTCTCGACCTGTTCCTTACTTCGTCGTCCTTCGGCCTCGGCGATGGCTTCCGGGTCGGGATTCACGTCGTCGTCGATACGTGCCCACGATTTGTGGACCTTCGCGTGACACCACCGACAGAGGTACACCGTGATTTCGTGAGAAAGCGTCTCTCCGCCTCCGGCGTACGAGAGGTGGTGTTCTTCGAGCAGCGGGCGTTCGTCGGAGTGGGCCATCCGCCGCTCTTCGAGACCGCAGCGGATGCATTCGCGGTCGCGGTTGCGACAGCGATAGTGCGGACAGTCGCTCCACTCCCAATCGCCGTCCGGGTCCGCGACGGGACAGCGAAACTCCTCCTCTCGACGCTCGCGGGCGAACTCGGGGTCGTGTTCCGGATGCTCGAACGCGTAGCGGCAGTTTCCCTCGTCGGTCAGGTGATCACAGAGTCCGGCGTGTTCGTAAGGGTCGTCCACGCCGACGGCGGTCCCCGACGGGGTTTTCTCCATGGTCGTGGGTGGCGGCGCTCTCGCACAAAAGTTTTGTCTCCCGCCTGAGGAGTTGGCGACGTGCGCGTCGTACACGAATCGGACGGACGGTCGGAGACGCTAGCGAACGATGTCGAGACGGCGGATTCGTTTCTCTCGCAGGCGAAGGGGTTGATGTTCCGGCGGTCGATTCCGGACGACTACGCGCTGGCGTTCCGGTTCGGCGACGTCGATGCTCGGGACGTCCACATGGTGTTCGTTCCGTTCGCACTCGACGCCGTGTGGACGACGGACGGGGAGGTTCAGCACGTCAAACGACTCTCCGCGTGGACCGGATTGGGAAAAGCCGAGGCGGACACGTTGTTCGAACTGCCAGCGGGCAGTACCGCCGACGTTTCGGTCGGCGATTCGGTTCGGTTGATCGAATAACTCTACTCGATGTCCTGGAGCGGCGAGAAGCCGTCCACGGGTGTCACCGAATAATCGACGGTCAGCGTGTCCTTCGTGGCGCGAATCTTGCCGACGAAGGTCGAAATCTCTTCCAGCGTGCCTTCGAGGACGAACAGTTCCATACAGTGGTGGTCGCCGATGTGGCTGTGGAAGTTCGAAGCGACGAGTCCCTCGTGTTCGTGGCGCAGGTGCATCATCCGCTCCTCGACGTTCGTCGTCTCGTAATCGAACATCACCGTGACGATGCCCATCAGTTCGCGGTTTTCGAGCCTGCGGTCCTCGAACTCGCCGAGGAGGTTTCGACTGGCTTCGCGGACGACCTCGCTCCGTCCGGTGTAGCCGTGTTCGTCGGCGAATTGGTCGATTCTGGAGAGCAGTTCGTCGGGCATGGAGACGCTCACGACGGTCATGTATTAACTGAGCACCGGATCGCTATTAGAATCTTATTATCAGTACTCGAATGTGATCCGTTCTTCCGTCGGGTCGACCGTCGCTTTGCCGCCGACCGGAATCGGGGCGACCGGCGCGGTGTGCCCGAAGTCGAGGTCGAAAACGACCGGCGCGTCCGGGTTGTACTCGGCGACGAGGTCGGTGATGGCGTCGCGTTGGCGTTCGCGGTAGGCCGTGCGTTCCTCGGGTGGTCGCTGGTCCTCGACGGCCCGCGCTTTCGCCCGTCCGACGAGCACGGCCGAAAACCGCGAGAGCAGTCCGCGTTCGCCCATTCCCATCAGCGTCCAACGAACGTCGAACTCGCTTGGCAGTTCCTCGGACGTTTCGAGCAGTAGCACCGCCCGGTCGAGTTCCTCGGCGAGGGGTAGATAGCGGTTGACCGACAACTGCTGATCGACGATGGCGAGACAGCCACCCCACGTCCTACCCGTGACGGTTTCGTCCGCATCGACAGTGCTGCCGCCGCGCCACTCCCACCCCGGATTCGGTTCCATCTCGCGCTGCTCGTCGAGGGTGTCGGAATCTCCCCAATCCAAGTCCTCGTCGGTAAATCGCTCGGACGGATGGAGTTCGCCGAACGAATCTTCGAACATGGTCCGCTCCAGATACTCCACGGTGTACTCGTGCATCGACCCCTGCATGGCGAACTCGGTGAACAGACAGCCGCCGTAAAACGAGACGATTTCCTCGTTCCAGAGCGCCATCTGGAGGTTCGTGTTGTCGCTGGTGCCGTAGAACCGCGTCGGGTTCTCGCGGAGCACGTCCGCGTCGAGGTGCGGCAGGATTCGAACTTGGTCCGCCCCGCCGATAACCGCGATAACGCCCGCGATGTCCGGGTCCGCGAAGGCGTCCATCACGTCCTTCGCCCGTGCCTCGGGGTGGTCGTCCAACCACTCGGGGGATTTCGTCGCCGTCGGGAATTCGACGGGATTCAGGCCGAACACCGATTCGAGGCAGTCGAGTCCCAACTCGTAGACGTCCGGGTACACCGTTGCGAGGCTAGTTCCGGGGGCGACGATGGCCACGTCGTCGCCCGGTTCGAGCGCGGGTGGAAGGACGAATTCAGTCATAGAAATCCGTTATCTAACTGCCACAAATAGCTTTCCACCCGTCAGTTACGGTTCCACTAACGGCCCATTAATCGAAAAATTTGCTGACAGAGCGATCCTAATTCGAACTTAATCGTGCCATAACAAAGAGTCGAAACGGTGTGTCCGTGTGTATGTCAAACCGCTCCGTGGACGGATTCGAGACGCGCCGGGCGTGGCCGGCGCTCGCTCCGAATCGGGCGTGGTTGTTGGCGGCACTCGTCGGGGGGAAGACGCTCGACGCCGTGAGCACCATCACCGTCCTCGAACTCCGTACGGACGTCTTCGAATCGGTGTGGCTCACCCGGACGCTCATGGAACATTTCGGTATGGTCGCCGGGTCGCTCCTCACCCTCGTGTTCGCCGTCATCGGCGTCACCCTCCTCGCCGAGAGCGGTCTCCTTTTCGAACGTGTATTTCCGAGTTCGTGGGTGCCGACCGGCTATCCGGCCGCCTTCAGAACCACTATCTATCTCTCCGCGGGTGCTTGGTACGGCTTCCTCGGAGTTCACAACTTTCTGTTCCTGTTCTGAAATTCGTCCCGAACGACGGCGCTGAAACACCGATACATCGAAGTACCGCACGGACTGAAACTCAGCCATGAGCACGGAAGACACGGACCCGGTACAACACGCGGACGGAATGACGCGATTGACCTCCCCGATGCAGGAGTTCACGATGGGACAGGTGACGACCGGACTCGTCGTCTTCGTCATCGGCGCTATCCTCGTGTTCGGCGTTCCGCTCTTGATCTAAACTCGTTTCTGTCCGCTTCTCGCCGATAGTTTCGATAAATATCACGCAAAAAGAATTCGATGTGCTCTCTTCCTTACGGCTGAGACGGGCTTATTCCAGTTCCCGGACGAGGACGTTCCGTAGCTCTGCGATTTCGTCCGCCGTGTAGCGGAGACCCTCGCCATCGGCGTCGATTTGGAGCGTTCCGGAGTCGTTCGCCTGTCCGAGTTCGGTGACCGGGGCGACGCCGTCGAAGGCTTCGACGACGGCGTCCGGATCGGTCGTCTCGACCACGGCACGACCGGGGAGTTCGCTGAACAGCGACTCGTGGGCGTCGACGTCGTCGAGCGAAACCGTCGCCCCCGCATCGTCCGACACCATCTCGGCGAGCGTTACCGCGAGACCGCCGTCGCTCACGTCGTGGACGGCGAGGGCGGCGTCTCCCGTGACGACATCGCGGAGGGTGGCGAGGCGTTCGCTCGCGTTCTCCGGAAGCGTCGGGAAGCGGTCGCTCCCGCCGACCTGCGCGAGGTATTCGGAACCACCGAGTTCGGCGGCGGGTTCGCCGACGAGCAACAGGGTCCCGTCACCTGTGAGTTCCGTCGGCGGTGCGTCGTACTCCTCCGTCGTCCCCGTCATCGCCAGCGTCGGCGTCGGCGGAATCGGGCCGCTCGGCGAGTCGTTGTACAGCGAAACGTTCCCGCCGACGACCGGCACGTCGAGTTCGGAACACATGTCGGCGAGACCGTCCACGATGCCCTTGAACCCGCCGTACACGTCCGGTTTCTCGGGATTGCCGCCGTTCAGGCAATCGACCGCGGCGAGCGGCGTCGCGCCCTTGGCGGCGAGGTTCGTCGCGTTTTCGAGCGCGACCGCACGGGAACCGTCGTAGGGTGCCGTCGTCGTCCAGTTGGGGTTCGCGCCGGACGAGAACGCGAGACCGAGTTCGGCGCGGCGAATCGCGAGGACGGCCGAGTCGTCGCCCGGCAACACCGAGGTCCGCGTCTGGACTTCGTGGTCGTACTGGCGGTACACCCACGACTTGCTCGCGCAGTTGGGCGACCCGACGACCGCCTCGAACGCTTCGCGCACGTCGGCGTCCGGCAGGTCGCGCTCGGGCTGAGTCGGCGCTTCCGACGGGAGGTCGTTCATCGGCGCGCCGTCACCGAGGAACTCGGCGGGCACGTCCACGACCGTCTCGCCCTCGAACTCGCAGACGTAGTTGCCGTCGGTCACGTCTCCGATGACGGTGCAACCGAGGTCGTACTTCTCGGCGATTTCCGAGACCGCTTCGACGTTCTCGGGACGCACCTCGTACACCATGCGCTCTTGGGATTCGGCGAGCAGGATTTCCATCGCGTTCATGTTCGGTTCGCGCTGGTGGACGCGACCGAGTTCGATGTCGGCCCCGAGTTCGCCCTTCGCCACCAGTTCGCTCGACGCGCCGCCGAGTCCCGCCGCGCCGAGGTCGCGTGCGGATTCGACCAGTTGGCCGTCAACGAGTTCCTCGTTCGCCTCGATGAGCAGTTTTTCAGTGTACGGGTCGCCGACCTGCACCGCCGGGCGGTCCTCCGTCTCCGCGTCCTCGCCGAGGTCCTCGCTGGCGAAACTCGCGCCGCCGAGTCCGTCACGGCCCGTCGAGTTGCCGACGAGCAGGAGTTTGTTGCCCGGTTCCTGCGCCTCGGCCGTGATGAGACGCTCCGCGGGAAGCAGTCCGACGCAGGCCACGTTGACGAGCGGGTTCCCCTCGTAGTCCTCGTGGAACTGCGTGCTCCCCGTCACCGTCGGCACGCCGATGGAGTTGCCGTAGTCGGCGATACCTTCCACGACGCCTTCCAGCAGATAACGCGAATGTTCGCGGTCGAAGCCGCCGAAGTAGAGGCTGTCCGCGAGCGCGATGGGGTACGCACCCATCGACAGCGTGTCGCGGACGATGCCGCCAACGCCCGTCGCCGCGCCGTCGTACGGATCCACGTAGGACGGGTGGTTGTGGCTCTCGATACCCATCGTGATGTAAGTGGAGTCGGCGTCGGCCGACGGAAGTTCGACCACGGCGGCGTCGTCACCCGGCCCGATGACGACGTCGTCGCTCTCGGACTCGAACGCCGACAGCAGGGGCCGCGACGACCGATACGCACAGTGTTCACTCCAGAGGTTCTCGAATAGCGCTTCCTCGGCCGATGTCGGGTCGCGGCCGAGTTCCGCGACGACCAACTCTCGGTCGGAGTCGTCCAAACTCATTCACTGGTTTGTACAAACAGGGCGGATTAATGCCTTTCCATGTGCACGAACGTGTGTGAATCCGGATGGCCGTGATGAGTGACAGGAGCGTCTTCTACCATCGAACGTGAGGACAGGTGGGTGAAGTCGTCTTGAACGTCCTCACGGTCGTCGGGGGGAGGCTTTGGCGATCACAATCATGGGCTCCCCGACGAACCGTTCTTCCTTCGTAACTTCCATTGTTCTTTTGGCCGGAAATATGTATAATCAAAACCGAGTTTGCGTACGTCACACACGTTCGCTCGCGGTAGCGGGAGGTGAATAACGCACCTTACAGTGGAACTCATAAACGGGGCATACGCTCAGGGGTTCGCGTTACGATTCGAGGAAACGTGGGGATGAATGAGCACAACACCCCACGTTTCGGGAGAAATTGCTGTTCGAGCGGGAACCGTACGATTCCCGACAGTGACGTGATAGATTCGTGTACTTCGACCTACGGTACCACCCCCAACGATGTATATTGGTCACGCTCCCGGTTAAGGAGATGGCTTGCTAATTCGGAATCAGGGGACGACGGGAAATAGTTGGACGTTCGTACCGTGGGGACGGCAGTACGACGTGTCCTCGTCCACGAATACACGTCGATACGCCCGTCACGTCCGTGTGCTCGATACCGGCCTCCTGAACGCCCGACGGAGCGTCGTTGTCGCGTAATCAGACCGGTTGACGCCAGTCGCCACCGACGTACTGGAACCCTTCCCGCACCCGTCCTTGACTGGCCATCACCAGGCCGATGAAAAGGACGACGGCAGGTGTCGTCGCGTACGTCACCGCTTTCAACGTTAGGTTTTCGAGAACCGTTCGTGTCTCTGCCATCATAGTGGTGAGCAGAAAATCCGCCAGCAAATACTTTGTGTTACGATGTCATTCTGCGCGGGTTCGTTCTCCGTGGGCGAACAACGGCACGCGGAACGCATTCGGCGAGCGAGCACAACGGCCGCAACTGTCTATGGACGATTGATTTATTTTTGCCCATATTTTGGCCAACTCTTGTGGAAGTATTCTATTTTGCAAGTGTGATGTTCTTTCGCCAGCCCTATTTCACCACAATACCTAAATACTGTGTGGGGCGTTGTATCTACTGCAATGAAGATCGGAGAAGGAGGGGATGAATAGGACCCGTACCGCCGACAAACATCGATGCCTATGATTGCATGAAGCGCGAGTGACCGTTTTCACCCACCACTCGACGGGCGATGCTGCCTCCATCGCCCCTCTCTCATGCGCCAGAGTAGTTAATTCATGGTTCCTCTCTATAAGAAACTGAGTTCACGACGGAGCTACGGCGTTTTTCGTAGATCGACGACCATCGACGGCGGACCGAGTTGCTTTTCCCGACGTACTGCGAACGTTCCTCCGTGCTATCGGTCGAGTTGCATTGTCATTCCGCACTTTCCCACGATGGTCGTGACCCGGTCGAACTGCTCTTGGAACAAGCCAAGGCAGTCGATTTGGACGCCATCGCCGTGACCGACCACGACGAAATCGAGGCGAGCCTCGAAGCCGCGAAACTCGCACCCGAATACGGACTGGTCGGCATTCCCGGTATGGAGATCTCGTCACGCGCGGGCCACGTCTTGGGGTTAGGTATCGAAGAACTCGTTCCGCCGGGTCTCTCGTTCGGAGAGACGCTCGACAGAATTCGAGAGCAGGGTGGCGTCGCCATCGTTCCTCACCCGTTTCAGAAATCCCGGAGCGGCGTCGCCGCGAACATCACGGGGAAGAAACTCGCGGAGGCCGACGCTATCGAGGTGTACAACTCGCGCCTGTTGACGGGGCGTGGCAACCGGCGAGCGCGGACGTTCGCCAGCGACCAGGACGTCCCGATGACGGCCGGAAGCGACGCCCACATCAGCGAGATGGTCGCAGGCGGTGACGGAAATCGACGTGAACACGCGCGACAGACGGGCCATCCTCGGTGCTATCGTCGATGGCCGGACGGAGGTCGACGGGAAACGAACGCCGTGGCGGATCAGCTTTCGACAGGCCGCAGGCGGCGTGAAACGGCGGATTATCAACCGCGTCGGGCACTATCTCTGATGCAGGGGGCATCGACCGACGTCGTTCGTCGCGCTATCGACACGGCCGCCGCGCTTCCAGGCGGTAACGGGTTTGCAGGCGAGGTGGACGGGCGTCTCGTCCGCGACGTGCTGGGTCGCTATCCACTGTTCTCCGAGGAGGATGACCCGACGACGTGGAGTTACGACCCGACCGACCTCGACTCGCCAAACTCGGTTCCGGCGGGTTGTGCCCGGACGATAACCGACGAAATCGGTGACGACGGGAACGACGACCAGCGACTGTGGGACCTCCCCAGTCCGGAACCGTTCGAGGACGAGGCGGATGCCGTTTCCGCGATTCGGGAGGCCATCGAGGGAAGCCTCGGCGACGTGTCCGGCGACGGTCTCGCCGTCGCGTTCTCGGGCGGGGTCGATTCCGCCGTCGTCGCCAGCGCGTTCGACTACCCGCTGTACGTCGCTGGCTTCCGCGACAGTCACGACGTGGAGGCCGCCCGCACCGCGGCCGACCTGATGGACCGTGATCTACGGATCGTCGATGTCTCACACGAGGACATCGAGCGTGCGGTTCCCGAAGTCGCTCGCGCCATCGGTCGGACCAATGCGATGGACGTGCAGATAGCGTTACCCCTCTATCTGACCGCCGAGCGAGCGCGGGCGGACGGCTACGACCGACTCGCGGTGGGACAGGGCGCGGACGAACTGTTCGGCGGCTACGAGAAGGTCGCCCGCGCGGACCACCGCGTCGAGGCGGAGACGGTACGCGGTGCGGCCCGCGAGACGATTCGAACGCTCGCCCAACAGTTGCCGCGGGACATCCTCACGCTCCGTGCCGCTGGCGTGGAACCCGTCGCACCGCTTCTCGACGACCGCGTCGTCCGGGAAGCGCTTCGGCTACCGGGGTCGATGCTCGTTTCGGACGACGTCCGAAAGTGGACGTTCAGACGGTCCGCTCGGGCGTTCGTTCCGGACGAAATCGCAACACGGGACAAGAAGGCGGTGCAGTACGGCAGCCTGGTCGCGCGTGAACTCGACCGCCTCGCGCGGCAGGCGGGCTACAAACGACGAATGGACGATCACGTGACGAAGTACGTTCGCTCCCGTCTCGAATCGACCGATCAGTAAAAGCGCTTGCGCGACTGCGGACCGAGTTTCTGCTGGAGCCACGATTCACGGTAGCCGATGCAGTGACCGCCGCAATCGGGGCACATCTGTCGATCAAGCTCGTACTGTCTCCCGCACGACTTGCATTCGAACCGCGTCGAATCACCGCTCCCAAATTTCAGACTGACTCGACTGACAAATCCCATTCTCGATTTGTTCGACAACTAGCAGTGTCATTATTATCCGGCAGATAATGTCTCCGAAACGCCGATTTCCGCGAGATACGATTCCTTATTTCAATCCGTCCGAAGGAATCAGTAAAGATTGTGTGCCAACAGGTTCGTTTCCTATCAGTGTCGAGGTGAAACCACTTGTTCGCTTCCGCAGTCGGGACAGAGTTTCCGGTCACCGTCGAACGCTTTGCCACAGCCGGTACAGACGTACGTCGGTCGCGGGTCGTCGTCGCCGTCCTCGTCGGTACCGAGCAGGCGGTCAATGATACTCATGGACTGTGGAATTCACCGAATAGACCTTATTATACACCACTTAATCGGTTCTACTGCCGCGACTCGACGCGTTCGATGGCCTCGATGCCGAGCGTGGCCACTTCCTCGGTCAGTTCGTCGTGCGTCCGAAGGTCGTCCGGCGAGAACCACCGCCAGCAGTCGGTCGCTCGTTCGTCGTCGTCGGGGGCGAGGTCGCGGCTTGCCGCTTCACCATAGTAGACGAAGTCGATGTGTTGGTGGGCGACTTCTCCGTCGAACGCATCGACGTCGTAGAGCATGGTGTGTTCCGCGGGCGCGAGTTCCCGACCGAAGTCGGCCGTCACGCTCGTTTCGGGTTCGAGCAGTGTCACCTCCAACCCGGTCTCCTCGCGGGTTTCGCGCAGGGCCGCATCGCGCGGCAGTTCGTCCCGATCCAGGTGACCGCCGGGCGGGAGAAGCATCCCGAGCCGTTCGTGGTCGTGAAGCAAGCACTCGCCGTCGTTCACGACGTACGTGGTCGCGGTGAAGTGGCGCGTCGTCTCCATACGCAAAAGGAATTCCGGGGTCGGTTCACCGTTACGGTCGTGTGATGATGGCGGTCATTTCTCCAACCGTATCTCGTGGCTCGCGGAGACGCCGAACGCCTCGTCGCCGCGTCCCTCGTTGACCGCGAGTTCGACGTTTCCGTGGCTGCCGACGGTCACGAGTCGCTCGCCGGGTTCGACGTGGGCGTAGGAGGGTTCGACCGGCGCGGACTGGCCGTTGATCGAGAGTTCGCCAACACCGTCGAGAAAGTCGCCCGGAACGTTCGTGATGGCGTTCCCGAAGTCGTCCACGACGAGCAGTTCGCCGACCGCCTTGTCGTCCTCCACTGTCGGTTTCGGGAACCGGAGGTCCTCGAACGCTTCCGCGGGTTCGATATCGTCGAGGGGTTCGAAGTCGTCGATTCCCGCCTCGTGAATCCTCGCGGCGGCGGGCGCGAACACGTCCCGTCCGTGGAAGGTCGCGCTGTCCGCGTCCTCGTAGGAAACGCGGAAGACTTCGAACCCGTCGGCGTCGGACTGTTCCGACTCGGCGAGTTCGCGGGCGACCGGAAGCAGAACGCCGTTGTCCGGGCCGACGAGGGCGTGGCCCCCTGATCGAACCGCGAGCGCCGCGCGGTCGGTACCGACACCGGGGTCGACGACGACGAGGTGGACGGCGGGCGGAAAATAGGGGACGACTTCCCGAAGCCAGAACGCGGTCGTCCGAACGTCCTGTCGCGGGAAATCGTGGGCGATGTCCACGAGACGCGCGTCACTGTGCTGGAGCAAAACGCCCTTCATCGCCGCCGGGTACGGCGTGCCGAAATCGGACGAGAGGGTTATCATATTCCGTTCGAATCCGAGTCGCTGACCTGTTGGATGCGGTCGATGCCGCCGATTTCCTCGACGATTTCGACGACGGGGTCTGGAACGAGTCGTTGCCAATCGCCGCCTTCGACCATCCGGTCGCGTACCTCGGTTCCCTCCAGCACTTCGCGGTTGAACATGGGCGATTGGCGCACTTCGACGCCCGCTTCTTCGAACAGACGGATGACGAGTGGATTGTTCGAGTAGGCCACGTCGAAATCCGGGCTCATGCTCTGGACGTGACTGACCCAAACGGAGTTCCTGTCCAGGTCCTCGATGGGAACGGCGTACGTCACGAGGTCGGAATCCACGAGGGATTTGGTTATCATCATGATGCGTTCGCCCGCCGTGAATGGGTCGTGACGGCTGTGTGAGTCGCCCGCGCTCCCGATGCCGAGGACGAGTTCGTCTACTTCCTCGGCGATGGTCTCGACCACGTTGTGGTGGCCGTTGTGGTAGGGTTGGAAGCGCCCGATGTAGAACCCGCGAGTCATGATATATTCGTCGTGTAGCGTTTTTATAAGAGTGACGAGTCGCTCGTGGGGCGTTTCGTGAGTTCGTGTTCTACCATCCTTCTTTTCGTTCGTGCGTTCGCGTTCTCGATTAACAGCGCGGACGGTGTGAAGGAGATTCATTTTCCCCGATTCCTTCTATTCGTACGTTTGACGGCCTGAAATGGAGTGAGACGGAACACAGGGAGGGAGAAAGTATATCAGTTCTCCAGCCATGTTTTCAACTACACAAAACGAATTCTATGAGTAACGACACCGATGCTTCACCACCGGAGCAAGAAGCCGAGCAAGAAGTCGACCGCCTTGGGAGTGAGGTGGACGCCCAGGTCGCCGACGATATTGCAGAGGACGATCTGCTGGGTGGGTTGGAGATAGAAAGTACGGAAGAGGTCGAGATTCCGGATCGACTGGTCGACCAGGTCATCGGGCAGGATCACGCCCGAGATATCATCCTGAAGGCGGCGAAACAGCGCCGCCACGTGATGATGATCGGGTCGCCGGGGACCGGGAAATCGATGTTGGCGAAGGCGATGAGTCAGCTCCTCCCCAAGGAGGATCTGCAAGACGTCCTCGTCTATCACAACCCCGACGACGGGAACGAACCGAAGGTTCGGACCGTTCCCGCCGGAAAGGGCGAACAAATCATCGAGGCGCACAAGGAGGAGGCCCGCAAGCGCAACCAGATGCGCTCGTTCTTGATGTGGGTCATCATCGCCATCGTGGTCGGCTACGCGCTCCTCATTGCGGGTAAGCCGCTCCTCGGAATCCTCGCTGCGGGTGTCATCTACCTCGCGTTCCGCTACGGGTCGCGTGGCAGCGACGCGATGATTCCGAACCTGCTGGTCAACAACAGCGACGTCACCAGCGCTCCCTTCGAGGACGCGACGGGTGCCCACGCGGGTGCACTCCTCGGCGACGTGCGCCACGACCCGTTCCAGTCCGGCGGAATGGAGACCCCGAGCCACGACCGCGTGGAACCCGGTGCCATCCACAAGGCCAACAAAGGTGTCCTGTTCGTGGACGAGATCAACACCCTCGACATTCGCAGTCAGCAAAAGCTGATGACCGCGATTCAGGAGGGCGAGTTCTCCATCACCGGTCAGTCCGAGCGCTCCTCGGGCGCGATGGTTCACACCGAACCCGTCCCGACCGACTTCGTGATGGTCGCGGCGGGGAACCTCGACGCGATGGAGAACATGCACCCGGCACTCCGCTCGCGTATCAAGGGATACGGGTACGAAGTGTACATGGACGACACCATCGACGACACGCCGGAGATGCGCCGGAAATACGCGCGCTTCGTCGCACAGGAAGTCGAGAAGGACGGTCGTCTCCCGCACTTCACGGACACGGCGGTCGAGGAAATCATCCTCGAAGCTCAGCGCCGTGCGATGCGGAAGGACCACCTCACGCTCAAACTGCGTGACCTCGGTGGCCTCGTCCGCGTCGCCGGTGACATCGCCCGCGCGGAGGACGCCGAGAACACCACGCGTGACCACGTGCTGCAAGCGAAACAGCGCTCGCGTTCCATCGAGCAACAGATCGCCGACGACTACATCGAGCGCCGGAAGGACTACGAACTCACCGTTTCGGCGGGCGACGTGGTCGGCCGCGTGAACGGTCTGGCGGTCATGGGCGAGGACAGCGGTATCGTCATGCCCGTCATGGCCGAAGTCGCGCCGTCGCAGGGTCCCGGTAAGGTGATCGCCACCGGGAAACTGCAGGACATCGCCGAGGAGGCGGTGCAGAACGTCAGTGCCATCATCAAGAAGTTCAGCGACGAGGACATCTCCGAGAAGGACATCCACATCCAGTACGTCCAATCCTACGAAGGCGTCCAGGGTGACTCCGCGTCGGTGACGATGGCCACGGCGGTCATCAGCGCGCTGGAGAACATCCCCATCGACCAGAGCATCGCCATGACCGGCTCGCTGTCGGTGCGCGGCGACGTGCTCCCCGTTGGTGGCGTCACGCACAAAATCGAGGCGGCCGCGAAGGCGGGCGTCAAGACGGTCATCATCCCGAAGGCCAACGAGCAGGACGTGATGATCGAGGACGAGTACAAGGAGATGATCGAAATCGTCCCCGTCTCGCACATCAGCGAAGTCCTCGAAGTCGCGCTCACGGGCGAGTCCGAGAAGGACAGCCTCATCAACCGACTGAAGGACATCACCGGCCACGCCCTCGACCGTAAGGTCGGCGGCACCAAGCCCGGTAGCAACCCGAGTCCGCAGTAGCGGGCGAACGAGAATTCGTTTTTTCTGTTCTCCGACACGAGCAGCGACCGCGTCGCCGTAGTAGATAGTTTTTCACCGTCAGCGTACGAACACGAACGTGAATGGTCACGCCGAACTGGAACGCGTTCGCAGGCGTCACCCTCACTGTCCTCGTCGTTCTCATCGCATTGGCCCGCGCCTCGCAAGCGATGTTCGTCGGGGAGGACGAAGACGGATGGGAGGAATCCGAGACGAGCGTCGAAACGCCCGACCGACGCGTACGGAACGGTGGGGACGAATGGGGCAAGGACGAACGGAGCAGGAACGGGGACGAAGGGGACGACGACGAACGGGATACCAACGAATCGAACGATTCCACTTTCGAGGACCAGGACCACCGACCGACCGAAGTTTCGTCGCCGATTCCCGACGAACCGTTCCCGGCCGTCGAGTCTCCGACTCCGGTGGAGGATTTCACGCCGGGGACGCTGCTGGTCAACGTCGCGCTGAGTCAGGGGCTGTTCGGCGTGATACTCGTCGTCGCCGCCGTGCTGACCGCGATTCCCGCCGACACGCTCGGCGTGAGGAGCGTGACGGCGACCCAGTTCGGCGTCGGGGCACTTCTCGGGGTGGCGCTCTACGTCGCCAACGAACTCGGTCAGCGAGTGGTCGATGCGGTCGGAATCGAGTACGAGGACAGCCTTCGGGAGATGCTCACCCCCGATTCGGTCCGCGGGTGGGTCGTTTTGCTCGTTCTCGTCCTCCCGATCATCGCGGGGTTCGAGGAACTCCTGTTCCGTTCATCCCTCGTGGGCGTGTTCGCCGCCGGGTACGGCATCTCGCCGTGGTTCCTCGTCGTCGCCTCGTCAGTCGCGTTCGCTGTCGGCCACGGCGCACAGGGTCCGGCGGGTGTACTCGTCACGGGAACGCTGGGTGCGGCGCTTGCGGGCGCGTTCGTCCTGACGGAAAGCATGGTCGTGGTCGTGGTAGCCCACTATCTCGTCAACGCGCTGGAGTTCGCGGTTCACGCCCGCGACGATTCGACAGAGTAGTCACTGGGAACTCGTGAGCGACGAAGGAGAGCCAGAGGAACTACCGTTCCTCGCTGTTCTCGCGAACGAAGTGAGCGAGAGCCAGAGGAACTACCGTTCCTCGCTGGCTCGCGGTTTAGCCGAACTTCGTTCGGCTGACCGCCAAGCAAGGCTTGGCGATTTCGCCAGACTCCGTCTGGCTGACTGCCGAGCGTTGCTCGGCAATTTCACCGCTCGTCCGTTCCGAGGAACGGTGCGCTTCGCTTACCGTTCCTCGCTGTCCAGCACGCGGATCTGGTCACCGCGCACGGTGACGGGAATCGGGACGGTGGCCTCGTACAACTCGACCGTTACCTGGTCCTTGCCCTCGTCGATACGCTGGACCTGGGCCTTCTCGCCCTTGAACGGTCCGGCGATGAGTTCCACGATGTCCCCTTCCGCGATGCCCTCCACGTCGGGCGTCGGGGAGAGGAAGTGCTCCACTTCGGAGATGTTGCTCTCGCCGGGGACCATGCTCCGCGCGTGGGGGATTTCCTCCAGCACGCGGTCGATGACGCGGTGGTCGTCGGCCTCGACCATGACGTAGCTGGTGAGCGCGTCGGGCGCGAGGACCGCGTGAATCTCCGGTTCCTCGCGGTTGATGATCATGTCCGCGACTGTACGTTCCTGACTTGCCGTGGTCTTTACTGCGTAGATAGGCATTTGTTCTCCTATACGGGGGCGGCGTTGATGAAGCTCATGATGGCGAAGATCACGAACCCGAGCAGTCCGACGAGCAGAATACCGGCACCAGCAATCTGAGCGATCTTCGAGAACTCGTCCCACGACGGCGTGCTCGCCAATTTGAGCACCCGTAGGTACGACGCGAGGTCAAGCTTAACGTCCATTGTTGGTTGTGCTTGGCCATCGGGCTTTTTCTATCTTACTACAGAGGGATGAGAGCGAAACGCGGTTTGGACACGTTCGAGGGAAATCGGTCGAAACGGCATCGCAACTCGTACCGAACTCGTCCCGATTTTCGTGAAAACCCACGGCTCTCCGCCACGGATCCGAAAAACGGAGAAGAGATTATTCGACGTAGTCGATGTCTTCGGCCTGCTGTTGGGCCTTCGCCTGCGCCCGTTCGGCTTCGTTGCGGCCGTAGATCTGTGGCGATTCGACGCCGGTGACGACGATCATGGTGCGCATGGTGCCGTCGAGTTCCTCGTCGATGGAGGTCCCCCAGATGATGCGGGCGTCGGGGTCGATGCGGTCGTAGATCTGTTCGACCACGCCTTCGGCTTCCTCGATGGACATGTCGTTGCCACCGGTGACGTTGACGAGCGCGGATTTCGCGCCGCTGATGTCCACGTCGAGGAGCGGCGAGCGCAGGGCGCTCTTGACCGAATCCTGTGCCTTCTGGTCGGAGTCGCTCTCGCCGAGACCGATCATCGCCACGCCGCCTTTCTCCATGACGGTGCGAACGTCGGCGAAGTCGAGGTTGACGAGTCCGGGCTTCGTGATGAGCTCCGTGATACCCTTCACCGAGCGCATGAGCACTTCGTCGGCGACCTTGAACGCCTGTTTGACGGGCAGTTTGCCCACCGAGTCGAGCAGGCGGTCGTTCGGGACGACGATGACGGTGTCGCTCACGTCGCGCAGGCGCTCCAGACCGGCCTCCGCGTTGGTGCGGCGGACCTCACCCTCCGCCGTGAACGGCGTCGTGACGATGGCGATGGTGAGCGCACCGGCCTCGCGCGCGGCTTTGGCGACGACCGGGGCGCTCCCCGTGCCGGTGCCGCCGCCGAGTCCAGCCGTGACGAACACCATGTCCGAGCCCTGAATCGAGTCGTAGATTTCGTCCTGACTTTCGAGGGCGGCCTCCTCGCCGACCTGCGGGAGCGATCCGGCACCGCGCCCGCTCGTCTTCTGTTCGCCCATCAGGATCTTGGTGTCCGCCTCGATTTCGACGAGATGCTGAACGTCGGTGTTCGCGGCGACGAGTGACGCCCCGTGGATCCCCTCTTCGGCCATTCGGTTGACCGTGTTCCCGCCACCGCCGCCGCACCCGACGACGGTGATGTTGGTTTGGAGTTCCTTGAGTACGTCCTGTAGTTCCTCGTCGGTCATCGTCCCGGAGAGACTGGTGTCCTGCGAGACACCACCGACCTGCGATTGGGGGGCATCCTGTTGTTGCCCTTCCGCCTCCTCAATGGCGTCTTCAACGATTGAATCCATCCTTGAAGCTTCTTTTACGAACGCACATTAATTATCTTTCCCCTCTGGTCGACGGTTGTCTGACTCATATCACTCCACCGTGAAAAAAAGCTATAAGCACTGATTCATCCCCGGAGATTCACCGCAGGGGGAAGACGCGTCTCCGTTCGGTTTGCACCTCGCGGGGTGGAATCGTCGTCCCGTTCACCTCCACCGCGACCCCGGACGAGAGCTTTCCGAACGCGGGACCCTCCGGAACGCCCAATTTGCGAGCCTTCTCGGGGTCGAACCCCACGTCACGCACGACGATTTCGTCCCCGTTCCGGCTCACCTCGTCGTACTTCCCGTCGAGCAGTTCGACCAGTCCGTCGATGACGGCCTCGAAGTCAGCCGCATCGAGAACCGCCGCACGCCCGGCCACCTGCGTCCCTCCCTCGTCGGTTTCGAACGCGACCGTCCGCGCCGCGACGAGTTCCGAAACGGCGTCCCTGTCGATTCCCGTGACGGCGTCGAGCAGTTTCCCGGGGAGCGAAACGATTTCGAACGGCTCCGTTGCGGCCATCCCGCGCGCTTTCTCGCCGAACCGTAGCCCCGACTCCACCGACGACAGTTCCGACTCCAGTTCCTCGACGAGCGCGAGCGGAACGCCCGACACTTCCCGGACCCACGTCTCGCTCACCACGCGGTAGCCGAGGTCGGCGACGACCTCGGCGATGTCGTCCGTTTTCCCTTCGCAGACGGAGTACTCCGCGCCGCTTCGCTCGAACACCTGTCGGATCGTTTCCGGATGTGCCTCCGGCAATCCCAACGTTTCGAGGTTCCAGTCGGACGCGATATGTCCGACCGCCCAGTCCGTTTCCCCGAGTATTCGCTCGAATCGCGGGGCGTAGTGGCCCCCACCGAACCCGACCAGTTGGCGCTCCCGGTGGGGGGCGACACCGCGCAGGTCGAGGATGGCGCGGGCGACGGCGCGGGCCGCATCGGGGTCGCCCCATTGTTCGTCGTCGCTTCCTAGTTCGACGAACATCGAGGGAACGCCGACTTCGCTCGGCCCGTGGTGGGTGCACTCCATTCCGACGTCGTACCCCTCGGGCGCGTGCTCGTCGAACGCTTCGAGCAGTCGTGCGTGGGCGTTCGGACAGGCCTCGGCCACCGTTCTGTCGGTTCCACCGAACTCCGCCGGGCCGAAGTTGCCCGTGAAGTGGCCCGTCAGCAGCGGGCCGGTGTCTCCCGAGTGGCGCGAGGCGAACACGAGCATCTCCGGGTCCGAAAACGGTTCGGCGGCGTCCTCGATGTCGAGGTGGAGCGCGTCGAACTCCCGCAGTTCGAACCCCTCAGTTCGGTAGTAGGTACCGCCACCCTCGGCGTCGGAGCGGGATTCGTCTTCGTGCACGTTCCACTCGGTTTCGGAGAGCAGGAATTCGCCGATGTGTTCGGAGGCGTAATCGGCCCTGCTGACGACGACGGCAATCACGAACGACCCTCCGAACGCACGGCGAAAAAGTCCGTCGAACCCGGAAAGCGTTAAGGACAGGGGGAAAGTGTGTTCGCCCATGAAGATTCTCGCTCCCGTCGATGGGTCCGAATGTAGCATGCGCGCGCTCGACTTCGCCATCGAGTTCGCACGACGATACGATGCCGACCTGAGCGTCGTCCACTTCACGGACGTTCGCGGGGAAGATACCGACCGGTTGCAAACGCGGATCGACGAGAAACTGGCCGACTCCGGGGTCGAGAGCGACACGTCCGTGTCGGTTGACGTCCACCTCGCGAGCCTGAAGGTGTCGGACCGGATCGGAAAGGACATCATCGCCGTGGTCGAGGACGACGACTACGACCACGTCGTCATGGGTCACCACGGCACTGGCCGCATCGGGGCGTTCCTCCTTGGAAGCGCCGCGAAGACCGTCCTCGAATCGTGTGACGTTCCCGTGACGACCGTTCCCTGATGCCGCCACCCGTGGTTCTTTCGTCGGACGAGTTCGGCCAAAAAATCACATCCGGCGCAGAGGGAACCACTTAATTAGAGCCATTTTGAAAATACCACCACGATGACCCCGCTATCCTCAGTTCCGATGGCAATTCTACCACCAGTGTGGGAAAATTCCCTCCTGCTCCTCGCATCGTTTCTCCTACTTCTCCTCGGCGCGGAGGTGTTCACCAACGCGGTCGAGTGGCTCGGCCGCCGACTCGGCGTGAGCGAAAGCGCGACGGGGAGCATCCTCGCGGCCGTGGGTACCGCGCTCCCCGAGACGATGATCCCGATCATCGCCGTCTTCGGGAGCGGCGGCGGGACGAAAGCCGCCGAGGAAGTCGGCGTCGGTGCCATCCTCGGCGCGCCGTTCATGCTCGCCACCATCGCCATGTTCCTCGTCGGGGCCAGCGTTCTCTACTTCGGGACGCGCCGGACGCACGGGCAGGAGATGCATTTCAACGAGAAGTCCACCCGCCGAGACCTCTCCTTTTTCCTCGTCGGCTACACGCTGGCGTTTCTCGCCGCGTTGATTCCGAACGACACGATTTCCCACGGCATCGGCGCGGTGCTCGTCCTCCTCTACCTGTTCTACCTCTACCGTTCGCTCAAGAGCGGCGAACTGGTCGAGGGAGAGGACTTGGACGACCTGCATCTCGGGTTGATGATCGAGGGAGTCATCGACCGCTTCCCCGGACGGAACACGGACAGTAACCACTCCGGCAACCCTCACTCGGTCCTGGTCGCAGTGCAGACGCTCATCGCGCTCGGTCTCATCATCGGCGGCGCGCAGGTGTTCGTCTCCCAGACGCAGTGGGTCTCCGAGGAAGTGCTCGGGATTCCGACGGCTATCGTCGCGCTCCTCATCGCGCCGCTGGCGACCGAACTCCCCGAGAAGTTCAACAGCATCATCTGGATCTCCCGCGACAAGGACACCCTCGCGCTCGGAAACATCTCCGGCGCGATGGCGTTTCAGGGGACCTTGCCCGTCACGTTCGGCATCCTCTTCACCTCGTGGGACCTGAGTCTCTCGTGGGGAACGTCGGGATTCCTGAACGGACTCTCCGCGATCCTGGCGATCGTCAGCGGCGGCCTGCTGTACCTCCGTGCACGCCGAATCAACGGGAAGAAGATGACGGCGCGACCGTTCCTCGTCGGCGGGTTGTTCTACCTGCTGTTCATCGCCATCGTCGTCTACCACGTCGTGGTTCTCGACGTCGGCGGTATCGCAGGTCACTGACCAGTCTGGTCAGATGGAATAGCTTAATTGACCCCCATTGGAACTACAATCCATAATGTCTCTTCCAGTCACAGGCTATATGCCGCCGCTCGCGCTTTCGGAGTCGTGGACGAAAGGACTGTTACTGCTCGCGTCTTTCGGTCTCCTTCTACTGGGTGCGGAGGTGTTCACGAACGGCGTCGAGTGGCTCGGCTATCGCCTCGGAATCTCCGAGAGCGCGACGGGGAGCATCCTCGCCGCGATGGGGACCGCGCTCCCCGAGACCACGATTCCGGTCATCGCCATTTTGAAGGGTGGGGAAGGGGCCTCCGACGTGGGGGTCGGTGCCATCCTCGGTGCGCCGTTCATGCTCGCCACCATCGCCATGTTCCTCGTCGGCGCGAGCGTCTACTACTTCGCCGACCGCCGCTCCAACGACACCGACCTTCAGTTCAACCAGGGGTCGACGAAACGCGATTTGACGTTCTTCCTCATCGGCTACTCGCTGGCGTTCATCGCCGCGCTCATCCCTCGAAACACCGAAATCGCCACGATTCCGATCCGCGACTTCATCGCCATCTTCCTCGTTCTGCTGTATCTCGGCTACCTCTATCTCTCGCTCCGGGCGGGCGAACTCGCGGACGACGACGACATGGACGACCTCCACGTCGGATTGGCCGTCGAAGGAATCCTCGAACGGTTCGGCAGCGGACCCGACAAGGACCACAGTTCCGACCCGCACTTCGTCCTCACGGCGCTTCAAACGCTCATCGCGCTCAGCCTCATCGTGATCGGTGCTCGGTTGTTCGTCGACCAAGTGGAGTGGGTGTCGAGTTCCATCGGAATCCCGTACGCCATCGTCGCGCTCATCATCGCACCCATCGCGACGGAACTTCCGGAAGCGTTCAACAGCGTCCTCTGGCTGGCACGTGACAAGGACACCCTCGCGCTCAACAACATCACGGGCGCGATGGCGTTTCAGGGAACGCTCCCCGTCACTCTTGGTATCCTATTCACCCCGTGGAACCTGAACCTCACGTGGGGAACGCCAGGCTTCCTGAACGCGATTTCCGTGCTGTTCGCCATCGCCGCCGGATGCATCGTCCTCTTCCGCGCACGGCGCGTCGGCGAGGGTGACTTCAACCCGACCCCGTTCCTCGGAAGCGGCGCCTTCTACGTCGTCTTCCTCGCGCTGGCGGTCTACTTCGTCATGCTCGGGGCGTGACCGTTCCGACTCGTACACCTCTTCGTCCCTTCGACCGTCCGATTAAGTCCCTCCCCTTCCTTTTGCCGCCATGAACGTTTACGGACTGCTCGGCGACCCGGTGGGTCACTCCCGCTCCCCGCCGATGCACGAGGCCGCGTACGACGAACTCGACATGGACGCCCGCTACGTCACCTTCGAACCGGACGCTATCGCCCCGGCTATCGAGGGCGCGAAGGCGCTCGGGATTTGCGGACTGAACGTCACAATTCCGTTCAAGGAGGACGTCCTCGCGCACGTCGAACCCGATTCGC
The DNA here is from genome assembly GCF_001625445.1 of Haladaptatus sp. R4. Taxonomy (NCBI): domain Archaea; kingdom Methanobacteriati; phylum Methanobacteriota; class Halobacteria; order Halobacteriales; family Haladaptataceae; genus Haladaptatus; species Haladaptatus sp. R4. The sequence continues at coordinate 331,255 of NZ_LWHG01000021.1, read as the reverse complement.
TCGCCGAACGCATCGGCGCGGTGAACACCATCGATTTCTCAACATCCCCGCCGACGGGTCACAACACGGACGCGGCGGGCGCGCGGCGAGCGTTCGAGCGACACGACGTTTCACTCGACGGGAAATCCGCGGTTCTCGTCGGTGCGGGCGGCGCGGCGCGGGCAATCGCGTTCATGCTCGCCGACGAGGGTTCGACCGTCGCTATCGCCAATCGGACAATCGCGCGCGCGGCGTCGTTGGCCGATGCGGTCAACGGCGTCGATGGCGAGGAAACCGCGACGACACATGGGTTGGACGAACTCCCGGAACTCGTCGCGGACGCGGACGTGCTGGTCAACGCGACGAGCGTCGGGATGGACTCGGACGAGACTCCCGTTCCCGCCGACGCGCTCCACGCCGACCTCGCGGTAATGGACGCCGTGTACAGTCCGCTCGAAACGCGCCTGCTCCGCGAGGCGTCCGCGCGCGGGGCGACGACCATCGACGGCGCGTGGATGCTTCTGTTTCAAGGGGTCGTCGCATTTGAACTATGGACCGGTCGGGATGCACCGGTCGAGCGGATGGACGCCGCCCTGCGAAGACGGCTTTAAGTGAAGGGACTTTGTACAGTCCTGTAATGGGGCTTATCACACGGCTGAAATCGTTGCTCGGTCTTGGCGATGAGCGGTCGAAAACGCGCAACCGTGACAACGGTGTGACAATCGAGCGTGAACCGACCGAGACGAGAGCACAGCCCGACGTGGAATCAGAGAAAGCAGTGAAAGTGTCCGAGGAGTCCCCCGCGGAAGACACGACCGTTTCGACCGAGGAACCGGTCGATACGGGGGAACCGACCGATCATATCGAGGAGGCAGAGCCAGACACAGCCACTGAAACAGACACAACCGCTGAAGCAGACACAGCCACAGAATCCGAGACGGCTGCGGAACCAGATACGGCCGCGGAACCTGCGAAGGCGACCGGACCGTCCGCCGAAGTCGGGCAACCGGCACAGACCGAAGCGACCGAACCGGAACCGGAGCCCGACGCCGTTTCGGACGAGGATGAAGTCGGTGAACCGGAAGCCGACGAAGAACCGGAAGCGGCAGACGAATCGGAGGCGGACGAAGAACCGGAGACGGACGAAGAACCGGAACTTGACGAAACGGTCGAAGAAACGGCGGACGAATCGGAGACCGTCGAACCCGAGGAAGAGCCGGAACCCGAGTCGGAGTCCGAACCACCCGAAGAGGGGCGACCGCTCGAAGACGTAAAGGGCATCGGCCCGGCCTACGCCGAACGACTTCGGAACGCGGGCGTCGAAAACGCGGCGCAGTTGGCGACCGCCGACTCGGCGGAACTCGCGCGGGAGACGGACCTCTCGGTGAAGCGCATCGAAGGCTGGATGGAACGTGCGGAATCGATGTAACGACCCGGAAATCGTCACCTCGCGGGCCGCGTTCCGCGAAACCGCACGAACCGCACCCCGAGCGGCTCGAATCCCCGTCGAAGTGCGCGTGAGTGTTACGGACCCGTTTCGAGCGTATCGACGGGCACGCGACGGTACCGGCGGCTTTTACTGTGCAACGACGGGTGGGCAATCGGGATGGGGATATTTCGGCGTCGAACCCGCGAGTATCCTCCAAATCGAATCGAGCGGGGAATCGGGCGCGGATGGATCGTGCCTCGACGCCGTCGAGACGGTGCTCGCCGACGAGACGCTCGTCCGCGGCGATTGTGAGATACCGTACCCGTGCGGGCTGTTCGGTTGGCTCTCCTACGACCTCGTTCGAGAACTCGAATCCCTTCCCAGCGAAGCGACCGACGACCGGAACCTTCCGCGGGTGCAGTTCGGGTTGTACGACTGCGTGGCCGCGTGGGAAACGGGAGCCGAGGACACGCTTCGCGTGACGGCGTGTCCGCAACTCCGCGACCCGGACGACCCCGACACGACGTACGACGAAGCCCGAGAAACGGCGCTGTCGCTCGCGGAGTCGGCTATCGACGGCGACCCATCGGTCGGTCCACCGCCGACGGACGAACGAGGACCGTTCGTCAGCAATTGCGGACGCGAGGCGTTCGCGGAGCGCGTCGACGCCGTCAAGGGGTACATCCGCGACGGCGACACGTTCCAGGCGAACATCTCACAGCGCCTGGAAGCACCGGCGAGCGTCCACCCCGTCACGGCGTTCGACGCGCTCCGCGGGGTCAACCCCGCGCCCTACTCCGCGCTGGTCGAGTTCCCGGGCGTGGACTTGGTCAGCGCCAGCCCCGAACTCCTGCTCGACGTGGACGCAACCACCTTCGCACGGAACCGATCGCCGGAACGCGCCCGCGTGGCGCGACCCCGGAATCGGACGACGAACTGGCCGCCGAACTGCGCTCCGACGACAAGGAGCGGGCCGAACACGCCATGCTGGTCGATCTGGAGCGAAACGACCTCGGGAAGATCGCGGAGTACGGGAGCGTCGAGGTGACCGACTACCGCCGAATCGACCGCTACTCCGAGGTGATGCACCTCGTCTCGGAGGTCACGGCACGACGACGACCCGACGTTTCCCTCACCGACGCCATCGCGGCGACCTTCCCCGGCGGAACCATCACCGGCGCGCCGAAACCCCGGACGATGGCGATCATCGACGAACTCGAATCCACCCGCCGCGGGCCGTACACCGGCAGTATCGGCATGCTGGGATTCGACGAGCGGGCGACCCTGAACATCGTCATCCGCACCCTCGTCCGCCACGACGACGAGTATCACCTCCGCGTCGGCGCGGGCATCGTCCACGATTCGGTCCCCGAAGCCGAATACGAGGAGACGTTAGCGAAGGGGAAGGCGCTCGTCACTACGATCGACGAAGCGCTCGAACGCGAGACGGGATTTTCGGTGGAGTGACTCACACGCAATTTTAAATACCAAACCGGGACCAACGACGGTGGACGTTTCGGGTTGCCGAACGCCTCGTCCCCTCGATTCGCAACCCATAGTCTGCCTAACCCGATTCGAGGGTGCGCCAAAAGCGATACAGCAACATTGCTGTCCGTTTCTCAGCCGAAGTGCGCCGCGAGTCGGTCGGCCGCTTCCTCGACGCGTGGGGAGACGAGGGCGAACCGGATCCAGTCGTCGCGCGAAGAGCCGAAGGCTTCGCCGGGCATGCCAGCGACGCCTGCTTCGTCGATGAGGTTCTCGACGTTCGACAGCGTGCCGGGGAAGTCGGGGAAGCGAGCCATGACGTAAAACGCGCCGTCGGGGGTGGTGTAGTCGGCACCGGCGGCGTCGAGCGCGTCGGTGAAGGTCTCGACGCGCGATTCGAGGAGCGTGCGGTTCTCCTCGTAGTACTCCCGCGTCGTCTCGCGGAGCGCGTGGAGGACGGCGTACTGTGCGGGACGGCCCGTCGCCACGTTCGTCAGCATGTGGCGGGTCTTGGCCACGTCCACGAGTTCCGGCGGGAAGATGGCGTAGCCGACGCGGAATCCGGTGATGGCAAGCGACTTCGAGAACGAGTTGGTGACGATTCGGTGGTCGGAGTCGAACGCCAACGCGCTGGTGAACTCGCCGGAGAAGTCGAAGTGGTCGTACACCTCGTCGCTGACGAGGAGCGCGTCGTACTCCTCGGCGATAGCCACGAGTTCGCGCATCGTTTTCTCGTCGTACACCGCGCCGGTCGGGTTGTTCGGCGAGTTCACGACGATTGCGGCGGTGTCCTCGCTCGCGGTTTCTCGCACGTCGTCAAGGTCGAGCGTGCCGTCCGCCGCGGTGGCCACGAAGCGCTGTTTCGCGCCGAGCATCGTCGTTTTCCCGGGGTAGTACGGGTACACCGGATCGGTGAGGATGAACTCGTCGCCCGCTTCGCGTTCCATCGCCCGAGCCATCGCCAGATAGTTGGCTTCGCCGCCACCGCAGGTCACGACGACTTGCGAGGTATCGACGTCCCGCCGTGCGGCGATTTCCTCGCGCAGTTCGAGGAGTCCCTCGCTCGGCGGGTATTGGAAATCATCCCCGCCGAGGTCGGCGTAGGCGTGAAGCCCCTCGGCGATACTGGGCGGTGACCCCCAGTCGGGATTTCCGCTGACCATATCGACGACGTCGTGGTCGGCGTCCGCCGCGTAGGTCATGACGTGAAAGAACAGGGGGGTGTCGTAGTCCATACTTCAGGGTCACAGTACTGGCAAGTGTTTCTTTCGCAACGAGGAGTGCGACGAACGCGGGAAGAGGTTCGTTCGATGGGTGATCGGTATGAGTATGCATCCCATAGTCACACTGGACTTTATGTTGTCAGGAAATTCATTAGGAATGAAGAAAGATGATGCCGGTTCGTATCCTCTACTGACAGTGGTCGGCGCCGCTCGACGGCGCCTATAATCACTCCGTGGCGGCGACAGTTCTCATCGCGTGTTCGCACGCCGTAGCCACGGCATCGGCCCGACAGACAACCGATAGATCTGCCGCGTATCCGTGGGTATCCGATTCGACGGTCACGGGTAGGTCTCCGCATCGAACGCCGTCGTCCATCCGCCCGATTCGTGGAATCACATCCTGTGGGCACTGGACGGACGGCGAACAGCAAATCACACCACCCACACCACAACGACACACGAAATGATGGATAACACAGAGGAAGACGAAAAGTTCAGCGAGCAACGCGAGCGCGTCGATTCGCCGATTCGACGACTGTTCGGAACCTACGGCCGGGAACACTGGTTTCCCCTGTCAGTCGGAGTCGTGGCCAGCCTCGCCGCGCACCTGCTCTCGCTCCTGCCGCCGGTTCTCCTCGGCATTGCACTCGATGCGATATTTCCGGTACAGAACCCGCAACCGTATCGGTTGCCCTTGATACCACAGTCGTGGATCCCTACGGACCACTTCGCTCAGCTTTGGTTCACCGTGGGGCTGATAACCCTCTCCTTCGTCGGGAGTGCGCTCGGCGGATTGGCCAAAGGGTGGGGTCTCAATGAGTTCGCCCAATCCATCCAGCACGAAGTCCGAAGCGATACCTACGACGCCATGCAGCGGTTGGACCTCGGGTTCTTCGCCGAGAAGCAGACGGGCGAACTGATGAGCATCCTCAATAATGACGTGAACCGCCTCGAACAGTTCCTCAACGGCGGACTGAACGTGATGACTCAGATCGGAATCACCGTGGTCGGCGTCACCGTCATCCTCGCGTCGAAAAACTTCCAACTCGCGTTGGTGACGCTCGTGACGGTGCCACTCGTCGCGCTCTTCACCTACAAGTTCGTTCAGATCATCCAACCGAAGTACTCCGAGGTGCGCTCGACCGTCGGCCGACTCAATGCTCGACTGGAGAACAACCTCGGTGGTATCGAGGTGATCAAGGCGAGCAGCGCTGAAGATTACGAGTTCGACCGCGTGACGGATTCGTCTAGGGAGTACTACGACACGAACTGGGACGCCATTCGAACCCGGATCACGTTCTTCCCCGGACTGGAGTTGAGCGCCGGGTTCGGTTTCATCCTCACGTTCGCCGTCGGCGGGCTATGGGTGCTGGGCGGCGCGCCGTTCGTCTTCTCGGGCGATCTGAGTCCCGGCGCGTTCGTCACGTTCATCGTCCTGAGCCAACGGTTCATCTGGCCGCTCGCGCAGTTCGGTCAGCTGATCAACATGTACCAGCAGGCGGTCGCGTCCTCCGAACGAATCTTCGGACTGATGGACGAACCGAGCGCCCTCGAAACCGATGACGACGCGCCAGATATCGACGTTTCGGAGGGCGTCGTGGAGTACGAGGACGTGACGTTCGGCTACGACGACGAGGAGACCGTCGTGGAGGACGTGAGCTTCGAGGTGGGCGGCGGCGAAACCCTCGCGCTCGTCGGCCCGACGGGTGCGGGGAAGTCCACGATACTGAAACTCCTCTTGCGTCTCTACGACGTGAACGACGGGACGATTCGACTCGACGGGCAGGACATCACGGAGGTGTCGCTTTCCAGTCTCCGCGAATCGGTCGGCTACGTCAGTCAGGAGACGTTCCTCTTCGCCGGGACCGTCGGCGAGAACATCGCGTACGGGACGTTCGACGCGACCCGAGCGGAAGTCATCGAGGCCGCGAAAGCCGCACAGGCTCACGAGTTCATCGAGGAATTGCCGGACGGCTACGATACGGAAGTCGGCGAGCGAGGTGTGAAACTGTCCGGCGGTCAGCGTCAGCGTGTCGGCATCGCCCGTATCCTGCTTCAGAACCCGGCCGTGCTCATCCTCGACGAGGCGACCAGCGACGTGGACACGGAGACAGAACTCCGCATCCAGCAGAGTCTCGACGCGCTGCTGGCGGACCGAACCGTGCTCGCCATCGCACACCGCCTCTCGACCATCAAGAACGCCGAAACCATCCTCGTCCTCGAAGACGGTCGCGTAGTCGAGCGAGGAACGCACGGCGAACTGCTCGCCGAGGACGGCCTGTACGCGGACCTCTGGGGCGTCCAAGCCGGGATGCTCGAAGAGATTCCGGCCAGGTAATCATCGTCTTGCTTTCCGTCTCGCGTTGGAAATCGACCCGCGGGTTTCTTTTTTTCGCGCCTCCTCTCCCTCTCCATGAGCACGGACGACCAACCAATCGAACGGCGAGTCGGGGACGCCCTCCGTGAATCGAACGCGACGGTTGCAACCGCCGAATCCTGTACTGGCGGCCTCATCGGGTCGCTCCTGACCGACGTTCCGGGGTCGAGCGACTACTTTGACAGGGGTCTCGTCACGTACTCCTACGACGCGAAGATGCGTCACGTCGGCGTCACCCGCGAAGCGCTGGACGAGCACGGTGCCGTCAGCGAACCCGTTGCCCGAGCGATGGCCCGCGGCGTGCGCGACGTCGCGGGGACGACGTGGGGCGTCGCCACGACCGGAATCGCCGGACCGACCGGTGGTACCGACGAAAAGCCCGTCGGAACAGTCTTCATCGGCGTGGCCTACGCGGGTGAGTGGGGAAGCGCGGAATCCTACTCGGTGGTCGCTCGGTACGAGTTCGACGGCTCTCGACAGGAGATCAAGCGTAAAATAGCGAATCGAGCCCTTTCGGACCTCCTCGACGAACTGGAGTAAAAGGGAAAACCTTGATATTGCGGGGTGGGACCTGCAACCAAATGAATCGGAAAGAACACGTATTGAATGCGGCACTTCTCAGCATCGGACTCGGATACGTTCTCCATCCGTCGGGTGACGTGGAGACGTTCTACTCCATCGTGGCGGTCGGCGTTCCGGTCATCCTCGGCGCGCTCTTTCCGGACGTGGATACAGCCTTCGGCAAACACCGGAAGACGCTCCACAACCTCCCGATTCTCGCGCTGTTTTACTTCTTCCCGATGGTGTTCGGCAACCTGCAATACGTCTGGATCGGCGTCCTCACCCACTACGCCCTCGACATGCTCGGGAGCAAACGCGGTCTGGCGCTGTTTTACCCGTACGAACGCGAGTTCGGCGCGCCGTTCGGCGTCTCGGTTTCCAGTAGCTACGCCACGATGGTCACGCTCGCGGTGACGGTGTTCGAACTCGTCGTCGCCGCAGTGATCGTCAACGGTCAATTCCTCATCGACACGGGGATGACCGCAGTCGGCCTTCAATAGCGCTCGAAAAACGACCGTTCAGTACACGCTTCTGTCGTCGAACTTCCCGCCGTACGCTTCGTGGTCGGGATGCGTGGCTTCCATCCCCGAGAGGACGAGGCGGTCGATCTTTTTCCACGAGTTCTCGTACCCGAGGTGTGAGAACTCCAGTCGGCGGCGGAGTTCGTGGCTCCGCCCCGTCCGATGGAGGACTCGCGTCGTGTTCCTCGCCCGGAGTCGTTCGACGAGTTCGTCCTCGGTTTCGATGTCCTCATCGAACGCCGTCCACACTTCCCCGATGGTTCCACGGAGGTGTGCGTACGACGACCCGAACGCGGGCTTTCCGGTGTTCTTGACGATTTCCTTCGCTCGGCGGTTGTGTCGGTCCCAATGTTTGGGGTTGTAGGTTTCCACGGCGTGGATGACGTCGGCGTGGACGCGGATGTCCGTCTCCGTAACGCCCACGCTGAAGAACTCCGGATGGGGAATCAGGACGGCGGCGTCCTGGCTATCGAACTCCTCCATCGCCGCCGTGAGCGAGATGAAATCGGGGACGGGGTCGTCCAATCCGATCGCCAGGACGTGTTTTCGGTTCCGCCACGTTCCGGTGAACACCTCGCGAGCGGGGACGATGAGCAACTCGTCGTCGGAGAATTCTTCCGCACGTTGACGAATTTCGGGGAGTCGCACGAAATGTGGCGCGTACACCAGCGCGTCGAGGCCGCGTTCTTTCGCCCGTTTGACGACCTTTTCGTCCAGCACTTTGACGTGCATGTCCACCCTGAATCCGTCGCGGTCGGTCACGAAAGGATATTTCGGCGGTCGAACGATAGTGGTTCTGGTTTCGGTATCATCTGCTTGATCGAACGAACGATAGTGACGAGTTCTCCCGGCGTCGGTTTCCGGGTTCGTCGGTGCGTAGTCCTCGAAATAAGGGGACTCACGGGAGGACGTGCCAATCGAATCGCCGAGCGCGATTCGAACGACCGCCGGATGACGAGCAAGAAACAATTATATCATGGGAATTAGAGAATCAACACATGAGCGCTTGGGAATGTGACATCGACGGCTGTGGGGAACGGTTCGCCAGCGTCGAGGACGCCATCGTCCATCAGACGACCGAGCACGAACGACGGGAGTGCAAAGTCTGCGGGACGTCGTCCCCGACGGATACTTCGCCATCCGCCACGCCTTCGACGACCACTCCCGGGCCGAGTACGTCCGCGCCTACGATGCCGATTCGAGCGACGTACGCTCGCGCGAGCGCGTCCGCGACGAAATCGAGGAGTCCGCCGACCTCAAGCAAGTCGTCTCCCGCCTCGACGAGGGGAACGCGAGCGAACTACTCTGAGGAGGTAACAAACTATTTTGAGGCGGGTGCGCAATCCTTGCCACACGGAGGTCATGATATGGACACACTTGCGGACGTAGACGAAATCGTCCACGAACCGTCACGGGAGTTCGTGGAATCCACGAACGTCTGGGAATTCATGCAGGAACACGACATCGATGACTACGACGAACTCATCGAGCGCACCTGCGGAGAAGTGGATTGGTTCTGGGACGAACTGGTGGACTACCTCGACATCGATTTTTACGAGGAGTACGACGCGGTTCGTGACGACAGCGAGGGACCACAGTTCTCGGACTGGTACCCCGGCGGCAAGATCAACATCGCGCACAACACCCTCGACCGATACGCGCGGGTCGATAGCCCGACCCGGAACAAGGTCGCCTGCATCTGGGAAGGGGAACCGGGTGACGTTCGGGAGATCACCTATCACGAACTGTACCGCGAGGCGAACATGGTCGCCAACGCGCTCTCCGCGCGCGGCATCGAGAAAGGCGACACCGTCGGCCTGTACATGCCGATGGTCCCCGAGGTCATCTCCATCCTCTACGGCTGTTTCAAAGTCGGCGCGATCGCGGTGCCGATCTTTTCCGGGTTCGGCACCGACGCCACCGCGACCCGCATCGAGGATTCCGAATGTTCCGTGCTGTTCACCGGCGACGGCTTCTACCGCCGTGGCAGCGAGGTCGTTCTGAAGGACACCGCCGACGAGGCCATCGCGGAAGCGGGCCACGTCGAGCACACCATCGTCTACGAGCGACTGGGTAGCGAGGCAGGCAGTGCCTCGGAGGTGCGGGCGGATATTCCCTGGGACGACGAGCGCGACGAACGATGGAACGAAGCGGTCCTCGAAGCGGACGACGAGTACGAGACGAAGGAACTCGATTCGAGCGACGAATCGATGCTCCTCTACTCCTCGGGGACGACGGGGAAACCGAAGGGAATCGTCCACACGCACGCCGGACAGTTGATGCAGTGTGCGAAGGAGATTTACTTCGGTTTCGATCACAAGGACGCCGACCGATTCTTCTGGGTCTCCGACATCGGATGGATGATGGGTCCGTGGACGCTCATCGGCAACCACGCCTTCGGCGGCACGATTTTTATGTACGAAGGGGCGCCCGACTACCCCGAACCCGACCGCTTCTGGGACATGATCGACCGCCACGGCCTGACCGTCTTCGGCATCTCGCCGACCGCGATTCGAGCGCTCCGCGGGTACGGCAGTGGTCGGACGCGGTCCGACGAGCCATCCGGAACCGACGGTTCCGGAGACGACGAGTGGTTGGACGACTACGACCTCTCCTCGCTGCGACTGCTCGGTTCGACCGGCGAACCGTGGGACCCGGAATCGTGGCTGTGGTTCTACGAGAACGTCGGCGGAAGCGAAGCGCCCATCATCAACATCTCCGGCGGCACCGAAATCTGTGGCTGCTTCCTGATGCCCATGCCGACACAGCCGCTCAAACCATGTACGCTCGGCGGGCCGGGGCTCGGCATGAACATCGACATCGTGAACGCGAAGGGCGAATCCGTCGCCGACGCCCACGAACGCGGCTATCTCGTCGCCCGCGACTCCTGTCCGTCGATGACGAAGTCGCTCTGGTCGGGCGACGAACGCTATCTGGACACCTACTGGTCGCGGTTCGACGACATGTGGAACCACGGCGACTGGGCACAGAAGGACGAGGACGGCTTCTGGTTCCTCCACGGGCGTTCGGACGACGCCATCAACGTTGCCGGTCGGAAAGTCGGCCCCGCGGAAGTCGAGGGCGCGCTGATGGACCACGACGCGGTGAACCAGGCCGCCGCCGTCGGCGTTCCGGACGACACGACCGGACAGGCCGTCATCTCCTACGTCATACTCGAATCGGATGTCGAGGAATCCGATGACCTGCGTTCCGAACTCCGCGAGCAGGTCGGCGAGGAACTCGGCAAGCCGTTCCGTCCCCGAGAAGTCCTCTTCGTGGACGAATTCCCGAAAACGCAGTCCGGGAAAATCATCCGCCGAGCCATCGAGGCGGCCTACACGGGCGAGGACTTGGGAGACATGTCCAGCATCGAGAACCCCGACGCGCTCGATAGGCTCGAAGAAGCGAACTGATCCCGTTCTCGGGCACAGTTTCTGTTTCGGTGATCGGACGGATGGTCGATGATCGGATAGATGGTGGAAATTCGACGGATGGTCGATGATCGGATAGATGGTGGAAATTCGACGGATGGTCGATGATCGGATAGATGGTGGAAATTCGACGGATGGCCGATTGCTGATTGGCCGGATGGACGTCGCTCTTGGGTGGACTGACGTCGTTTGACGGTTCGATGAATGGACGCGAATCGATATCCTTCCAGCTTTTGAATACTTGGACATGCATCGGCCTCCGATACGCGCTCGGCTGGCGGCGTCCACGGACCGACTGTACGGAACGGTCGGCGGAGCCAGTACGTCCTTCCACTGCTGTGATACGACGTTTCGCATCGGTGCCGACGGCGTCCGTGCGACCTCCGCCTGTGAACGAGCGAAGGAAGCGGCGCTTCGATTGGAGCGGGAACTGAACGCGTTCGACGAATCGAGTCACATCGCCGAGTTGAATCGAACGGGGAGCGTCACGAACGGTCACGTCGCGCGAATCGTTCGCCGCGGATTGGCGTACTACGACCGAACTGGCGGTGTCTTCGACATCCGTCACGGTGCCGTCGAACACGAGGTGAAAGCGTACATCCGTGGGGAGGATTCGACAGCGCCGGACCCGACGTTCGAACCGTCGTCCGTGACGGTCGATGGGGACACCGTGCGGACCGACGGACCGCTCGATTGCAACGGACTCGCTAAAGGGTACATCGTGGACCGATCACGGGAGGCGCTCTCGGGCGTCGGCCGACGCGGGTTCGTGGACGGCGGCGGCGACATCGCACGGCCGACCGGACCGGTCGGTATCGAGAGCCCGGACGATTCCGGGACGCTCCTCCGCGTCCTCTCGACGGAGTGGAACGTCGCTACATCGGGCGGCTATCGACGCAACCGCGACGGTATCGAGCACATCTACAACCCGAACGAGAAGCGAACCCGGTCACGAAACGACCTCGTGACTGTCGTCGCTCGTCGAGACTGCATGGAAGCCGACGCCCTCGCCACCACGCTCGCCGCGCTTCGGCCCGACGAGGCGATTCGTTTGGCGGAGGGATGGGAGGGTGCGGAGGCGCTTGTCATCCGACAGGGCGTTTTTCACGAAACGGAGGGATTCGATGGACACGTCCGCTAAGCGTCGTCGGACGCTGATCGCGCTGGTGGTGGTGGTCGCCTCGCTCGTCTTCGCGTCGGGGGTTATGGCGTATCGAACGACCCATCAGCAGGACACACAGGCAAAACCGACCGTCCACTACACGCCGCCGCCGACCGATCACCACCGGACTGAAACGAGTTCCGGGACCAAGACCGGAAACGAAACCGGGACTGGAACTGGGACGACGACGCAACGACGCGACGACGACCGGGACGGTGTCCCGAACAGCGCCGACAACTGTCCGTCCAAGGCGGGGCGCGGTCAGGGGGACGATTTGGGTTGTCCCGTCGTGACGACGACCCACGCATCATGAACGGGTTCGTCACGCTCGCGCTGTGGTACCTCGACCGCGCGTCGGCGCTGGTGCTCTTTCCGGTGCTCTGGCTGACCGTGTTGACGGGCATCTTCTTCACCGCCCGAGGGTTCGGCCTGATACACCGGCTTTCCCGTCGAATACACGTCGAACTCGCCGTCTTCGGCATCGGCATGATGGCGGTTCATGGCCTCGTCGGAACCGTCGATGCGTGGTTGGTCGTCGATGGGAGCGCACCCGCGCCGAACTACCCGCTCTCGCTGTTCCTCGCTGGTGTCGGCGTCGGTGCCGTCTCGCTGGTGGTGCTCGTCCTCGCCGCACTGGGCTTTCTCGAACCGCGGCGGTTCGACAATCCGGGGGCGGTTCACGCCCTCGCATACGGCGGGTTCGCGTTCGGAATCGTTCACGCGGTCGCCATCGGAAGCGATATGACCGGCCTCCTCGGCCAACTCGTGGTCGGGTCCGTCGTCTTCGTGGTACTCGCGCTGGCCTTGAAACTCCTCGAAGGAACGAGCCTCGTCAATCCGACGCAGTGAATCGGTTGGGATACTGAGAGTGATTTTCGTCGATACTCGGAGTTTCGTTGGGTACGGTCGGGAAGTGTAAATCGTCTAAGCGCTCGATGGGAACATCGAATGTATGGACATTGACGCTGGTTCATCTGGGAGAGAAACCTCGAAATTACGCGCCAAATCGTCTCAGACACATATTTGATTGATTGATCAACTATTCAATTGAGAACGGAGACATCGAACGCCCTCGCTCGCTACGAGAGAATGATTTTGATTCGGTTGTGATTGCAAGTACCGCGCGGCAATGAATTTCCGCCCCGCAACCGCCCACACACCTCCCCAACCGCCTCCTCGCTATCGCTCGTCGTCCCTCGCGCACGTTTCTCGCGCGCGCCACCTGGTTGGATAGGCTGCGTGCTATCGATTAACTGCACGGCGCGCGAAGTCCTCGTAAACGACGAAGGAGTGAACGAGTGGCTCGTCAGAGCGTTGCTCTGACGGTGGCGCACCCGTGGTGCGTCCGCGCGAGGGATGAGTGAGGGAGCGTGAGCGACCGAGCGAATCGGTTGGGGAGGGTGTGGTCTGTTGCGGAGGCAGGGCGGTTGCGGTCTTCATTGCCGCGCGGTACTTGCAATCTCAGCAAACCAAACAACGTCGTATCGGCCGTTTCGTACTCAGTACACGTCCCACAGGTCGAGGACTTTGTCGAGCAATCGGTCGCGCAGACTCGCTTGATAGGTCGCATAGAGGCGCATCACCCGGTCGCGATCCCGAAGCGAATACAACACGGTGCGCCCGTCGCGTTCCTTTTCAACGATTTCCTCCTCGTGAAGCCGGGAGAGGTGCCACGAGACGGTCGAACGGGACTTCCCGACGCGGTCGCTCAACGTCGCGGTGCTGAGTTCGTCCTCCGACGCGAGTTGGGCGATAATTCGCCGCGAGTACTTCCGACGGAGGGCGTTCATCGTCGTTTTGTCGCCCGGTTCGAACGAGTGGGCCGGATAGTATCGGGTGAAGTTCCCGTCGTCGGAGGACTCGACCAACCCCTCGTCTTCGAGCCATCGGAGATGGTACTGAATCGTCCCTTGCGCGTACTCGTGTCGGCGGAGTAACTCACGGAAGTGAATCCCCGGCGTCGCGCGAATCTCGCCGAAGATGGCCCGCCGTGAGTCGAGTTCGGGTTCGTCCATTTCACTCCCGCACTATCGCCACGAAGAACAGCAGGAGGCCGAACAGGACGAACAGGGACGAGAGATGGTCGATGAGTTCGGGCTGTACGCCGGTGAAGACCGCCTCCTCGAAGACGACCGCCAGTCCACGGCAGGCGAACAGGCCGTAGGCGACGGTGACGACGGCCAACCGCCGCTCGCGCTCGCGCCGCCACGTCAGGTACGTCAAGGTCCCCAATCCCACACTAACGAGCAGTATTCCGAGACTAACGACCAACTCTATCTCGTCCGCGCGTATCGCCATGAGCTATCGAGTTCGATTCGACGGGCAGGGCAAAAGCGTTCTCGTACAACCGTCTAACGGTGGCGAGCGACGCGATTGCCGACTCACACACCGATGCTCGTACACCGGTTCTCGTACACCGACTACTCGAACAGTTTCTCCTCGCGGTCGATGGCGTCGATTCGGGCGATATCCTCGGCGTCGAGGGAGAGTTCCCCCGCCGCCAAGTTCTCCCGCAGATGGTGGTCGCTCCCCGACCGTGGAATGGGGACCGCTCCCTTCTCGACGACCCACGCGAGCGCGACTTGTGCCGCGGTCGCGTCGTGTTTCTCGGCGAGTTCCGTCATCACTGGCAGGTCGAACACCTCGCCTTGGGCAATCGGCGAGTACGCGACGAGGGTGGCGTCGTGTTCCTTCGCATCCGCGAGGAGTTCCGACTGCTCGTAGAGCGGATGCATCTCGACCTGATGGGCGACTATCGGCGCGTCGAGCACGTCGCGGGCAGCCTCGATTTCCTTAGCGCCGAAGTTGCTGACCCCGACGTGTTCGATACGGCCGTCGTCCCGAAGTCGGTCGAAGGCCGGAAGCGTTGCTTCCGGATCGTAGGTCTGAATCGGTCGGTGGACGTAGAGCAGATCGACGGTATCGAGACCGAGTTTGTCGAGGCTCTCCTCGGTGCTCGACAGCACGTCGTCGGGGGCGAGGCTGTCCGCCCAGACTTTGGTGGCGACGAACAAGTCCGAGCGCGGGACGTCGGCGAGTTCGATGGCCTCGCCGACGACCGCCTCGTTGTCGTAAATCTGTGCCGTATCGAGGTGGCGATACCCCATCTCGATGGCGCTGGCGATTCGCTCCGGGTCGTCGATTCCCATCGTGCCGAGACCGATTGCCGAACCGTCGTCGATGTTCGTCGTGGTCATGGTCGGGATTCGTGGAGAGGTATCCTAATCCATGTGGTTGCGGAAGTCAAAAAAGAGGATTACAGCGGAACGTCGTCCAGCGTGAGCGCAGGCGATTCGGGCGCGTTCGATGCGCCCGAATCGCCGTCAACGACCGCGAAATCGGCCGTCCGCTCGGTATCGAGGACGCACTCCCCGCCGACGAGGAGCGGCGCGACGAGTCCGGCGGCTATCGCCCTCGGGTCCGACAACGGTGCACGAACCGCGACCGAATCGGACGGGCCGAGTCCCCATTCGTCGGCCACCGCGGTTCCGGCGTCGAGCAACTCGGCGTGGGACACTTCACGCGCTCCCGTGAGTGCAGGTGTATCGGACGAAAGCGGCGTCTCGGGGAAGACCGGATTTTCGCTCCACACGTCGGTTTCGAAGTGCGAGACGGTCGGGTCGGCAGGGGCATCGCCGTAGGCGACGTACTGTCCACCCGGAGGAAGTTCGTACTCGCCAACCGCCTCGGTCGGTGCGAGCAGGACACGCGCGTCGATGTCGTTCGGCGGGTCGAACCGCACGCTCGCGCCGAGCAGAACGCTACCGAGGAAGCCCAGAATCGGCTGTGGTGCGGGTTTTGCGTGGATACCGACCGTCACTCCCTCGCGCACGCCGAGGTGCCGGAAGAAGTTCCCCGTCTTCCACGCCGTCGTACAGAGGCGATGATAGTCGTACCCTCCGGAACCGGGAACCCCAAGCGCCGGATCGTCGCTTCGTCGGGAACGGACGACGAGGTCGCCCAGAATGTGCATGTCGATGCTCGTCCGGGAGACTGCAAAAGCCCGACGATTCACCACTGAGCGTCTGACGAACGTTTATACTCGATTGCTAGATATTATCAGTCGAAATCATGGCAAACGTAATCAGACGGATGGCCGAAGGCAGTTCACGACTCGTGGAACGCTACCTCCCGGACGCGTTTCTGTTCGCGATCATTCTGACGTTCGTCGCGTACGGGTTCGCGTTCGTGTTCGTCGGATCGAGCGGCGGACCGTTGGAACACGGCACGAACATCCTCCTCGACGGGTGGTACGGTGGCTTCTGGGCACTGCTCGAATTCGCGATGCAGATGACGCTCATTCTGATGACGGGCTATGCACTCGCACAGTCCGCCGTCGTGGATCGCTTTCTCTCACGGATGGCGGCGGTCCCGTCGAGCGAACGAAGCGCCGCCGCGTTGGTGCCGGTCGTGGCCGCCGTCGCCTCGTTCGTCCACTGGGGCCTCGGTCTCGTCGTGGGTGCCATTTTCGCACGAAAAGTGGCGGAGGAGATCCGAACCATCGACTTCCCCATCATCGTGGCGGGGGCCTACTCCGGATTCATCGTCTGGCACGGCGGCCTCGCGGGATCGATCCCGTTGGTACTCAACTCGACTGCGGACGAGGGGAACTTCCTCCTCGCAAGCGGCGTCCTGAACTCCACGATTTCGACGGGACAGACCATATTCACGGCGGCCAACATCGTCATTTTCGTCCTCGTCGGCCTCGTCTTCCTCCCGTTGTTGTTCCTGCTGATGTACCCCGAGAGCGAGGCGAAAAAACACCCGCTCGACCCCGAACAGGTCGAGACGGCGACCGACGGCGGCGAAACGGTCACGGCACCGCCGACGACGACGGATGGAATGACGCTCGCGGAGCGGATCGAACACTCGTCGTTCGTCGCGTACGCCATCGGCTTCGCCGGGTTGCTGGCCGTCGTCGGCTACTTCGTCCGCGGAGTCGTGGACGGAACGATGCCGTGGAACAACCTCAACCTGAACATCGTCAACTTCTCGTTCCTCTTCCTCGGCGTCGTCCTTCACGGCACCCCGGCGGCGTACATCGGCGCGATGAAGGAGGCCGTCGAGAACGTCTGGGGGATCATCCTCCAGTTCCCCTTCTACGCGGGCATCATGGGTATCATGGGCTACGCGCCGGAGGGGTCGGCCAGCCTCGCGACGCAGATTGCACAGGGAATGGTTCACGTCTCGCCCGACGGAACGCTCCCCGTAGTCGCGTTCCTCACCGCGGGTATCGTCAACGTCTTCGTCCCCAGTGGCGGCGGCGAGTGGGCGGTCGTCGGCGAAACGCTCGTGAAGGCCGCCCATTCGAGCGGCACGAGCGTCCCCCGCGTCGCCATCGCTGCCGCGTGGGGCGACGCGTGGACGAACATGATCCAACCCTTCTGGGCGATTCCACTGCTCGCCATCAGCGGCCTCTCGGTTCGCGACATCATGGGCTACTGCGTGCTGGTGCTGATCGGTAGCGGCGTCATCATCAGTCTCGGACTGTTGTTCCTACCGATGTGAATTCACTTCCCGCGGCCCACCTCGTCGAAACGAGGTTCGAAAAAACGCCCGCTACTCCTTCCGTCGAAGCAGATAGCCGAACGCGGCGATGCCGCCGAGCGCGGCGAGCCATCCGAATCCCGGCAACCCGCCGCCGTCCGTCGTGGACGAACTCGTCTCCCCGGATGCCGTCGTCGTCTCTGTCGTCGATGGCGAGGTCGAGGCTGTGGGTGACGACGTGGACGGTGACGATGTCGACGCGCCCGTCGTGGATGACGTTCCCATCTCCCCCATCGTCCCCGTCGTGCCGTTTGCGGTTCCGTTCATCGTGGTCGTCGGCCGTAACACGATGAGGTTGCCGCGCATCGTCTCCGGGTCGAACTCCGAGAAGTAGGTCTCCATCTCCGTGGTCGCCGTGAATTCGAGGGTTTGGGTCGCCCCTCTCGTCTCGATGACTTCGGTTCGCTTGAGAATGTTTCCTTTCCCGTCACCGATGGCAATGTTGTGGGAGTTGCCGTCCATGTTCTCCCACGCGATGACGTAGTCCTTTCCGGCCACCATCTGGATCGTTGGATTCGTCTTGTCCGCGAGGGGTTCCGGGGACTGTCCCAACCAACCGGAGACCTGTCCGCCGAGTTCGAACGTCGCGGCCTGCCCGCGTGCGAGACCGACGAGCGCTCCCGTTCCGAGGACTACTTGCACGAACCGTCGACGAGAGAGTTTCGATCCGGTCATACGAGGAATGTCCGTAGCTATCTATAATATCACCACAGAAACGCTTAGCTTGTTCGGTTGCGGAGTCAGAAACTGCTCTTGATTCGCTCGAAGAAGCCCTTCTCGACGTTCACCTCTTCGCCGCCTGCCTCCGCGAACTGCTCCAACGCCTCGCGCTGTTCGTCGTTCATCGAGTCCGGCGTGACGACCTGCACCTTCACGAAGAGGTCGCCGTTTCCGCGGCGTCGGAGACGCGGCATCCCCTTGCCTCGCAAGCGGAACGTCTCGCCGCTCTGGGTCCCCTTCGGCACGTCCATCTCGACAGACCCCGAGAGCGTCGACACCTCGATCTTGTCGCCGAAGACGACCTGCGGGAACGACAACGCCGTCCGATAGTACAGGTTGTCTCCCTCGCGCTCGAAGTCGGGATGCTCGCGCACCGCGACCTCGATGAGCAGGTCGCCCTTCGGGCCGCCGTTCTCACCCGGTGCGCCCTCGCGTTCCATCTGAAGGGTCTGTCCGTCGGCGATTCCCGCCGGGATGTCCACTTTGAGTTTCGCCTCCCGCTGGACGACGCCGTCGCCGCCGCAATCGTTGCACGTCTCCGAATACTGTTGGCCGTCGCCGTTACAGCGCGGGCAGGTTTGTGACTGCTGGACGCGACCGAACGGCGTCTGTTGTACTTGCGTAACCTGTCCCTGTCCGTTACACTCCGAACAGGTGTTCACGTCCGCGTCCGGCGGATGGCCCTCGCCGTTACAGGCAGCACAACGCTCCGGCCGTCGAACCGATATCTGCTTCGTCACGCCCTCGAACGCCTCTTCGAGGTCGATCTCCATGCCGGTTCGGAGGTTCGCACCCTGTCGAGGACGGTTCGGGTTGCGACGGCCGCCACCGCCGCCGCCGAAGAACTCGTTGAAGATGTCGCCCATGCCGCCCATGCCACCGCCGCCGCCGAACGGGTTGCCCTGACCGGCACCGCCGGGTCCGCGACCGCCGTCGAACCCGCCGCGCTTTTCGGCCTGTTCGAACCGGTCGTGACCCATCTGGTCGTAGGCTTGGCGCTTCTCGTCGTCCGAGAGCACCTCCTTTGCCTTTTTCACCTTCTTGAACTTCTCGTCGGCGTCCGGGTCGTCGCTCACGTCCGGGTGATACTCGGCGGCTTTCTTACGATACGCCTTCTTGATCTCGTCCTCGTCGGCGTCCCGACTTACACCGAGTACGTCGTAGAAGTCCTCGCTCATCAGTTATCGTTTGGTAATGTAGGATGGTATTTGAATCGTCCGTCTACCGTTCGTCACGCGTTCGCCGCGAGCGGCGAACGCGTTTCCGACGAGTCAGTCCCCGTCGGCACCGGATGACGGGTTAGTTCCCGCCTCAGGTTGTGGTGTTATTCGTCGTCGTCCGAATCGTCGTCGTCCACGTCTTCGAAGTCCGCGTCGACGTACTCGTCGTCGCTCTCGTCAGCACCGCTGTCGGCACCAGCGCCGGGGTTCGGGCCGCCGCCCATTCCACCCATGCCGCCCATGCCGCCACCCATTCCGCCGGGACCTGCGGCACCGGCCTGCTGGGCTTGCTCCTGTTGTTCGTACATCTGCTTGCCGATCTCCTGCAGCGACTTGCTCAGGTTCTCGGTCGCGTCTTCGAGGTCGTCCTTCGTCGCGTCCTCGTCTTCGAGGACCTCCTGCACGTCCTCGATCTCGTCCCGAATCTCGGCTTCGAGGTCGTCGTCCACGTTCTCCTCGTTCTCTTCGAGGAGCGTCTCGGCGCGCTGAACGGCCCCTTCGGCGGCGTTCCGCGCTTCGATGAGTTCGCGGCGTTCCTCGTCCTCCTCGGCGTGCTGTTCTGCTTCTTCCTGCATGCGCTCGACTTCCTCGTCGGAGAGGCCAGCGCCACCCTCGATGGTGATCTCCTCGCTGTTACCCGAGCCGTGATCCTCCGCGGAGACGTTGACGATTCCGTTCTTGTCGATGTCGAACGTCACCTCGATCTGCGGCGTTCCGGCGGGTGCTGGCGGGATTCCTGAGAGGTGGAATTCGCCGAGTTGTTCGTTCTCGTTGGCGATTTCGCGCTCACCCTGGAAGACACGGACCTGCACCGAGGTCTGGTTGGCCGCCGCGGTGGTGAACACCTTCGACTCCTCGGTCGGGATGGTCGTGTTCTTGTCGATGAGGCGCTCGAACAGGCCACCCTTCACCTCGATACCGAGCGAGAGCGGCGTCACGTCGAGCAACACGATGTCGTCCACGTCGCCGGAGAGGACGCCACCCTGAATCGCCGCGCCGAGCGCGACGGCTTCGTCGGGGTTGACGTTCTTCTTCGGTTCCTGGTCCGTGAGTTCCTCGACCTTCTCCGAAACCTGCGGCATGCGGGTCGAACCGCCGACGAGGATGACCTCGTCGATGTCGGATTTCGAGTAGCCCGCGTCCGACAGCGCCTGTTCGGTCGGTTCGACCGTGCGGTCGATGAGGTCCTTCGTCAGGGATTCGAACTTGGCCCGAGTCAGGCTGTTTTCGAGGTGGACCGGTCCGTTGTCGGTCGCCGTGATGAACGGGAGGTTGATGTCCGTCTCCTTCCGCGAGGAGAGTTCGATCTTCGCTTCCTCGGCCGCGTCCTTCAGGCGCTGGAGCGCCTGTCGGTCGTCGCGGAGGTCGATGCCGTGTTCCGACTCGAAATCGTCGGCGAGGTAGTCGATGATGGCCTGGTCCCAATCGTCACCACCGAGGTCGTTGTCCCCGTTCGTGGCGATGACTTCGTAGATGCCGTCGCCGAGGTCGAGGATGGAAACGTCGAACGTCCCGCCACCGAGATCGTAGACGAGGACGGTCTGGTCGGTGTCGTCGTCCAGTCCGTACGCCATCGACGCGGCGGTCGGTTCGTTGACGATGCGGTCAACGTCGAATCCCGCGATCTCTCCGGCGTTCTTCGTCGCCTGTCGCTGCTTGTCGTTGAAGTACGCGGGGACGGTGATGACCGCCTTCTCCACATCGTCGCCGAGGTACTCCTCGGCGTCGCGTTTGATCTTCTGGAGGATCATCGCCGAGATCTGCTCCGGCGTGTACTCCTCGCCCTCGATTTCGACGGTGTAATCCTCGTCGCCCATGTGCCGCTTGATGGACTGAATCGTCTTCTCGGGGTTCTGAACTGCCTGATTTTTGGCTGGTTTCCCGACCAGACGCTCACCGTCGTCGGAGAACGCGACGATGGACGGCGTGGTCCGGTCACCTTCGCCGTTGACGATGATCTCCGGGTCGCCACCTTCCATGACCGCGAACGCGCTGTTCGTGGTACCGAGGTCGATGCCCAGTATCTTGTTGCTCGTCATTGTTGGGGCAACCTACCCGTTTGCGCCGGTTAAAGGTTACTAGATGTCACGAGGATACGCTGAACACCACCCCTCCGCAGTCATGCGGTTTTCGTTTTTACCGGCTTCCAGCTTCGGGAGCTTTTTATCGAACCGATATTCTATCCCGCGTTTCCGGACGACGCGACGCTCGAACGGGGTGTGGTCGTCCACCAGAAGATGACTGAAGAGCGAGGTGGTACCCGTGAGGAGGTGGAAAATCCGTACCGGGGCGACTGCTGCGAGGATTGGCCACGCGGCACCCGAGCGTGACCTCTCCCGATGGCGATAGATGGCGAAGGTTACGCTTCGTCGCCGTTGCCGTCGCTCACGGTCACTTGCGCAGCTTGCAGAACCTTGTCGCCCATCTCGTAGCCCGGTTGGTACACGTCGGCGATGGTGTCCTCGGGGTGGTCGCTCTCGACGCGGAGCATCACTTCGTGGCGCTGTGGGTCCACGTCGTCGCCCTCTTCGGGGCGAATCCGCGCGACGTTCTCGTCCTCGAACACGCGGTCGAGTTCGCGCAGGGTGAGTTCGACGCCCTCACGCAGGCTCTCGACATCGTCGTGTTCCGCTTCGACAGCGCGCTGAAGGTTCTCGCGCACGTCGATGAGTCGGTCGACGAGGTCCTCGGTCGCACGCTTTTTGAGCTGTTTCTGCCGCTTTTTCGCGCGCTTCTTGTAGTTCTGGAAGTCGGCACGATTGCGCCGCAGTTTCGCTTCGAGGTCGTCCACTTCGTCGTCCAGTTCCTGCCGTTCCGACTCGATAGCCGCGAGTCGATCCTCGACGTCCGCGGCGAGGCCCTCGTCCGCGATGGCAACCCGCGCGATGAGGCTCGTGTCCTCCGGGCCGAGAACGTCCTCGTCCGGCGTTTCTTCGTCCGGCGTATTTTCGTCCGTCTCGACGTTCCCTTCGGCCGGGGATTCCCCTTCGGTTGGCTCTTCGTCTACCGTTTGGGCGGCTTGCTCCTCGGTCATATACGTTCGTAAGTCCTTCCTCGCGTTTAAGGCTTCAGAAACGGTGCGCCCAACTCGGTACGGGCGAGACAATCGACGAGCGTGGTTGCGGACATCGAGTAGGTGGGACGCCCGACCAATCCACTCAACGGGTCGAAATCGGCCAGCCCACGGGAGGAAAGCGTCGGTAGCCGGGTCTGTGTGAGGTCTTCGAGCACCGTTTCGAACGCCTCGTCGGAGACCGACTCGGTGGATTGGTTTCGTTCCCACGCCGCGACCTCCCGGACGAGGACTTCCAGTTCGACCGGGGCCGTCTCCGCGTGTCGGGAGAGGGCATAGAGAACGAGTCGGTTGCGACGCTCGGGCACGCTCGCGAGCACCGAAGCGACTGTTCCCCGTGGCATCGAACTCCCTTCCAGTATCGTCCCCGGTGAATCTCAACCCTGCCAACCGTTTCCATCGTTCACCCGCCGTAACGGGAGCGCAGTCCCGCGGTAGTGGCCATCGTCTCCGACCGCTCCGGCGTGTCGTTCGAGATGTGAGCCTTTCGTCACACGTCCTCGTCGGTAACGACCGGTTCGGGGGGATAAGCAACCGTTCAACGGCGTCGTCAGTCTCGTGACGGTGTGAGGCGGACGAGACCCCGCGGATCGTCTCGTTTTCCACGGGTCACAACCCTTTTCGGTTGTGCGAAAGAACGGGTATGCATGGCAGACGAGGAATCCAACGAAAACGGCGACAACGGTAACGAACAAGAGAAGACGTTCCAGGAGCGCGTCGAGGAAATCCGAGAGAAACGCGCACAAGAGAGCGATGAAGACCGTGACGAACGATTGAAGGAGGCCATGGGCGGCGGTGGTCCCGGTGGAATGGGCGGTAATCCGTTCGCACAGATGATGGGCGGCATGATGGGCGGCGGTCCGGGCGCTGGCGGCATGGGCGGCCAGCGCGAGCGCGGCGGCGGCGGTGACGAGGACCTCGTCCGCGAAGTTCGTCAGCTACGCGACGAGGTTCGGGACGCGACGCGACAGCTTCAGCGCATCGCCGACGCGCTCGAAGAGTAATCCCCTTCCTCTTTCGGCAAATCACCGACCGTAGCCGGAAGTTCTTATACTTCGCCCACTATTTCGATTCGTAACCGTGACTGAGGAGACGAGCGGCGGGTCGACCAGCCTCTTTCGGAACCGCGAGTTCATCGCCTTGGCGGGCACCGCGTTCGCCCGGAGCCAAGCGTATTCGACGATCCTCATCGCGCTGTCGTTGTACGCGGGCATGTTCCACACGTCGAGCACCGTCGAGGGCCTGTTCGGGACGGCGTTCGCCGTCGTCCAACTGCTCATCGTCCTCCCGCTCGGCCGCTACATCGACACGCGAAACTCCAAGCGGATCCTGCTGTTCGGTCTCTTCATCAACGTCCTCGTGTTCATCGGATTCAGCTTCGTGGATTCGGTGACGGGCGTCATCCTGATGCGCGTCGTGCAGGGGTTCGCCGCGAGCATCCTCTGGCTCACCGGAACGACCGTCATCGGCGAGATCAGCGACGACGATTCCCGCGGGTTGTGGATCGGGACGTACAATCAGGTCGGCGCGTTCTCCAGCCTGTTCGGGGACATCTTCGGCGGATTGCTGTTGTACCTGTACGGGTTCGAAGCGACGTACGCCGCACTCAGCGTCATCACCATCGGCGCGTTTCTGGCCATCTACCTGTTCCTTCGGGACAATCCCGGCGGACGGAAGGACCCGGAGGAGTCGAGTAGCCGTGAGACGTTCGAAACCCTGCTCGGTCGCTCGGCCATCAAGGCGCTCGTCTTCTTCCGCCTCTCGTTCAGCGTCGGGAAGATGGCCGTCATCACCTTCCTCCCCATCTACGCACACACGGAGTTCGGTATCAATCCCTTTGTCGTCGGTGGTATCATGGCCGGTGGGAAGTTGACGAAGTCGCTGACGCAGGGAAAAGTCGGCGACTGGACCGACCGGGTCGGGAAGAAAGAGAGGTTCATTCTCGCGGGGGCGCTCGTGTACGCGCTTGGGACGGCGCTCATCCCGTTCGCCGACCTCGCCGACGATTACATCCCCGGCGTGACGGTCTCCGCGTTCGGGGGGTCGATGGCGATACCGGGCGCGTTCTTCGTCCTCTTTGCCGCCTACGCCGTGTTGGGAATCGGCGATAGCCTCCGACTCCCGGCGAGTATGGCCCTGTTCGTCGAAGAGGGCGAACAGTTCGAGGCGGTGGCGTCGAGCCTCTCGCTGCGCTCTATCGCGTGGAAGGTCGGACAGGTCGGCGGTCCCGTGTTCATCGGCGCGATTTGGGACGCCACGGGCGTGTTCGTCGCGTTCTGGGCCGCGTCGGGATTCATCATCGTTTCGTCGTTCGTCTTCGCCATGCTCTACAGCACCGACCCCGCGCCCGGCGAGCACGTCGATGCGGTCGGTGGGGACTGAACGTACGAGCGACGACGTCCCGTGCGTCGACTGGAAAGACGTAACGATGAAACCACTGAAGCCCGAAGCGTCCGTATGGACGAGCAACCGGGGCTTTCCGACCAGTACCGAAAATCCAGTCCGTGGCCGCTGTTCGTCGCGTTCGGTCTCGCAATGTTCGAGGCGGGTATCGTGATGGCGAACATTCTGTTTCCCGTCGCGGTCGGCGGGATGTTGATCTTCGTCGGTAGCATCGTCGGCATCCTCCGCGAATCGGAGTACATCAACAACCCGTGGAAAGGACTCATCGCCGCGTCGGGCGTGTCGCTCGTCGTGGGCGGTGCGATTTGGTTGACGACGGGGGGTTCGATTCAGCTCCGTGGTACGGCAATCCTCATCGGTGGGGCCATCCTCCTCCTCGGCGGCGTTGCTGGCGCGCTTTGGCAACCGGATCCCATCTGAGACGGTCGGACGGTCGGCAACGAACCACTAACCTATTTTAGCTCGTGCTTGCTACGTTTACGTACCATGGCACAAAGCGTCTTCAGCAAGGAAACCCTCCTCAACTTGATGGTCAACATCATTCCCCTGGGGATAATCGTCTGTTTCTTCGTCGCTTTCGTTGGCTTCAACGCGTGGAGCAACAGCGGCCTCGGCGGCATGATCAGCATCGCACTCCTCGTCCTCCCGTTCATCGCCCTCGCCGCGTTGACGTATATTGCAGCCCAGAAAATCGAGGTCGCAACTGGAACATAACCTTTCTTTACCTTGCAGTTCTCACCCTCTCGCATGGCAGCTACTGCGCAGCTGGCTCTCACCGTTGTCATGGGGGTACTTTTGCTCGCGGTCGCTTCGTTCCTCGCTCGTTTCGAGGACTGGCGGTCGTATGCACCCGTTGGCAGCAGTGGTGGCTACGGATACGCAGAATCGAACACGCAGACTCACGAGAAGCCTGCTGGAATCATTCGTTGGATCACGACAGTAGACCACAAGGATATCGGTCTGTTGTACGGGACGTTCGGTCTTCTCTCGTTCGCGTGGGGTGGCATTTCCGTGCTTCTCATGCGGATAGAACTGTTCACGCCGAGCGGTGACTTTCTCAGTGCGAACATGTACAACAGCCTGATGACGACGCACGGTATTACCATGCTCTTCCTGTTCGGGACGCCCATTATCGCGGCGTTCGCGAACTATTTCATGCCCTTGCTCATCGGCGCGGACGACGTGGCGTTCCCGCGTCTCAACGCCGTCGCGTTTTGGTTGTTGCCGCCCGCAGCGGTTCTCATCTGGATCGGATTCCCGTTGTTCATGTTCGGCGGTATCCAACCGTCACAGACGAGCTGGACGATGTACACGCCGTTGGCGTCCTGTGGGAAGTCGGCCGTGGCGGCCGGTGCGACCTGTCAGGCACAGGCGAGCCCCGCCGTGGACATGATGCTCCTCGGACTGCACCTCTCCGGTATCGCCACGACGCTCGGTGCGATCAACATGATCGCCACCATCTTCACCGAGCGTGGTGACGACGTCGGATGGCCGGAACTCGACATCTTCTCGTGGACCATCCTGACCCAGTCGGGTCTCATCCTGTTCGCGTTCCCCCTCCTGGGCAGCGCCATCATCATGATGCTGCTCGACCGTAACTTCGGCACCACCTTCTTCGCGGCCGACGGTGGTGGCGCGATGCTGTGGCAGAACCTCTTCTGGTTCTTCGGCCACCCCGAAGTGTACATCCTCATCCTGCCGCCGATGGGACTGATCAGCCTCATCCTCCCGAAATTCTCGGGACGGAAACTGTTCGGGTTCAAGTTCGTCGTCTACTCGACGCTGGCTATCGGTGTGCTCTCGTTCGGTGTCTGGGCCCACCACATGTTCTCGACCGGAATGGACCCGCGACTCCGCGCGAGTTTCATGGCCGTCTCGATGGCCATCGCGATTCCGAGCGCCGTCAAGACGTTCAACTGGATCACGACGATGTGGAACGGGCGGCTTCGCCTGACCGCGCCGATGCTGTTCTGTGTCGGCTTCGTCTCCAACTTCATCATCGGCGGCGTCACCGGCGTCTTCCTCGCCGCGATTCCCGTGGACCTCGTGCTCACTGACACCTACTACGTCGTGGGTCACTTCCACTACATCGTGATGGGGGCCATCGGTACGGCCGTCTTCGCTGGAATCTACTACTGGTTCCCGGTCGTCTCCGGCAAGATGTACAACAAGACGCTCGCTCACTGGCACTTCTGGCTGACGATGATCGGTACCAACGTGACGTTCTTCGCCATGCTGTTCCTCGGCTACGGCGGGATGCCGCGCCGGTACGCGACCTACCTCCCGCAGTTCACGACGTGGCACCAGATCACCACCATCGGTGCGTTCATCCTCGGTGTCGGCCAGCTCCTCTTCGTCTGGAACCTCGCACAGTCCTGGCTCGACGGCCCAGTCGCTCCCGACGACCCGTGGAACCTCGGCGAGGACGGAATGCTCTCGAAGGAGTGGACGTGGTTCGCAAAGAAGCGTGAAACGGCACTCACCGACGGCGGTGAGGACGAAGGAACGCCCGCTGCGGAAGAATAACTTCCGTGACGGAACCTCGAACGACTAATCCGCTGTAGAACAAACCCGCTTTTTTAATCGTCGAACTGATGCTCGTTACGTCGCAGCGAGCACGATACCCATTACGAACATCAGTGCAGCAATGCCGGCGAGGACGAGCAAGAGCAGTTCTTTTTCGGACATACACCCACTAAGCACGTCTGGATGAAAAGGCTAATCCTTGGCCTGCCGAAAGGGTAATACGTGTCATCTCGACTGCAAGGTCGCTCGCTCGTCATCAGCCTGTACGCCCTCATCGTCACGTTTGCGGGAGTCGTGGGAGTCCTCCTCGGCGCGTTCGGCCCGGACGGTATGCGCCCCGTCCACCTGTTCGGCGTCATCGAGTTGCAACCGACGCCGGTCGAACTCGCCATCTACGGCGTCGTGACGATCGGTCTCTTCCTCGGTATCCTACTCTCGCTCGTTATATTCGTCGCGGAGCGATACGACGACGCTCAGCCGAAAGGCTAAGTTCCCACCATTCGACATGCTACCATGTATCACGTCCTTCTGGCAGTGGACGAAACCGAATCGCGCGCGATGGCGCAGGTAAACGCCGTCGTTGACCTTCCCGAGGCGTCGTCCGAAGTGCAGGCGACGCTGCTCTACTGTTTTACCGACAATCCGAGCGGTGGCTCCGCACTGCAAGTCGGCGGTATCCGACGGGCGAAGGAGGTACTCGACGACGCTGGCATCGAAACGGACATCGTCGAATCGAGCGGGGACCCGGCCGACGTAATCCTCGACGTCGCCGAGGAACGGGACGTCGATTGCGTCTGCGTCGGTGGGCGGCGGCGCTCGCCCGCCGGAAAGGCGTTGTTCGGCAGCGTGTCACAATCGGTCATCCTCAACGCCGACCGACCGGTACTGGTTGCAAGGGCTAAACACGCTGAGTAGGCGTGTTGCGGCCGGAACCGTTAGTCGGCGGTTCCCGTTTGCGGTTCGGTCGTCGGTCCACCGTACGGGACGCCGCCGAGCGGAACGACTTCCCTGTCGAAACACCAGTTGGTGACTTCGGCGAAACTGACGTACATCGCGTCGAGACCGGTGACGATACCGACCCAACCACCGGCGGTGACGAGCGCGTCGATACCGAGCAGGTTGCCGAAGCCCAGCAGGAAGAACGTGACCGCCAGCAGGAGGAACACGCTCCAGAGCGCCCAGTTGAGTTTGAACGTCCCGATCCACATGTAGGCCGTGAAGATGCCCCACATGATGAGGGCTATCCCGAGCGCACCCGGACTCACGGTGTCGATGAGGCCGTTCGACTCGAAGAGGACGAGCAGCGCGAACCACCACCAGAAGGCGCCGTAACTGGTGAACGCGACGGTCCCGAACGTGTTCCCATTTCGGTACTCCAACAAGCCTGCGAATAGCTGAATCGTCCCGCCGTAGGCGATTGCCATCGGAATGACTGCCATCTCCAAGCTACTGCCGAAAATCCCCGCGTTGACGAGGCTCAACAACACCGTCGTCAGTCCGAAGCCGACGAGTCCGAGCGGTGCCGGGTTGCCGAACTCGGTATCAGCGGGCATCGGTTTTCACCTCTTCGCTTTGTCCGCGAAAACTGTCTCCGCGATACCGTACTCTTCCCCACCATTCGATGCCAATTTGTGACATGCTACACGGAGTCACACCATGCCCGCGAGCATAACTGTTGTCTGATTGTTAAATTCCCTCAGTCGGATGACTCAGTCCTTGTGCGGGCCAATTACAACCAAAAAATCTCCGAATCGCTGAATCCGTTGCCGTCGTCAGTCCGCCGGTTGGGTCTTTCGTCCCGACTTCGATTTGAGCGGGGCACCTCCCAATGGGATGACTTCCCGGTCGTACGCCCAGTTGGCCACTTCGGCGAAACTGACGAACATCGCGTCGAGCCCCGTGATGAGGCCGACCCAGCCACCGGCGACTCCGAGCCACCCGATGCCGAGGTAATCGCCGAAGCCGAGCAGGAAGAACGTGACCGCTAACAGGAGAAAAACGCTCCAGAGCGCCCAGTTGAGCTTGAACGTGGCGATCCACATGTACGTCGTGAAGACGCCCCAAAGGATGAGCGCCACTCCGAGGGTAGTCGTCGCCCCATCGAGACTGATCCAACCGTTCTCGCCGAAGATAACGAGGAGGCCGAACCACCACCAGAACGCGCCATAGCTGGTGAATGCGACGGTCCCGAACGTGTTCCCTTCACGATATTCCAGTAGTCCGGCGATCAGTTGGGCCGTCCCGCCGAACGCGAACGCGAGCGGGATAACGACCACTTCCCCCTCCGCGGGAAGCAGTTTTGCGTTCACCATGCTCAACAGGACGGTGGTCAGTCCGAAGCCGACGAGCCCGAGCGGCGCCGGGTTGCCGGTCTTCGTGTCCGCGGGCATCTATCTTCCACCTCCGAACCCGTTATCGCCGTGATGTTTCCTACCGGTTCTCTGTGTCGTTGTCTGGTGTTCGAATGACATTCGTTAGCACCACTCCTTTAGTTGTTATCCGCAATTCATATATAATGTTTGTTTAAGAAGGAGTACACGACCGAAAAACAATCGAGAAATTTGCCGCGACGACGCCGCCGTTTAACTGTCTTGGACCTTGCCCTGAATGTCCTCCACGACGTCCGGGTTCCGGAGCGTGGAGGTGTCACCGAGTTCGTCCTCGTTGGCGATGTCCTCCAGCAGGCGTCGCATGATCTTGCCCGACCGCGTCTTCGGCAGTTCGGGCGTGAAGATGATATCCTCGGGCCGTGCGATCGGTCCGATGCCGTCTTCGACGCCTTCCACGATGCGGTCGTAGAGTTCATCGTCACCGTCGTAGCCCTCCTCGGTGATGACGTAGGCGTACACCGCTTCGCCTTTCAGGTCGTGGTGGCCACCGACGACGGCCGCCTCCGCCACGCCCTTCACGCCGACGATGGCGCTCTCGATCTCCATCGTTCCGAGACGGTGTCCGGAGACGTTGATGACGTCGTCGACACGTCCGAGAACGGTGATGTAGCCGTCCTCGTCTAGCTTCGCGCCGTCCTCGGGGAAATACACCCACTCGTCGGCGTCGGGGTCGGAGTACTCCCGCCAGTATTCGCTGATGTAGCGGTCGTCGTTCTTGTAGACGGTGCGGAGCATTCCCGGCCACGGTTTCTGGACCGTGAGATAGCCCGCCCGTCCCGCTTGGATCGTTTCCCCTTTCGTGTCCACGATCTGTGCGTCGATGCCCGGAAGCGGCGGTCCGGCACTGCCGGGTTTCATCGTTCCGAGGGCGGGGAGCGTCGTTATCATCATCCCGCCCGTCTCGGTCTGCCACCACGTGTCCACGATGGGACAGTCCTCGTGGCCGATGTGCTTGTAATACCACTTCCACGCGCGCGGGTTGATGGGTTCGCCCACCGTCCCGAGCAGTCGAAGGCTGGAGAGGTCGTGCTTTTCGGGGTACTCGCGTCCCCACTTCATGTACGACCGAATCGCCGTCGGCGCGGTGTAGTAGATGTCCACACCGTAGTCCTCGACGATTTCCCAGAGGCGGTCCTTCTCCGGGTAGTCCGGCGTTCCCTCGTACATCACGCTCGTCGTCCCGAGCGAGAGCGGCCCGTACACGATGTAGGAGTGGCCGGTGATCCACCCGATGTCCGCCGCACACCAGTAGGTATCCTCGGGTTTGATGTCGAGGACGGCGTGCGAGGTCCACGAGACGTACGAGAGGTAACCCGCCGTGGTGTGTTTGACGCCTTTCGGCTCCCCGGTCGTTCCGGAGGTGTACATCAGGAACAGCATGTCCTCGGCGTCACGCTGGACGGGTTCGACCTCCGTACCCTCCTGTTCGTCCACGAGGTCGGCGTAGTCGTACTCCTCTTCTTTCATCGGGTGGTCGTACTCGTCGCCGAGTCGGTCCACGACGATCGTATCCACGTCGTGACCGACCTGCGAGAGACCCTTGTCGGCCTTCTCCTTGTGGTGAAGCGGGTCCCCACGGCGGTAGTAGCCGTCGCAGGTGATGAGGTGCTCCGAAGCCGCGCTCTTCATCCGCGTGGCGAGCGCGTCGGCCGAGAAGCCCGCGAAGACGACGCTGTGTGGTGCGCCGATTCGCGCACAGGCCAGCATGGCGATGGGGAGTTCGGGAATCATCGGCATGTACATCGTGACGACGTCGTCCTCGCCGACGCCGACCTCACGAAGTGCCGCCGCGAACTCGTTCACCTCGCGGTGGAGTTCCTCGTACGTGTAGGTTCGTGTCTCACCCAGTTCTCCGATCCATTCGATCGCCGTCTCGTCTCCCCGCTCGTCGAGGTGTCGGTCGAGACAGTTGTAGGAGGCGTTCAGCGACCCGCCGGTGAACCACTTATAAAATGGAGCGTCGCTGTCGTCGAGAACGGTGTCGTAGTCCTCGTACCAATCGAGCAAGTCGGCCGCACGCTCCCACGCCCCCGGCCAGTTCTCTTCGAACTCGTCGTAAATCTCGGGGTCCGAGACGTTTGCCTGTTCAACGAATGATTCCGGTGGCTCGAACGATTCTGCCTCTTCGAGCCGCGCTTCGAGTTCCACGGTATCGTCTGACATATGCCCATGCTAGCATGCTTTAAGGAGTGGTATAAAGATATGCTACGTTCGCCGACCATTTCGGGAAGAGAAAGTAAAATTCAGACTTCGGAACGCGATGAAAACTACTGCCGCTTCGACTCTGTCGCTTCACTCGATTTTCCACCGTTTTCGTCGTCCACTGGTCCCCCTTCATCGGCCACTTCATCCGGATTCGTCGTGTTTGTCAAAGTCTCGACATTCTCTCGCAACCACGCGGCAGCGGCGGCGACCTCGTCGGCGTCCGTCGACGTCACCTTCAGGCGTCCGGGATCGTCGTCCCGGCCCGGATAGCTTCCGATGGCGACGTCGAACCGGTCCCGCGCCGCTTCGAGCGTCCCGCCGAGCGCTCCCTCGGGTGCGGGCGTGTACATCGTTTCGGAGACGACGTCGCCGCCGAACTCGTCCGCGACGAGTTCGAACATGGCCTTCATCTCGCGCGGGATGCCCGGGAAGACGTAGACGTTCGCCACCGCACAACCGGGTGCCCACCCCGCGTCAGTCACGAGCGGTCGGCCACCCTTCGGAAGTTCGGCCGCCTCGTCGGCGCTCAGGTCGAGTTCGTACTCGTCGGTCAACTCGGGGTTTTTCTCGACGAATTTCCGCGTTTTCTCCTTGAGCGCATCCCGCACCTCGGTGTCGAGGACTGGTTCTCGGTCGAGCGCCATCGCAACCGCGTCCATCGTCACGTCGTCAGGTGTTCCGCCGAGACCGCCGGTGACGATGACGGCGTCGAACGATTCGTGCCACTCGCGGACCCGGTCCGCGATGATTTCGATGTCGTCGGGAACGGTCATGATTCGGCGAACCGACCCACCCCTGTCGTGGATCTCCGCCGCTAACCACGTCGCGTTCGTGTTCACCGTGTCCCCCGCGAGGATCTCGTCGCCGACCGTGAGAATCGCGACTTCCATGGGTTCGACCTATGGCACTCGATGGATAAAAATCGTCCCGCCGAAACACGCTCGTTTCATCCCGCTTCGGAATCCCGTGGCGCGACTGCCCATCCGATCGTGAACACCGTCCCGATGACAACGAGGAGAAAGGAGAGCCACACCCACAGTGTATGGGGAAACGCGACGACGAGGAAGACGGCGAGTAGCGTGCACTGGAGTCCGATGATCGGCATCAAGAGCTCGTCAACGTCCATGTTCTCACGACAAATCTCCATAAAATGAAGCTTCCGGGATCGATTCGCTCGTGCCGCGTTACGCCAGTCCGATCTTCTCCTGATACGCGCCGTGTTCGGCCTCGAACACGGCCATGATCTCGCCCATCGTGGCGTACTCCTTCACCGCGTCAACGATGGCCGGCATGACGTTTTCGTCGTCGTCGATGGCGTCTTGGAGGTCGTCGAGCGCCGCTTCGACGGCGTCGTCGTCGCGCTCCTCCTTGACCTCCTCCAACCGGGCGAGTTGGCGGTTCTGGGTCTCCTCGTCCACCTGCAGGATGTCCGGTTTCGTGTCCTCCTCGATGTCGTACTTGTTGACGCCGACGACGATCTCCTCGCCGTCCTCGACGCGCTCCTGGTACTCGTAGGAGGCCTCCTGAATCTCGCGGTGGAAGTAGCCGCGGTCGATGCCTTCGAGGACGCCGTCTCGCACCGAACCGTCGCCCATCTCCTTGATCTCCTCGATGTAGGCCATCGTCTTTTCCTCCACCTCTTCGGTCAGCGACTCGACGGCGAAACTGCCGCCGAGCGGGTCGATGATGTCCGCCGCGCCGCTCTCCTCGGCGATGATCTGCTGGGTTCGCAGGGCGACGCGGACCGCCTGCTCGCTCGGGAGCGCCAGCGCCTCGTCGAAGCTGTTCGTGTGGAGGCTCTGGGTGCCGCCGAGGACGCCAGCCAGCGCCTGAATCGTCACGCGGACGATGTTGTTCAGCGGCTGTTGGGCGGTCAACGACTGCCCGGCCGTCTGGGTGTGGAACTTGAGCTGTTTCGACTTCTCGGACTCCGCGCCGTACCACTCGTCCATCACGGTCGAGTAGATGCGACGGGCGGCCCGGAACTTCGCCACCTCCTCGAAGATGGAGTTGTGCGAGTTGAAGAAAAAGGAGAGTTGGGGCGCGAACTCGTCGACGTCCAGTCCACGCTCCATCGCGTCCTCCACGTAGGCGAAACCGTCGGCGAGGGTGAAGGCGAGTTCCTGCACCGCCGTCGAACCGGCCTCGCGGATGTGGTAGCCCGAAATCGAGATGGGTTTGATGTTCGGCGTCTCCTCCACCGCGAACTCGACGGTGTCGGTGACGGTGTGGAGCGACGGTTCCGGCGGGATGACCCACTCCTTCTGTGCGATGAACTCCTTCAGCATGTCGTTCTGGAACGTGCCGCGAATCTCGTCGCGGGGGACGCCCTGCTGGTCGGCCAGCGCGACGTACATGGCGAAGATGACCGGCGCGCTCGGGTTGATGGTGAAACTGGTCGAAACTTCATCCAGGTCGATGCCGTCGAAGAGGATTTCCATGTCGCGGAGGGTGTCCACCGCCACGCCTTCCTTGCCGACCTCACCGTCCGACAGCGGGTCGTCCGAGTCCTTGCCCATCAGGCTCGGCATGTCGAAGGCAGTCGAGAGGCCGGTCTGGCCGTTCTCGATGAGGTAGTGGAACCGGTCGTTGGTCTCCTCGGCCGTCCCGAACCCGGCGAACTGGCGCATGGTCCACGTCCGACCGCGGTACATCGTCGGGTAGACGCCGCGCGTGTACGGGTCCTCGCCGGGGTAGCCCAACTCCTCCTCGTAGTCGATGTCGCCCACGTCGGACGGGTCGTACAGGTCCTCGACTTCGAGGTTCGAGACGGTCGCGAACCGCTCTTTCCGCTCGCCGAACCGCTCCAATACAGGAGAACGAGTATCCTCCTCCCACTCCTCTTTTCCCTGCCGGATCTCCCGCAGGTCATCCTCGTCGTACATGGTCGTAATTTCTGCCGGGGAATTCATTAAGGATTCGGTGAGCGATTCGTGCGACGTGAGGAGGGTCGTTCTCGACGACGTGTCCCCGATTCGGGTCCTCACCCGAGAACGGAGACGCGAACGCGATGCGGTCCGGTTTCCGTCGTCAACGCCACCGAATCGACGAAGCACCCACGAACGTCCTCGCGCCACCCGTCTATCGCCGCCGCGTGGCGCTCGTGGTGGGCTTCCACGTCGTACTCGGTCGAAGAATCGTCCATACTCGGATCGGTATCATCGACCCGTGGATACGGTGGTCGCGTCCGCCGTCACGAGCTTTCGCGGTGGGATTCGAATCGGAGCGGGACCGCCGTGGCCGTCGTCCGCCGGTTCCGTCGCCTGCACGACGTGGAGACGGGCGCGCACCCGTCCGGCGAACGGGGCCGTGATCCGGAGCACCGCCTCCCGGCCGCGCTCGGTGGCTTCGAGCGCGGTCACCACGTCGTCGGCGTGGACCGCGACGGCGCGGATGGCCCTCGGGTCGTCGCTCTCGCCGGGCATGAATTTCGGTGGGGAGCGAGAAGAGTTGTACCTGTCGGCGACGACGTGACGGAACGGTAGGAACGATGTGTCGGAACGGTGGGAACGATGTGTCGGAACGGTGGGAACGATGTGTCGGCAGGAAGGGGGAACGGTCAGTAGTGGCCCAACACGCCCTGTCGTCGAGCGCGGCGCGCGGCCAGCGTGAAGACGTAGAAGCCGAGCAGACAGTAACCGACCGCGGCGGCGACGAGGATAGCGAGGTCGGTCGCGGGAAACTGCCACAGACGGACCCCGTTCTGCATCGCTCGCTGAAGCATCGCGCTTCCCTGCACCAGCGGGAGGTAGCGGAGCGGTTCGAAGTCGGCCACGGGGGCCGCGATGAGGCCGATGAGGACGAACTGCATCAACTGCGAGACGTTTTCGATGCGCTTGTACAACAGCGCGAGTCCGGCGAAGACAAACCCGATGCCGACCACGGGAAGCAGCGTCAGGACGACGATGGGAACGACGGTCAGCAGATCGACGGCGAGGTGCTGCCCGGTCGTCACGAGCATCAGCGGGAGGATGATCGCGCCCCACAGCATGCTTTCGAGGAGGTACGCGACGACGCTCGACACCATCACCGCCCCGAATCCGTACGGGGACATGTACAACTGTTCGAGCGTGCCCCACTGTGCCTCGCGGGTGATGCTCGTTGCGAGGCTGAAGTACGCCGCCAGCGCCATCGTCCACAGGAACCACCCGACGATGAGACCCCCGAACGTGCCGGAGAGTGCGCTCGCAGCGCCGATGCTCCCGGCGGCCGCCTTCCCGCCGAAGAAGATAACGGCGAAGAAGAGGTAGACGGTCACGATCTGTGCGAGCGTGTTCATCGGATAGCGAACCAAGAGAAGCACGCGCTTGCGGAGGACGGCCGCGAAGAGCGTCAGCACCCCGGCGACGTCCGAATCCGACGCCGCGTTCGACCCTTCAGACCCGTAGCTCACGCGCCCTCACCTCCTGTGTCGTCGGTGATGCTGAGGAACACGTCCTCCAGATCGGGTTCGACGGACGCCATCGACGCGACCGTGAGACCGTTCTCGCGGAGGCAGTCGGCCAACTCGTAGAATTCGTCGCCCGTCACGGAGACGACGAACCGCTCGCGGTCGGCCTGCCGTTCGAACTCCGTCGCGTCGAACGCGTCTTCGAGATGGCGACGCGTCGCAGCGGAAATCTCGCTCGCCACCTGCACCGCGTAGGCCTGTGTGTGGAATAGATCGAGCAGGTTGTCGGGGCTGTCGTCGGCGACGACGTGACCGTCGCTCATGATGATGACGCGGTCGCAGATGTCTTCGATGACATCCATGTCGTGGCTCGAAAGGAGGACGGTCGTTCCCGTTTCGTCAGCCAGATTGCGGAGTTCGGCCCGCAGTTCGAGCGAACTCTCGACGTCCAACCCGAGGGTCGGTTCGTCGAGGAAGACGACGTCCACGTCGCGGGCCAGCGTGCAGGCGAGCGACACCTTCTGTTTCATCCCGCGGGACAGTTCTCGAACCGCGGTGTCGGCCTTGTCCGAGAGGTCGAACTGGTCGAGGAGTTGGTCGTGACGCTCGCGGGTATCGGCGGGACGTTGCCCGGCCAGCGCCGCGAAGAAATCCAAATTCTCCCGGACGGTCAGTCGCCAGTAAACGTTGCGTGCGCCCTCCAGCATCGCGCCGACGTGACGATATGCTCGCTTCGTGTCGGCGTGTACGTCGATACCGTCGACGATCACCCGACCGCCGGAGGGAATGATCAGTCCGAGGATCGATTTGATGGTCGTCGTCTTCCCTGCCCCGTTCGGACCGAGCAGTCCGACGACGGACCCCCGCTCCACGTCGAACGAGACGCCGTCAACGGCAGTGACCGCATCCACCCCGTCCCCGTATCGTTTCTGCAGGTTTTCGACGCGGAGGATGGATTCCGTCTCGCCCTCCGTCGTTCCCGTTGCCGCTTCTCCGTTCGCTCCCGTCGCCTCGTCGGCTTTCGACTCCGCTCGGGGCGATTCGATGCTCATACGTCTTCCTGTCGTGTTGACAATATAATCGTTTCCAGAACGGCCTTTCAGCATTATTTCTGACACGAAACTGTTATGCGAGAAGATCGAAAACCGTGAACCGTGACCGACGACGATTCCGAGTCGCTCCCACCGGCAGAGGCGTTCGCGCTGTTCGCCGACGAGACGCGAGTCGCCATCATCGAAGCGCTCGCGGAGGAGGCAACTATCGAAGGAACTGACGGCCCTTCGTTTGCGGAACTCAGGCGAGCGGTTGGCGTTTCCGATGCTGGACAGTTCAACTATCACCTCTCGAAACTCCGTGATCGATTCGTCGTCAAACGCGACGGGAAGTACTATCCTCGATACGCCGCACTCAAACTCGTCGGAGCGATACGGGAAGGGGCGTTCACCGACCGAACGGAGTCGCGGTCAGCGACGCTCGAACACACGTGTCCCCAGTGTGAGCGGTCTTTGACGGGCATCTACGAGAACGGTCTCGTGCGAACCGAATGTGACGAACACGACATGGTATTCCAAACGAGCGTTCCGCCGCAGGCCGCCGCGAACCGATCGGTTTCGGAAATCGTCGCGTTCGCCAACGTGGAGTCACAACACCACATCCAGAAGGCGGTCGATGGGACGTGTTTCCTCTGTAGCGGGTCGATGTCCGTGGAGAAACCTCACTGGACGGACGGCGACAGCCTCGTCACACGAATCGACTGTGATTCCTGTTGGATGCGAATGCACTTGCCCGTCGAAAGTTCGGTCATCCGCCATCCCGCTATCGTCTCGTACTTTTACGAACAGGGAATCGACGTGCGGGAAGTCCCGTTTCTCTCGTTCGATTTCGTTCGAAGCGAGACTCAGACGGACGTCGTCTCGGAGGACCCGTACCGAATTCGTATCGAAGTCGGACCGGAGGAGGACGCACCGACGCTGACGCTCGACGAGGAACTGAACGTCGTGGATGTAAGCTGAACGTCGTGGATGTAAGCTGAACGTCGTGGACGTAGAGTGATTACTGCAACCGTTTCGTCGTCTCCATCAGTGGATGGCGTGCGTAATCCACGACTTGGATGTCGTCGATGCTTTCGAGCCCTTCCTTGCGCGCCTCTCAGCCATCCCGAGTTCGACCCGGTGGTCGGTGATGATGACGTAGGCGTCCATCTCCTCGATGTCGAGTCGGTCCGCGGCCTTCGCCCGGTGGTGGCCGTCCGCCAGCAGGAGCGTGTGACCGTTTTCGATGACCACGAGCGGTTCGGCCAGTCCGCGTTCCATCTCGTACACGCGTCCTTCTAGCTCGTCTGCGTACACCTTCCCCTGTGTCGGCACGAGGTCGGCAAGCCGTACTTTTCGCCGTCGCTGGGTCACTTCGGTGTCGTGGATTGATTCGAGCGTTCGCATTAGTTTGCCGACCTTCTCCGGCGTCACGCGCTCGATTTGGCTGCGGATGAAGTCCGTGTTGGTGATGATGCCGACGAGGTTACCCGCGTCGTCCACGACCGGGAGTTTCTGAATGCCCGAACGGAGGATGACGCGCGCGGCGTCGTTGACCACCATGTCCGGGTGTGCGACGATGAGTTCCTGCGTCATCACCTTGAAGATGGGTTCCTTTTCGTCGGCGAGCAACAGGTCGCGGGCGCTGACGAATCCCTCGACACGCCGTCCGTCACAGACCGGAAATCCGTTGTGCCCGTCGCTTTCGGCGATTCGCCGGGCGACCTCTTCGACGGTCGCGTCGGGGGAGACCGTCGCTACGTCGCGAGTCATGTACTCCTTTACCTTCGCTTTGAGGCCCTCAGTTCCGCCGTCGGGCGCAATACCGACGTTGGAGGACGTGCGACTTTCCGTTTCCTCCTCGGTCTCGTCCATGCAGAGTATCGACGCCGCCCCGAGGGAAAAACCTCCCGACGTCAGCTCTCGTCGTTCTCCGCGAGCTGAATGTCGAACGCCGCGACCCGTTCGCGGTCGGTTTCGAACTCCCCCGGACCCGGTCGGGAGCGAACCGTCTCGAAGAACCGGTCGGTGATGATTTCGCCGACGATGGTCGAGAGCGACTCCTCCTCGTCGTCCTCCACTTCTCCAAGCAAGCCCAGCGGAATCTGTGCACCGGCCATGTCGGCGTGTCCGCCTGCGCTTCCGATCTGACCGAACGCCGCCCGCATCGTCTCGCCGAGGTCGACGTCGGTCCCACGCGCGCGTGCGGAGACGTACACTGTCCCGTCCATGAAGCCGAACACGAGCGTGACGGTCACGCCGTCCATGTTGAGCAACCGGTCCGCTGCCTGCGCGAGCGCATCACGGTCCGAAAGCGACCCGACGCAACTGGCCAGCACCGTTCCGTCGAGTTCCCGGTTTCGGATCGCCCGTGAAATCGTCTCGAACGTATCGGTGCTGATGGACGGCGTCTCGACGCGTTCCAGGATGCTCGTGTCGGCGTGTGGGAGCAAGAACGCCGCCGCCTCGAAGTCCGCCTCGGACACCTCGCGGGTGAAATCCTTCGTGTCCACGCGGATTCCGTACAACAGGCCTGTCGCAACCCGTTCGTTGGGGTGAATTCCGAGTTGTTCCAAGTGGTCAGCGAGCAGCGAACTCGTCGCACCGACACCGCTTCGGAGGTCCACGAACCGCGCTTCGACCGGGTGGTTCGGCGGATGGTGATCGATGACGATATCGACGGGCGTCTCCTCGGGCAGTTGGTCGTTGACGCCCGGACTGGAGTGGTCAACAGCGCGAGTCCGGCGAACTCGGAAAGGTCCGCACCTTCCTCTAGATTTCTGAGGTTCAGATCGAGCAGGTTGACGAACGCACGGTTCTCCTGATGGGAAATCGCCCCGTAGTAGCAGGTTTCCGCTTCGGTTCCGACGGACTCGGCCATCCCCTCCAGCGCGACTGCGCTGGCGATGGCGTCCGGGTCGGGATTGTCGTGCATGAAAATTCCGAGTTTGCCGTCGATGTCCCGAAGGGTGCGCTGGAGTTCGTGCGTTCGAAACGCGGTGTCGGCGTCCGTCAGCGGGAGGAGATGTTCTACGAGCGCCCGACCGGGGTCGATGAATGTGTCCGACAACTCGT
The DNA here is from genome assembly GCF_001625445.1 of Haladaptatus sp. R4. Lineage (NCBI taxonomy): Archaea > Methanobacteriati > Methanobacteriota > Halobacteria > Halobacteriales > Haladaptataceae > Haladaptatus > Haladaptatus sp. R4. The sequence goes on along the minus strand of NZ_LWHG01000021.1, from coordinate 290,507 downwards.
CGAGTTCCGTCCGAACCTCCTCGGAGGGGTGGGAACCCCCGTACGAGACGAGATAGGCGTTCGGGTGTACCTCCCGCACTATCCGTGCGGCCTCCCTATTTCTCTCCGGATCGTCGCCACAGACGAAGGCGATATCCACGTGTGGCTTCCCTGCGACCGTTTCGCGGTCCGTCGGGTCACCACGGGTGGCCGAAACGCCCTCCGTACGGAGCGTTTCGACTCTACTCTCGCTCTCATCGACGACGACGAGAGCACCGGACCAGTCGGCCACCGAGTCAACGATGGTATGCCCGACGGAACCACAGCCGAGCATGAGCCGCGAAACCATCTTACCCCCGATTCAGAGTCTGACACCTAAAACTTGTTGGGAATCCGTTCAGGCACCGATTGTACCGAATAATGGCCGTAAAGACGTTCTATTCCGGGAAATTTGAATCGGCGTTGATCGCCTCGAAGTCACGAAAACGGATCAAATACGGTGAATCGGAAGAAAACGCAAACCCGAATTCAAGCCCGAACGCGACCGTTCAGGCGAGAAGGGTGGCAGCGGCGTTGTGAGCCACGTGGGAGAGCGGACCGAACGCGAAGAACAACACGACAGTCACGACCGCCGCGGCGAGAATCGCCACGTAGAGGCCGGTCGGCCTGCTTCGAATCGTGAACTCGTCGTCCGGGTCCTCGAACCATATCGCCTTCACGACGCGGCTGTAGTAGAACACCGACAGCGCGCTGTTCGCGGCGGCGATGGCGGTGAGCCACCAGAATCCGGCACCGACCGCGGCACCGAACAGGAAGTACTTGCTCAGGAAGCCAGCGCCGAGCGGGAGACCAGCGAGGTTGTACAGGAACACCGTCATGGCGACACAGGCCACCGGGGCCTTCTCCGCCAGTCCGTTGTAGTCCTCGAACGTCTTGCCGACGCCCCAGTGTTCGGCCAGCGCGATGAACAGGAACGCGCCCGTGTTCATGAAGCCGTAGACGAACAACTGCAACATCGCGCCGCTCAGCACGCCGTCGTTGTTGCCGCCGTAGAGGGCGGCGAGGCCGATGAGAACGTACCCCGCCTGTCCGACAGAGGAGTACGCGAGCATCCGCTTGACCTTGTCCTGCGTGGCGGCCGCGAAGTTCCCGAGCGTCATCGTGATGACGGCGAGAATCTGGAAGGCCAACACCCAGTCGACCGTTCCCGAAACCGCCGCGAACGGGAACGCGGTGAGGAACACGCGGAAGGCGACGACGAACCCGGCGGCCTTCGAGGCCGACGAGAGGAAGCCCGAAATCGGTGCGGGCGCGCCTTCGTACGCGTCCGGTGCCCAGAAGTGGAACGGAACGGACGCCGTCTTGAACCCGAACCCGGCGAGCACCATCAGCACGCCGATGCCGAGGATGCCGCTCATGCCGTCGAAACCGCTTCCGAGTGCGGTCGCGACGCGTTCAGTTGCAGGTGGCCGGTGACGCCGTACACCAGACTGATGCCGTAGGCGAAAATGGCCGACGAGAGCGCTCCGATGAGGAAGTACTTGAGACCCGCTTCGACGCTGCCGCGGTTCTTCTTCAGGACGCGACGAGCGCGTAGGACGGGAGACTGGCCAGTTCGAGGCTGATGAACACCATGGCGAGGCTGTTCGAACTCGCCATCAGCGTCATTCCGGTCGCCGCGAGGACGACCAGCGTGTAGTACTCCGCCTGATACGGGTTATCCTGCAGATAGTCGTAGCTCGCGATGGAGACCAGCGCGGTGACGCTGGTGAAGATGACCACGAAGAACAGGCTCATCGTATCGACGACCAGCGCGTTGCCGTAGAGATGAACCGGGTTGTCGCCGGTTCCCGCGGTGATGAACCACAGAGCGAGACCGCCAGCGACTACCGATCCAACCGTCGAGATACCCGCGAGAAGCGGTCTGTCCGACGTGTGTGGGTAGACACTGTCCACGACGAGCAACAACAGCGCCGTCAGGGTGAGGACGATGGCGGGCGAGAGTGCAGCCCAGTCGGGCAATGCGAACGCCATCAGAACCCACCTCCCGTGACGAGCGCCATCTTACCCACGGCGTCCTGAATCATCTGATAGAGGATGTTCGGTTGCACACCGAGCAGGATGATGAGCAGGACGAGCACGACGAGCGGTGCGACGTCGTGGAACGACGCACGACTGACTTCGGTGCCGTTTTCGAGCTTGAACGGCCCGAAGAGGGTCTGTTGCATCGCGAACAGCAGATAACCGGCCACGATGACGATGCCGAACATCGCCACCGCAGTGAACAGTGCGAGCGCGTTGCCCGCGAGCACCGTCGAGTGGAAGGCCCCGACGAAGATGAAGAACTCCGCCGTGAAACCGGCCATCAACGGCAGGCCCATGTAGCCGAACGCACCCGCGACGAACAGGGTGACCGTGATCGGCATCTCGTCGGCCAACCCGGACATGTCCGAGACCATCCGGGTCCCCGTTTTGTTGTAGATGACGCCGACGGCCATGAACATCAGTCCCGAGATGAGGCCGTGGGCGACCATCTGGAGGGTCGCGCCACCGATGCCGTACATCGTGAACGCGACCAGTCCGAGAACGATGTACCCCGTCGACGAAATCGAGGAGTACGCCACGATCCGTTTCAGGTCCGACTGTGCCAGCGCGAGCAGCGCACCGTAGATGACGGTGACAACCGCCACGAGGGCGATGATGAACGCGTACTGTTTCGCCACGTCCGGAAGCATGGTGAAGTTGAAGCGCAACAGCGCGTACGTCCCCATCTTCAGGAGTAGGCTGGACAGCATGATGACGACCGGCGTCGGCGCTTCGGCGTAGGTGTCCGGCAACCACGTGTGGAGCGGAATGACGGCCACCTTCACGCCGAATCCGATGAAGATGGCGAAGAACGCCAGCGTCTTCAGCGTGCTCGGGGCGATGCCGCCGAGGCTTCCCAACTGTCCGCCGTTCAGCGCCTGCGCGATTGCGGGCATGCTGAGGGAGTGGATGGAGTCGCCCAGTCCGAAGACGAGACCGATGAACCCGATGAACATCAGCAGCGACCCGACGTTCGTGTAGACGAAGAACTTGATCGCCGCGTACTTGCGCCGTGGGCCGCCCCACACGCCGATGAGCAGGTACATCGGGACCAACACGAGTTCCCAGAAGACGAACCAGACGAAGAAGTCGAGCGCCGAGAAGAGGCCGATGAGACACACTTCGGTGAACAGCATCAGGCCGTAGAACTGGCTCTCACGGGACTGAATCGGCGTCCACGCCGATAGAATCGCAAGCGGCGTGAGAATCGTCGTCAACAACAACAGCGGCATGCTGATGCCGTCGAGTCCGACGTGCCAGTTCAGCGTGTACTGCCCGAACGAGACCCACTTGAACGTCTCTTCGAAGGCGAGCGTCCCGCCCAACAGGGCGTTACCGCTGCCGTCGAAGGCACTGTACATCCAGATGCTCCCGGCCGCCGGGAGCAGACTCAGCACGAACGCGAGTTTCCCCGCGACCTTGTCCGGTGCGAGGAAGGTCGCGAACGCGCTGACCAACGTTACCGCGAGAAGTGCTTCGACTATCATCTAAAACCAACCTCCGGTGAAGCCGAGGATGAGAAGCAGGATGACGAACGAGAGCACCAACATGAGCGCGTAGTTCGTCACGATGCCGTCCTGTACCCGCTTCACTCGACTGCCGCCGAATAGGCTCACGCTGGAGACGCCGTTGACCACGCCGTCGATGACGCCCTGATCGAACTTGTCCACCGCGCGTGCCACCGGAAGCGTGATTCCGGTCGCGAGCCAGACCTGATACTCGTCCTGGTAGTAGTTGTTGAACAGCAGCGTCTTCGCGCCGCCCAACTTGTCCGTGTGCTCGACAGGTTCGGGAACGTTGTAGAGCGACCACGCGAGCGCGAGGCCCGCGAGCGCGAACGCGAGCGACACGAGGCTCGAAATCAGCGACGAGAACGACGCCGGTTCGCCGTACGTGGCGTTGACGAGTTCCTCGTAGTGGTGGACGCTGGTCGAGGCGACCGGTCCGTCGAGCCACGCGTGTAGGAACTCGATGTTCGACGCGTCGAGCAGGTTCGCAACCGGTCCCATGTTGACGAGGCCACCGACCGTCGCGAGGATGCCGAGGACGACGAGCGGGAACTTCACGTTCCAACCCACGCCCTTCGGGTCACGCGCCGTGTCGGTCCGGGGTTCGCCGTGGAAGGTCAAGAAGACCATCCGGAAGGTGTAGAACCCGGTGAAGAACACGGCGATGAGACCCATCGCGTACGCGACGAGCAACAGCGGGTTGCCGCCCATGCCGTGGACGAGCGCCTCGTAGAGCACCTCGTCCTTCGACCAGAACCCGGCGAACGGAACGATGCCCGCGAGCGCGAGCGACCCGGCGAGGAACGTCCAGTACGTGACGGGCATTCGGTCTTTGAGACCGCCCATGTCCCACATGTTCTCGTTGTGGTGCATGGCGATGATGACCGACCCCGCTCCGAGGAACAGGAGCGCCTTAAAGAAGGCGTGGGTCATCAGGTGGAAGGTCGCCGCGACGTACCCACCCGACCCCAGTGCGAGCATCATATACCCGTACTGGGAGATGGTGGAGTACGCGAGCACCTGTTTGAGTTCCTGTTTGACGACGCCCATCGTCGCCGCGAACAGCGCCGTGAAGCCACCGATGAACGCGATGATGGCGAGCACCTGCGGGAGCAGGGCGTAGAAGCCGTACATCCGCGCGACGAGATACACACCCGCCGCGACCATGGTCGCGGCGTGGATCAGCGCGGAGACGGGCGTCGGGCCTTCCATCGCGTCGGGAAGCCACGTGTGGAGCGGGAACTGTGCGGATTTCCCGAGCACGCCGCCCAACACGAGGAGACCGATGATCGAGAACCACGTCTTCGGATCGAGACCGAAGAGGAGGGTCGCGTTTCCGCTCCCCGACATGGCCTGGTCGGCCATATGCGCGAACGAGTTGCTTCCAGCGAACTGGGCCGTGCCGAAGGTGGCGAACACGGCCACCACGCCGATGAAGAAGAAGTAGTCCCCGAAGCGCGTCATGAGGAACGCCTTCTTCGCGGCGCTCGGCGGTCCCTGTTCGCGGAACCAGAACCCGATGAGCAGGTACGAACAGAACCCGACGAGTTCGAAGAACATGAACGACATCAGCAGGTTGTCCGAGAAGACGAACGCGAGCATGCTGAAGGCGAACAGTCCGAGACCGGCGTAGTAGCGCGGCAGCCCGATTTCGCCCTCGTCGTTCATGTATCCCAGACTGAAGATGTGGACGAGGAACGCGATGAGCGAGACGATGACGAGCATCAACGCCGACAGCGGGTCGATGAAGATACCGAAGTGGAAGGTGAAGGTATCGTACGCGTCACCCGGAACCCACGTGATCATCTCGTGGTAGGTGTTCCCGCCGCTCACCGTGAGGAACGCCCACAGCGACAGGAGAAGCGATCCACCGGTCGCGATGATGCCCGGAATCGCGCCGCCTTTCGGCAGCATCTTGCGGGCGAACTCGCCGCCGAGCATCGCTATCAGGAACGAGATGAACGGCAGGAGTGCGATGACGGGTGCCAGTTGGAATGCAGTTGCCGTCATTTTACCACCTCATGGTCGTCGCTTGGGTCACGTCCACGTCGTTGAAGTTACGATACAGTACGAGGATGATGCCGATCCCGACCGCGACCTCCGCGGCCGCGAGCGCCAACGTGAACAGACTGAACGTCTGGCCGGTCACGTTGCCGTAGTAGTGGGAGAACGCGACGAGGTTGATGTTCGCCGCGTTGAGCATCAACTCGACGCTGATGAGGAACATCATCGCGTTCTTCCGGGTGAGGATGCCGAACAACCCCGTGCAGAACACGGCCGCCGAAAGCAGGAGGTAGTATTGGACAGGTACTGCTGCCATTATTCCTCGTCACCTCCTTTCGTCCGGCCGCCGTCGGTTCGAAGCGGCGAGGTGGCGGTCGTGAGTATGCCACTATCCTCGCGGCTGGCGAGCATGACCGCACCCACCAGCGCCGCGACGAGCACGAGGTCGATAACCTCGAACGCGGCGAGGAATCCCTCGCCGTGGACGAGGGTCTCCCCGCCGACGGTGCCGATATTGAACATCGAATAGCCGATGCTCGCCGTGATGTTGGCCCCACTTGCGAAACCGCGTGCGTCGCCGAACGACGCACCGAGGAACACGACGGCGAGAACGACGAACAGCGCAACCGCGACGAGGCCGGGAAGCATCGTACTCGGGTCGCGCATTCGTGGCCGTGATGTCATGCGTTAGTCACCTCCTCTGTACTTGAACGACGTGTGAGCATGACGGCGAACGTTATCAGGACGAGAACCCCGCCGACGTAGACGAGAATCTGCATCGCAGCAACGAACTCCGCCTGTAACATAACGTAGTGGATGGCGAAGCTCAGCAGCGAAACGCCGAGCAAGAGCGCCGAATGCCACACGTCCTGAACCAGGACTGCGCCCATGCTACTCGCCACCGTGAGGATGGCGAACAGCGCGAACGCGATCATTTCATATGCCATTTGAGTCACCTTTGGGTTTGCGTAAACGCCCTTTTAAGATTTCGAGACGGGCGTTTCAGTTGTAGTCGACCGCTCCTTCGCCCTCCCCGATCCATGCGCTCCGGTCGGGTTCGCGCGATTCGAGGGGGTCGATATCCTTGTACCAAGGAACGTTTCTCAGCTGTTCTTTGTTGTACACCAGTTCGCTCTTCGTGTCACCCGTGAACTCGAAGTTCTGCGTGAGCAGGATGGCATCGACGGGGCACACTTCCTCGCACAGTCGGCAATAGATGCACTGGCCGACGTGGAGGTTGTACTGCTCGCCGTTACGCTTGTCGTCCTGCACGATCTGAATCGTGTCGTTCGGACAGACGTTTTCACACTGGCGACACCAGATACAGCGCTCCTGGCTGAACTTGTGAATCCCACGGAAGCGTGGGCTTACTTCGGGAGCGACGTCGGGATATTCGACCGTGAACGTCGTCCCGCCCAATGCGTGCTTCATCGTGGTTGCCATCGATTTGAGAACTCCGATCATAGTGTCACCCCTACGATAACTGCCGTGAGCACCAAGTTAGCGAACGAAAGGACGAGCATGCCCTTCCAGCCGATCTCGATGAGTTGGTCGATACGGACGCGCGGAATCGCCGAGCGTGCCCACTGCGTGAACAGGAACACGGCCCAGATCTTGATCGTGAACCAGACGAAACCGAGCCAGTGCTGTGCGGGACCGTCCGGACCGCCGAGGAAGACGGTGGCGATGATGGCCCCACCGAGGAAGATGTGCAGGAACTCTCCGAGGTAAAACAGCACGAAGTAGACGCTCGAATACTCAGTCATGTATCCGGCGACGATCTCCGTCGGTGCCTCGGGTAGGTCGAACGGGTTCCGTCCGACCTCGGCCAGGTTCGCGATGAGGAACAACACGAACGCGAACGGGTTCACGAACGCGTACCACGAGGGAACGTGGAACCCACCGATGCTGAGCAGGGTGGTCTGCTGAGCCGCGACGATCTGACTCGTCCGAAGCGATCCCGCGAAGATGACGACGGAGGCCGCCGTCACGACGAGGGGAATCTCGTACGCGATGTTCTGTGCCACCGCACGGAGTCCCCCGAGCAGCGAGAACTTGTTGTTCGACGCGTAGCCACCCATCGTCAATCCGAGCGTCGCAAGGGAGGCGACCGCAAACACGTACGCCAGCCCGATTTCGGGATCGGCGAGTTGCAGATTGAGACCGAAAATATGACCCATCGGAATGACCGCGAAACCGAGCAACGCCGACCCCGCCATCACCATCGGAGCGATGTCGTAGGCCGACGGTCCGCACCGTCCGGAATGATGAGTTCCTTCGACAACAGTCGCACTGCGTCGGGGATGATGATCAGTACCCCGGCCGGTCCGAGGCGGTTGACCGCGATGCGGTCCGTGAACGCGGCGGTGATCTTCCGCTTGGCCCACGGCCCCGCGAACGCCGTCATCGTCAGCATGATGGTGCCGATAACGGCCGCCGCGATGAGCGCCGAAAGCAGCTCTATCGGCGCACTGGGGTTGTTGCCACCGATCGCGTGGGCGATCTCCTCGGGGAAGAGCGCCATATTCGTGAGGCCGGGAATCATCGATCGACCTCCCCGAGAATGATGTCGAGGCTACCGAGGGTCGCGACGAGGTCGGGGACGTACTCCCCTTCTGACATCTCGCCGAGCGCGGACAGGTTACTGAAACACGGACTTCGAATCTTGAATCGGCCGGGCTTGTCCGTCCCGTCCGAGCGGATGTAAATCCCGAGTTCACCTTTCGCACCTTCGACGGCGCGGTAGGTCTCGGTGTCCGCGTCCGGTTTGAGCGTCCGGGGGACGTTCGACTGAATCTCGCGCTCGTCCTCGGGCCAGTCTTCGAGCAGGTCGAGACACTGCTCGACAATCTTCGCCGACTGTTCGACCTCGCGCATTCGAACCAACAGGCGCGAGTAGTTGTCACAGCCGTCCTCGGTCACGACGTCCCATTCGAGTTGGTCGTAGTAGCCGTACGGGTCGTCGCGGCGCAGGTCGTAGTCGATCCCTGACCCCCGAGCGACGGGTCCCGTAACGCCGTACTGTTTTGCGACCTCGGGTTCGAGGACGCCGGTGCCGACGGTCCGAATTTGGAGCAACTCGTTGTCGGTGATGAGGTCGTGGTACTCGTCGAGCGCCGACGGAAGCCCGTCGAGGAAATCCCGAGTCTCGTCGAAGAACGCCTCCCGTGGTTCGGGAATGTCCCAGACGACGCCGCCGAGGCGGAAGTAGTTGAACATCATGCGCTGACCGGTCAGGTCCTCCAGGATGTTCTGGGCGAGTTCCCGGTCGCGCATCGCGTACATGAAGATCGCAGTGAAGTCGCCGTAGATGTCGAGACAGAACGTCCCCAGTGCCAGCATGTGGGATGCGATGCGGCACAGTTCGGCGCCCATCGTCCGAATTATCTGCGCGTACTCCGGGACGTCGATGTCGTTCAGGTCCTCCGCCACACGTGCGTAGGCCCACTCGTTGAGCAGTCCGGAGGAACCGTAGTCCCAGCGGTCGGGATACGGCATGATCTGGTGCCGGTACGTACCGTTTTGGGCCATCTGTTCCTCACAGCGGTGGAGATAGCCGATGTCCGGTTCGACGTCCGCCACCTGTTCCCCGTCGAGCACCGTCTCCAGGTGCAACACGCCGTGTGTCGCCGGGTGGTGCGGTCCGATGTTGAGGAGCATCGTGTCGGACTCCGCATCGTAGCGGTCGTCCTCAAGCGGATTTTTGTGCTCCTCGAACGGGACGATCTGTGGTCGGTCCTGATCGTAGTTCTTCGCCAGGGGGTGACCCTGCCACGTCTCGGGGAGAAGGATGCGTCGCAGATCCGGATGTCCCTCGTACTCGATGCCGATGAGGTCGTACGCTTCCCGTTCGTGCCAGTCGGCGGTCCGGTAGACCGGTTCCGCCGTCTGACTCTTCGGGGCGTCCCATGGCGTCGGGACGACGACGCTTACCTCCCGCGTCGGATCGTCGTACTGTTTGAGGTGGTAGATGCTCTCGTACCGATCCTCGTAATCCTGCGCCGTGACGTTCGAGAGATGGTCGAATCCGGCCTCGTCGCGCAGGATCGTCAGCACGTCCTGCACTTCGTCCGGTCGGACCACGAAGCCGGGCGCGTTGAGGTGTTGTTCGCGCCCGATGACGTGATCGCCGAGCAATTCGGCGAGTTCGTCTCCGGGGGACGCGGACTCTTCCGCTCCCGATTCGACTTCCTCCTGGGAACTCATGGCGAATCAGCCCAGTTGTAGCGCATGACGAGCGAGTCCTCGTCGATTTCGTCCGCGAGCGACTGTACCAACTCGTCGCGCTCCAAGTCGCCGAACTGTTCCAGTTCGTACGGCTTGACAGTCACCGGGTTCGATTCACCGTGCGCGATGCTCTCCTGGAGCTTCACGACACCGTAGACGAGCGCTTCCGGGCGCGGCGGGCATCCGGGGACGTGGATGTCGACCGGAATGACCTCCTCCGCCCCCTTGATGACGTTGTAGCCCTCCTGAAACGGGCCGCCACTGATCGAGCACGACCCCATGTTCACGACGAACTTCGGTTCGGGCATCTGGTCGTAGACGCGCTTCATCCGCGGCGCGAACTTCGAGACGATGGTCCCGGGAACGATCATCACGTCGGCCTGTCGCGGCGATGCACGCGGGACGCCGGAACCGAATCGGTCCAAGTCGTGTTTCACGGCGTAGGTGTGCATCATCTCGATGCTACAGCAGGCGATGCCGAACTGCAGCATGAACATGGACGACCCCCGAACCCAGTTCATGAACTTGTCGAACTTCGTGAGAATGAATGGTGACGCGCCGAACGCCTCCCGAAGCTTCGAGTTGAAACGGTCATCGACCCCCGTGCCCATCCGAGCGTCTTGGGTCTTCGTCTGGGGTGCTGTACTATCCTGAATGTACTCCCGTGGTTCGTTACTCATTGTTCCATACCCTGTCTCGTTCCGCGGGGGCTACGAACCCACCGCACCGCACCGTTACGCCAAGCCCACGCGAGGCCGACGACGAGAACCGCGATGAATGCCAACATCGGGACGAGCACCGTCGCAAGGCCGACGCCGCTGTCGATAGCGTTGCGATAGATGACGGTCCAAGGGAAGATGAGGACCGTCTCGATGTCGAAGACGACGAACAACAGCGCAACCATATAGTATTGAATGTTGAACCGAATGCGCGTCGTCCCGGTTGGAATTTCACCGCTCTCGTAGGTGGCGGATTTTCCCTGTTCGGGCACTGTTGGTCTGAGGAGACTCGATATCATCATCATACTAGATGGTATCGCAATCCCCACCAGCGCCAACGCGCCGATGGCTACCCATGGATTCATTACCGATTTCTCCTAGCAAGTGGTAATTTGTGAGCGCACACCTATAAGCGTTGATTCTTGGGATTCTGGGCCTGAAACCCCTCTCCCGCCGGTATTCGGGCAACTAACGCTTTCTCTTCGATAACGCCCCGTTCCTCTAGAGAATTGAACTGTACCAATGGGGATACTAGTATATAAAATTATATATTATTGTTCGTTACGGAACGAATCCGTTCCTTCTTCGTGGAGGCGACGGGAGACGTTCCCGACGTCGGTCTGTAACTCGTCGTGGTACGTGACCAGTCTTTTCCGTAACTCGTCATGTTCTCGGGCGAGCATCTGTGCCGCCGAGAGCGCGGCGTTGAACGACTTACCGGCGTCCACCGCGACGATGGGCGCGCCAGTCGGCATCCCGATGACCGACGACACCGACTTTTCCTGGACGGGAACCCCGACGACGGGAATCGGGTACGCGAGCGACGCCGTCATGTTCGGGAGGTCGGCCGACTTTCCGCCCGCCCCGGCGATGATGACGTCCAACCCACGCGCTTCGGCCGTCTTCGCGTAACTGTACATCAACTCCGGCGTGCGGTGGGCCGAGACGACGTACGTTTCGAACGTGAATCGAGCGTCCGGCGGGTTCTCGTCGTCGGTCACTTCCTCGAAGCCGAGTTCCGTGAGCGCGTCGTACGCCCCCGACATCACGTCCAGGTCGGAGTCGCTTCCCATGACGATGCCGATTTCGGGGGTTTCCTCCGTCGGTCGGTCGCGGTTCGCTTCGGCTTCGAACTGTTCGATGAGGCTCGTGACTGATTCTGCGGTGGTCATCGGAATGTGAGTGAGTCGGTGAGGTCTTTTGCGTCACCGTGCAGGTCGGTGAGTGTCGATTCATCGACCGTCGTCGGGTCGTCGTCGCCGACGAGCGTGACGTGGCCCATCTTCCGGAGCGGCCGCACGTTGTGCTTGCCGTACCAGTGGAACGACGCGCCGGGGGTCGAGAGCACGCCCTCGACGCCCGAGAGGTCGGCGGGTTCCGGTTCGTCCACGTCGCCCAAAATGTTCGACATCACGATGGAACCGCGGAGCGTCGTCGCCCCGAGCGGGTACCCCAGCACGCCGCGGGCGTGCTGTTCGAACTGCGAGGTGAGCGCGCCTTCGATGGTGTAGTGTCCGGAGTTGTGTGGTCGCGGGGCGATTTCGTTGACCGAAATTTCCCCATCTTCCCTCTCGAACAACTCGATTCCGTACGTGCCTCTCCCCGAGAGCGCCGAGAGCACTTCCCGCGCGACTTCCTCCGCGCGTTCCCGAACCTCGTCGGACGTTCGTGCGGGGACGACGGTCTGTCGCAGGATCTCGTCCTCGTGGACGTTCTCCCCGACGGGGAACGTCGCCACCTCGTCGTCGCCCTTCACGGCGATAACGGAGAGTTCGCGCTCGAAGGGGACGAATTCCTCGACCATCAGTTCGCCCGAGACTTGGGACATGGCGTTGTCCACGTCGTCCTCGTCCTCGACGGGGACGTTGCCACGCCCGTCGTAGCCGCCGCGGCGGGCCTTCAACATCATCGGATAGCCGAACTCCTCGCCCGCTTCGAGCAGGTCCTCGCGGGAATCGACTTGGCGGAAGTCCGGGACCGGGATGCCCCTGTCCTGCAGCGCGCGTTTCTGGACGAGTTTGTCCTGAATGGTGCGGAGCGTCGCCGGGTCCGGATGAACCGGGACGTCGAACTCCTCTCCCACGGCTTCGAGCACGTCGGGGTCGGCGAGTTCGATTTCGAACGTCAGCGCGTCGCTTCGCTTCGCGAGTTCTCGAATCGCGTCCTCGTCGTCGAAGTCGCCGACGATTTGGTCGCGGGCGACGAGTGACGCCGGGCAGTCGGGTGTCGGGTCGAGGACGATCAGTTCGACGCCGAGCGGGGATGCCGCTTCCGCGATCATCCGGCCGAGTTGGCCGCCACCGACGACGCCGAGGGTAAGCGGTGATGCCGTAACCATGTTGCCCGAAAGCTATCCCTGTGGGTGCATAAGATTTGCCAACTTGGACGAGAAATACGCACGAACGTGTAACGAATATCGGGCTATTCCGCTTGGTTCGCCTTTCGAAGTGCGCTCTTTTTGATGTAAATAGTCGTCGGAGCACCCCAGAGCGTCAGATCGTGTCGATACGCACGATAGCCGTCGAGATACTTCGCCACGTCCCCTTCGCGTGAGGTTCGGGTGATGACGACCGGCGGCTGTCGGGTCTTCAGGCTCTCGTTGTCCAGCGTGCTGCCGACGCTCGCGTTCGCCATCTCGGTGTACCACGGGAGCGGGAGGCGGTTGTACCAACCGCTCGCGGCCGGTGGTGGGCCGTCGTTGCTGCTCTCGTCCGGAACGTAGAACACGTAGTTACTCTGATCGTCCACGTAGCCGTAGTACAGTACGTCTGTCCCTCCCTCGTTCGCCTTCGACACCTGCTGTACCTTCTCCATCGTCGATTTGATACCGGCGGCGGGTTGGCCCCACTGGACGATGTCGTTGTGCCGCTGCCCGCCGAACACGCTCGGCGTGTCGGGGTCTTGGGGGTGCATGTAGACGACGGTCGTCGCCGGAAAGAGGATCAGCACGACGAGAACGAGGGATATGACGATCGTCGCGGTCGTTCCGACCCGGTCGTCGTCCTCGTACGCCTCCCGTCCCCAGCGATAGATGATTCCCGCGCCGACTGCCGCGGGAATCATGAGCGGAACGATGGCGTGCACCGTCACCCACCCCGCCTGGATGTCGGTCACGAGCGGGTAGCCGAGGATGCTCACCACGCCCCAGTAGAACGCGAACGAGACGAGGTCGCGCGGGCGGTCATCCACGTATCGCGCCGCGAGGAAGCCGACGACGGAGAGGAGGACGACCACGATCGCACCCTGTTCGAGTACCGTGATGAAATGCCGAAGGAAGGGAAGATAGGCGTGACCCTGACTCGTCACCCACTGTCCGGTGAACTTGTCCCACGTCCCGACCGTCGCCTCCGCGACGACCGCACCGAACATCGACGGCTGTCCGAACGCCTTCCACAACCCCGGCCCACTGGTTCCGTTCGCCCGGGGAGCGTAGAAGTAGACGATGATGACGAAGAACTCCACCAGTGCAACGAAGATGTACGGAGCGAATCGAAGGAGCCCCCGACCGGTTTCTTTGGTCGTGTCGACGAACGTCTCGGTCCATTCCCGGTCGTGATTCCGGGAGAGGAGCAGTCGATGGTCGAACAGCAGGACGAGCGCTCCGAGCCACGCGAGGACGTACAGAATGGCGTTTTCCTTCGTCGTGAAGCCGAGCGCCAACGCCGCGGTTCCGGCGTAGAGGTACCGTGCCTTCCCGGTCGCCTGTGCGCGGAGGTAGAAACCGAGCGCGAACACCATGAACGCCGCGAGCAACACGTCGTACCGCATGAATCGCGAATAGTAGAGGACGACGGGATTCACGGCGAGGAAGAAAGCGAACGCCACCATCTCGGAATCGCTGAGGTGGTCGCGGTAGAGCCACGCGGCCAGCGGCACCAATCCGGTGACGAGTGCCACCGGCAGTCGCGCCACGAAGTCGCTCGCGCCGAACAGTTCGAACAGAATGCTGTTTACCTGCGGGAAAAAGGGTCCGTGAATCGGCGGATAGTAATTCCAGACGCCGGTCTCCTGATAGCGGAGTATCCAGTAGCCGACGCGGGCTTCGTCCCAGTGGGCGAACCGGGTGCCGAGACCGACAAGCCGGAGCGCTAGTGCTAGCACCGTGATGGCACAGATGAAAGCGAAACCCCGATTTCGGGCCGTCCACCCGGTCAGCGGGTGTTCGCTCGAACTCATTGTTTTGCCTCAAGACAGAGCGGGGATACAAGCCTTGCGGAGAGCGGTAGTTCTTTTAGCCGGGGTGGCCTCCCGCCACACATGGTAACGCTCGGACTCGTCGTCGCGGAGTTCAACGCGCCGATAACGGAGCAGATGGAGGCGTCGGCGCGTGAGGCTGCCGCCGAGCGAGGTGCGGAAATCGTCGAAACGCTACACGTTCCCGGTGCGTACGATTCGCCCCTCGCGGCGGACCGACTCGCGCGACGGGACGACATCGACGGGGTCGCGGTGCTCGGTGCCGTCATCACCGGCGACACCGACCACGATCACGTCATCACGACCGCAACGACACAGAAGCTCACCGACGTGAGCTTGGACCGGGATACGCCGGTCGCCCTCGGAATCACCGGACCGGGCATGTCGGCGGCGGAAGCACGCGAGCGTACCGACTACGGTGCACGAGCGGTCGAAGGTGCACTCGATTTGGTGGAAGAACTACAATGACGATGGAATTTTCGGAACGAATCGGACGTGTCGAACCGAGCGCAACGCTCGCGATCAGCAGCCTCGCGACGGAACTGAAAGCGGATGGTGCGGACGTCATCGACCTGAGCGTCGGTGAACCCGACTTCCCGACGCCGACGAACATCGTACAAGCGTGCGAAACCGCGATGGAGGAGGGCCACACCGGCTATCCGCCGTCCAACGGCGTCCCCGAACTCCGCGAGGCCATCGCGGAGAAGCTACAAGCGGACGGTCTCCCGTACGAGGCGGACAACGTCATCGTCACGCCCGGCGCGAAGCAGGCGCTCTACGAGACGGTGCAGACCGTCGTCGACGACGGCGACGAAGTCGTCCTCCTCGACCCGGCGTGGGTGTCCTACGAGGCGATGGTGAAACTCGCGGGCGGCGACCTGAACCGCGTGGACCTCGCACCGCACGACTTCAAACTCGAACCCGCCCTCGACGACCTCTCCGAGGCCGTCTCGGACGATACCGAGCTATTGATCGTCAACTCGCCGTCGAACCCGACCGGCGCGGTGTACTCGGACAAGGCACTCGAAGGCGTCCGGGACTTGGCCGTCGAGCACGATATCACCGTCATCAGCGACGAGATTTACGAGCAAATCACATACGGCGCGGAGTGTACCAGCCTCGGCACCCTCGACGGGATGTTCGAGCGCACGATAACGGTCAACGGCTTCTCGAAGGCTTACTCGATGACCGGTTGGCGGCTCGGCTACCTCGCCGCGCCGGAGGGACTCGTCTCGCAGGCGGCCAAACTCCACTCGCATTCGGTCTCTTCCGCGACGAACTTCGTCCAGCGTGCGGGCGTCGAAGCGCTGGCGAACACCGAGGACGACGTGAGCGAGATGGTCGAGGCGTTCCACGAGCGCCGCGACCGACTCGTCGCCCTGCTGAAACAGCACGACGTGGACGTTCGAACGCCGGACGGGGCGTTCTACATGATGATTCCAGTCGCCGACGACGACCAGCAGTGGTGTGAGGACGCGCTGGAGCAGGCCCACGTCGCAACGGTTCCGGGAAGCGCCTTCGGCGCGCCCGGCTACGCGCGAGTCTCGTATGCGGCGAACCTGGAGCGAATCGAGGAAGCGGTCGAACGGTTGGCCGACGAAGACCTGCTGTAACGCGGACGGACTCTTTTTTGATATCGTTGGAACGGCAAGGGATTTCTACGTCTTCATAGCAATTGCTGCGGTCGCCGCAACGAAATCAAACGACGACCGAACTGCTGTTTTGCGCGTCCGGTGAGACGGGGATGTCTATCTCGATAGAATCGAATCGAACGTGTGGACGCTGTTCGCCGTCAACGTCGTCACATTCGACGACACGTAGTGTTTCGAGTTCGGCGATGTCATTCCGGACGGACTCGTACTTCCGGCCGAGGGTGTTGGCCAGTTCTCGAACGTTCTTCGGTTCGTCTCTCGAAATCGTTCGCATGAGTTCGAGGGTCGGACCACTCACGAGCCAACCGAGGTCGGATTCGTCTTCCAAATGGAGGACGTATGGCTTCGCCACGGGCTCACCGCGTTCAAGCGTTTCGATGGCGTCTTTGGTCTCTTCGAACAGTTGTTCGGCCGCACCAACACGAACGTACAATGTCTTCGATTCAGTCATCGTTCATCCTCCGTTTGTATTCTTGCAACGTCACGTTCGAACCGTTCTACCAAGGCGTACATTCCCGGAAACTCGATTCGCGTTATCCCGTCGCAGGAGTGGCGCTCATGGCCTTTCGTCCGTTCGTGTGCATTATCGTAGCGAACCAATGTAGTTCCTTCTACCGTACCGAAATGAAGCGCGTAGTCCCAACCACATGGATATTTGGAGTCGTTCGTCTTTCGAACCCGAATGTGGGTGATGAACGGCCCCTCCCTGCTCGTTTCCTCCCGAACCGTTACGTAGTCGCCCATTCGAACCGCATTGGCCCCGGCTTTCGATATAAACCTACGCGAAAAAGTAGCCCGGTCGTCTCCCGTCGTTCAGTTCCGTCCGATGATGAATCGGTTGGCGATGTAGATGCCGATGGCCGCCCCGATTGCGGGTGAGATGGAAGCAACGACGGATTGCTGGGGGTTGTACCCGAGCGCGAAGAGCGCGACGAGAAACACCGCGATGAACCCGATGGCTCCGGAGATGAGTGCGGTTCTGCCAGCAGGGGAAACCATGCGTTCTCCCCCTTAGACGCCCATTCCCATCAGGTGGCTGCGGAGCACGTCGTCGTCCTTGTTGCCCTCGCCGGTGTTGAGGATGACGACGGTGTCGTCTTCGTCGAACTCCCCTCGTTGGGCGAGTTCCCACGCGCCGCTCGCGGCGGCGGCGCAGGTCGCACCCATCTCCAGTCCTTCCTTCTGTGCGATTGCGACCGCCGAATCGAGGATGTCCTGGTCGCTGGTCGCCACCGCGCCGCCGTCGCTCTCGCGGAGCGCGTCGAGGATCATCGGACTCGCGCCGGGGTCGGGAATTTCGATACCGCCGCAGATGGTGTCCGGCGTCTCCCACGCTTCGTGGACGTCCTCGCCCTCTTCCCATGCCTTGACGATCGGCGCACACCCCGTCGCTTGCGCGGCGTACATCGCCGGAAGGTCGTCGGTGAGTCCCAAATCGCGGAACTCCTTTGCGGCCTTGTGCATGCCGACGAGGCCGACCCCGCCGCCGGTCGGGTAGACGATGGCGTCGGGGACGTCCCAGTCCATCTGCTCGGCGATTTCGTAGAACATCGTCTTCTTCCCCTCGTGGCGGTAGGGCGTGACGAACGTCTTCACCGAGTACCAGTCGTCTTCTTCCTCCATCGCGTCGGCGTCGGCCGCGCCCGCGTCGCCGATTCTCCCTTCGACGACGGTCATGTCCCCGCCGTGGACGTTGACCATCGCCTTGTTCGTGAACCCGGCGCGCGTCGGGAGGAAGACGTGCGATTCGAGGTCGGCACGGGCGGCGTAGGCGGCCGCCGCCTGTCCGGCGTTTCCGGCCGACGCGAGCGCGATGTCCGTCGCGCCGTGTTGGGCCGCCGCGGTCACGGCCATCGTCTGGCCGCGGTCCTTGAACGTCCCGGTGGGGTTGCGTCCTTCGTCCTTGAACAGGACGCGTCCGACGCCCATCTCTTCGGCGAGTTTCGGGCACTCGACGAGGGGCGTCGCACCTTCGTCCATCGTCACCGCCGATTCGCGGGTGAACGGCAGGAGTTCCGCGTACTTCCACATCGTCTCGAACGGTCGGGATTCGAACTCCTCGCGCGATACGTCGATGGCGTCGTAGTCGTACTCCGGGTCGAGGATGCCGTCGCAGTCGGGACAGCGGTGTGTCCCCACTTCGGCGTCGAACGTCTCGCCACAGTCCACGCACGTCAGTCCGATGAATGCGTCCGTCGTCTCCATGCCCGAAGGTGGGAAGGGGGACCACTAAGCCCTGTTCATCCCCCGTCCCTTTTGCCCCTGCTCGCCGACTGTCGGATATGAAACCGGAAACCGTTCAGTCGATCCTCGCCGACCGGGTGGAGCGACACCGTGAGTCGTTGACGGCTCGCTGGGAGGACGTTCCGCATCGAGTACGCGACCCAATCTCGGTACCGGAGTACGATTTCCCGACGACGCCGGACGACATCTTCCCGTGGGTTTCGGTCTGCTTCGTGGTAGCGGACGGACGGGTGTTGCTGGTACAGGATTCGGGCCACTCGTCCGTGTGGGAGCCACCCGGGGGGAAAGGCGAGGTTCGAAGAACCTCGAAGAGAGCGAGCGATGAACACCGCGAGCAGGACGAATCCCATGAATCGTATTCCGAAACTGCTCGGCGCGAAACCCGCGAGGAGACGGGCATCGAGTGCGAAATCACCGGCCTGCTGTTCACCGAAACGCTCCAATTCGATTACGGCGAGTCCGTCCTCATCTCCGTGTTGCAGGCCGGATTCGTCGCGCGGCGAGTCGGCGGCGAGATTCGAACGACCGAGGACGCCATCGAAGAAGCGGCGTGGCTCCCGATTTCTGACCTGCCGGACGGAACGCAGTTCGAAGCGGAGATCGGATCGTTGGCACCGTCCCGGTAACGTCGAACCCCAACCTGATGGGCCGAGAGAGGTTTACGGAGGACGACCGACCTTCCCCCATGACCACAGTCATCGTCGCCGGGGCGGGACTCGCGGGCCTCGTCGCCGCCCGGCACCTCGCCCGGTTGGGGGTGGACGTTCACGTCTTCGAACGCGAGGACGAGGTCGGCGGCCGGGTCCGAACCGAGCGGAAAGACGGGTTCGTCCTCGACCGTGGCTTTCAGGTGCTCTTTACCTCCTACCCTGCCGCGAGACGTGAACTCGACTTCGACGAACTCGATCTGCGCTATTTCGCCCCCGGCGCGGTGCTCGCCCGTCCCGGCAGTCGATCCATCCTGAGCGACCCGCTTCGTGATCCCGGCACGCTGTTCGAGTCGATGGCGAACCGCGAGGTTCGTCTCGGCGACAAGGTTCGGACCTTGAAACTCCGGCGAGAGCTGACCCGCAAACCGAACCGCGAGATATTCGCAGGGGAGGACGAGTCCATCGAGGAATACCTCCGCAAACGCGGTTTCTCCGAGTCGTTTCGGGACAACTTCGTCGGGCCGTTTTACGGCGGTATCACGCTGGATCGGTCGCTTTCGACCTCGAAGAAGGTGTTGGAGTATTATTGCGAATTACGACGTATTACCCATAACCCTATGGCAGCATAAAAGTATCGACAAGGAGTTTTACCGAGTTAGCACCCGGTACTCTACAGACGTTTGTAGGCACTCACATTCGCATAACCCCTACCCCTTTGAGTAAACAAAGTGGTGTTGCAAGGGGCTGGTGCAAATGTTGCCACTACTCAGTTTTTTTATATCAGCGAAAAAGAAAATCGTCTCAATGTCACCCCACCCCGACTGAAAATATAGGTGGTAAAATCGTAGAGAATTAGCCTTTTTTGTAGAGTTAATTACTCGTGAAACTAACTAACACACGAGATTTGTGTGGCTACAGAAAAACAGTATCACAAATCAAGGCTGTAGGACTCCACCGCAGTAGATTTTTGAGACAAATCCATCCGAGGAGTTTACGATATGCTCGATGCCACTCACCTGATAAATCGCACCACCCAACTCGTCAGGCATTTTAAACGAATCACAGACCTGTATATCGCTACGACCGCATACTTTGACGTGTCCTTTTCCAGCTTGTTCTATCAACTTGCTGGCAAGTCTATTTGCTGCTGCATCAGCCTGCGATTGAGTCTTTAATTCAGGGATTGTCACTGTGAATGTTGGTGGTGTAAGTGTACCCTCTTCTACTGCATACTCGACCTTATCCCGTTGCGAAATCTCCTTAGCTTCTTCTTGAGTTGCACCAAGATTCTTGAGTGTCCTTGTAGACTTGACACCTTCTTTAGAGATGAGGTTTCGAGTCTGCCAACCCTTGCCACCTGCCGAAACCACTCCGTCACCTCTGACGACTACACTTTGGTATGCAGGTGTTAGCTTTCCCGGAGTGTTTCCGTTTTCGAGAATGTACGTTAACTCGCCGTGATAGCGATACTCGGGTTGCCCTACGTGGATAGTACCCTCAATATCGACCCACCAAACGGCGTTACACATAGTGGCTACATCATCGAGGACTTTATTTCCCGGTGCTTCGGTACGGTCTAATACAATGTCATTGTCTACAGGTAATCCGTAGCTGCCAGAAAGACCTAACTTGCTTGCAAGGTGACTCTCTGCCTTACTTGCAAGGTCTATTTCAAAGTTTTCAACGTTGCATTGAGGAAACAAGTGATTTCGTAGAAGGTCGCTGGCTGGAATCTGCGTGTCTGTTGAAATATTTACTCTTCCCGACTGAAGGAGGTGGATTGCATCGAGGAGTTTCACGTCATAGCTGCCATCAGCATTGTTGTTAGCTTCTCTGACATATCCTGTATATACAAGGTCGTCATTGATTGTAACAGCTGCGTCGTTGCCTGCATTTGGCTGAAACTGGTGTCCGTCAGGTACGACAGTAGCCTGACACATATCAGCCTCATTATATTGAGTCGTCTTTACATTCATATCTGTCACAAGATACGGCAATCCCTCTATGAGTATAGTACAATCAACCTCTTGAGACACAAAATCAGTCATCTACTGGAATCTGCCGGAGGAATCTCTTTCGGAGTCGTCAAACCTCTTGATACCGCCAGCAATGGTAACGAAAACATCATCATCTTCATCCAAACCATCGACTCGTCCCTCACGTACCGCTTTCTCTACACATGCCTGTAGTACCCAAAGCTTTACATCTCCTTTACCCATTCGGTCTGGATACTTCTCCTTGATTTCATTAATCCCATCGTGCTGCGATTCAGCGAATAGCTGGTTGTAGAGAGTAAGCGGGATTGTTACGTCGCCAACTGATTGTCCTTTCATTGGTTGCCTCCAAGCATATTCTCTCGAATCTCTGCCTGCTTCTGTGCAGCCACACTGTCGTCTGAATCCGTTTCCTTGTTGGAGGTGTCCCCATCGTCGGAATTGCCAAAGCCTTCCCGTAGTGCCTCTTGCTTTGCCTCTATAGCTTCCTGTGTCTCCATCAACTCCGTGACTTCCTCTGCTGCAAGCTTCTTGAGTGCTTCACTTGCGTTGATTTCTCCACCGTACTTTTCCTCTGCGATAATTCTTAGATTCCGCCGTGTCTCTTCATCTAATTTCATTGTAACTGTGCCTTTCATGTTTATTTCTCCTTGTTATTGTCTGATAACTGTGCGACTGTCCGATTATTCTCTTCTTGTCGTGCGATTGACCGCCGTACTGAATCGAGGAGATATGGGAGTTTCCCCGATTCTGATAATTCTGCCTCTAATTCCTTGAGGTCGTCTAAGTAACTCATAATTCTGTTTCAAAAATCAAGCCTGCGAGTTGAGGATGAGTTAGGTTTTCGCCGTAAACCAGCCATGTAATCTGCTGATGGTTTTCACAGTCGTTAGAGACTTTTGTATCAATGATAGCACGGTCTTCCCTGATAGATACGTCGTGGTGTCCGAGAGGCTGGTTTCCGTACTCTTCTCGGATTGTCTGAAGATTGTCTTCTACCTGCTGCTTAGGAGTCTTCATAGGTGTTTCTCCAACTCCTCCTCCAACTCTTCTTCAAATTGAGAAATGAGGTCGTCATCTACCTCACGGAATAGACTACCAAGAGAATATTCTTCGCCGTCTTCTGTGGTTATATAAAGCCACACACCTTCCTTGGACTGGCGTACACAGGAATCGCGTACTTCAGACTTCCCTGCGTCTTCAAGGAGAAGTCGGACAGTTTCCTTCACTTGCAAGGCGTTACTCATTCCTCGTTTTCCTCGTCTTCGTCTTCGCTATATTCTTTAAACGTCTCAATAGCTGCCCTCTGTACGTGATAAGAGAAATCCATCCGTCGCTGTTTCTTATCGTAACCGCCAACTCCTCCGTTTGCCTCTACGTAATCTCGTAGAAGGTCTACATCTTCATCTTTAAACTCAACCGTAAATTTAACTAACTCACCGTGAGACATTATCTGTCTGCCTCCATTTTGTACTCGATACATTCACGCATTGCTGCACCGAAAGCAATGCTATCTGGGCTACCGTAAGCGTGAGTGCAATATGACTCCAGTAGTGCAAATTCTTCATCCGAAACTCTGATATTTTTAGTCCTCATGATTGTTATGATTTATGAAAAGGGAAGCTGTCGTTTGACCGACAACTTCCTAAGTGACCTGCTTGTAATGGCACAAGTCAAACCATCGGTGGTATTGTATCTAAAGCGTTAAATGATACAACACGGCCTAAGACGTTTGCATAGAGGTGTCTGTAATCCCTCTCTAACTTGAGTGAAACGGTGTTAGACACCGTCGCTAACCTTTAAACGGAGTTAGCACCCGTCATGACAGACGATAACGTCTGTTGAAACCCTTAGAGTGTGTCCAAAGGCACCTAATCGAGGAGGTCGGCAAACCAGTCGAGGAAGCCAACCTTCTAACTATTTTTCAACTCAGGAATGACTATACTAAGTCCAAGACATTCGAGAATACTGAGTTGGGGGACGCTAATCCCCCTGAATGCCAATTTGTCGTTGTCCGACCTTTAGAGTCGGTCGAAGCCATACTACTACATTTCATATAGCTCCGTTCGGATAGTAAGAAAAGTCCTCCTTATAAAGTACCACTCAAGTATCCTACAAGTACTACAGGTTTCGTTTAGTAAAAACGACACTTCTTGCCTCGAATTGTGCAGTTACATACACTGTAGACCAGATATGTGCATTGTATTTATATCCAACTTCCAGTTTTGAAATTAGGGGAGTCTACAAACAGATTATGCTTTGTTGGAGATTCTTACAGGTTTCTATCGAGGTAGTTTATATGCTTTGTCAGACAGACCTACTTTCTTCAGACTGGGCGTACACACGCGGGTGCTGGTCGGACAGTACCTGATTTTGAAGAGTGTAGGGTTTCTGACAATCTCCTATGAAAAACCGGGTTTACTCTATTTGAAGGTGCTGCTGCTACAAAGAAAGGAGAAAGGTTTCTGCGAAGCTACCGGGTATGAGGAATCATGATAGTTTCCCCTTGCTTCGTCGTGTGAAAGTCTTATCACAATTGCAGCAAGCATACATCTCATCTGCATATGGTACATCCACTTCGAGGAGGTCGGTGCTATTGCAACGAGGACAACCTTCGTCTTCCTCCTCGTTTACCGAGTTACCCCCCGGTACTGCTGGCGGGGATTTCTCCGAAGGTCTACTTTCAGTAGAGGTAGTTTCCTCATTTACGGAGGTAGCCCCCGGTACTGTGGAGGTCGAATCGTGAGAAGGACTACCTTCTATAGAGGAAGGACACTCATCAGAAGGTGTTTCTTCTACCGAGTTAGTCCCCGGTACTCTACGGGCAGATTGCTTACCCTCACTGAAGTAATCTTCTCGCTGGAAAGCAAACTTCTTCTCCGAAGATGATTCTTTTACGGAGGTAGCCCCCGGTACTGTGGCGGGGGTTTCATTGGAGTGAGTTTCTTCCTCAACAGTAGGTGATTCATCAGAAGATTTCTTCTCTACAGATTCATCCTCTTTTACGGAGTTAACCCCCGGTACTCTACAGTCGTCAATCTGGCCGTCCATGTAGTCGGCAATCTTCTTGAAATTCCCTTGAGGACTCCAACGACGGATTCCATTCGTTGTATGCTTGCCATCGTTTCCAGCAGAGATGTAGGCACACCACTCTTTGATGTATTCCTGACAATTGAGGGCATCCATACCAGCACCCATTTCTCCGTTGTAGATAGGGAGATTGTTGCTGATTTCATGAGGTAACGCCGACGTGTGTCCCTTCGAGGAGTCGATGTAGTCGGGAGATTCCACTTCATCCGAGATGTGTACATGTACTGACACAGATTTGTCAAGAGGATTGTCCTCCATCGAAGCACCCGGTACTTCCTCACAGTGCTTTTCAACGATTCCGTGAAACATCTCCGGCGTTACCTCACCCGGAATCCATATTGCAAGGTGTCCGTGAGTCTTCGGAAGGTTGTCCGGTGGCTTATTAGGTGCCAACATTCGAAGGACAGCAGCTGATTTCCAGAGGTCGTACTTCTTGAGGTCATTGCGGATTTTGTCCTTCAGCTTCGATGGGAAGAATTTGGAGGCATTCTCTACAGGTGTCTCTCCAGAATTGTCAGCACTAAGTGAAATCCAGACGGTTGAATAAATGTCTGTATTCTGTACGTAGAATCTTTCGACATCAGCAGCACGGGCAAACCTTCTATCTTCTTCCTTTCGACTGAAAGAATGGTCTGGACGGAATTGTACCTTATTGCCAGAGGAAGTTTCCTTGTACTTCTTGTTTCGTTTATACTGTAACCATTCATCGAAGGTGTCTTTTACGGAGTTAGCACCCGGTACTCTACTGGCTTCCTTCTCAAAGGCCCATACGTCTCCCAAGTGCGTACCGTCTCTCTTGGGGACGACAAAGGAGGTCGAAGCAGTTGCACCAGCTTTGGAGAGAATATCCTCGAAATCTCCACGAGAATACCCTACGGCCTTGCCCTGCTGCCAAACTTCCTCCTTCGGTACCGTTTCCCCTGATTCTACATCAAGGAATCCTGCCGTCTCACAGACGAGTTGAGAGAGGCGAGAGGAGGTTTTACACTCAAAGGTGGTATTACCCTCGAAGGCAGAGGAAACTGAAACGGCTTTAGACATCAGTCATCAGCCTCCATGAATCCGCTGTTACGTTGTTGCAACTCTCGCACCTTTCGCATTATGTCCCGCTGGCTACCGTTAGGTACGTCTATTTCATGCAGATTAGTATATTTCGTCAGAGTTGAAGGGTCTACATCAAACCTTTCTGACGCTTGCTTAAGCTGAATACCTTCTTCCTCAATCAGATACCGGAGGATTACGGGATTTCTCCACGGTGTCACCTCGTTGTTATCTCGTCGGAGAGTGTCACCTTCAAGGTCGAATTTGTTTCTCCACTCTCGTATTGTGGCGTCATTGCAGTCGATAATGTCTGAAGCATACTGGATGCTAACTTTCTCATCTACCAGTGCTTGCATTACCTCTTGGTTTCTCCACGGAGAGTCAGCGTACATTACATCATTGTGGTGCTTATGGTGTTTTGACACATCCATCAGCGTTAGATTCTCGGGTAGGTTGTGATACTTAATTCCGTCAATGTGGTGGACGTGATTATCCTTGCCAAATACGTCATTTGGGTCATGACCATCAGCGATTAGATTTAACTGGTGGATATAAGCTGTCTTATCTCCACTTTGGACGTGGATATAATCGTTATCCTTGGGTGTAAAGCTGGTAAATGATGGATGAGTCTTCTTCCGGCCACCGTGTCCTCTCCGAGGGATATTCCAGTCTTTAAGCCACTTTCTAACAGTACGCTGTGAGACTGAAAGTATGTCAGCACACTCGTAGGTGTTGTATACACACTCTACGTAGAGGTGAGTTAGTACCGTCTTATTCTGGTGTGGTGCTTCGAGTTGGTCGATTAATGTTTCTATGTGTTGGTCGTCAATTTCGTGGTCTTGATTCTCTTGTGTCATATTGAATCACCGAAGACGACAAGAAATTCAGCAACACCGCTGTTGCTGGACATGACAACCACTAAAAGAATAGATAAGAAATTCAAGCCGACGAAAGACTTATATAGTACGACGACTATCTTTTAACTGTAATAATCTACTTACCTGAGTGCTGATACACTCAGTTGGCTGTCTGTCAAGTCAGCTTCCCCTTTTTGCTTTAGAAACCCCGAATAGACGAGAGTCCGTATATAGATAGAGTAACGCTGATTTGTCTCTAAGTCGAATCTTCTTGTAAGAGTATATGTTGGCAGGGTACTTAAAGGTACCGATAGTTTAGTTTATTTCAAAACAGAGATAGGACAGCTGAGAAACGTGTTTCTAATTCTCAACTTCTGAGAATGGTCCCTTAAGTACCTTTTAAGTGAGTTTATAACCGCAGGAGAAAGTTTATACCTCAAGAATACGGCATTTAACGTTTTACTCGGTTAGCTATTTCGAGAGGATGGTATTAAATCTACCGATATGGTTTTTGAGGCAAGATATTCCTGTGTGTCTTCTAAGGCAGCAGCTTGCCCGTAGAAAGGAAAGAGGTTTTCGGAGTGGTATAGGACTCACGAGAGAAAGAATCCCGTCAGGACGCAAATGCGGGCTTCCTGTGAGTCAGGATAGTGTATGCTTCTCCCAGAGGTCGAAGCCAGAGTTAGCAAACACGCGACGGCAGAAATACCTCGAAATCGACGGCCCGACATCTCAAAAATGTGATGCATCTCGTATTTGGAATTTAACCCCATGGAAATATTGGATTCTTCACATACAACCTCTCTACCTTCAGAAAACGAGAGGCAAGACATCCACCTAAATTACAGCTTCTTGAGAGTGAAATTTGTCGCCTTGTTGGAATCTGACCGGCTAAACTGCATTTAAGGTGCAAAAAACGAGGTAATCGACCGAAAAAGAAGGATTCTGTAGACTGACAGCTTCTCTATGGATAAAACCGCCTTTAATCTCCTTCGTAGGTAGAAGGCCCTCTTCTCTCGAAGTTTGTCATTACTCGTTTCTCGTCTTCGTGTAGGTACTTTTCTGTCACTTCAACAGAATGATGCCCTAAAGCGTCCTTCAGTACGTAGAGATTCCAACCGTTTTCGATGGCTGCCATTGCAAACGAGTGACGGAGGACGTGTGCGTGAATTGCTGCCCTCTCCCGACCGTCCTTGATTGTCGATTTCACTTCTTGAATCCCGGCATTTTCGGCAGCTTTGCCGACCACCCGGTTAAACTGAAGGCCGGATAGTTTCTCGGAGTAGTTGGTTGGGAAAAGATACTCACTGTCGGCATACGTGACACTCTTTCTGTAGACGCTTACCCACTGATTCATCAAGAAGTCGAGATTTGCCTGATAACCGACAACTCGGCTTCTCCCATTTTTGGCATTTTCCTCCCGGACAAGTACCCGACGTGCGTCAAAGTCTACATCATCCAGCTTGAGGCCGCATAATTCCTTCCGACGAAGGCCAGTCTGAAAGGCGAGTCTGATTAGCAACTCGTTACGGACAGACGGTTTCGGTACATTCTTAGCGAGTGTGTCGATTTCCTTGGGAGTGAGGTACGGTACGTCGTCCTTGCTGTCATACTGCTTCTCCTTCTCCTGCTTGCTGATTTCCTGCCATTTGCCGAGTGACACCCGGTCGGTCGGATTCTCGTCAATGTCTATGGATAGACGACGACTGTCTAAGCCTAAGGCTTCCTCGAAAAACTCGGAGATAGCAGCACGCCGAATACGGACGGAGGAGGCCGAATACCCTTCATCCAGCATATTGGCGATGTTGTCCTCAATGTCGGCACTGGTTGCCTCGAAGATGGATTCCTTCGGGAAATCAGCCTCGTCTGTCAGCCAATCGCGGAAGTTTCGACAGTGCCTTTCGTACTCCGTAAACGTGGAGTCTCCTTTCTTCCGCTTCAGTCGCTTAATGACGTACCTCTCTTCCGTTGAAGGCCACTTGTTTTCGAGGACGGTCATTCTTTCTTCCACCACCTTTCGGTACCGTTAACAACTTCGTGCTGAATCTGTCCGGTGATTGATAGAAGGTCAAGAAGGGCTTCCTCTACATCCTCCCGTGATTCCTCAAGGTTACTGGCAAGGTCCTCAACGGTGGCACCTTCCTTCGGACGGTCACACGTTGGCAACATGCCGAAAACCATCGACTGAATGTCTTTGTTTTGAGTGACGGTTTTCTCCTTCTCTATAGCCGTCAATCTCTCTTGTACGCCCTCTACAGAGTCTTGAAGTTTCGATAGACCTTCTACCACTTCTCCGAGTTGCTTGCTGTCTGTGGACGACTGTACGGCCTTCTCGGGAGATTCGTGCCCTCCGTGAATTTCCTTGTTTACCGAGAGTCTGATTAGGTGAGAGACTGACTCGACTTCGGGATTTCCTTCAACGTGCTGTTGCCACTCATCTTTAACCGATTCTCCTACTTTGATGGAGATAACTTTCTTTGGCATAGTTGTCCTTCGTCGTAATACGATGTAAGTACTCGCTAAACACCAAGAAGGTGTTCGAGTTCACGTTCAAGATGCTGTCCACGGGACGAATCGCCGTTCCCGCCGACGGCATGGGCGCGATTTCCGAACAGTTGGCGCGGAATGCACGGGCGGCCGGGGCGACGATTCACCTCGAAGAGGTCGTTTCGGCGGTCGAATCGGACGACGACGAAGTCCACGTCGAAATCGGCGGTGAAACCATCACCGGCGACGCCGCCGTCGTCGCCACCGACCCGAAGGCCGCGCGCGAGTTGACGGGCGTCGATTCGATTCCGACCGACGCTCGCAGTTGTGTCACCCAGTATTTCGCCCACGACGAACCGCTCGACACCGGCGACCGAATCCTGCTCAACGTCGGGAACGACGCGCCGAACGAAATCGTCCCGCTGTCCACGGTCGCGCCGGAGTTCGCCCCCGACGGGCGCGAACTCCTCTCCGCGACGTTCCTCGGCCTGCCCGATGAGTCGGACGAGGAACTGGCGGAAACGGTGGTCGAGACGCTACAGCGGTGGTATCCCGACCGGAATTTTGACTCTCTCGAACACCTCCACACCGACCGCATCGAGTTCGCGCAGTTCGCCCAACCGCCGGGAGTCTTCGACACGCTCCCGACTACTCGAACCGACGAGACGTCAGTGTACCTCGCGGGGGACTACACCGAGGCGTCCTCGCTCAACGCCGCGATGGAGAGCGGGCGAAAAGCCGCGCTCGCCGTGTACGACGATCTGTGATCGTCACCGTCCTCTGAAACGGGCGATACGATTTTGTCGATTCCCGGCAGAAATCAATTCGAAACGATGACGAAGCCGGTCCTGGTTCGGAATCCGAACGGTGGCGACCGACGAAAGAGCGTCAAGGCCCGTGACATCGCACGTCGTCGCGGCTACGACGTTCGGAACAGCACGGCCCGCGGCGAAACCCTGTCGCTCGCGGAGGCGGCGGCGAGAGACGGTGCGTCGGTCATCGCGGCCTGTGGCGGCGACGGGACTCTCAACGAAGTTGTCAGAGGTGTCGATGCGGCGGGCGCGCTCGACGACGTTCGCCTCGGGGTGATTCCCACGGGAACCGGCAACGATTTCGCGGACAACCTCGGGATTCGAGGGCTCTCCCACGCGTTCGACGTGGTCGAATCCGGCGAGGAACGACGGCTCGACCTCGGAATGGCCGACGACCGGCCGTTCGTCAACTCCTGCGTTGGCGGGTTGACCGCCGAGGCGAGCGCTCGAACGACGCCGGAGCGGAAGCGACGGCTCGGCGTCCTCGCCTACGTGCTGAGCACGCTGCACGAGGCGCGGGAGTTCGACGGCCTTCGACTCGACGTTCGAGCGGGGCCGCGGGACGACCCGATATGGTCGGGCGAGGCGGAAATGATCCTCATCGGTAACGCTCGGCGATTTCCCGGGGAACGTGAGCGCCGGGCGAACGTCGAGGACGGCCTGCTGAACGTGGTCATCATCGAGCGCGCCCCGTCGCTCGATTACCTCTCGGCCGGTGCCGTGGAGGTGTTGTTACGCCGGGATTCGACGTACCTGTCGCGGTTGAAGGTGCCCCGTCTCCACCTCGAACACGACGGGGACCCGGTTCAGTTCAGCCTCGACGGGGAGATGGTCCAGCGTGCCGAGATGGACGTTCGCTGCCGCCCGAACGCGATGCGATTCGCGGTCGGAGAACGGTACGTTCCGAATCGGAGCGGAAGATAGAGCGGTAATCCTTCAGGTGTACATGCGACCATATCGGAACAATTACAGGATGCCATGGACGCTTCGAAGGGACACACGGTGCCTATTTCGTCGAGATGACGCTGTCGGTCCCCGCTACAACGGGTCGAAGGAGCCAGTACAGTCCGGGAAGTTGGGAGAGGTTGAGCACTGCATCCCGCATTTTGACGTGCCACTTCGTAGGGGGGATGAGAAAACTCGCAGTGCGCCTCCCGTACGCTTGCTTTTTCTCGATCTCCGGTTTCATCTTGGCCTCGTATTCAGCCAATCCCTCTTCGATAACGGAAGCTTCGCGTAGCTTACGAGCGAGAACGTAGGCACCACCCATCGCCATGGATGCCCCTTGTCCCGCGAGGAGCGAAACGGCGTAACAGGCGTCCCCGACTAACGTCACTCGTCCCCTCGACCAATGATCCATCTCGATCTGTGCGACCTGGTCGTAGTAGATGCTATCGCCATCCGAACAATGATCGAGCGCGTCGGGTACGATCCATCCGATGTCGCCGAACGTCCTCCGCAACTCGTCACAGGGAGCGGCCGGTAACTTCTCGTCCGGCGCATCGTGGGCGAACCAGGTGGCGACTTTTCCGTCCCGAATCGGATAGAAACCGGCGGTCCGATTCTCCACCGTGATATCCCGAAATCCGCCGTCCAACTTTCGTCTAAATGCATCGTCTTCGAAAATGTACGCTGCAGTCTGATAGCCGAGATAGCGACGGTACTTCTCCTCCTCCCCAAACGTGAGTTCCCGAACGCGGGAATGAATCCCATCAGCACCGACTAGTAGGTCGACCTGTTCTTTTGTTCCATCGGTGAGATCGACAGTTACCTCGCGTCCGTTCTGCCCGACCTCGTCCACAGTGAGACCGTAGCGAATTTCGACGTCATCCGACAGGGATTCGTAAAGCACACGCTCCAAATCCCCACGCATCAGTGAGAGCAGTTCTCCGTCCTTCAGACGCCTGAACAACTCGTAATCTATCGTAGAGACGGTGTTCCCGTTCGAATCGACATCGATGATCTCTGCAATCGGGTATTCTACCTCTTTGAGTCGTGGGAGGATGCCCATTCGTTTCGCCACGTCGTACCCGGAGCCGAGAAAATCGATCATATATCCTTCCTCGCGCAATCCGGCCGCCTTCTCGATCAACGTGACGTCCCATCCATCCCGATCTAGCCACCATGCTAGCGTTAGCCCGGCGATTCCCGCACCACAGATGAGAACCCGTTGTTGGTTTGCTTGGGGTTGGTCCCCACCTCCGTTTTCTATATTCGGCATATACCGAATATAAAGATCACAAAACCATAACTCTTCCTATATTTTCGAGTTTTGTGCGTGCCGCCGCCGTCTGAAAGTGGAAAAATCGATGTCGAGCGGTTCGAGGAACCGTTTTCTATTTTTACTACGTACCGATTATAACGAACATGAGCAACGATGTCGATCCGGTAACCGAGGCACGGGAGGAGGTCATCGAAGCGTTAGAACACAGCGCTGAGGTGTACGGGTTCAACGGAAGTTACGGACGCCTGTACGGGATACTGTTCTTCGAAAACCGACCGGTTTCTCTCGACGAAATCGTTGAAGAGAGCGGCTATGCGAAGTCCACGGTGAGTACGGCGATGAAACGCCTAGAGCAATTTCACGTCGTGCACCGTCGCTCGATTCCGGGCGAAGGCAAAAAGGCGTTTTACGAGGCCGAAACCGATCTTTGGCGTATCGTCCAAGAATTTCTCCGTCGGGAAGTTCAACGCGAACTGGACATCATGACTCGTGCACTCGAATCCGCCGAGGACCGCCTCGAAGGAGTGGACGATGAGCGTGCGAGGGAAGATCTCGAACGGATTCGCTCGTTCGAGAAAACGTACAAACGAGGACAAAAAGTCGTGGATGTCTTCGTATCGGTCTCGAATAATCGACTGATAAAACTGATCGAAAACCTATAATCTCCGGTGCTCCCGACCGAATTTCTCCTTGCAGTTCGATTGCCGAATCGACGCTTGCTGAACACTTCGATAAGATATCCCATCGAATACCCGATTCGGCAACGCTTCCTCCGAACTACGGATTACAGCAGTTTCCGAAACTCGGCGAGCGGCGGGAACCGGTAGGTTTCGTCGGCATCCTCGTCGCGGACGATGGGTCGGAGCGGATTCGTCCGCGTGACGAGGGGGGACTGAAAGTCGCCCCCCCGCAGGTCGTTTACGACCATTCCGCTCGCGAAACGGGTGAACGCCGGGAGGACGAGAACGTCCGATCCTCGGTAGGTCTCCTCCCCCCAGAGGTAGCACGGGCGACGCTTCCCCTCGATTTCGATGGCCGGATGGTCGTGACCGACGACGTATCGGGGCGCGTCCGCGTCGGGTTCCTCGTGGCCGTGATGGACCAGCGTCCCGTCCGCGAGACGGTACTCGTCCCGTGGGTCGGCGAGTTCGTCGAGCAACGTATCGTGGTTGCCCCGAACGACGACAAGTGTGGCACCCGCTTCGTCCACGAGTTCCCGGAAGTCGGCGAACGTCGATTCGGCCTCCTCCGGCAGTCTGTCGAAGGCGTGGAGAACGTCGCCCGCGAGGACGACTTCGCCCGGGGAAAAACGGTCGAGGAGGTCGGAAACTCTCGTGGTCAGATCGGTTCGCTCGCCGAGCGACAGGGAAACGTTCGACGTCGCGTCCCGTCCGATGTGGAGGTCGGCGAGGACGAGCGCGTCGGCGGACGGAAGGAAAACGGCGCGGTCCGCGAATTCAGCGTCGACCATCGGCCCGGGTACGTTGGCTGAGGTCGTACTCCCGTCCGGAGACGAGGTAGATGACGTCCTCGATGACCGTCAGCAGTTCGGGGAGGATACGGACCACCAACCACAGGATGACGACGAGCGATATCACGGCGAGCAGTTGGCTGAGTACCCTGTCCGCGATGAAGAACGAGACCATCTTCGGGTCGGCGTAGCCCGTGAGACTGGTGACGGGACCGACGAATATCTGGAACCATTGGTTGCCGAACGCGACGGAGATGAACACGTTGCGGATGACGTTCAGCACCCAGATAATGGAAATTGCCACCGCGAACGCGCTGATCTTTCGGCGGAGCGGCGCGCGGACGGCGGCGATGAGGCCGCCGAAGATACTCATGCTGCCGATTCCGGTACACGCCAAGACGAGATACGTGTAATACCGGTGGCCGTTGCTGTCGTGGAAGATGAACGCGCTGTGATAGCCGTTCTGTTCCGCGATAGTGAAGTCCGGGTCGTACCCGAGCAGGTGGATGACGGCGTTC
This sequence comes from Haladaptatus sp. R4, assembly GCF_001625445.1. Classification (NCBI taxonomy): domain Archaea; kingdom Methanobacteriati; phylum Methanobacteriota; class Halobacteria; order Halobacteriales; family Haladaptataceae; genus Haladaptatus; species Haladaptatus sp. R4. Next base: position 256,751 of record NZ_LWHG01000021.1, on the reverse strand, counting down.
GTCTGTGCGCTCACGAGTTCGACGATCCACTGGCGGAGCGGTTCGATCGTCAGGAACGGGACGTAGATGAGTCCCATCGCCGCGACGCCGCGGGAGAGGACGAAGAGCGAATCCCGTCCGGTGTACAGTTGGTAGCCCGTATACACGCACAACGGAACCGCGACGAGGCACAACGTACCCTCGATGAAACTCCGCATCTCGAACGCGAACCGGGGAAAGAGAACGCCCCAAAAGAGCCCGAACAGCACCCACGCCCCCATGCCGACGCCACGCGCTAGATCGCGGTCGTATCCTTCGAGCGCGGCGGTGGCGACGAACGCGGCGATGACGACCCACACGAGGTAATCGGGAAACGTCGTCGTCAGCCACGAGACCGATAACGAAAGAGGGACGGAAAGGGCGACGGGGGCGACTTCGATCACGATTCGTCCTTGTTCTCGGAAAATATAGAGTTGACGTTCTTCAAATCGCCCGAATACGTCGACACCCGATGCGTTTCCACACGAGGTGGTCGTCTCCCGCTTTCACTCGCCGACCGCTGGTATTTTTATCGTTCCGCCCGACGGTTCGGGTATGGCCGACGTGTTGGAGGACAAGCGAGCCGCGACCCGGTTTCGAATCCTCTCGGAGATCGCTGACCGCCAACCGGCGGTGAGTCAAGGCGAAATCGCCGACGCCGTCGGCGTCACGAGCCAAGCCGTCAGCGAGTACATTCGCGGCCTCGTGGACGACGGGCTCGTAGAAAAGGAAGGACGCTCTCGCTATCGGGTGACCAAGGAGGGCGTCGATTGGCTGTTGCAGTCCGCGACCGACGTCCGGCGCTTCGCGGATCACGTCACGGACGATATCCTCGGGAACGTCGGGGAGGACGCCGCAATCGCACGGACCAACATCGACGCGGGAACGACCGTCTCGATCACGCTCGCCGATGGATTACTCCACGCGACGCCGGGCGACGAAGGGCCTGCGACCGGTATCGCCACGACGGACGCCGAGGAGGGCACGGAAGTCGGCGTCACGGAATTCGAAGGAATCATCGACCTCGATCCCGGCCACGTGACGGTGTATCAGGTTCCGCCGGTCCGTTCCGGAGGTAGTCGGTCGATCGATTCGGACGCGCTGGCGGCCGTCTGTGACGGCGCTCCCGTCCTCGCTGCGACCGGTGTCGAAGCTGTCGTCGCGCTGCAGTCCGCTGGTCTCGAACCCGACACGACGTTCGCCGCGGGCGAAGTCGCCGCCGAGGCCGCGGAGCGTGGCTTGGACGTGGTCATCGTCGCAACCTCCGACAGCGTCGGGCGCGTCACCGACGCCCTTCGGGACGTCGGTGTCGCCTACGAAGTTGCAAACGTCGAATAAGTTACAGTCGTTCAAAAATGCTGCAATTCCTTTGCGGGTTCGTCAGGCGTCGTGTGAGGAAACGAGTCAACTCGACCCATTTCAACGGTGAGTGAATCGCTTGCGGCAAAGTGGTTCGTGGAAAATACTGTTCTAAAAAAACGCCTGTTGGGTGGCAAAGTTAATACCCTTGGTTATAATATATGCGTGTGTATCGAACTCGGAGATAATCTCATGTTTACCTCCAAGCTATGAAACTCACCGAACCGGGGACAAAAGGGGAACTCGACGAGAGTCAGATTCATAACGTCTTGCGGAACGACCGACGACGCGAAACGATTCGGTATCTTCGCCAAACGGGTGACTCACTGGCCGTCGACGACCTCGCGGAACACATCGCCACGCTGGAAACGGGGGAGTCCCCCCACCCAGAAACGTTAGAAAGAGTGTCTACGTTTCGCTCCATCAGACACACCTCCCGAAACTGGACGACCTCGGTATCGTGGAGTACGACCAACGGTCGAAGGAACTGGTTCTCAACGACCGCGCACGCGAGGTCGAGGTGTATATGGAGGTCGTCGCCGAACACGACGTTTCGTGGCCGACGTACTATCTCGGTCTCGGGGTACTGGAGTTCATCGTCCTCTTCGCGGCGAAACTCCACCTCTTTTCCATACAACTGCTGGATTTCGAGTTCTGGACGTGGTTCTTTTTGACGTTCTTCCTCGTCTCCGCGCTGTACCACATTTACAACGGACAAGAGCGTTCGCTGTTCTAACTGGCCGTTACGACGGGGAAAACGTGACTGCTCAGCCGATGTACCGCAGGTCGTCGTCCGACGGGATGGATGCCTGTTGGGATTGGGATTCCATCTCCTCTATCTTGTTAACGACTTCCTCCATCTCCTCGGCGCGCTCTTCGAGCGAACTGAAATCGACCTCGAAATCGAGCACCTTCTGGAGGACTTCGAGGACCGCCTGCGCGCTTTTCGGGTCGACCAGATACCCGCTCGTCTCGCCCATCAGGCACGTCGCTTCGAACCCGCGCCGTCCGCCGAGACCGAGCAGGAGTCCGCTGGTGCCGACGATGCCGCCCGCCGGTTCGTCCTCGCGGAACTCGACGCCCGCGTCTTCGAGTTCGTCCACGAACTCCGTCGTCGCGGCCGCACCTAACACGGCGTACTCCTCGATGAGTTCGCCGGTCGGCACGCCGCCGAGCGCGAAGACGCGTTCGACACCGAACTCCTCGGCGATGTCCAAAAAGGCGTTCGTCAGCCGATAGTGGCCGACGTTGTCCTGGGCTTGATAGTCGCCCGTCAGGACGAGTACGTCCTGCCCGTCCAGCGTCAACGCGTGGAGTTCCACACAGACCAGTGCGGCCGTGCCGTCGTCCCCGACGCTCACCTGTGGCGGCAGATACTCGGAGTACACCCGTCGAACGAGTTCGCTTTCTTTCTCTTCGAGTAGATGCTCGGCGACGAGTTTACCGACGTGACCGACGCCCGGAAGTCCCTCGATGAGGACGGGGCTTTCCAAGTCGGGATTGGCGACGATGTCGATGTCGATTTCGTCCATGTACCTTATTCGTGGTCGCGCCGCTTAAGTGCGCGTCGGTACTCCCCGTACGGGTCGTTCGGGTCGAACGGGGCGGGTGCGCTGTTTACGGCGTTCGCTCCACAGTCGGGACACGTCGTCAAAAGGGTGTACACCGGGCGGTCGTGTTCCGCCTCCCACGCGGAACATACCCGGATGTTCGATTTCATTCGTCTTCGGTGTGGCGGTCACGGTGGAAGTCGGCGGTCCCCTCGATGCCGTCCATGACGACCTCCGCACGGTGGACGCTCTCTTCGAGTTGCGCCTCCGCCGTCTTGTAGTTCGGTGCCTTCACACGAACGCGATATTCGGGTGCACCGACGTAGGTAACGTCGAGTTCCACTTCGTCGGGAATGTCGCCGTTTCCTTCGGCGGCTTTGAGCGCCTCCTTGATGCCATCGACGCCGTCTTTCCCCGGGTTGCGGAGGTCGACGTAGCCGGTGACGGTGACGTAGGGAACCGAGACGTTCTCGCGAGCGGTCTCGACTAGTTGTCCGATTTCCTCGTCCGTGAGGTCGGTGCTGTCGAGCGCTTCGGGACCGTGAATCGCCGCTTGCTCGAAGCCGTCGTAGATGCTGCCGAACTCGGAGAGGAGTTCGTTTGCGACGTGCGTGTACTGCTCGTCGCCCATGTCCTCGCCGAACGCGAGCGACATCCACTTGTCGGCCTTCTGCTCGTTCTTCCAGTCCTGGATCTTGTCGCTTCGCTGATGCTCGTTCACGTCCTTGATCGAGAGGTCGATCTGTTGGGACCCCTCGTCAACGTCGAGAACCTTACAGACGACGGTCTGTCCGGTGCTGACGTGGTCTCGGACGTTTTTGATCCAACCGCTGGCGACCTCGCTGACGTGGACAAGCCCACGCTTGTCTTCGTACTCTTCGAGGTCGATGAAGACCCCGAAGTCTTCAATCTCGTCTACTTTACCGACGACGAGTTCGCCAGTGTCGGGCCAGCCACTGTATTTCATCGGGATGCTATCGTTTCGAGGACGTCGCCGTTGATTTCTGCCTTGCCGCCGGTCGGCGTGGCGAGGTTGTGACCACAGACGACGCAGTTGACTTCGCTCGACGCCTTGCCGAAGACGGTCTGTTCGTTCTCACAGTCCGGACACTGAACTTTGTAGAAATTTCCTGCCATGTGTTTACTCCTGGAATTCGAGTCGGCCTGCACGCCATCCCGGGCGGAGGTGTGCTTTGCCACACTCGCTGCAACGGTATTTCAAGTCGGTCTTCTTCGTCGGTTTGTCCCCACCGGGCACCTTCGAGAAACCACCAGCGTTACCGATGACGGCTTTACCGCGTTTCTGCTGGCGAGCGTCCCACTTCATACCGGTTCGTCGGCCAGTGCGGACCTTCTCGACTTCGTGTTCGTGGTGTGAGTGACAGTGCGGACAGTACGTGTTAAATCGACGTGGCATCTGCATAGATATCGACCTTACGGTGAAATTGCGGGCCGGGACTTAAAACCCGTTTGGTTTCCACTGCGACGGATGCGGGACGGAATATATAGCCCTCTCCGTGAGTCTATTTCATTCTATTATGAAAATAAAAATTTTGAAGTTCATCTCCATAAAATACAGAGTGAATACATCATGACAAACGTCAATCGACGGCAATTTCTCAAACGAACCGGTGTCGCAGGGGCGGGACTCGCAGCGCTCGGAATGGGAACGGGAACGGTAAGCGCGGACCGATACGGGATTCCCATCGTCTCGACACGCGGCCACTTCGACGACGACGGTAACTTGACTTCGGGCCACACCGAGACGGGCTACGACACCACTGGCGATGTTCCGGGCGTCGATACCGGCTGTGTGGACGATTTGACCGTGTTCATCCACGGCTGGCACAAGACGGGCGGCGACCCCGTGCAGGAGGCCCAAGACAAGTTCCTCTCGGCGAAGAACAACCTCGACGCCGCAGGGTACGACGGAACCCTTATCGGCTATTCGTGGGACAGCGACGCCGGTGGCGGCGTCGACTTCGGCTGGGGGACGGCACAGGACGTCGCCCAGAAGAATGGCGTCAAACTCGCGCAGTTCGCGGTGTACCTCAAATACTACTGTCCGAACACCACGCTCAGGTTCGCCAGCCACTCGCTCGGTGCACAGGTGCTCCTCAGTTCGCTTCGCTCGCTCGACGTGACCTCGTGGTGGAACGACGGCGGTTACGAGGTGTACTCGACCCACATGCTCGGCGCGGCGACGGACAACGAAGCGCCCACCAAGGAGTGGATGGACACGTACAACGCCATCACGAACCAGACGACGGCGACGTTCAACTACCACAACGAGGAGGACGACGTGCTGGAGTGGGTGTACAACACCATCGAGTTCGACCAGGCGCTCGGCGAGACGGGGTACGAGGACGGCAACACGCCCGCACCCAACTACGTCGAGTACGACGCGACTTCGCAAGTTGGCGACGACCACTCGAACTATCTCGACACCCTCGGCGACGAAATCGTCACCCACATGAACAACGTCCCATACTACGTCTGAGACGAATCCGTACCCGAAGCGGAGTCGAACGGCGGTTGCAAAGCGCTTAATTGACCGCCTTACAAACCCTCTCGTATGAAACGGCTCATCATCCACGGGGACCCCGGAATCCGGGACGACGCGATCATCAACTACGACGACGTAGAACAGGTCTGTTTCTCCATCACCCGACAGGGAGACTGGCACGGCCCGGACGAACCCCAACTGTGGTGTGTCATCGGTACCGAGGACGAACGCGAGGACTTCGACCGCCGGAACTACGTTCCCCACTGGCTCGATACGGACGCCATCGACGCCGAGGACGTCGATGTCGTCGATTCCGCGAACTGATTCGGTGCCGAACGGTTCGATTCTACCCTCTTCCCGTTCTCCCGTCGAGTCGTACCGCCGGTGATGAGTCGACTCGGGCGAAAAACGGACGCGGCGAACCGGGAAAAATGCGGGACGGTAACGCGGTACGTCCGCTAGTTATTTCCACACAGCGGCACCGATTTGTCGATTTTCCGGTGAACGTTCAGTTTTGAAAATTAATGAAGGATTTGGCGGTAGGTAATTGTACGTTCGTCCATCCCGACCCGGGACAACCGGCTGAAATTTCTCCCATTCGGCCTGAAATCGAAAGGAGTGGCTTTCTTAACCGGGCCGCTCGTACGTTCTCCCATGACAGGTGTTCGGATTGCAGGAGTCGGATTGACTCACTTCGGGAAGCATCCCGAGCGGACGGGGCGTGACCTGTTCGCCGAGGCGAGCGCGAGCGCGTTCGCCGATGCGGAGGTCCCCCGCGACGATATCGAGGAACTCTACTACGGAAACTTCATGGGCGAATTGGCAGAACATCAGGGCCACCAAGGACCGCTGATGGCGGAAGCCGCGGGAATTCGTGCGCCCGCGACGCGCTACGAGAGCGCGTGTGCATCCAGCGGCGTCGCGATTCGGCAGGCCGTCAAGGACGTTCGGAACGGGGAGGCCGACGCGATTCTCGTCGGCGGGGCGGAACGGATGAACAACCTCGGGACGGCGAAGACGACGGAAGCCCTCGCCATCGCGGCGGACGACCTGTACGAGGTTCGGGCCGGGATAACGTTCCCCGGCGCGTACGCGCTGATGGCGCGGGCTTACTTCGAGCAGTACGGTGGTTCGCGCGAGGATTTGGCTCACATCGCGGTGAAAAACCACGCGAACGCCGTGCCGAACGAACACGCCCAGTTCCAGAAGGAGATCGAACTCGAACAGGCGCTCGACGCACCGATGATCGCCGAACCGCTCGGCCTATTCGACGCGTGTCCCATCACGGACGGTGCGGCCGCCGTCGTGCTCGTCAGCGACGAGTACGCCGAGGAACACGGCCTCGACGCGCCGGTTTCGGTCACGGGAACCGGACAGGGCGGCGACCGGATGGCGCTCCAAGGGCGCGAGTACCTCGCCCGCTCGCCTGCGGCCGAGGAGGCCGCCGAGGAAGCCTACGCAGATGCAGGAATCGACGCGAACGACGTGGACGTCGCCGAGGTGCACGACTGTTTCACCATCGCGGAAGTGCTGGCGCTCGAAGCCCTCGACTTCTACGCACCCGGCGAGGGAATCGGCGCGGCCAAGCGCGGCGAGACGACACGTGACGGCGACCGCCCGATCAATCTCTCGGGCGGCCTGAAGGCCAAGGGTCACCCCGTCGGCGCGACGGGTGCCAGCCAACTGGCCGAGATGACGCGCATCCTGCGCGGCGACCACCCCAACAGCGACGCCGTCCCGGACGCCAAAGTCGGCGTGGCCCACAACGCGGGTGGCACGGTCGCGAGTGCGACGGTTCACGTTTTGGAGGTCCACAAATGAGCGAGAACGAGCACGCAAACACGGGCTACGACGAGTGGTTGGACGCCATCGAGGACGGAAACGCCTACTACCTCGAATGTTCGAACGGACACGGCTCGCTGCCGCCGCGTCGAATCTGCCCCGAGTGCGGGGAAATCGGCCTCGAAGAGACGCCGCTCCCCGAAACCGGAACTATCGACACGTACACCGTCGTCCACGTCGCGGCACCGTCGTTCGCGGACGACGCACCGTACACGACCGCAATCGCCGACTTCGGGCCGGTTCGAGTGACCGCGATGGCACCCGACGACGTGGCGGTCGGGGATACCGTTTCCCTGACTATCGGCGAATCGAAAACGAACGGTGACCGACTACTGCTGTTCGAGCGGCGCTAGTTCGTCGAATAGGACGTCCAGAAACGGCCCCGGATGTTCGACGTGCGGAAGCAGTCGCGCCTCGTCGAACACGACGAGGCGCGTGTCGGCTTCGTCCGCGAGTTCTTTTCCGCCTTCGAGCGGCGTGACCTTCGCTTCTCGCCCCCAGACGAGCGTTACGGGGACGTCCACGCGCGCGAGTTCCTCGCCCAGGTCCTCGTCCGGGTTGAGATACCCCGAGACGAACGACGCGGGTGCGAACCGGGCACCGGGTTGGTGGGCGGTCTGCCACTCGAACTCGACGTCCTTCTCCGTGTACGACGCCTCGCTGAAGTAGCCGTCGCGTTCGTTGAACCGGCGAATCGAGCGCTTGCTGGCGATGGCGTTGAACAGCGCGGTTCCGAGGAGCGGCGACCGAACGAGGTTTCGAAGCCACTTCCGACGCTTTCCGGCGTCGTCGGTCGGACAGATGAGTTCCAGTTGGGAGAACGCGCCCGTCTCGACCTGTGCGAGCGTGGCGTACGCCCCGGAGAGCGACGACACGAGACAGATGGCGTTATCGGTCACGTCCTCGGCGAAGTCCACGACGAACGAGGTGTACAGCGACGCGGTGTACACGACCGGCGGTCGCGACGACCGCCCGAATCCGGGAAGGTCGGGTGCGATGACGTGGTACTGCTGGGCCAGTTGCCTGAAAATCTGGTCGAATTCCTTGTTCGATGCGGCGGCGTGAATCCCGTGGAGGAAAAGAACGTCGGGGTTGTCCGGGTCACCCGCTTCGGTGTAGGCTACGTCGAACCCGCGCCAGCGATAGGTTCCCTGAAACCCTTCGAGCGGCGGGTCGAGCGGTTCCGCACTTCGGGCGAGCGATCGATTGAGCGCTGCCGTGAGTCCAACTCCGCCAGCCGTCGCCGCCGCAAGTCGTCGAAGATTCATACGTGAAGGGGCGACCCGAACGGGTTTATCCGTTATGCCAGAAATCAGTCGTGAATACAGTCTTCGATGGGCGTGATGACCTCGTCGGCGACCGAATACGGGTCGGTTTCACGCTCGAAAACGGCTTCGACCAGTTCCGCGATTCCACCACGCGACTCGATTTCCGACGCGACGAGTCGGTTGGCGTCCTCGCGCAGGAGTGCTCGAATCTCCTCCGCGTATCTCGTTCGGGTTTTCGCGTCGAGCATGCCCGTCGATTCGAGCAGGTCGTGGTGTTCGTCCAGCACCTCGATGAACTCCGTGACACCTTCGCCGTCCTTCGCTATCGTCTCCACGATGGGGGGTTCCCAGTCGTAGCCCTCGACGCCGTCGCCGAACTCCGGCGTCGGTGTTCCGTCGCGCATGTGTACCATCTCGGTGAGGTCCGAGACGGCGCGGTCGGCACCCGGCAAGTCCGCCTTGTTCACGACGAAGACGTCGGCGATTTCGAGGATGCCCGCCTTGAGCATCTGGACGTTGTCGCCGCTCTCGGGGGGAACCAACACGGCGACCGTGTCGGCGGTTTTCACGATGTCGATCTCGTTCTGCCCCGCACCGACCGTCTCGACGATGATCTTGTCCTTGCCGAACGCGTCGAGCGCCTTCACGGCATCCGAGGTCGCGGTGGAGAGACCGCCGAGGCTACCACGGGCGCTCATCGACCGGAAGAATACGTCCATGTCGCCGACGTTACTCGCCATCCGGATGCGGTCGCCGAGGACGGCCCCGCCCGTGAACGGGGAGGAGGGGTCGATGGCGATGACGCCGACCGTCTCGCCGCGCTCGCGGTAGTAGTTCGCCACCTTGTCCACGAGCGTCGATTTGCCCGCGCCGGGGCTACCGGTGATACCGATAATTTCGGCGTCGCCAGTGTGCGTGTGGAGTTCCGAGACGAGTTCCCGATAGCCGGGTTCGCGGTTCTCGATCTTCGTGATGACGCGTGCCAGCGCCCGGTGCTTCCCGTCGAGGAGGTCTGCGAGTAGATCCGTGTGCGTCGCGCTCATCGTTCGGGCGCGTTTTCACGGACGAACTCGATAGTCTCTTCCATCGGCGTTCCCGGACCGAACACCTCCGCGACACCGAGTTCCTTGAGTTCCGCCTTGTCGTCGTCGGGGACGACACCGCCGACGAGGATGAGAGTGTCGTCGAACGCGTCGTACTCCTTTAGCCCCTCGACGATTTTCGGGACGAGCGTGTCGTGTGCCCCGGAGAGGATGGAGATACCGAGGACGTTCACGTCCTCCTGCACGGCCGCCTGCACGATTTCGTCGGGAGCGTTGTGAAGCCCCGAGTAGATGACCTCGAACCCGGCGTCACGGAACGCCCGGGCGATAACGTGTGCACCGCGGTCGTGCCCGTCGAGACCGACCTTGGCGACGAGGCAGCGAATCGACTGCTGTTCCTGATCTGCGCTCATACACCACCCTTCCCCGCGTTCGGGTTTCACTTTAACGGAAATACATGTGAAAAACGAATTGCGAAAAAACAAGTCCGGTTGTTATGCCCCGCTGGCCGGTTACTCGTCACGGACCGTCTCGGATTCCGCGTATTGATCCCCCCACTTCGAAATCCCGCTCGACCAATCCCAGGAATCGAGAACGAAGCGAAGCCACCTTACCCCGGCAGTCCAAACGTGCGTGCATGGCTACGGCGAACGCGCGGGAACGGGCGCGGGAGAGTCCTCTGAAAGTGACGGCGATCCTCTCGGTTATCGGGTACATCCTCGTCCTCGGGACGTTTGCGGGCATCCTCCCCATCTACCCGCACATCGGGCGGGGAACCATCGACATGCTCTCGGACGGAATTGCGATCGTGAACACCATTGCGACTATCTCGCTCGCACTCGGGTGGTACTGGATTCGCAACGGCGAGGTCAGGAAACACCGCGCCGCGATGATCACCTCGTTCGTCCTCATTCTCGTCTTTCTCGCGCTCTACCTCACGAAAGTCGGCGGTGGCGGCGGCGAGAAACACATCGATTTGGCGCACACCTCCATCCTCTACTACGCCTACGTCATCATGCTCGCGATTCACATCATGCTCTCGGTTATCTCGGTTCCCGTCGTGCTGTTCGCCATCGTCCTCGGACTCAGTCACACACCCGCCGAACTGCGGAACACGCCGCACAAGAAGATCGGCCGAATCGCGGCCTCGGCGTGGATCCTCTCCCTGTCGCTCGGCGTCATCACGTTCGCCATGTTAGCCCACTACGGGTGGACGATCCCGAAGTAGGTCGTCGTCGCGAATTGGCACCGAATCGAGCCAAACATCGGTCTTCCGAACTGATTTTTACCAGCACGAACAACTAGGGGACGGAGTACACGATTTCGATGGGCGACGACACGACGGGGGATACGCGAACCGAAGACGACACACGGACAGACGACGAACCTGCACAGGATGACCGAAAACGAATCGTGGACGAAATCTCGGACCTGATGGAGGAAATCCACTTCGACGATGGGACGAACGACCAGGAAGGGCGCGACCACGACGAAGAGACGACCGACGAATAATGGCTGAAGAATGACGGCCGACGATACCGTTCGAACCGAACGAGGGAGACTCGTCGTCCGGAACGGTGAACTCCGCGTTCGGCGGACCCTACGCGGCTTTTTCCGCAAGGTGTGTCTCGACAACTGGGTCGGCCACGGTCTTCCCCGGCGAGCGTGGTTCGTCCTGACGACGCTGGTGACCGTGGGAACCGTGGGTCAGGCGGTTCTCCATTTTCTCGACTTCTCGAACAGAGCTTCTCCGATCGGTACCCTGATCTCGATCGCTACGATCACTGTGATGGTGGTCGTCCTCAAAGCGGTGCTTCCACTCCTCCGCCGGGACAGGACCGTCCGTTTCACCGACATCCGCGAAATCGAGCATCACGACGACGAACCGACGCTCCGGCTCCTCCATACGTCCGACGACGAGATCGAGATTCACTTTCCGAGCGAACGGGAGGTCGAGCGTGCCGCGGACCTCCTCCGCTACAAGGGTATTCGAGTGTTTCAACCCGGGTTCGAGAGTTGGAGTCGTCGTACTAGAGTTCGACGCGACGAGGAAAGAGAAACGGAGTAATCTCCATCGTAGCGGCTGGAGTCGAAGCAAAATCAAACCCCCCTTCGTCGCCCGGTCAGTCGCTTCCCTGATCGCCCCATCGGTCGGTCAGACTGGGCAGGTTCGGGTCACGATAGGGGTTCCGACCGTGGACGGCGTACTCCAGGTCGCCGTCCTCCAACTGTTCCTTGAGGACGCGACGGAGCCGATTCAGGCTCGTGATGTCGAGACCGTGTTTTTCTGTAAGTTCGGTGAATCGGTTCTCGTCGGTGAGCGACTGAAACGTTTCGTAGAGGTCGGTCAGTTGCTCGGGTGGTTGCTCGCGAATCCAGTCGGAGTCGTGCAGTCCGAGGTACTGTTCGCGCTCACGGTCCACGACGTGTCGGATGACGACCAGCGCGACCTTCGGGATGGCCCGCTGGCTTCCGAAGGCGGTGAGGTCCAACTCGCTCATGATGCCGATGACGCAGTCGCGCTGCCACGGCGTCAGCGACAGGTCGTTACACAGCGCGTGGCTGACCCGAAGCTTGTCCAGTTGGTGCATTCGACTGCTGTGACCCGCCATCGCGGAGTGTCGTTCCTCGTGCAGTCGGCGGATGTTCTCGCTCAGGTCCGACTCCGGCGAGTTCGCCCGGCCGATGACCGTCGCGCTCGGCGTGACCGGTCCCCACCGACGAACCGACTGGTCGCGCTGGAGGTCTGCCCGCTGAACCGTACCGTCCCCCGGCCGCCTGCTGAGTCGGCGGGGCTGGTCCGCCGCGTCGTCCCCCGTGGCGAACTGCCAGTGGACGTCGTGCGAGTCGCCGTCGGTTTGACGCATCGTCCCCTTCTACTCGGTGGATATAGTTCAAAGGTCGGTTTCGGGAAGGATTCTTGACACTCTGGGGGAAAGTCGTGGGACGACGTATTCGTGAGCCAAAGTTACTTTTCACTTGACTGTATTGTGTTCGTATGAAAAATCCGCTCGCCCCCCTCGCCGGTGTGATTATCGGCTCGCTCCCCGTTTCGGTGCTGTATCTCGACGGCTACTGGGACCCGCAGTTGGCTGCTGTCATTTGGATGGTGTTCGCCGTCGCCGGATGGCTCGCTGTTCGACGTCGGGACGTGTGGCGTTCGAAGGGCAGTTGGTGGAGTGCGCGAAGTCACCGCTGGAGTGCGCTCCTCGTCGTCGTGGTGTTCGGCGGTGCCCAGTTCGGCGTCCACATGGATCTCCCGATTCCCGAGGACCTCACGGTCGCGCTCTGGTATTTGGTCTTCGGTGTCGGACTCGCCAGCGCCGCAATCGGCGTCGAGATCGGCATCGCGAAAGGCGATGACGGCGTCGCTACTGACGATAATTACACCGAGCAGGAATCGTCCTCACCAACGGCCGACTGAGAACAAAATTCGTTCGTGCGGGTCGCTATCCGGGAATTACATCACCACAGAAGCGACCTCGCTCCGTCCATATCTCTACCTTGTCACCAGAACCACTTAAAGAGAACTCGCGCCTCCGACGACAGATGGGATTCGAAAGGGAAGTAGAGAGCGACCGCTATCGGGAAGTTGCGTCAGTAGAACCGGCCGCATTCCGTCCATATCTCTACCTTGTCACCAGAACCACTTAAACGGAGAACGGTTCCATCGTCGTCGAATATCGACGTGCACCAATCCGACGAGTATCCCGACGACGTCGGATCGAATCTGACCGAAACGTGGCGGGCAGTCACTCACCGCGAGCAACGAGGCGCTCCGCGCCTCGAACTGTGAGCGGGCCAAGGCCCGACCATCGTTCCCGCGAGCGAAGTCCTCGTGAGCAACGCGAACGAGGGCAGGGAAGACGCGGTTTGTTTTCCCGAGCAAGCGGGAGCACGGAAGAGCGAAGGTCTTCAGGCGGGAGGGCCGCAGGCTTTTGGTCCCGGTTTTTATCGAGGGTCGCAAAGCGACCCTCTCGATAAAAAGGTGGTTAGTAATGCCACGGATAGTCCGAGAAGTCCGGGTCGCGCTTCTCCACGAACGCGTCCCGTCCCTCTTGGGCTTCGTCGGTCATGTACGCCAGACGGGTGGCTTCCCCGGCGAACACCTGCTGGCCGACGAGACCGTCGTCCTCCAGATTGAAGGCGTATTTCAGCATCCGAATCGCGGTCGGACTCTTGCCGTTGATTTCCTCGGCCCAGTCCAGCGCCACGTCCTCCAGTTCCTCGTGGGGAACCGATTCGTTGACCATGCCCATCTCCTCGGCCTCCTCGGCGGAGTAGGTCTTGCCGAGGAAGAAGATTTCGCGGGCCTTCTTCTGGCCGACCTGTCGAGCGAGGTAGGCCGACCCGAACCCGCCGTCGAAACTCGCCACGTCGGGGTCGGTCTGGAGGAATTTTGCATGCTCCGCCGAGGCCAGCGTCATGTCGCAGACGACGTGGAGACTGTGGCCGCCGCCGACGGCCCATCCGGGGACGACGCAGATGACGGGCTTCGGGATGTGACGGATGAGACGCTGGACTTCGAGGATGTGCAGGCGGCCCGCCTCCGACGCGTCCTTACTGTCGGCGTCCTCCCCCTGGTATTCGTATCCTTCTCCCCCTCGAACGCGCTGGTCGCCGCCGGAGCAGAACGCCCAGCCGCCGTCCTTCGAGGACGGACCGTTGCCGGTGAGGAGCACACAGCCGACGTCCGATTGGCGTTTGGCGTGGTCGAGCGCGCGATACAGTTCGTCCACGGTTCCGGGCCGGAAGGCGTTGCGCACGTCGGGGCGGTCGAAGGCGATTCGGACCGTCCCTTGGTCTTTGGCTCGGTGGTACGTGATGTCGCGGAAATCGAAATCCGAAATCTCCTCCCATCGCTCGGCGTCGAACAGTTCCGATACCATACTCGAAACTGATGGTGGATCGGTCTAATAGGTTCCCGTCCGCGTTTCCTTTCCATCCCCAACCCGGCAAGGCGCGGGGGGACTACGAAGCTACTTGACACGGGACAACCACGGTCGAAAACATGAAGATTTCCGCACGGGCAGACACCTTCGAACGCTCGGGGATTCGCGTGATGTTCGAACTCGCCGAGCAGCAGGGCGGCGACCTCGTCAGGCTCGAAGTCGGCGAACCGGACTTCGATACGCCGGAACACGTCATCGACGCGGCGGCGGACGCCGCCCGCGAGGGAAAAACCCATTACACCTCCGGGGCGGGAATCCCCGAGCTCCGCGCCGCAATCGCGGAACGGATGGAGTCGGAGACGGGTGTTTCGTTCGCTCCCGAGGAAGTGACGGTCACGAACGGCGGAATGGAAGCGTTGGCGTTGGCGATTCTGGCCATCGCGGACCCCGGCGACGAGGTAATCCTCCCGACGCCGGTGTGGCCGAACTACGAGAATCAGGTCGTCCTCGCGGACGCCGAACCGGTGAAGGTCCCGCTCCTGGCCGAGGACAGGTTCGACCTCGACGCCGAGCGGATCATCGACCACATGAACGACGACACCGCCGCGGTGATTCTGACGACGCCCTCGAACCCCACCGGCCGTGTCTACGGCGAGGACGCCGTGAAAGCGGTCGTCGATGCGGCGGCGGAACACGACGCCTACGTCATCGCGGATGAGGTGTACGCCCGGTTGACGTACGACGATGAATACCGCCGCATCTCCTCGTACACCGACTACGACGGCCTCCTGACGGTCGATTCCTGCTCGAAAACCTACTCCATGACGGGGTGGCGGATGGGATGGCTCGTCGACCGGAGTCCGTCGTCGAGGCCGCCACACAGGTCGGAGAGAGTACGACCGCCTGCCCATCGAGCGTCGGCCAGCAGGCCGCACTCGCGGCCATAACCGGGACGCAGGAACCGGTCCGCGAGATGCACGCCGCGTTCCGCGAACGCCGCGATTACCTGACCGAGCGCGTCGCGGAGATTCCACACATCTCCTGCCCACGCCCGGAAGGTGCTTTTTACGCCTTCCTCGATGTGAGCGAACTGGACGGATCGAGTTTCGACATCGCCGAGCGCCTCCTGTCCGATTACGGCGTCGTCACCGCACCCGGCGGCGCGTTCAGCGACGCGGGGAAGGCTATCTGCGACTGAGTTTCGCCAACGGTCTCGACCGAATCGAACTCGGTCTGGACCGTATCGAGGCGTTGGTCCGGGACGAGTGCGAATAGGAAAAAGCTCCTCAGAACAAGTCGTCGAGTTGGTCGTTGTGGAACATCTCGGCCGGGGCTTCCGTGCGCTCTTCCTGTTTGTTCGCCTCCTTCGCGCGTTCCATGAACTCCTGCATGCGCGGCGAGCGTTCGACGCCGCCGAGGAGGACCAACGACGCGAGTCGTTCGCTGTCGAGTGGGAAGTCCCCGCCACGGACCTGTAGACTCCCGGTTTCGCCTTCGAGCCACTTGCGCGCCTTCTCGACACCCTTCCGTGGAATCCTGTCCGAATCCCCGGCGACGACGAGGAGCGCGGAGTCGGCGTCCGTCGCTTTCGGCATGCTGAGGTTGCTCAGGATCGCCTGCCGCGTGTTGCTCGTCACGGTGTTGATGTTCTCGGCGCTGTCCTCACTGGCACCCGCACTGGCGTAGCCGAGCGCCGCGACGCCGCCCGAGCGAAGCGTGTTGATGACCTCGCTCGAATCCACGACGCTCTCGCCGACGCCTTCGACCGCCTCCCCGGATGCGAGGAGTAAGCCGACACGTTGGGCGATTTGCTGGTTGATGCTCTCGAACGCTTCGCCGACGCTCTGACCCGACTCGTGCCACGCGTCGTTGTCGATGAGAAGCGTCGCGTCGGCCTCGCGGACGACGGTTTTCAGCGAACGACCGGCGTTGGCCTGGTACATCGAACCTTCGCCCCGTCCCGGGAGGACGCCGAGTGCGTACACGGGAATCTCGTAAATCTGTTGGAGTTCGTGGATCAGCACCGGCGCGCCGCCGCTTCCGGTCCCGCCGCCGAGTCCGGCGACGACGAAGAGGGCGTCCGCCCGCGCTGTGATCCGTCCGTCGAGGGAGTTCATCACTTCGCCAGCGTCGTCTTGCATCACTTCGGCACCGAGTTCGTTATCGCCACCGACACCGTGACCCTTCACCCGGTCCTGTCCGATGAGAACGGTATCTACATCGAGTGACTGTAAATCCGTCTTTGCCGAGTTGATGGCCAACGCACCTTGCACCGCATCGAAATCCATGCTCGCGTCGAATTCGGCGAGCCTCTGTGTCAGCTTCCCACCCGCTTGACCGACACCAATCAGGACGACTTTCATGGCGGATTGAAATGAACCATGACCCATAAGTTTTCCGACGTAATCCAAACGGAGGATTTCGGGCAAAAAATGTGCCCCCTCGATCCTCACTGGAAGTCGATGGGTGTCGAACTGTCCCTGAAATTTTAAATACCGATTCGCGACCAATCCCGTCGATGCCCGACTTCGAAACACTCTCCGAGCGCGTGTCCATTCTCGAACGAACGGTGACCGACGGCGAGATACCCGAGTTACAGGACGACGCGGAACTCCGGAGGACGACCACCGAACTCACGGCACGCCTCGACGAACTCGAAGCGAAACAGGACGAACTCGAAGCCGCCATTTTGGCGCTCCGTGGCTACGTCGGCGACGTTCGTGCCGTCAACGCCGACGTTGAACGGCGGGCCGACGCCGCGCTTGCGACGGCCGAGGAGTGTCAGGAACGACTCGAAACGCACGAGTCCTGCAATTCCCGTCCCTCCCACACCGATTTCAATCGAACTCCCCCGGGGCAGAGTTCCGACGCTGACCGACGATCTCGCTCCGAAATTCCGCCCCTCGAATCGGCGCGTCCCGACGATCACGCCGAATCGAACGAACGCTCGTTGACGACGCGTCTCCGGGAACTGCTGTGAGCGTCCGGACAGTTCTCGCGGTGGTGCTCGCGGTCGCACTCTGTAGCGTCTCCCTCCCCGCAATCGACCACGCACGAACTAATCGCGCGGAGTACCACGCAGAATCGGCGGTGACGACCGTTTCCCGCTCGATGACCGACCTCGCGGACGAAAACGCCGTTCCCTTCGAGGACGACGGCGAATCGAACACCCTCGACTCGCTCGGCGCACGTAGAGTGGTTTCGCTATCGCTCCCCGCCGAATCGGCGACGACCGGGACTATCGAGTTCGTCGCGGTCGGCGGCGTTCCCGAAAACGGACGAATTCCGAAGGACGAATCCGGGGACGTGCTCGCCTATCGCGTCGGCGGCACGACCCACGTTCGACACGTCCCGTTCGACGTGCGCGTCGCAACGACGGACGCCGACCACGAATGGTCGGTCGAACCGGACGGAACGCCGCTCGTCGTTCGCGCACCCGACCGAATCGACGTCGCGCTGTTGTTGGTCGAGTATCGCGGGAAGCGCACCGTCCTCGTCGTTCCGGCGGCTGAGCTTTAAATCGGAAGACGCGACCACGGGCGACCATGTGGAACCCACTGTCGAAATCCACCGACGACCGTGACTGCCGCTGTGACCCCTCGTTCGACGGCACGACGTTGGTCGTCGATTCGAACGACTGTTCGGGACGGGGAACGCTCGAAGACCGCCCCGCTTGCCGTGCGACGGTTCTGGATGCGCTCACCGACCGCGACGCCGACTGTATCGTGATACGCTCCGGAGGCGTCGAACGCACCTACGATGGCGACGGTGCGGCGTTTCTCTCGGCGGCCGGTCGATTCATCGACCGCGTCACCCCACACGACGCCACGCTCGCCGAACGAGCGCGTTCGGACCCGCTCCGGGCGGGTTTCGACGCCATCGGGAGAGCGTCACCCGTGAACGATATCGCCGCCGAAACCGGGTTCGCGGAGGGCATCCATCGGTTCGACGATTACTCGACGCTCTTCCGGCCGTTCGTCGGTCCGACTATCGCTCGCTCCCGGATAACCCTTCGTCCACCCGCGAACGCCCGCCTGGACGACCAGTACACGCTTTCGACGGGTGCGACCGTTCGATACTACGACGCCGACTCGGCGGATTCAGCCACCGACGCTCGTCGAACCTACCATCTCGAACCGGTGGAGTACACCCTCGACGAGGATGCGTTCGGGACGCTCGACCGGGCCGCGACGCTCCTCGCCGACGGCGGAGTCACGGGGGGAAAACGAGCACCGGGGCGGGCGGTCAGGACGGTTGATGACTCAGCCGAGGCCGTCCATACCCTCTCCCCCGTCCTCGAAAAATACACGCAGGGGTACGGCGTCCTGTCCGACCTGTTCGCGGACCCCGCCGTTTCGGACGTTTTCGCGACGGCTCCGGTCTCGCAAAACCCGCTTCGCGTGCGGGTCGACGGCGAACGGATGCGAACCAACGTCCGCCTCACCGACGATGGTGCGGCCTCGCTCGCCTCCCGGTTCCGTCGAACGAGCGGGCGAGCGTTCTCGCGGGCGAGTCCGACGCTCGACGCCGTCGCGGAGGTCGATGGCACGAGCGTCCGCGTCGCGGGCGTCACCCGTCCCGTCAGCGACGGCATCGGCTTCGCCTTCCGCGTAGAGGGCGAGGAGCGATGGACGCTCCCGGCGCTGGTCGCTAACGGGACGCTTTCGACGGACGCCGCCGCGCTCCTTTCGGTCGGCGTCGAACGTGCGGGAACCGGGCTCGTGGCAGGTTCCCGCGGCGCGGGCAAGACGACGCTTCTCGGAGCGTTACTCCGGGAACTCCCTCACGAGGTTCGAACGGTCGTCCTCGAAGACACGCCGGAACTACCGATAGAGTCGTTACAAGACGGGGGGCGCGACGTGCAAGCGCTTCGAACGACCGCGAGCGACGACGAACCCGGACTTCGCCCCGCCGATGCGCTTCGGACGGCCCTTCGATTGGGGGACGGCGCGCTCGTCGTCGGGGAAGTTCGCGGCGAGGAGGCGAGCGTCCTCTACGAGGCGATGCGAGTCGGCGCGAGTAGTAATGCCGTCCTCGGAACGATCCACGGCGACTGTGGCGACGCGGTGTACGAGCGGGTCGTCACCGACCTCGGCGTCCCTCCGTCGTCGTTCGCGACGACGGACTTCGTCGTCACGACCGAATCCTACGAAATCGACGGACAGCACGGCAAACGCGTGAAGCGCATCGAGGAGGTCGTTTCGAGCGGCGGGTTCGAAACGAGCGGGTCCGAAACGAATGGAATCGAAGTGGACGGAACCGCCGTCCGCTTCGAACCGCTGTACGAACGACGGGACGGAAATCTCGTCTCGACCGGTCGAATCGAGCGCGGCAACAGCGTCTTCGCGGCCTCGCTCGCGAAGTCAGCGGAGACGTATGCCGACGTTCGGGCGGCCCTCGCCGCCGAACCGAGGATATGGAACGACGGATCGAACGGACGAATCCGTCGTTCGAGGCCACGACGAAACGGTTGGACGGGGTCGGTGATCCGGCGTGATCCTCGAACCCTTCGAAACGCTGTGTTCGTCCCTCGCTCGGCTTTATCCGTGGGACGTCAGTTCGGATGCCGACATCGAGCGAGCGATGGGGTTTCTGAACGGAAACGTCGGAAGTCGCGAAGTCGCCCGCGCCGCGAACGCCGCGGTGATCCTCGGGTGTCTCGTCGGAGTCGTCGGTGGTGCACTGGTGAAACCGGCGCTCCGCCTCGTGGTCGGTGGCCTATCGGTCGCTCTCGCGGTCGGTGTCTCGGCGTCGCTTCGACGGGTTCCCGAACTCCTCGCCGCCGCGAAACGGACGCAGGCGCTCGGCGACGCGCCCGACCTCGCGGCCAGGGCCGTCCTGTGGATGCGAATCGAACCGACGGCGGAAGGTGCCGCCGCGTTCGCCTCACGGACCGGTGATGGGTCGCTCGCGTCGAGTCTGGGCGACCACGTTCGCCGCGCGGCCGGGTCGCCGACGTCCGGACTGACGTCGTTCGCGGCGGAGTGGGAATCGTGGAATCCCGCGCTTCACCGCTCGATGGTACTGATCGCGGCGGCGAGCGAGGCACCGGCGGAGGAACGAACGCGGACGCTCGACCGCGCGCTGACGGCGATTCTCGACGGCACGCGGGAACGGATGGCCGAGTTCGTGACCGAAATTCGGGGACCGGCGACCGCACTGTACGCGTTCGGGGTTCTGCTCCCGCTTGCGCTCGTCGCGGTACTTCCGGCGGCGAAGACGGCGGGAGTGCCCATGTCGCCTGCCGTATTGGTCGTCGGGTACGACGTTCTGCTCCCCGCATTGTTGTTGGGCGCAAGCGTTTGGCTGCTCACCCGGCGGCCGGTCGCCTTTCCGCCGCCGGACGTGTCACGGTCGAATCCCGACGTTCCCGACGAGCGATGGCCCATCGTCGCGCTCGGTCTCGGCGCGGGGGGTGTCGCGCTGATCGTTACGACGCTACTGCTACCGAGTTGGACGCGCTGGATCGCCTGCGGTGGCTGTCTCGTCGGTGCACTGTCGGTCGGATCCACGCGTTCGACCGTCCACATCAGGGATCACGTTCGGGCGGTCGAATCGGGGCTCACCGACGCCCTCTATCTCGTCGGTCGGCGGGTGAACGAAGGGCAGGCGGTCGAGGCGGCCATCGTCGCCGCCGGAGACGAACTCTCCGGGGAGACGGGTGCCGTCTTCGACCGGGCAACGCGGATTCAGCGGCAATTCGGAATGGGCGTCAAAGAGTCGTTTCTCGGCGAGTACGGCTCACTATCGACGGTTCCCAGTCCCCGCGCGAGGAGCGCAGTCGCACTCCTCGCGCTCGCCGCCAGCGAAGGGAGACCTGCCGGGGGTGCCGTGGTGGCGATGGCCGACCACATCGACGACCTCCAGAGCGTCGAACGAGAGGCACGGCGCGAACTTTCGCAGGTTACCGAGACGCTCCGCCACACAGCCGCGATATTCGGGCCACTGGTTTCGGGTGCGACCGTCGCACTCGCCGGAGGGATGGCGAGCGTCGGGGGATCGTTTGGCGGCGGTGGCGCGTTTCCCGTCGGCGTGTTGGGACTCGCCGTCGGCGTGTACGTCCTCGCCCTTTCGACCATCATCACGACGCTCGCGATCGGACTCGAACACGGCCTGGACCGGACGTTGGTCGGGTATCGGGTCGGCCAATCGTTGCTGTCGGCGACCGTCGTCTATCTCCTCGCGTTCGTGTTCGCCGGAGCGCTGACGTAGTCCGTCGGTCGGAGGTCGTCCGAACGGCGTTCAGTTCGATTCGCGTCTTTGTTTCCACAACCGACGACGGTCCCGGACGAGGAACACGATGACACCGACGAAGTTGAGAGCGAAGACCACCTCCGATGAAATTCCGTCGTCGAACTCTCGGTGTACAATACGAATCGTTTCGTACGAGCATTTAAGTACGAAAACGGGACGACTCCGGCCCATGTTCGACGCACCTCTCGACGCGTGGTACGTTTGGCTCGGTGTCGCAACGGTGAGTCTCGCCGTCTTCGGCGTCGCCATCGACCTGCCCACGTCGCCACCCCCCGACGCCGCCAGCGTCGCCGACACGGTCGATTCCGTCGCTGGCTGTACGTACTCCGCGACTGCGGAACATCCGCTTACAGCACGGCAGATTCGACTCGGTTCCCGCCGTCTCGGCTTGCGCGACGACGGCGGCACCGCACACGCGACGTTTCGGTACGGCCCGGTCGTCCCCGTGTTCGCGGCTAGCGACGGTTCCGATAGGAAATTGCGCCGCATTCTGTCCGGTACGCCGCCATCAGCAGTGTTCGACTCGTCGGATGCGTTCCGGCGGGCGGTTCGGACCGCACGGAATCGACGACCGTCGTGGGAACGGGCGGAGAGCAGGCTTCGCGTGCGCTGTGTTTCGTGGGGAGGAGTCGATGCGACGCTGGTCTCGGGCTAGGGCGCAGACCGAACCGATCGCTGCCCTCGTCGCCGTCTTCGCCGTCTGTCTCGGACTGCTCACCTACACCGGCGTCCTCGGAAGCGCGATGCCACGTTCAGAGCGAACACTCGCGCCGACGACGCTCTCGGCGGTCCAGGATCGAATAATTTCGAACGGAATCGTCCACCCTGCTCGTCTCGCGGGCGCTTCCACCGCGAATCCCGACGGCTATCACCTCAACGTCTCCCTCTCGGCAGGATCACGCGAGTGGCACGAAGGGTCGACACCTCCGAAGAACTCTGACGCTACCGACGCGGCGACGGCGACCGTGAGCGTGCAGATCGATCCCGGGGACATCCACCCGGGCACGTTGCGCGTGGTGGTGTGGCCATGAGGGCCATCAGCACCGTCGTCGACGTGACGCTGTGTCTGCTGTTGGTCAGTGCCAGCGCCTTCGTCCTCGTCGGCGCGAAGCCACTCGACTCGCCGATTCGAACGCGAACCGCCGAATCGACGGCGAACGTCCTCGAAACGAGTACGGCGAACGTGAACTACACGATTTCGTCCGATTCCGGAACGGTCCACCCGACGACGCACGGAACGCTCGCCGAACACCTCGGGAAGGCCGCACTCGCCAACACGATGATTCGCGGAACCGAGTCGTCACCGACGAGCGATTCGTTCGAACGCGCAGTCGGCCGTCGCGTATGGGAGCGACTCGGATATCCGGCCGACGTACAACTCCTCGTTCGATGGGAACCGTATCGTGATTCCGAACTCGGCGGTCGGTTCGCGCTCGGCGAGTCACCACCCCACGACGCGGACGTCCACGCGGCCGTTCGCTCGATTCCGAGCGGCATGCCACGGGTTCGAACGCGAGCGCTCGCCGCCGCCCGTCGTGACGGCTATCGCGGCGTGGCTCGCGTCGTCGCCGCCGGAATCGTCGCCGGATTGGTTCCAAACGAATCCACGAGGTTGGCCCTTCGAGACCGTGAAACCGGAATCGTCGTCGCGCGTCGATTTCGGCGGTTGATTCGGTCGTACGACGCGGTGGATTCGGCGTCTCCCCGACTCGGTAGCCAGCAAACGAGGCGGGCGCTCATTGACGCGATGGCGAGAACGATCGAATCGGACATTCGACGGTCGTTCGGGACGCCGACCGATGCCGCGCGTTCGGTCGCCGTCGGACGAACCGAACTCGTCGTCAGGACGTGGTCCGCATGAGGTTTGCCGACGACACCCGAGGCAGGGTTCCGTTCGCGCTCATCGGCGTCCTGCTGTTGGTCGGGAGCGTCACCTTCGCGGGTGCGTTGGTCACCCGACAGTCACCGCAGGTGAACGAAAACGTCGATCGAAGCATGCGAAGCGTGACCGCCGGTAGCCACACTGCACTCCGCGAGGCGGTACAGCAGGCCGGGCGAGCGGCCGCCGCTCAACCGCTCATCGAACTGTCGAACACGACTACGGGTCGGATCATCAACGACTCCACCCCGTTCCGCGATTACCTCCGCCTTCGAATCTACCTCGCCGCCCGCCAGCGGTTACGCTCCGTTTCGGCGCACGTGGGTGACGTTCGTGCGACCGCGTCGCTTCGGGCCACACCGAACGCAGTTGCGCTCCGGCGGGCGAAGCGACGGGTCCGCATCGAACCGGTCGGAAAGCCGACCGAGGCGGGCCTCCGCGTCCGAATCGAGAACGTGTCGCTCCGTGCGACTCGTGGCAGTACGACCGTCGCAAGCGCGGAAAAGGAAATGACGCTCGTCGTGGAGACACCCGTCCTCGCGCTCCACGAACGAGTACAGCGATTCGAGCGACGGCTGAACAACGGGCCGCTCGACCCTGGACTCGGCCGCCGATTGACCGCGCGACTGTACGCCGTGACGTGGGCGCGCGGGTACGCCCAGTACGGCGGTGCGCCGATCGCAAACGTGCTCGGCAACCGCCACATCGAACTGATGACGAACGGCGCGGTTCTCGAAGAACAGCGGAAATCGTTCGGGGTCAGCGACCCGCGCGGACGGCAAAGCCTTCGGCGCGCTACCGCACGAGTCGGTCTGACCGACCTCCTCGCGCCGACGACCCAACACGGTGAACTGTGGACGAATCTCGTCCTCGATACGGCCGACTCGGCAACCGGCGGTGACGGCGACTTTCGGACGATTCCCTCGCCGAGTAACTCGACGTACTCGCCCGAGACGAGGACGAAAATCGGCGTGAATCGCTCGGCGGACCGAGCGTTGCTGGCTCTCATCGACGGCGGCACATCGAGCGAACTGGCGTCGTCGGTCGGGTCGGCGTACCGCGTTTCCGCCCGCTCGGCCGCGACGGTTCGACACGTCCACGACGAACACGAACCGCGGCAGCACTCGCCGGGAGAGAACTGGACGCTCGTCGGCCAACGGACGAAAACGCACACTGTCGTCGAAGAGAGAGGGAAATCATCGAACTCGCTCGGAACGCCGAGCGGATGGCACCTCCTCTGGACGGGTGCTCGCCGCGTCGTGCAGGAGCACACGGTGATTCGGCGCTGGAAACGCGAAAACGGGTCCAGCGGTTCGCAACGACATCGCCGGAGGAATCGTGCGGACCGTGCGGGTCGAGCGGCGCGAACGAGCCACACCACGATAACGACCCAACACTGGACGGACGAGTTCGTCGTCTCTCTCGGGGTCGCAGGTGATCATCGGACGACCGAACGCGCACCAATCCGCCCGCTTCCGACGGCGTACGAACCGGGCGGGCCGTTTTCAGGACCGAACCTCGCCGACGTTCCCGGGAAGGCGATCGAACGACTCGTCACCGACCGCGGTGGAGCGGACGAACTCGCACGACGTGCGGTGTCCGGCACGCTGAATACGCAACCGGTGACGATACAGGGGCGGTATCCGAGCCAAGTTCGGTCGTGGGCGTACAGCGACGTACGGGGGCTCCGGAACCGGATTCGAAACCTCTCGGTGACGGTCTCACGCGGAAATCTCGCGGCGGGAAAGACGAACCCGGCGGCGAAACTCGCACGCGTCCTTCGTGCGCGCCGAAGCGAACTCATCGACGCGCCGTCGAGCTACGACAGCGCAGCGGATCGGGCTCGATACGCGGCCCGTGCCACGTACCTCGATTCGGTCATCGATCGGCTCGATAGCAGGGCCAATCGTACTCGACGGGAGCAGAAGGGTTTCGAGGAGGCTGTGAAGGGTGCCACCGGAATCCCGCTCGACCGGATTCAACGGATTCTCGCCGCGCGGACGAACGTCACGTCGCCGTCACGGCATCCCCTGCAGACGGCCGGTCCCGGCGAGCCAGTGAACCTTAGCGTCGACGGTGCACCGCCGTATCTCACGCTCTCCGCCGTCGAGCATCGCCACGTCTCCGCCGTGCCGCAGGGAACGACGGCCTACCCGCTCGCGGCGCGAAACGTCAATCTGTTCACCGTCCCGTCGGGCGACATCTCGGACACGATCACGTCGTTGCTGCCGGACGGACGGGAGCCGAAACGGGTGAGCGTTCGAAAGGCTGGCTTCGCCCTGCGGGCCGCGAACGAAACGCTCGCCGGTGGGGCGAACGCGTCGCTCCGCCGCCAGCGGGACGAACTACAGCGCAACCTCGACGCGTCGCTCGACGACATCGAGCGCGAACTGGAAACGGAACTCGCCACGAGCGATGCGGTCGATCTGTCCGGTTCGGAATCCCGTGCGGCAGTGCATCGAGGCATGGCACGCTGGCGAACGACGGCCAACCGGGCAATCGCCGTGACGAACGGTTCCGCCGCCACGAGTATCGCGCGAGAGATCGAGATCGAAGGGGGACGACGGGAACGATGGACGCGGATGCAACGCGATGCGGTGACGCTCCGAATTCGGTTCGGCCTCGAATCCGCACGGAAGAACGCCGACGGAGTGAAAGAATCGAGCGTCAAACCGGTCGTGAAGGCCGCTCGAACGGTGTTAACCGAGAAACTGAAAGGGGCGGCCCAGGGGTACATCGAGAAGCGCGTTCGGCGGCGGTTGAACGAATCGATCAGCGAAACGATGGCGAACATGCCCGCAGGACTGCCGGTCACGCCGGTTCCCGGCTATTGGTACGCCACGGTCAACGTCTGGCAGGTGGACGTCTCGGGGATGTACGCTCGGTTTACGGTCCGTGCACGCGAGGGAGCGCCGACCTCGCCGGGTGCGTCGGTCGCGTACTCCCGACAGGCCGGGGTCGTTCGGTTGGACGCCGACGGCGATGGTGCCAAGGAGACCGTTGGACGGACGACGCCGGTTTCGTTCGATACGGGAACGACCGTCGTCGTCGCGGTCCCGCCGGGAAAGACTGGCGTGGGTGACGTGGACGGGAACGCCGACGAACGCTCGTCCGGGTGGAAAAATCGGAGTGACAACCCATTTGACGCCCGCGTCCTTCGTGACGACCATGCTCTACGACGAGATAGATGACCCCGGCGAGACGACGCCGACGAAGGTACACGAGGCGTACTTGGAAAACCTCGCGGAGACGGTCGCGTCGGTCGGCCCCGACGAAGTGGTAGACCAGACGGACCTCGACCCCGAAATGGTCGAATCGGTTGCCGACGGCGAGGCGGTCGACATGACGCTCGAAGATGCCGCCGCGATTCTCGCGACTGCGGACGGAATGCCGGATGCGGACTCGATCCTCCTCGAAGTCCGCGACCACCTGTTGATGGGTATGACGACGGGCGTAGTGGACATCGACACGCTCGCGAGGGAGATCGACGGCGACCTCGAAGCGCGCGCTATCCAAAAGAAAATCGAGGGGCGAGGACCGATGACGCTGGACGAGTACGCGCGCATCCACCACGCTATCGCCAAGCGAAACGACCGATAGCAGTTTCAGGGAAGTTATCCGCGTCCCGTTCGAAGGAGGGATATGAACGTCGGAGTACTCGGTTGCGGCTACGTCGGTCTTGCACTCGCGCGTGGACTGCTCGCGGATGGACACGACGTGGTCGGTGTTCGGCGGTCTCAGGACGGTCTCCGGGCGGTCGAGGAGGTCGGTGCCGATGCCGTACAGGCGGACGTGACGGACGCGGATTCCCTCGCGTCGATTCCCGAAGTGGACGTGCTCGTCTACGCGGTGAGCGCGGACGGCCGCGACTCGGAGGCGGCGCGGACGGCGTACGTCGATGGATTGCGGACGACCCTCGACCACTTCGCGGGTCGGGGTTCGCCGCCCGAACGAATCGTCTACACGTCGAGTACGGGAGTGTACGGCGACAGGGATGGGGAGTGGGTGGACGAATCGACGCCGTTGGACCCGCGAACCGAGCGGGAGGGGATTCTGGCTGAGGCCGAGGAAATCGTGCAGGAGGACCGCGGGTGGGACTGGACGATAACTCGGTTCTCAGGGCTGTACGGCCCGGATCGCTATCGATTGGAGCGGTATCTGGAGGGGCCGGTCTCCGACCGGTATCTGAACGTGATCCACCGCGACGATGCGGCGGGCGTGATTCGATACCTCCTCGAAACCGGGAACGGTCGGAACGATGTCGTTCTCGCGACGGACGACGAACCAGTCCGGAAACCGGTGCTGGCGGATTGGCTCGCGGACGAGTGTGGCGTTCCCCACCCGCCGCGGGACGAGCCAACGAGCGAGCGGGCGCGAGCGAGCAAGCGCTGTTCGAACGAAAAACTCCGCGGAATGGGCTACGAATACCGCTATCCGACGTACCGAGAGGGGTATCGGGCGGCGATTGACTCGTATCGATAGTTCCGAATCGTCTGACACCTGTAACCGTTGGGAAAAGTTCTTGGTTTCCCCAGTCGATTTCGAGGGTATGGAGCTACGGGCCGACCAGTCGGTTCAGGGGCTGTTCCGCAGTGTGCAACTCTACAGTTCCGACAATCCGATGTTGGTCGTCGGGGCCGTCCTCGGCGCGGTCGTGTTGGCGGTGTCGGCGTGGCTGGTCGTCCGCTGGATTCGGCGACCGAAGGGAGCTCGGCTCAAACGGGCGTTAGCGAAACGGGACGAACTCGTCGTCCTGTTGCACCCCAATCCCGACCCTGATGCGATGGCGTGTGGTATCGCAATCGCGTATCTCGCGGAAACGGTCGGAACGGACGTAACACTGCAGTATACAGGGCAGATACGACACCAGGAAAACCGCGCGTTCCGAACCATTCTCGACCTCGAACTCGACCGCGTCGAACACGTAACCGACCTCGCTGCTTCTACCATCGTTCTCGTCGATCACAACACTCCGCGCGGATTCAACGGCGCGGAACGGATCGAACCGTACGCCGTCATCGACCACCATCCCGGAAACGGTACCGGCGAGGTGTTCACGGACAAGCGAACGAAGTACGGCGCGTGTTCGACCATCGTCGCGGAGTACTTCGACGACCTCGGAGCGACGCCCGTCGGTCCGGACGAGATTCCGCCCGAGGACGAGTTCGTTCTCCCGTCCCACATCGCCACCGGCTTGCTGTACGGGATTCAGTCCGACACGAAACACCTGACGAACGGCTGTTCGGCGGCGGAGTTCTCGGCGAGTGCGTACCTCTATCGCGGCGTGGACGAGCACCGCCTCGACCGAATCGCGAACCCGCAGGTGAGCGCCGAAGTGCTGGAAATCAAGTCGCGGGCGATCACGGAACGGGAAGTTCGCGGTTCCTTTGCGGTCTGTAACGTTGGCTCGCTCTCGAACGCCGACGCGATTCCGCAGGCAGCGGACGAACTCATGCAACTCGAAGGGGTGACGGCCGTCGTCGTCTACGGCAAGCGCGAGGACACGCTCTACATCTCGGGACGGTCGCGCGACGACCGGGTTCACATGGGGAAGGCACTGCAGGCGGCCGTCACGGACATCCCGGGTGCCGACGCCGGTGGGCACGCACGGATGGGTGGCGGGCAAGTGCCGGTCGAATCGGCGGTCATCGCCGGGGGAATGGAAGCGGGTCTCTGGTTGGACCGGGAGTTCATCGACGGAATCTTCGATGCGCTGAACGGGAACGTCTGACTGTCGATGTCACACTGCTCGTACCCGATTCGACGATGACGACGAACGAGTAACGGATCGACCGGTATGTAATTCATTGGAACAGTCGGAATAAAGACGACCTTTTTATCCTTTCGCCGTCTGGGGTGGAATACCGAATGAGTACGCTGGTGGTGTGTGTCGATAGAAACGACGACATCGGACGCAAGACGGGGTTGGAGATGCCCGTCGCGGGATGGGAAGCGGTCCAGGCGCTCGTCACCGATGTCGGGTTGGCCGACCCAGAGGATTCGAGTGTCAACTGTCTCCTCGAAGCGCTCCGCGTGGCCCGCGACCTGCGGGACGAAGACGAGGAATCGATGGTCGCCGTCATCTCCGGTACCGCCGACACACGGGTCGGTGCCGACCGCGCCGTGGCCGCCCAACTCGACGACCTCATCGCGGAACACCACCCCGACTCGACGATCATCGTCATCGATAGCGCGGAGGACGAACGCCTCGTCCCCATCGTGGAGAGTCGCGTCCGAGTGGACGCGGTGGACCGCGTGGTCGTCCGACAGGCCCGCGACATCGAGTCCACCTACTATCTCCTGAAGCAGTTCCTCGCGGACGAGGAACTGCGCCAGACCGTCCTCGTTCCGACCGGCATCGCGCTCATCGCGTTTCCGGTCCTGCTCCTGAAGTTGGGCCTCGCCATGGCGACGTCCGCCATTGCGGCCGTCGTCGGCCTGTTCGCGCTGTACAAGGGACTCGCCATCGGGTCCTACTTCCGTAACCTGCCCGGCGAGGCCCGCGACGCTCTCTACTCCGGTCGGGTTTCCATCGTCACCTACGTCGTCGCCGTGGGGCTATCGCTCATCGGCGTGTTCGCCGGGGCGCTCCGGGCCGCGCCGATGGACTCCACCGGCAACGTCCTCATGACCGCGATGGCGTTCGTCTTCGAGAGCGTCCCGTGGATAGCCGTCGCCGCGCTCACCGCCAGCATGGGTCGCTTGCTGGACGAGGTCATCCGCAACGACAGCGTACGGAACTCGTATCTCAACCTGCCGTTCGGCGTGCTCGCGGTCGGGTTGGTCGTCCGCGGGTTCTCGGCCTACTTCCTCCAGCGCGCCGGAAACATCAAGCCCGTCGTGATTCCCCAGATAATGATCGGGCGGACGACCATTCAGCGACTCACGCTCGACCCCGGAACCCGACTCGCGGTGTACGTCGTCCTCGGCGTCCTCGTCAGCCTCATCGGCGTTCGCGTGGCGTCCTACATTAGCGGGACGACCATCAACGAGGAACTGGCCGAGTAACCGAGGTTCATTTATTCCCCGACTCGCAAACCATCATATGAATCAGCAGGCGTGGGTCAGCCTCTTCTCCGGCGGCAAGGACTCCTCGTGGGCGCTCTACCGTGCGCTCGAAGCGGGCCTGAACGTCGAGCGACTGCTCACCGTTCACCCGAAAGGCGACTCGTACATGTACCACGTTCCGGCGACGGAACTCACGGCGCTCGCCGCCGAAAGCATCGGCATTCCGCTCGTGAACGTCGAGGGTGACTTCGACGCCAAATCGGTCGAGGACGCGGGCGAACAGGGCGACATGGAAACCGAAATCATGGAGGACGCGCTCCGCGACCTCGACCTTGACCTCGCGGGCGTGACGGCGGGTGCGGTCGAAAGCGAGTTCCAGACGCACCGGATTCAGGACCTCTGTGACGACCTCGGTATCGACCTGTTCGCTCCCCTCTGGCAGCAGGACCCCCGCGAACTCGCGGACGCCATGCTCGACGCCGGTTTCGAGATCAAAATCGTTCAAGTCGCGGCCTACGGCTTGGACGAGTCGTGGCTCGGCCGAACGCTCGACGCCGACGCGCTGGACGAGTTGGAGGAACTCAACGAGGAGTACGGCGTCCACATTCTCGGCGAGGGTGGAGAGTTCGAGACCCTCGTGACGGATGCGCCGCACATGGACCGCCCTATCGAACTGGAGTACGAAACCGAGTGGGACGGCAGTCGTGGTAGACTGCATATTACGGATGCTGGCCTCGATGAGTAGTTTCCCCGCGAACGAAGTGAGCGGCATTTTTTGGTGCAGATTTTTTGCACGAGCGGTGCCCGCAACGCTGAAAGCGTGAGGACACCCGAGCGGAAAAAAGGTGCGTGCGTGAGTTCGAGACCCTCGTGACGGATGCGCCGCACATGGACCGCCCTATCGAACTGGAGTACGAAACCGAGTGGGACGGGGACCGCGGACGGTTGCGGATTACGGACGCAGAGTTGGGCGAGTAATCGCGGTTTGCCGTGCGGTTGGCGGGTATGGGCTTTTGCAGTACCAGTGCGAGCGGCGGTTGCAGGGCGGAGTCGCGGTAAGCAACTGTTCCGCGAGCGAACGAAGTGAGCGAGAGCTCTTTTTTGGTCCAGATTTTTTCGAGGAGTGGTACGCGAGAGCCTTCGGCTCTCGCGGTACCCGACGAAGAAAAAAGGTGGGAACGAAAGGTGCGTTTACTCGTCCCGCTGATTCGTGATCTGGGTGTGTGCACCGATGAGTGCGCCAGCCAGGTCCATGTTCTCGACGTAAGTGCCTTCGTCTATGATGGTGTCACGCACGTCACACCCCTGAATCGTTGCATCGGGGAAGATGATGGCGTTTTCGAGGTTAGCATCGGTCAGTTCCGCGCCGTCCATCACGTGGACGTTGTGGCCGATGTCGGCGTTGTCGAGGGTGGCGCTGTCGGCGACGTAGGATTCCCCGTCGAGGAACCACGCGACGGCTTCGAGGTAGCTTTCGGGGGTTCCGATGTCGAACCACGCTTCCTCGAAGGTGTAGGCGTAAACGGGGTTGCGCGACTGCAACCATTGGAGGAACCAGCCGGGTTCGTCGGGGTTGTTCCCGTCGGTGAGGTACTGTTCGAGAAGCGGGAGGGTTTCGGCGGTGAACGCATAGCAGGCGATGGAGACCAGCGTGGAGTGGGGGTCTTCCGGTTTCTCCTGAAAGTCCACGACGCGGTCGCCGTCGAGTTCGACCAACCCGTAGGCTTTCGCGAGTTCCTTGCTGCCGACGTCGTAGGCGGCGAGGCAGGATTCTCCCTTGTTCTCGAAGAAGTTCACGAAGTCGCCGACGTCGAAGCTGATGAGGTTGTCTCCGGCGATGACGACGAGGTCGTCGTCCACCTCCTCGCGCTCGACGAGTTGGGCGAGGGCGCCGACGACGCCGAACTTCTCGTCCTCCTCGGACGTGTCTTCGACGCTCAGCTGAGGCTTTTCGAATTCGCTCTCCGCGAGGTGCTCGCGGAAGTCGTCGGCGAATCGTTCGTTCGTGCTCACGTAGACGGTGTCGACACGCTCGTCGGCTTCGAGGTCGGCGAAGATGCGGTCGATGACCGTTGTTTCACCGATCGGCAGAAACATCTTCGGTCGCTGTTTCGTAATCGGCCACAGACGTGTCGCATATCCACCGGCGAGGACGACGGCTTTCATGGTTTGACCGTCACTCCGACCCCCTAAGTCCTTTTTCATACCTCAGCCGTTGGATACAATAGGGTCATCCCCGTCGTGAACGGAGTCCTCGTCACGGCTCGTCGGTGTTCCGTTCGTCGAACAGCGAGGCGAGCAGTTGGTGTTGTGCCTTCCGAAGATGGTAATGGAGCGTGGGGGAGGCGATGTCGAGCGCGCCGGCGACCTCTTCGGCGGTGCTTCCGCGCGGCCAGTCGTAGTATCCCGCGAAGTACGAGGTTCGGAGCGCCGTCTCCTGTCTGTCGGTCAGACGGTCGGTCAGCGAGCGGCGGAACTCCTGTGCGGTTTGAATCGGGCGGTCGATGGTTCGCTTGCCGACCAGTTCCGCCATCGGATACGCCGCCTGAAACGTATCGACGACCTTGCGAACGTCCGTCTCGTGCGGGATTTCGGCGACGATGGAGACTTCGCCACCGTTTGCGGTCGCGGATTGGACGGCGGCACCGGCCTCGACCAACCGCTTGACCGTCGATTCGGTCATCCGAACCTCGATGACCAGTCCGTCGTCGTCCGTGTCGATGAGTCGGCACTCGCCGACGTGTTCGTCCTCGGAGAGCATGGTTTCGAGACGGTCCGCGGGCGCATCCTCGACGCGAACGTAGTGTAGCAACTCCCCGTCGGAGGCAGGGACCAATCCCATGAGGTGACACGTACAGTTGAGATGACGGGAGGCAGCCATGACCGCGTCGCGGGAGCCGGTCACGTGGAATTCGAGTTCGATGGTGCTGTCCGACAGCAGAATCTGCTTGTTCTTCGCGGCGTTGATGGCGAAGCCGATGGTGTCCCCGAGGATTTCGAGGGCGGCCTGTGCTCGGTCGCCGAGCACGCCGCTCCGCGTCGAGACGAGCGACAGCGATCCGTACATCGTGTTGCCGTACGAGATGGGGATCGAAATCCCCGATTCGATGTCGCGGTCGAGCGCTTCCTCGCGTATCTCTTCGGGAAGCATGTCCGTCTCTCCGACGTCCCGAATCACCTGCAGTTCGTCGCTACGCATCGCCTCGCTCGCGGGGTCGTCGCCGAGCCTGTCGCCGTATTCGACGAGTATGTCGAGATAGCCCTCGATTCCACCGGCGCGGGTTCGGGGCGTCACACCCCCGCGGCTGACCTCGCTCTCGTCCGTCCACGCGAGTTCGTACAACCCGGATTCGACCAATCGTTCACACACCATCTGTTCGATGTCGTCGCGCGTCGCCGCGTGCACGAGGTCGCGGATGACCTCCTGTATCACCCAGTGGATCCGGTTCAGCGTCTCCAATTCCTCGTGCTGATGGGCCAGCGTTTGCTCACGTTGCCGTCGCTCGGTGATATCACGAGCAACCCAGACGACGACGTCCCGGCCGTTGATCTGTTGGCCAAGCGGCGTCGAGCGCGCCTCGAACCAGCGTTGTCCGCTTTTGACGGCGAGCGGATATTCCATCGTTTCGACCTGCCCGCTCTCCAGCGTCCGATGGATGTGGCGTAAAAAACTGTCCGCGATGTCGTCCGAAAAGACGTCGTGTAACTGTCGGCCGACGAGGTCCGGCGGCGCTGTCGCGGCGAGGGCCTCCGAGTTCGGGCCGACGAGCAGTTCGCAGTATTTTCCCGTCTCGTCCAGGAGGAAGGCGACGTCCGGGAACGCGCTCATGAGCGTCTTGATGTGATTATCGCTGTGGCCGCCGATCCGATCGTAAATCGCGTCAACGATCCGTTGTCGTAACTCCTCCGTTCCATCGAGCGCGCTCAGTGGAACGTAATCGCTCACTCCGAGACCGATTGCTTCGCTGGCGATTCGCTCGTTTCCGCTATCCGTCAGTAGGACGAACGGGAGGTTCGGATGGTCGTCGCGTATCGAATCGAGGAGCGCGATTCCCGTCGAATTGGGTAAGCGGTGGTTACTGACGACGCAGTCGATGGCGTCGCTGTCGAGGCGGGAGAGACAGTCCGTTGCGGACGAGACGGAGTGAACCGTCAGGTCCTCGTGGCCTCCATCGAGTCGCCGTGCGATGTCGGTTTCGTGCTCGACGAACAGGACCGTATGGCTCCTCGTCGTTCTCGTCTCGAATGAGTCTCCTCCGGCCGTGTGCTCCCCCATCGCAAATTATCTCATGCACCCGGGCGGGAAAACAGTTTATGTTGTCAGTTTCATCGCGGTAGTAATTTGAACCAGCGTGACTAACGACTGGTATGCGCGACGACGAGACGACGCGCGAGCAAATCGCGGCGTTTCTCCGAACCGAACCGGCCTCGCCGAGTACCCTCGCAGGGGAGTTCGAAATCACGGCAGGTGCGGCAGTTCGCCACGTCGAACACATCGCTCGCTCCGTCGAATCGAACGACGAACAACTGCTCGTCGCCCCGCCCGAATGCCGGGACTGTGGCTTCGACCGGTTCGACAACCCCGCAAACCGCCCCTCCCGGTGTCCCGAATGTAAGAGCGAAGCCATCGACGAACCCACGTTCGTGATCCGAGAGACCGAATGACGGGGCGGCTTCGACCGACCGATGAAACAACGGGGGTGCTTCGATTTCGGAAACGGCTCAGCACGAACTGACGGCTTCGTAGTAGCCTTCGGAGGTTTCCTTCAGCGTGCTCGTGTAGGCCGGGAAGCCGAGGTAGTCGTCGGAGCCGACGGCGTAGTAGGCACCGGTCGAGGTGTCCTGATAGGCACGGCCCGCGTCCGCGTGTTCGTAGTTGTAAGCCGTGCCGCAGTAGCCCGAGAAACCGGAGCCGACCGAAATGGTTACTGAATCGTTTCCTGGTCGTTGCCGTCGTCGTCGGTGACGGTGACGCTGGCCGTGTACTGCCCCGACGACCCGTAACTGTGGGTGACGGTCGCGCCGGTTGCGCTTGACCCGTCGCCGAAGTCCCAGTCGTAGCTCGCAATAGAGCCATCCGAATCACTGGACCCACTGGCGTCGAAGGTGACGGTTTCGTCGACGTCCGGCGAACTCGGACTGGCGCTGACCGTCGCGGTGGGTGCAGAGTTGTCGCTGCCGCCATCTCCACCGTCGCCGCCACCTCCACCGCCCGACCCATCGCGCGGGTGGTCCGCGAAGAAGTTCCAGATGATTTGGCTCGCGTCCGGGCCGCCGGGGGCGGTGTAGGAACCACCCTGCGCGCCGCCGGACCACGCGTGTCCCATGCTGTCGACCATCCACTTCTCGACGATGGTATCGCCGTTCCCGTCGCGGTACTCGGAGACGGTGTAGCTCAGGCTACTGGCCTGTCCGTCTCGCGTCGCGTCGGCAGTGTAGTCGATATCGTCGTCGTCGGCTCCGTCCGATGCGAGGTCGTTGGTCTGGGTGGCCTGCTCGGCGGCCTGATTCCCGTTCTTCGGGTAGACGGTGTAGTCGCTCGTGCCGTGGAAGACGATGGTCGGAATCGTGTCGGTGACGCCGTTCGACTGCATCGCCTGATACGCCACCGTCCCCTGCGTCTGCGGGTCCGGGCCGCCCTGCGTCATGGCCATCGTCGCGTCGGTCACGCCATTGGCCGCGCCGTACTCCAGCCCCGAGTGAACCGCCCCCGCGGCGTACAGGTCGGGATAGGCGGCGAGTAGGTTCGGCACCATTCCCGCCCCGGCGGAGAATCCGGCGAGGAAGACCCGGTCTCCGTCAACCGTGTTCGCCCCCATCACGTCCTCGGCCATCCCGGCGATGAGTGCGGCCTCGCCGCTGCCCCGTGTCGTGTTCGAATCCTCGAACCAGTTCCAACACTCGTTTGCGTTCGCGCTCGTCGTCTGGTCGGGATAGATGGCGATGAACGTCTCGCTCTCGGCGACGTCGTTCATCTTCGTCTCGTTCTTGAACTGGTCGGGACTCTGGGTACAGCCGTGAAGCATGA
The DNA here is from genome assembly GCF_001625445.1 of Haladaptatus sp. R4. Taxonomy (NCBI): domain Archaea; kingdom Methanobacteriati; phylum Methanobacteriota; class Halobacteria; order Halobacteriales; family Haladaptataceae; genus Haladaptatus; species Haladaptatus sp. R4. The sequence goes on along the minus strand of NZ_LWHG01000021.1, from coordinate 220,104 downwards.
CGACGAGCGGAATCGCCGATCCGTCGGCCCCCGTCGGAATGTACTTCTTGTACGTCCGGCCGTTGTACGTTTCCGAGGTGTACGCGCCCGCTGCCGCACTGCTGGTTCCAGCGACGAGCGTGCTCGCGCCGACCGTCGCGCCGACGGACTTCAGGAGGGTGCGTCGTTTCATCCGCATGGTCACAGGTCCCTCGTGAATCCGGAGACGAACTCCCAGATGATCCGACTGGCGTCCGGCCCGCCGGGCGCGGTGAACTCCCCGCCAGCGACTCCACCGGACCACGCGTGATCCATGCCCTCGACTTGCCAGTGTTCGACGAGCGAGTTACCGTTCTCGTCGTGGTACTCGGATACAGTGTAGTCCAAACTCGGCCCTTGGCCGCCGTAGGTGCGGTCGGCCGTCGTATCGACGTTGTCGTCGTCCGATCCATCGGACGCGAGGTCGTTGGTCTGAATCGCCTGTTTCGTCGCCTGCTCGCCGTTGATGGGGGAGACGGTCGTGTCCGCCGTCCCGTGGAAGACGATGGTCGGCAGTTCGCTCACGGTGTCGTAGATGTCCATCGCGTCGTAGGCGTCGGTTCCCTTCAGTTCGGGGTCCGGTCCGCCGTACAGCATCGCCGTCGTTCCGCCCGCCGATGTATCTGCCGCGTCGTACTCCAAGCCGGAGTGAACGCCGCCCGCCGCGTAGATGTCGGCGTACTCCGCGAGCAGGTTCGGCACCATCGCCGCACCGGCCGAGAGTCCGGCGACGTACACGCGCTCGGGGTCGCAGTTCTCGGCGTCGATGGTCGTCCGCGTCATTCCGGCGATGACGGCCGCCTCGCCGTAGCCCCGCATCGTGTTCGCATCGTAGAACCAGTTCCAGCACTGGGCCGGGTTCCGCGCGTTGTACTGATCGGGGTAGATGACGACGAACCCCTCCTCATCCGCGATGCTGTTCATCCGTGTCTCCTGTCGGAACTGGTCCGCGTCCTGTGAACACCCGTGGAGCATCACCATCAACGGCGGGTTCGACCCCGCCGAATCCGGGACGTATCGCCAGTAGTCGAAGCCGTCGTAGTAGTGGTTCGTGTACCTTCCCGTCGCCGTCGCCGTTCCCGAACTTCCCAAGACGCCCGCTGCGGCCACCGTACCGCCCACCGACCGCAGGAGCGTTCGCCTGTCAAGTTTCATGCTATGACGAAACGTACCAATGATGTCGAACAAAATCTATTGGTGGGTTAATATGTAAATATTGCCCGATGGACGCGATATTTATCGTCGTCCGCGTCGGCGCGAACAGCCGAGCGCGGCGTGTATCGCGCTGATGAGCGTGTTGCTGGGGTCGTGTGAAAGTTCCCAGCACATCATCCCGCCGAAGTCGTTGTCCCTGACGTACCGGGATTTCTCCATGACCGAATGACGGTCGTCGTAGGTGACGAAGGTGTCGTCAGTCTCCGAATACAGCCACGGGACGCGCGCCTCGCGATGCCAGTGATACTGGTACTGCGGCTTGCTCTTGAGTTGGCGAATGGCGTGATACGATTGGGTGTCCGCGCCGTCGAACGGTTGGAACAGTCCCTGATTCTCGTTTCCGACGTTCTCGAAGACGAAGCCGTAAAACGGCGTCCCGCAGACGAGTTTGTCCCGCGCGATGGGCTTTTCGGCCCAGTACTGCATCGCGTGGTCCACCGTGAGAAGTTCCTGCCAGTACGTCGGGTCGTCGTACGGCGCGTACAGCGGCGCGTTGAAGTTCGTCGCGGAACTCCAGCTCCCATAAAAGTTGTAGTTCATCACGTTGATGAAGTCCAGGTACTCCGCGATTTTCCCAACCTCCAACGGGTCGATGTTCGACGGAATGGGGGCCGCCGCCATGCTGAGTTCGTAGTGCTGGTCGTCCTCCTTCCCGGCCTCGTCCAACTGTCTGCGGAGTTCTTCGAGCAACAGCGTGAAGTTTTCCGGGTCGTCCTCCCGAACCGAACCGTCCGGGTACTCCCAGTCGATATCGATGCCGTCGAAGTTGTATTTTCGGAGGTGTTCGACGGCCGTTCGGGCGAACCGTTTTCGACTGTCGGCCGTCGAGGCCGCGGCCGACATGTTGTCCCCGAATTCCGCGATTGTGAGCATGAACGTCGTCCACGGCTGTTCGTGCGTAATCTCCTCGAACTGTTCCAGCACTTCTGGGGCGTAATCGCCCGTGACGGCGAGTTTCACCTCGCCGTTCGCTTCCGTTTCGAGAAACGCGTAGTTCAGGTGCGTTAGTTTGTCGTACGGCACGTCCCGCGGCGTGTAATCGCCCGCCCACGACGGATAGTACGCGACGACGCGTTTGTCCGACCGCCGTCCGTGTCGGTGGCGATGGTGGTCTTCGTGACCCTCCCTCGCCTCGACCGTATTCCCGAACAGCGCCAGCGTCGTCACCGCTCCGGCACCCTGTAGGTATCGCCGCCGTCCCACGCCGCTATTTTGTATTTTCATCCACCGTAGGGATAATCATAATAATAAATAAAAATATACCCTAGCTTCGTAATTTTATTTTCCGACAAGTGGGAATGACGAACGCTCTCGGAAACGGAAAACCGGCCGTTGGTCCTGAAACCCCGAAACGAGCACTGGGTATTAACGACACACGGGCCGTAGTTCGAGGCGGATTCGGATGAACGTCGGTCGCCAAATCCGAGACCGATCCACGAATTTCATCATGCAACTGAACCACACCAACCTCACCGTATCGGACGTGGAGACCACGGCGGCGTTCTTCGAGGAGTACTTCGACTTGGAGAAACGGGGCGGCAGTCCCGCCATCACGATTCTCTCGGACGACGCCGGGACCGTCCTGACCCTGATGCGGGGAAAGGAGGGCGAGGACATCGAGTATCCGAGCAGTTTCCACATCGGCTTCTTCGTCGACGACGAGGACCTCGTGGACGAGAAACACCGCCGACTGGAGGAGGACGGCTACGACGTGACGGACGTCAAAATGCGGCACAACACCTACGATTTCTACGTCGAAGCGCCGGGCGGGTTCTCCATCGAATTCGGAGCCAGATAGGTCAGTCGAGGTATCGGCTCCTTCCGAGGTTACGAAACGCAGAGCAGTCGTCGTGGTCGTCGGTTCGCTACCATCGACCACCCTTCCGAAGGGCTATGTCAATATCTGTTGGATTGTCCAGATGAACCATCCATGAACGGATTAGCAGGGAAGACGGCACTCGTGACGGGAGCAGGGTCGGGAATCGGGCGTGCGTCCGCGCGCCGGTTCGCAGAGGAAGGCGCGAACGTCGTCGTCGCCGACATTGTCGAGGATTCCGGCCGAGAAACGGTCGAACTCATCGAGGACGCTGGCGGCGACGCGACGTTCGTCGAAGTGGACGTTTCCGACCTCGCGTCCGTCGAGCACATGGTCGACGTCGCGGTCGAAACCTACGGAAGTCTCGATTTCGCGCACAACAACGCGGGAATCCTCACGGACTTCGTGGAGATGACCGGTATCGAGGAGGGTCACTGGGACAGGCTACTCGACATCAACCTGAAGGGGATCTGGGCCTGCATGAAGGCCGAACTTCCCGTCATGAACGAACAGGGAAGCGGTGCCATCGTCAACACGGCATCCGAAGCCGGTTTGGTCGGAATGGGCGGACTCTCCAGCTATTCGGCCAGCAAACACGGAGTCGTCGGGTTGACCAAGTCGGCCGCGCTCGAATACGCCAGTCGGGGCGTCCGAATCAACGCCATCGCGCCCGGTCCGACGAAGACGAACATCCAATCCGGATTGATGGGCGGCCCCGGCGCTTGGTCGTCGATGTCGCTGCGGGACCGTCTCGGGACGGCCATCGACCTGATTCGAACGGCGATTCGGACGATGTGGTCCGATTTCGATACGTCGGCCATGCGGGACGTTCCGATGGACCGCATCGCCGAACCGGAGGAGATGGCCGGGGCGGTGGCGTTCCTCTGTTCGTCCGACGCCTCGTACATCACCGGACATACGTTGCCCGTTGACGGCGGGCAAGCGGCCGACTGAGAATCGACGGCACGGGATTTCGTCAGTTCTCGTCGAGCGCGTCCGCGAGGTCGGCGGCGACGTCCGCGATGGCTTCGTGGGCGCGGTCTACCTCGCGTAACGTCATGAACCCGTGGACCATCGTCTCGTAGTTCTCGTAGCGCGTTGGAACGCCGTCCCGGACGAGTTGTTCGGCGTACGCCTTCCCGCCGTCGCGGAGCGGGTCGAATCCGGCGGTGATGACCGTTGCGGGAGCGACATCCGACACGTCGGCCGCCTTCGTCGGGTCGGCGTACGGGTTTCGTTGGTGGATTTCGTTCACGTAGTAGCACCGTTCGTACCACTCCAAGTCGGATTCGCTGAGGACGATACCCGTGTGCTCTCGGACGGACTGCTGGTCGTCCTCGACGCCAACGCCGGGGTAGATGAGCGCCTGATGGGCGATTTCCGGACCGTCGCGCTCGGCGGCCATGAGCGCGGCGACGGCGGCTAGATTCCCACCCGCGGAATCGCCCGCGACTGCGATTTCCCCGGTTCCACGGATCGCGTCCGGGTTTTCGGCCGCCCATTCGACGGCGGCGTGGGCGTCCTCGACCGCCGCGGGGAAGGGGTGTTCGGGTGCGAGTCGGTAGTCGACCGAGAGGACGGCCAGGCCGCTCTCCCGCGTGAGGTGTCGGCAGAGCCAGTCGTGCGTGTCGATGCTTCCGAAGACGAACCCGCCTCCGTGGAAGAACACGACCGTGGGAAACGGTCCGTTCGCATCGGGGAGGTAGAGGCGAGCGTCGAGGTCGTCCGCGGGACCGGGAATCGTCCGGTCCACGGTCGCACCGACGCTCGGCGGGTTCCGATTCTGTAGCCACATCGCCGGTCGGGTGATGAGGCGGGCGATTTTTACCCCGCGACGACTGTGCGGGAGCGGAAATAGGTCCTGACGCTCGACCGCTGCCTTCGCCTGTGGGTCGATTTCGTCGGCTTGCATACCCGAACGATTGGGGAATCGAGACCAATGATTGTTCGTGCTGCGGCAGGTCTCCGGTGCCATTCGTGTGAGTCGGAGTCTGTGATGTCACGAACTGCTTCTTCTCACGGCGAGGGGTCATCGAAAATTCGTTTCGTGCATACCGCTCCGGGTAACACGAGGAAAAGAAGGGCAACGACGTCGTCGAAAGTAACCGTCGGGGCCGTGGAGTAGAGCCAGATACCGTACAATACCCCGATAAAGCAGAGCAGTGCCCCGATAGCGAACAGGCGTTTTGCCGTCGAACTCATACCTCGTGTCGTGTCTCGGAAAATATATAATCGGATGATAGCGGTTAGCGCGCAGTGCAACGCACGTGACCCCGAGACGACTGGTCTTCGATGGCTCGTGCAACTCCGTCCCGAAGTCGGCGTTCACCCGAACTTAGCCGAATATCGTGGTGTAGAGCAGCCAGACGTTGAGCACGGAGATCAGCGCGACGATGGCGCCCATGACGCCCGTCGTGCTGGTGCGGTTGACGAACGAGCCCATAAGACCCTCCTCGCGGGTGAAGTAGACGAGCGGTATCAGGACGAACGGCAACTCGAACGAGAGGGCGACCTGGCTGGCGACGAGGACGCTCGTCGGGTCGAACCCGGCGATGACGACGGCGAGACTGGGGACCAGCGTGACCGAGCGCCGGATCCAGACGTTCACGTTCCAGTCCAGAAACCCGTCCATGACGGTCTGGCCGGACATCGTCGCGACGAGCGAGGAGGAGAGTCCGGCGGCGATGAGCGCGATGCCGAACGCGAGGCTGGCGTTCGTGCCGAAGACGCCGCTCAGGGTGACGTAGGCATCGTTGAGTGTGCTGATTCCGGTTCCGGTGAGTGCCGCGGCGGCGACCACGAGCATCGCGGCGTTGACGAACATCGCGCCGAACAGTGCGACGACCGTGTCGATCGATTCGTAGCGGAAGTGGTTGCGGTGGACGTCTTCGGTGTCTCCGGACTCGGCGACGAGGCGTTCCCGTCTGTCCTGCACGATGTAGGGGTGGAGGTAGATCGAGTGGGGCATCACGGTCGCACCGAGGATACCGATGGCGACGTAGAGGGCGTCGGCGTTCGGGATCGATGGCGCGAGACCGGCGGCGACCTGTCCGGTGGTTGGCTGGGCGAGCACGACCTCGAAGACGAAGGCGAGGGCGATGACCCCGACGAGGGCCATAATCACGTACTCGATGGCGCGGAAGCCCCGTTTGTAAGCGGTGCGGACGCCGAGCAGCGCGAAGCTGGATGCCCCGGCGAGGATCGCACCGCCGGGTAGCGGGATGTTGAAGATGAGGCTGAACCCGATGGCCGCCCCGATGATCTCTGCCATGTCGGTGGCGATCATCGCCAGTTCGGCGGCCGCCCAGAGGACGATCACGACGCGCCGCGGGAGACGCTCACGGCAGAGCTGTGCGATTCCTTTCCCGGTAGCGATACCGAGTTTGGCAGCGACGATTTGGATACCCATCGCCATCATCGAGGCGAGCACGATCACCCAGAGAAGGGCGGTGCCGTACTTCGCGCCGCCGGAGATGTTCGTCGCCCAGTTCCCTGGGTCCATGTACGCGACCGAGATGAGAAAGCCCGGTCCCATGTACTTCGCCAACTCGCGAAAGGAGAACGCACGATTAGACATTGGTTAACAGTAGTTTAGACGCCTCTAATAATATTATTTGTGGTTCTAACATTCGCTGCCGTACTGTCGATTGAGGCGCTCAAGACCCCACGAAAAGCGTATTCAGTTATCAGCCGGGGTCCTCCCGCTTGCAACGCTCCGTACGGTCGAAACGACGCTCGTGACGAACACTCACGTTTTGCCCGATCGAATGGAGACGTTCGACTGGCTCTGTCGGAGTAATGGAAATATCGCCCGGAACACTAACCTCCAGCCTCATTCCGTGGCGGCGTGCCGAGTCGGCTGGCAAACCCTCGTGCCGGGCGGGCGAGAATATCGCCAACTTTCGACGGCTGAACCGTCGAAGCGGGTCGCGTCAGTAATGGCGACCGACTTCCGAGCCAGTTAGCCCCGACTCACGGGCAGTGATTTTGGAGCTCACTACGCTCACTGAACTGTTGCACACCTGGGTTCTCCGCTCGGTCATCGCTCCCGAAGTGGGAGTACTCCGGCGGGGACTGAGGTGCGCATCGAACGGTAGACGACGGCCGAATAAGGAGTTTCGGGTTCAGTTATCAGAACAGATATTCGGAGCCGAAAATCCGGACGTCGGAACGGATGGTCGGCGTCGCGTCAGTACGTGTACTCGTCCTCGGTGACCTGCACGTACTTGCCGTTCCGGTAGCCGAACTTCGTCTTCTTGTACTGGGCCATGAGCCTCCCGGCGCGAACGCCGGACGAGAGGCTGGACGAATCGAGCTTTCCGATTCCGGTGCCGTCGTCGTTGAGCAGTTTGTTCACCATCGAGAACGCCTTGTCCCAGTCGTCCGGGCCGTACTCCTCCACGATGTCCGCGAAGGCGATGTTACGCAGGAGTTCGTCGCCGATCGCGTCCTTCCACTCGTCGTTGTACGATTCGATGTCGTCGGTCGCGGCGAGTTTTCCGGCGATCTTGCCCGAGCGAACCGCGACGTGGTAGCCGCCCTCGTGGAAGGCGCTGGTCGTTCCCATCGCACCGCCAGCGACGGCGATTCCGGCTCCGACGGGCGATTCGATGGGCCGCGTCGAGGAGATGGGGTACGTTTCGGTGCCGTTCGATTTCCCGCGGTCCTCCACGAGCGGGAAGTCCTCCTCGATGTCGTACTCGTCGCCGTACTCGCGTTCGAGGAGGCGGCGGATGTACTCGTTCGGACGGGGGAGTCCCTCGTCGTCCGGGCGGAGAAGGTCGTAGGAGTCGGGGTCGTCGACGTCCTCCAACGTCATTCCGATGGGCATGGTGAGTCCCACGCGGGCAACCGTGCCGTCGTTCGGGAAGACCCACGGATAGGCCGTCTCGCCGGGGATGACGCCCCACCAGAACTTGATGGCGGACTTTTCGAACACCTCTTCGGGGAACTCGCGGTACTCCTGATACGCGATGTGGTTCACTTCCGGCGGGCTGAGGTAGTCGCTCGTGGAACTGCCCTCGGGCATGAACTGATCGAGCGCCCCGAGTGTAACCTGGCGCTGTGGCCCGTCGGCGAGGACGAGATACTTCGCCTCAATGTCCTCGCCGTCGGCGAGTCGAAGCGCGTGACGGTACTCCGCGTCGAGGTTGGTTTCGACGGCCTTGACGCCGACGCCGACGCGGTACTCCGTGCCCGCATCCTCGACGCGCTCCCGTAGCCAGTCGTCCATGCGGGCGCGGAAGAAGGTGAATCCCATATTGGGGTACGACGCATCTATGCCCGTACCGCGGAGGGTGACGGCCTCGTGTGGGCCGATGAAATCCGCGCTGTCGAGGACCTGCAGGACGACCTCGTCGGGAATGTCCTCGTAGTCCTCGTCCATGATGTCGATCCAGTAATCCAGCATTCCGGCGGCGTCGGTCGAGTCGGGACCGAGGAACTCGCGGTCCTCGCGCGGGACGCCCTTTTCGAGGACGACGGCGCTCGCGCCGTGTTTCCCTGCTTGTTCACCGGCCGCCATCCCTGCGGGGCCCCCGCCCACTATCGCAACGTCGAATCGCTCCATATTCCTACGCTACTCAAGGAGGGATACTAAATTCTTAGCCTTCGGTCGCGCGAGCGTTAGGAATCGAAATCGGTCGCCGTACTCCACGGGATCGGTCGCCGTACCACGGTACTGTTTTGGCGATTCCGCCCACAGAACCGGTATGGCAGAGTTCGAACACCTCTCCGTCGAGCGGACCGACGACGTGGCGCGCGTGACGATGAACCGCCCGGAAACGCACAACTCGATGAATCCCGCGATGGCCGCCGAACTGCGGACGGCGACGGCCGACCTGTACGAGGACGATTCGCGGTGTGTCGTGCTCACCGGAACCGACGGCGTGTTCAACACGGGTGCGGACCTGTCGGTGCTCTCGGGCGACGCGAGCGACGGCCGGACGCTTCGAAGCATCGCCTCCTCCCTCCACCGCGCCATCGAAAACCTCGCGCGGGCACCGAAACCCGTCGTGACCGGCGTGAACGGCGTCGCGGCGGGCGGCGGATTCGGCCTCGCGCTGTCGGGCGACATCGTCCTACTCGCCGAGGACGCCAGACTGGAGTTCGCGTACCCGCGCGTCGGTCTGACCGGCGACGCAGGTTCGACGTTCTTCCTCCCGAAGATCGTCGGCCTTCGGCGGGCGAAGGAAATCGCCCTGCTCGACGAACCCATCGACGCCGAAGCGGCCGTCGAGATGGGATTGGCGACGGAAGTCGCGCCCGACTTCGACGAGCGCCTCGACGAACTCGCCGCGAAGTTCGCGGACGGTCCGACGAAGGCCTACGGCGCGACCAAGCGCCTGTTCAACCGGGGGCAGGGACGGGACCTGTCGGCCCAGATGGCCGCCGAGACGGATTCCATCGCCCGGATGACCACGACGGCCGATTTCAAGCGGGGGCTGGACGCATTCTTCGGCGAAGGAGAACCGGAGTTCGAAGGAAAGTAATCGAGCGGTTCGAAGGTAGTCGGTGGGTAGGTGGGGAGTGTGGGAAGGTGGGGAGTGGGTGAGTGGGCGGGGAGTGGGCGGAGGTGAATGGGGGTAGGCGGGGAGTGAGTGGTGGATGAATGGGTTATACGTGCGGAAATCGGCAACCTATGTTTCGAACCGAAATACTCATTCTCCCGCCCTCGGTGGTTGTGGCATGCAGGCAATTCTCAATGGAGACGTTCGCACGGTCGCCGACGCGGGAACCATCGATGGCGGTGTTGTGCTGTTCGAGGATGGGGAAATCGTGGCGGTCGGCGCGGAGGGTGACGTCGAGGTCCCGGACGACGCCGAAGTCATCGATGCCCGTGGGAAGCCAGTGACGCCGGGTCTCGTGGAGGCCCACAGCCACGCCGGGATGGGCGAGTGGGGCGAACCGGAGGACGGCGATGTGAACGAACTCTCGGATCCTGTGACGCCGCACGTCAACGCGCTGGACGGTTTTCACCCGCGTGACGAGCACCTTCGCCACGCCTACCAGGGCGGGGTGACGACCGTCAGCGCCCGGATGGGGAGCGCGAACGTCATCGGTGGCATCATCTGTTCGATGAAAACCTACGGGAACATCGCCGACGAGATGCTGATCCGGGAGGACGGCATGAAGGCCGCGATGGGTGAGAACCCGAAGCGGTTCCACGGCGACCAGAAGGACCGCCAGCCCACCACACGACCCGGCATCGCGGCCACCCTCCGACAGGCGTTCATGGACGCCGAGGACTACATCGACCGCCGGGAGAAGGCCGCCGAGGACGGCGACCCGTTCGAGCGCGACCTGGGCATGGAAAACCTGTCGCGGGTCATCGAGGGCGACCTCCCGCTCCGCGTCCACGCCCACCGCGCCGACGACATCGCCACCGTGTTCCGCATCACCGACGAGTTCGGCATCTCGGACCTGTCGATCGAGCACGCCACCGAGGGTCACGCGCTCGCGGAGGAGTTCGTCAAACGGGATGTCCCCGCCATCGTCGGCCCGTCCTTTTACTCCGGCGCGAAGTACGAACTGTCGAACATCACCTTCGAAACCCCCGGCATCCTCCACGACGCGGGGGTCAAAATCGCCATCCAGACCGACGCACCCGTCCTCCCGCAGGAACACCTCGACGTCTGTGTCGGACTGGCGATTCGAGAGGGACTCCCGGAGGAAGCCGCCCTCCGGACCGTCACGCGCAATCCCGCCGAGATTCTGGGCATCGAGGACCGCGTGGGGACGCTGGAAGAAGGGACGGACGCGGACCTCGTCGTCTGGGACGGCGAACCGTTCGACATCACCGCCGACGCCCAGCACGTCTTCGTCGACGGCCAGCACGCGTACGACGCGGAGCGCGACGACCGCGACCCACGGCGACGAGTACGCGTGGTGACGATCAACCGTGCTTGATCTTTTCCACTACCCCTCTCGTCGCTGACAGAGTCAAAGGGTTGGGCTTTTAGCCTCCCGGTGTTCATCTCCCGACGATGCCCGACAGAGAGGACGTGTGCGTACTCATCCCGACGTTGAACGAAGCCGAGACGATTGGCGAGGTCATCGATGGCTTCCGTGAGCAGGGATTTTCGAACGTTCTCGTTGTCGACGGGAACTCGGACGACGGAACGCGCGACGTGGCGACGGATCACGGCGCGCGCGTCATCCAACAGAGCGGGGTCGGCAAAGGCCAAGCGGTCCGCGAGGGACTGGAACACATCGAAGCGGAGTACGTCCTGATGCTGGACGGTGACGGGACGTACAAACCCGGGGATGCGGACACGATGCTCGCCCCGCTCGACGATGGGTACGACCACGTCATCGGCAACCGATTCGCGGACATGGACGACGGCTCGATGCCGCGGCTGAACCACTTCGGAAACCGCATCATCAACGAATCCTTCGCGGTCATCCACCGCTCGAACTTCAAGGACATCCTCAGCGGCTACCGCGCGTTCACCCGCAAGTCGGCCGAGCGGGCGTATCTCACCTCGGACGGCTTCGGCGTCGAAACCGAACTCGCCGTCGAATGCGTCAAACACAGCGTGCCGACCGCCGTCGTCCCGGTCCAGTACGAGGAACGCCCCGACGACTCGGAGACGAACCTCCACCCGCTCTGGGACGGCGGCGACATCATCATGACGCTGTACCAACTCGCCAAGACGAACAACCCGCTCTTTTACTTCGGAAGCATGGGATTCGTCAGCGGTCTCTTCGGGGTGTTCCTCGGCGCCTACGTCGGCGTCGAGTGGGTGACACGCCACATCTCACACGAAGTACTCGCCGTCGTCGCGGGTGTCTCCATCATCTTCGGCCTGCAACTGCTGATGTTCGGCGTCCTCTCCGACATGATCGTGACACTGCACCGCGAACAGATGCGTCGAATCGAAGAACGACGGTAGACGGCGACCGCCGACGAACGACGGCAGATGACGACGATAGACGGGAACTATCCACGACGAGAGCGTTCTTTTCACACGAAGTTCCGGGGGCGGTCAGAGCCGTTTGGACAGGAGCACCGACGCGAGTCGGTCGTACGCCCGAACGACCGACTCGTCGGAGAGCACCGCGACGCCGCCGTCCGGAATCGAGGCGAGCACTGGTGTTCCGAGCAGTCGCTGGACCCTCGGAAGGGGACGGTCCGCTCGCGTGAGAACGACGCCGATGATGGTCGTTCCGAGCGCACGCGCCATCGCGGCGGTTTTGGCCGCGTCGCGCAGACACGCCGGGTCGGGTGTCGTCACCAACAGGACGTGGTCCGCGATGCGGAGCGGCGTCGCCGCATCCGGGCCAGCACCCGCCGGACAGTCCACGAGAACGTGGTCAGCAGTGCCGGGGAGACGGGGGAGGGCGTCCGCCAGCGAAATCCGTTCGCCCATGGTTCGTGGTGCGGGGACGATTCCGACGCCGGAGAGATTCGGCGGCGGATGGGTGGCGGTCTCGACATCCTCGCCCGCCGCAACCGCGGCGAGGTTCGGCGTCGGTTCGACGGCCGCGAGCAGATGCAGATCCGGCATGTCCACGTCGGCATCCGCGGCGAGGGCGGACCGGCGCGTCCTCCCGAGTGCACCCGCGAGACCGAGCGTCGTCGTCGTCTTGCCACAGCCACCCTTGCCACCGGCGATAGCGAGCATACCGGGAGTGGACTCATCATCCGATTTAAACTTCGGGGTGAGACCCGTACCTTTCAAGACGCGTGACGACCCCTGTTCGAACGATGCGGCACGACCACCTTATCGACACAAAACAACTAACGCGGCAGGACATCGAGGACGTCCTCGACCACGCCGCGGAAATCGACGCCGACCCGTCGGCGTTCGCGGATCGACACGCGGGAAAACTGCTCGGACTGATGTTCTACGAGCCGAGTACCCGCACGAAGATGAGTTTCGAGACGTCCATCAAGCGCCTCGGCGGCGATATCGTCGACATGGGACCCGTCGAATCGTCGAGCGTGAAGAAGGGAGAAAGCCTCGCCGACACGGCCCGCGTCATCGAGGGATACGCTGACGCACTCGTGTTGCGCCACCCGAGTCAGGGTGCGGCGAAGATGGTGGGCGAGTTCGTCGACGTTCCGCTCCTGAACGCGGGCGACGGCGCGGGACACCACCCGACTCAGACCCTGCTCGACCTGTACACGATTCGGGAGAACGCGGGGCTGGACGACCTCACCATCGGCATCATGGGCGACTTGAAATACGGCCGCACGGTCCACTCGCTCGCCTACGCGCTGACGAACTTCGACGCCAACCAGCACTTCATCAGTCCGGGGAGCCTGAAACTGCCACGAAGCGTCCGCTACGACCTGCACGAGGCCGGGGCGAGCGTCCGCGAGCACACGGATATCGAGGCAATCCTCCCGAACTTGGACGTGCTCTACGTGACCAGAATCCAGCGCGAGCGCTTCCCCGACGAGAACGAGTACCGCGCTGTCGCGGGCGACTACCAAATCGACCTCGAAACGCTCGAAGCCGCGCCGGACGATTTGACCATCATGCACCCGCTTCCGCGCGTGGACGAAATCGCGCCCGAGGTGGACGAGACGGAACACGCGAAATACTTCGAACAGGCACACAACGGCATCCCGGTGCGGATGGCACTGCTGGATTCCATGCTGGAGGACCAATGAGCGACCACGAACTCCGCGTCAGTAAGATTCGAAACGGCACCGTTATCGACCACATTCGCGCCGGACAGGCGCTCAACGTCCTCGCCATTCTCGGCATCGACGGGGCCGACGGCGAGGAGGTGAGCGTCGGGATGAACGTTCCCAGCGACCGGGTCGGGAGAAAGGACATCGTGAAAGTCGAGGGGATGGAGTTGAGCCAGAACGAGGTGGACGTGCTCTCGCTCATCGCGCCCGACGCGAGCATCAACATCATCCGGGAGTACGAAGTCGCGGAAAAGCACCGCTTGGAGCGACCCGAGTACGTCACCGGCATCCTCTCCTGCCCGAACAGCAACTGTATCTCGACCGAGGACGAACCGGTGGACTCGAAGTTCGAAGTGCTCCCCGACGGCGTTCGGTGTGAGTACTGTGAGACGATACTCCGCGACGACCTCGCCGCACACATCAGCGTAAAGTAGGAAACGACGGCTTAACGGGCCGAACTGGAACGCTTAACGAGGCGAACTGGAACGAACGGTCGGCCCGGTTTATGCTGTCACTCGAAATGCTTCCCGGTATGGGAACCCGAATCGGCAGACATCTCGCACTCGTCTTCTCGCTTCTTCTCGTCGTCTCGGGCGGTGCAGCCATCGCGGCCAGTACGGCAACCAGCACGTCGGCCGCGACCAACACGTCTCCGTCTCCGAGCGCGCTGTCGGCGGTCCAAGTCGGCAACTACAAAGTTTCCATCAAGAACGTGACCGTCAGGACGTGGGCGCTCCGGAACACGACGGTGGACAACGCGACCATCGATACGGTTCACGTCGGGACGTTGCGGACGAAGCGCGGAGCGAAGCGGAACGTCACCCTCCACAACGTCTCGGTTTCGACGGTCCACATCCGGAATGGAACGCTGAAAAACGTCAGCGCCGATAGAATCGTCATCCGAAACCGCTCGATCTGGAACGTTCCGGGCGGTGATCTGTTCGACCCCGGCGTGAAAAACCGCGTCATCGAGCGACACGTGCTGGAGAACCTCACCGTCGAAGGTGCATCCCTCGACACGCTGAACGTGACGACGCTGTCCACGGCCAACGTCACGGTGCCGGAGCAGTCGACGGACCCGCAGGTCGATCCGGCCGTGACGAATCCGGATTCGAAGCCACGACCGGACATCGTCATCGAGAACGCGAGCGTCGATTCGGGGGTCGTTCGGCACGCGAACGCCGGAAGCTGGTCCGCCCGGAACATTAACTCCGAGAACGCGACGGGATAGTCAGAGAAACGAAGCGGTCTCCACGGTTTTCCCGCCCGGAAACGCCGCCCCGCCGAGTTCGAACCCCGGAACCCGCACCTCGTCGCCCTCCCGAAACGTGAGCCCCGGAACGTCGCCGAAGACGCGCCGAAACTGCTCGTCCGCGTCTGCGTCCGGAACGGTGAGTTCGACCCGCTCGAAACGGGTGTCGTCCCACGGTCCGAGGTCCGTTTCCACGTCGCTCCCGTCCGGGTGGAGTTCGACCCGGAACCCCCACGGGGTCATGACGAACGTCCGTCGTCCGTCGCGGTCCCGGACCGACCAGTCCGCCTCTACCGCACGGTCACAGATTTCATCGAACGAGGTCGTACACAGACCGAGATGGTCGAAATGCGGCTTTCGTCCCGGTGCTATCGTGACGTTCACGTAGCCCCGCTGGGCGTTCTGGAGGCGGAGGCGAAAGTCGTCCGGAATCGGGTCCGCCGCGTCGAGCGCGTGGAATTCGCCATCGACCTGCCCGAATCGCCGGTAGGGCGGCAGTCCGTGCGCGTCGAGTTCGGCCTCCGCATGGTTCACGTCGGGCGTGTTGAAGTGGAGATGAAAGAGTCTGGTCGGGGATTGCATATCCGACGCTCACGTCCGTGCGAAAAAATCGATTCGGTTCGATGTGGTTCGATTCGGTTCGATACGAATCGAGGGACTCGATTACTCTTCGACTTCTTCGGCTTCGTCGTCGGCTTCGAGTTCCTCGACGAGTTCGTCCTCGTCGATGTCGGCGTCTTCGAGGGCTTCTTCGAGGTCGGCACCGCCCATGCCACCCATTCCGCCCATGCCCATCATACCGGCACCGGCGCCGTCGATGGTCTCCTGAACGATGACTCGGTCGAGGTCGAGTCGGTCGATGACGTCCTGTGCGATCTGCTGTTTCTGGAACATCCACTGCTGGTTCATCGATAGCTGCGGCGTCGCCTCGATGTAGAGGGTTTCCTTCTCGACCGTCTCGGTCTCGGTCTCGCCGTCCTCGTCCTCGACTTCCTCTTCGACCTCGTCCGTCTCGATCCACATGTCGAGGTCGGCGTCGATGTACATCGAGAAGAGACCCTTGGCCTTCTCCTCCGCGTCCTCGACCTCTTCGACGATTTCGTAGTCGTATTCGATGTCCTCACCGGCGAGCGGGTGGTTGAAGTCCACGCGTGCGCGGCCGCCGATGATGGTCTCGACGTAGCCCTGCTGGCCGTCGACGTTGACACGAGCACCGGGGTAGCGGTCGTCCTCGCCGATCTTGTCGGCGCTGATCGTGCGGACTTGCTCGTTGTCGTACTCGCCGAACGCCTGCTCGACGGAGACGGTTCCCTCGTCACCGGCTTCCTTCCCGTAGATGTCCTCTTCGACGTCCTCGAAGATGTGGCCAGCACCGAGAACGATGGTGCGCGGACCGAACTCGCGGTCTTCCGCCTCGATGCCTTCCTCTTCGGCGACCTCTTCGCTGGTCGTGTCGACGAGGTCCTCGTCCTCGGCGGTTCGTGCCGTGTAATCGAGACTGATGAAGTTTCCTTCCTGCAGCCCCTCCTCTGTCTGAGTTTCTTCTTCCTCGTTTACATCTGCTTCTTGTTCGTCACTCATATCCGAAACGACACCCGTTCTGCCCTTAAGAATCACGTTTCGCCTTCGAGGAGGAATTTAGCCGATCGGGAACCGTTTCTCCCTCCATACGAGCATTTTAGCGGGTGAAACACCGAAATTCATCGAAACCGACGTCTCGCGGTGACCCCCACCCGAAGTTAGCCGATATGTTCGCTCGTCGACAACGAGGTGGAGACCCCGCGTCCGGTGGTGTCGCGGCGTTCCGAAGGTGATAAACCACGCGGAACCATTCGCCGGGGTATGGACGTTGCGTTGGGTGGGACGTTTGACCCGGTTCACGATGGACACCGGGCGTTGTTCGAGCGAGCGTTCGAGTTGGGTGATGTCACCGTCGGGTTGACGAGCGACGATCTCGCTCCCGCGACTCGAAACGTTGACCGACATGTCCGCTCGTTCGAGGAACGAAAAGCCGACCTCGAAGCCGAACTGCGAGACTTTGCGGGGGAACACGACCGCGACTTCGAGGTTCGAAAACTCACCGAGCCGACGGGGATCGCCACCGAGGAGCAGTTCGACGTGCTCATCGTCTCTCCCGAGACGAAGGACGGCGGCAAGCGAATCAACGAACTCAGAGCTGAGAAGGGACACGACCCGCTCGAAATCGTCGTCGTTCCGCACGTCGAGGCCGAGGACGGAGACATCATCTCCAGCACGCGAATCGTCGTCGGCGAGATAGACGAACACGGGAATCTGACCCCGGACGACGACGGACGCGATTGAATTTTCCGAACGCAACTACCACGACGGCGGTTGTAGTCCGGCCTCTTTCAAAATCGACTTCCAGCGCTGTTGAATGGTCAGCCGAGAGACGTCCATCGCGTCCGCCACGACCTGCTGTGAGCGCTGGTCGCCCTCGATGAGCGACCCGGCGTACAGGCTGGCGGCCGCGACCGCGCGTTTCGAGCGGTCCTCGGGGTCATCCGCGTCGGAGACGGTCGAGAGGAAGAGGTCCGCCGCTCGCGAGCGAGCGGCGGTTTCGAGTTCGAGACGGTCCGCGGCCTGTTGAATTTCGGCGAGCCAGGCTTCGTTTTCGACGTGGTCACGTGCCCGATACACGAGAAAACGTTGCTCGCCATCCGATATAAACGCTCGTCCGACGAGAACGATAGGTACTTATCCGGCACATGAAAAAGCCATACTGCGTGCGGGTAGCCAAGCTAGGCCAACGGCGCAGCGCTTAGGACGCTGTCCCGTAGGGGTCCGCCGGTTCGAATCCGGTCCCGCACATTTTCATCACGATTACCCGGCGAGCCTTCGCTTTGTGGAGGCTCACCCCGCCTGCCGACGGTATCCGAAATCCGGTCGGGAAAATCATTCCGTTCCAAGCGAGAAAGTATTTGGACGACCAACGCGACCGTAGCATACAGTAATGGACCGAAGCATCTCGGACGGAGTTCTGTCCGTTGCCGGAGCGAAGGTGCTCACGCTCTTCATCGGACTCCTCACCACACCGATCCTGTATCGATGGCTCGGTGCCGAGAGGATCGGTATCTACTACGGCCTCCTCGCCCCGTTCTCGCTGTTCATGATCTTCGTCAGTTCCGGGGTGAGCGACGGTGTCCGGAAGTTTCTCGCGGAGAACAGGGCGTTCCCGGACTGGACGTCCCACGTCGTCGGGTTCTACTTTCGACTGGCGTCCGGGTTGGCGCTCGTCGGCGCGGGACTCGTCGCGCTCGTCACGTGGAGCGGCGTCCTCGATTCCCTCCTCCCTCCCGGATACGAGATATACGGGTACCTGCTCGCCGTCCTCGTCGTCGTGAGCCAGTTTCAGTCGTACGCCCGCCGGACGCTGATGGGATTCGGTCTCGAACGCTACTCCGAACCGCTGCAGATCGTACAGAAGGTGACGTTCGTCGGGATCGCCCTCGCGCTCATCAGCGCGGGGTACGGTGTCACCGGGATGTTCGTCGGGAACATCGCGGCGAGCACGGCCGTCGCCCTCCTCGGCCTCGCGCTGGTCAACCGCAAAGTGTCGTTGGGGAGCGTTTTCAGGGTTCCGTCCTCGGAGTTTCCACGCAAGGAGTTGCTCACGTTCAACGTCCAATCGATCGTTCTCATCCTCTGTCTCACGTCGCTCTATCAGGTCGATCTCATGATGCTCACCCTGCTGACCACTTCCAAACAAGTCGGATACTACCGGGGAGCGCTCGAACTGGCGGAGTTCCTCTGGTTCGTCCCGCTGGCGCTCCAGACGGTCTTCGTCCATTCCACGTCCGAACTCTGGGCGGCGGGACGGGTCGACAAGATATCGAACCTCGCCGCACGCACCACACGATACACGCTACTCATGACCGGCGTGATGGCGGTGGGGCTCGCCGCGTTAGCGCCCGACGTCGTTCCGGTGTATCTCGGCTCCGACTTTCAGCCGACGGTGAAACCGCTCCTCCTGTTATTGCCGGGTGCGCTCGGGTTCGCCGTCGCGCGGCCGATTCTCGCCATCAGTCAGGGCGAGGGAACGCTCGGGTTCCCGATTCGCGCGACCGGTGCCGCCGCGGCGATAAATCTCGGGCTCAACGCGATACTCATTCCCCGCTACGGGATGTCCGGAGCGGCAGTTTCGACGAGCATCGGCTACGGTTCGATGTTTCTCTTCCACGTTTGGAGCGCGCGGAAGGTCGGTTTCGACCCGCTCTCGAACGCTCGTCTCGGCCGCATCGCCGCGACGATGCTTCTCGCGGCACCGCCGATATTCGCTCTGGCGCACTTCATCACGTACTCCATCTCCGTCTCGGGAATCGCCCTGCCGCTCTCCCTCGTCGTCGTTCCCCCGCTCGGACTCGCCATCTTCCTCTCCTGTGCGTTCCTGACAGGAGCGCTGGGAATCTGTGAGGTGCTTCGGTTACTCTCGGATTTCCCCGTGCCGGTCGGACCGCTCGCTCACCGACTTCGATGTCGAACGCCGTTCCTTTCCTCGCTCTGCGGGTAGACTCGGCACCGTTCGAGTTGTCCCACGGGAGTACGATCAGCCGCAAAAATTCGAAAGACGCGTTTGCGAGGTTAGTGGTCCGAGAAACCGTCTATCACGCCGCCGCAGTCCGGACACGACACATATTCGGTACCGGTGCTTTTGTGGCCGGTCGGATTGCCGTTACGAGTCGTGCGGGAACTGCTGCCATGGCTCAGGTCAGAACTACAGTATGGACATTCTAGCATGATACTCATCCACGCGTTGCGTGGTAACGATTCACACAACACGAGGTATCATAATAAACTTTGTGTCGGCTTATCTCCGGGAGAGATGCCGTAATCGTGATTACGAGAGCGCCTCCTTGGCGTTCTCGACCGCTGCTTCCTTCTTCGCGGGGTAGGCTTCGACTTTCGCGCGGAGGGTGATTCCCTGCCCGAGTCGAACCTCGTCGCGGTACGCGGCTTGCTTGTCGAGCGAGATGAAAAACGAACAGTTGTCGTCCACGCGCTGGTCGAGTTCCCCGCGCACTTGCTCGATGTCGTCCAGTTCGCGGAGTTTGCCGAGTATGTGACGCATTTCGTCGGCGTTCTCCACCCGCGCCGAGAGGATGAGGATTCGGTCGCCGAGATGCCCTTCGCTCTTCATGCGCTCGATTTCGGCCTCCTCGGGGAGGTAGGCGTCGAGGGCGTCCTCCACGCGCTGGTCGTCTTCGGTCGCATAGCAGAATGCCCGCAGGTCGATGTAATGAAACGGAACGCTGGCCATGATGGTACGTACGAGTGGGGGAAAGAAAAGTTACGCTTCGTCGTCCGCGTCTTCGTCGGCGTCACCCTCGGCCGCTTCGAGGGAGTCCTCCGGAACGCCGGTTTCCTGTCCGTCCTCGAAGCTGACGGTGTAGGTGGCGTCGCCGAACATGTTCTCGATGACTTGCGTGACCGTCCCCTCGTCGCCGTCGTATTCGCTGTGCTGGTCGTGCAGAATGACCGCGTCGTCTTCCTCAAAGCTCATACCGCCGGATAGCCCATCCGGTCGTAAAAACCGTCCGATTCCGGAGTGTCCCCGACCGAAGGCTTATCTCGCCCGCTCGAATATCCTGGCACATGATTGCACTCTCCGCGCGGTCGGATTCTCCCTCTCGTTCGCCATCCGAGTCACATCGCGGTCAGTCACACGATGACGCTCGATGACCTCTGGTTTCTCGCTACCGAGGCGGACCAGCGGGCCGAACAGGCCTATCATCGACTGACGGAGCGACACACGGGATTTATGGAGTTCACCCGGACGTACGATGTCTCCCGGCGGCGATTTCGGACGCTCGCCCGGCGCGTCTCGGACACCGGCGCGCCGTACGGCGCACACACCATCGTCTATCGGCCGTCCGGCGAAATCCTCCTCGTCTGGCACGGCGGGTTGGACACGTGGGTGCTCCCCGGCGGCGGCATTCAGGAAGACGAGTCCTACCGCGAAACCGCGGAACGGGAACTCTGCGAGGAGGCGGGCGTGGAAGCGAACTACGAAGGACTCGGAATCGCAACCCGTACTGCAATTCGGTGCGGCGAGTACTCGACGTGGGGTATCCTCCCCGTGTTTCAGGCGTGTGCGAAGACGACGACGCCGACGGTCCGCGACCCGGACGGCGAGATAACGGATGCGAAATGGTTCGGGAAGTTACCCGAAAACACCCGCGACCGCGAGCAGTTGGTCGCGTGGCAGGAAAACGAGTTCGGCTAGTTGCCGTGCGTGACGCCGTCGCGTGAGTCGGCGTCCATCCGCCGAATCGCGCCGCGGGCGTTGCCCGATTCGTAGCCAAAGAACACGTCGTTCGCGTAGGCGTCGGCGACTTCGGTGGCGTGAATGAGGTCGTCGATGTCGATATCGACCGCGTACAGTTCGATGCTGAACGGGATGTCGAGCGCGTCGGCGAACCCACTGGCGATGATTTCGAGCCAGTAGGTCGTCGAGTAGGCCATGTCGTACAACGGGACGACGAACTCGTCCACGTGTTCCGACAGCGCGTCCAAGTCGAGTCCGGCGCGCTCGTAGAGGTGGCCCGGATACGGGTCGGGGTACAGCGTCAGATACGTTTTACCGGGGATTCGGTCGGTCGCTTCCGCGACGAACTCCGTGATGACGTCTGCGCGCCACGCGTACCAGTCGTCGTAGTCGCTCTCCGCGAATTCCGCCTCGCACTGCTCGCAGTGGCAGTACTCCGCCCGCGGGAAGCCGATGTCGTCCAGTCGCACGTCGGGGTAGGCCTCGGCGGCGTCGGAGACCATCTCCAACAGTCCTTCTCGGTAGGCTTCGCGCGTCGGGCAGATGTACCCCCAGTCGAAGTACGGTTGCTCGCGGGTCGCCAGTTCGCCCTCGTCGCTCACCGGCACCAACGAGGGGTCGTTCTCGGCGGCGGTGCTGTCGCCGAAACAGGAGATCATGTTCACGCCCATCTCGACAGGTTCGGTTGCACGCCCCGTCACGTCCTTCATCTCGTAGAATCCCCGCTCGAACTCGGGCCAGTCGAGTTCCTCGGGATTTCGCGTCACCACGCCGTACATGGTACGCCGTTCGGGTTCCGGTCGGTAATCGGTTTCGAACCCCGTGTCTCTCGCTTCCACTCCGCCCTCGTCCCTCGCTTCTCCACACATTCCCCCTTGAACGGCTTTCAAGTTCGCCCCGCAGACCTTCCCCTGTGGGGACGCTCTACTCTAGTCCATGATCCGAACCATACTCGGCGTCGCATGTGCCAGCGTCGGAGCGCTCACGTCCGCCGCACCCGGCGAGAACAATCCGCTGAACGGACTGGACGGATTGCAGGAGATGGACGACCTGCAGGGAATCTCGTTCGACAAACTCAACATCCTCTCCCTGCTCGCGCAGGCGGGGTACGCCTTCCAGAAGGGCAACGCGAAGCGCGGCGCGCTGCTGCTCGGTGCGGCCACCATCGCGCCGAAAAGCAAGGAGGCGTCGTACCTCGTGCAGGGCGTCGTCACGCTCGATTCCATCCGCAAGCGACTGTCGTAAGCCGACGAGGAACGACCGGTTCCCGCGAGCGGATGTCGTACGCCAGCAATGGACCCGGTTGGACCGCGATGGGAAAAGTAAAGGATTGACTGCACGCATTTTCCGTTATGGACTTCAGTCTCTCCGCAGAGCAGAAACAGATCCGGGACATGGTCGCGGAGTTCGTGGACGAGGAAATCAAGCCTCGCGCCGCGGAAATCGACGAAACCGACGAATTCCCCAGCGACCTCGTCTCGGAGATGGCCGACCTCGGCCTGATGGGCATGCCCTTCCCGGAGGAGTACGGCGGGGCCGGACTCGACTACCATTCCTATGCCATCGGCCTCGAAGAGATCGCACGCGGGAGCGGCGGCCTCGGAACCGTCGTCGCCGCCCACACCAGCCTCGCGGGTAACATGCTCTACGAGTTCGGGAACGAGGAGCAGAAACAGGAGTTCCTCACCCCGGTCAACGAGGGCACCGACATCGGCGCCTTCGCGCTCTCGGAACCCGGCGCGGGGAGCGACGTTCCGGCGATGGACACCACGGCCGACAAGGACGGCGACGAGTACGTCCTCAACGGCGGCAAACTCTGGATTTCGAACGGCTCAGTCGCCGACACCGTCACCGTCTTCGCCAAGACGGACGAGGACGCGGGGAACAAGGGCATCTCCTCGTTCGTCGTCCGTCCCGAGGAGGACGACGGCTTCCACGTCGAGGGCACGGAGCACAAACTCGGCGACAAGGGCTGTCCGACCGCCGAACTCCGGTTCAGCGACCTCCGGATTCCCAAGGACCGCCTGCTCGGCGAGGAGGGCGACGGCTTCGTCCACGCCCTGAAGACGCTCAACGGCGGGCGCATCACCATCGCCGCACGTAGCATCGGTCTCGCCCGCGCAGCCCGGGACGACGCGCTCGAATACGCCCAGCAGCGCGAGCAGTTCGACCGCCCCATCAGCGACTTCCAGACCATCCAGCACAAACTGGCCGACATGGACACGAAGATTCAGGCCGCGAAGATGCTCATGCACCGCGCCGCCGACCGCAAGATGCGCGGCGAGGACTTCATCAAACACGCCGCACAGGCCAAACTGTTCGCCAGCGAAATCAGTAGGGAGGTGGCCAACGAGGGCATCCAGATTCACGGCGGCTACGGCTACACCACCGACTTCGACGCCGAGCGCTACTACCGCGACGCCAAACTGAACGAAATCTACGAGGGCACCAGCGAAGTCCTGCGGAACACGATTGCGGCGCAGATGTTGGACTAAAGAGGAGAGCAGCGACTCGGTGAACGCTCTTCGGGCGATTTTGTTTTGGTCGGGAGATGACGATACAGAGCAGTTTGATTGAGAAGACTCCAAATACTGAGTTGCATCAATACCGCACCACACCCTCCCCGGACATTCCTCGCTACGCTCGTCACCCTCCTATCAGAGCAAGCTCTTTTGTGCTCTCCTTCGCTCCGCTCACGAGGATGTCGCGTGCCGTGGGAGTTGATTCGTTTGCACGTATCTCGTCCAGACGAGTGGCGCGCGCTGACAAGACGTTCGACCAGCGTCCGGTCGAACCGTCTTGGAAAATCCGTGCGAGGGATGACGGAGGAGCGCGAAGCGCTTCCGGAGGAATCGGTTGGGGAGGCGTGTGGCACGGGCGGTGCGGGATGGGATGAAAGGGGCCGCCCGCTCGCGCATTGCGTGGTCGTCTCGCCGACCCCTCTCGAAGTAGTGAGCGACGAAGGAGCGAGCGGATGAGAGATGTTGGCCGAGCGTCACACGAACGAACGTGAGTGTGGCCACGGAAGTCGCAGCCCGCGAACGAATGTGAGCCGGAACGTCTTCCGGAGGACCGCGAGCGGGCGGGGGCTTTCGAGGTCTGTCTCCAACATCTGAGATTACAAATCAACCAAACACATTCGTTTGTAACGGGAGTGTTCTCGAAACCTGAATTTCGGTAATTCGATACTCCAATACCCCCACAAATATATCCCAATAGAATTCAATCAATCGTCATGTCTATGCGGCCAACCGTGAAGGCGGCACTGGTGGCCCTCTCGGTATTCGTTGGCTCGCTTGCGTTCGAACAAATCGGTGCGCCGTGGTTCGTGAACGCGCTGTTCGTTGGCCTTTGCCTGCTACTCGTCGCGATCACGTCGAATCGAAACGGCATCCAAAACTAGCGAACTCCGCACACACCTCTTTTTTCACGGCCACTCTCGAACTTCCTCCAAAACCGATATCGTCCCCTCCGAGTACGACTCCTCGATGACCGTCTCGGCCGCGCGCTTGGCCTTTTCGTCGGCGTTCGCCACCGCGTAGCTCTCGCCGACGACGCCGAAGGTGGAGACGTCGTTTTCCGAGTCGCCGATGGCGACGAACTCCTCCAAATCGCGTCCGAGCAGTTCGGCGACGGCCTTTATTCCCATGCCCTTGCTCACGCCGGAGGATTTGACGTGGTAGGCGAAACCGGTGTCCACGACTTCCTGTCCGTACTCGCTGGCGAGTTCCGAGAGCGGGCCGAGCGGTTGGTCGCGCTGGACGGCGATTTCGGTCTCGCGCCAGCGGTTGGTCAGGTCCACTTCGCCCCACCCCAACTCGTGACCTGCCTCTCGGTACTTCTCGGCGACGCTACGGGCGGCGTCCCCGTCACCGTTGCGCGTAATCTCGTCGTTCGCGAGGACGATGCCGCCGTTCTCGGCGATGACGAGTTCGGGAATCTGGAGGAAGTGACAGAGCGAGACGGGGTAGGGAAACGCCTTGCCGGTGGCGATGACGACTGGGGCCTCCCAGTCGGGGAGCAAGTCGAAAAATCGCGGGTCGATGGAGTCGTCCGGCCGGGTCATCGTACCGTCGATGTCGAGAACGAGCGGTGGAACCATGCCGGGGGTTCGTCGGTTCCACACTTAGGTTCGGCGTTCGCGGTTATCCGACCCCCGTCGCCTGTCTCAGCGCTCGATTTCGTCGAACAGCGACCGCACGCGGCCGCGGATTTCGTCCCGAATTTCGCGGACGCGCTCGGAGGATTCTCCGTCGGGGTCGTCGAGGTCCCAGTCGCGGGTTTCGCCCGCCCACGAGGCCGGGCACACGTCCGCCGCCGAACAACCCATCGTGATCACGTAATCGCAGGTCTGCAACTCCTCGAACGTGATCTCCCGCGGGGTTCGGTCCGCGAGGTCGAAATCGCGTTCCGCCATCGTCTCCACGACGGATTCGTGCACCCGGTCCGCCGGGTCGGTGCCGCCGGTCACGAGTTCGACGTCGAACTCCCGTCGTTCGATCTCCCGCTCAGCGAACGCGGTCGCCATCTGGCTCCGTCCGGCGTTTTGCACGCAGACGAAGGCGACCGTCGGTGGTTCCCAGAACGCCACGTCCAGCGCGGCACGGAGGCGTTCCGCGCGGTCGGTCGCCCCGTAGTAGTGCCATCGTCCCGCCGTCCGTCGGGTGACGAGGTCGGCATCGGCGAGTTCCGAGAGCGCGTGGCTGAGCGCGCTTTCGCTCACGTCGAACAGCGGCGTGAGTTCACAGACGCACAGGTCGCGGTTCGCCGTCGTGAGAACGCGAATCAGCCGATAACGGGTCTCGCTCGCCAGCGCCGAGAGCGTCGAAATGTGATCGGTGTCGGCCTCGGCGAATGCGTCCTCGCGGAACGCCAGCAGTTCTTCCCGCCGTCGTTCCACGTCGTCGTCCGAACACCCGTCGAGTTCGTCGTCGAGCAGGCGACGAAGTCGGTCGTCTTGTCGAGCCATGAGTTGTTAGTTGAATAGTTGAACAACTATTCATCTATTACGGTTTGCCGCTCACTACCGGTTCACGCGGAGGTCGTTGAGTTCGCGCGGAAATCGGCGAAAAATCGATGGTCGGAAATCGGCGACCGACGCGTCGGTGCGTGACGTCCGAGGTTACATCCCGAGCGACGCGACCCACGCGCTCTGCGGGAAGACGCCGAGTGCGGCCAGAATCGCGACGAGGAACGTGCCGAAGACGATGCTCGCGGCGGGCGGGTCCATGTGCGTGTCGGCGTGGGAGTAGAACACGCGCTGGAACGCCTCGCCGAACAGGCCGCAGACGACGCCGAACACCGCACCCACGGCGAGCGCGGTGAGGAGCGGAATCTGCGCCTGAATCGCGGCCGGAGATGCCGTCGTGATGTTCATGCCCGCCGGGGCGAGCGCCAGCGCGGCGGTGCTCGCCGGGAGAGCCATGTGGTGGGTGACGGGCATCCGCTCGACGCCGCAGTTCAGGAAGACGAGGCTGGCCGCGCTGATGCCGAAGGCCAGGAACGGACTGCCCGTCACGTAGGCCGTGTACGCGCCCAGAATCCCGACGACGAGGCCGAGCGTCGCCACGTTCGCCCACTTGTACTGGTGGGGCAACCACGGTTCGACGAGGAAGCGGTTTCCGACCGTTCCGCCGTCGGTTTCGGGCGAACCGCCAGCCTCTGATTCCCCGCCGTCAGCCGCCGGTTCGCCGATGATGCGACGGTCCTCCGACTCGAACGGGGACATGTTCAGGAGGCCCTTCTTGGCGTTTCCGATGATGCTGTAGCCGAACACGAGTCGGTGGGCCGCGGCGGAGAGGACGACGCCCATCGCGATGGGGTCGTAGGGCATGCTGTAAATCGTCGAAAGTTGGACGAACCAGTAGCCGAGGATACCGAACAGGCCACCGACGACGAGCACGTCGGGTTTCGTCCCCTGTGCGAAGGCGATGTTCTTCGCCTCGTGGAAGTCGAAGCCGGTTTCCATGTAGCCGCGTTTCGCGGCGTAGGCGGCCGCCGCCGTCCCCGCAGCGAAACTGATCGCGGGGGAGAACACCGGACCGAACGCGATGGAACCGGTGATACCCAGTGCGCCGAGTTCGCCCGCCTTGCCGGGACCGGTCGCGGCGACGTAGCGTCCCACGACGTTCGCCGCCTCCCCGGCGATGACCATGAAGCCGGTGAAGATGAACGCCGGGAGCGCGCCGACGGCCGCGCCGAACGCGCCGCCCGCGAACGCGGCGATGAGCATCTCGATGGCCCAGAGCGAGGAGAGTTCCGCCATTTACGTCCCTCCGTCGTTCGCCCAGTCGAGCGACCGCTCGACCGCGTCCTCCCAGCGACCGTACTTCTCGTCGGCCTCGTCGCTCGACATCGCCACCTCGAACTCGCGGTCTACCTGCCAGTTGTTCCGGAGTTCGTCGGCGGTCTCCCAGTAGCCGACGGCCAGACCGGCGGCGTAGGCCGACCCGAGCGCCGTCGTCTCGTCCACGACCGGCCGGGCGATGTCCGTCCCGAGGATGTCGGCCTGTAGCTGACAGAGGAAGTTGTTCTTCACCGCGCCGCCGTCCACGCGGAGCGTTTCGACCTCGATGCCGCTGTCGGCCTCCATCGCTTCGGCGACGTCGCGGGTCTGATAGGCGATGGATTCGAGCGTGGCGCGGACGACGTGTTCCTTCCGGGTGCCGCGCGTCATGCCGACGAGCGTCCCGCGGGCGCGCTGGTTCCAGTGAGGCGCACCGAGTCCCGTGAACGCGGGAACCATGTAGACGCCGTCCGTCGAATCGACGCTCCGTGCGAGGTTCTCGGTCTTCCCGGCGTCCTCGATGAGGTCCATGTCTACGAGCCACTCGATGGCCGCGCCGGTGACGAAGATGGAGCCTTCGAGCGCGTACTGCACGGGTTCGCCCGAACGCTGGAATCCGACCGTCGTGAGCAAGCCGTGTTCGCTCTCGACGGCTTCGTTACCCGTGTTCAGCAGGAAGAAACTGCCCGTGCCGTAGGTGTTCTTCGCGTCGCCAGCGTCGAAACAGGTCTGCCCGAACAGGGCGGCCTG
Organism: Haladaptatus sp. R4; assembly: GCF_001625445.1. Lineage (NCBI taxonomy): Archaea > Methanobacteriati > Methanobacteriota > Halobacteria > Halobacteriales > Haladaptataceae > Haladaptatus > Haladaptatus sp. R4. The sequence goes on along the minus strand of NZ_LWHG01000021.1, from coordinate 191,839 downwards.
CTGGTCGCCGAGTGCGCCCGCGACGGGGACCGCCGCACCCAAGAAGCCGTCGGGGTCCGTCGAACCGTAGGTCTCGTCGTCGCTCGACGGGCGAACCTCGGGCAACATCGCGCGCGGCACGTCGAACTCGGTACAGAGGTCGTCGTCCCAGTCCATCTCGTGGATGTCGAACAGCATCGTCCGCGACGCGTTCGTCACGTCCGTGATGTGCTCGCCCGTCAGGTTGTAAATCAGCCACGAGTCGATGGTTCCGAACAGGATTTCGCCGCTTTCGGCCCGCTCGCGCAGACTCGCCGGGCGAGCGCGCTGGGTCTTGATCGGTTCCGAATTATCGAGCAACCACTCGGCCTTCGTCGCCGCGAAGTACGCGTCCGGTTGCAGTCCCGTCTTCGCCCGGACGTCGTCCGCCTTCCCGTCCGCCTCCAGTTCCTCGATGCGGTCGGTCGTCCGCCGGTCCTGCCAGACGATGGCGTTGTGAACGGGTTTGCCGGTGTCCGCGTCCCACAGCAGCGTCGTCTCGCGCTGGTTCGTCACGCCGATGGCCGCCAACTGCCCGGCGTCGATACTCGCCTCTGCGAGCGCCGATTCGATGACCGACTGCGTGTTCTCCCAGATTTCGAGCGGGTCGTGTTCGACCCACCCCGGTTCCGGGTAGATCTGTTCGTGTTTCTCGTAGGCGTTCGCGACCACCGTTCCCGAGTGATCGAACACCATGAACCGGGTGCCTGTCGTTCCTTGGTCTATCGAGCCGACGTAGGTGTCGTTCGTTTCCATTGGATAACCTCCTGTGTCCGATGCCTGAATGACCGTATCCATCGGGTGACTCAGCCATTTTTACTGGCAATCGGCCATTGGCTGTAAACATCAAACACTTTCATTATAAATGTTGCCCATTCAAGGAGCGTGTGACTTCGCTCAATTTTCGTTGAGCGCCTCGAACACGAGCGTCGGAAACCGCGGTTCGAGCCTGCTCGGTTGCCGTCCGCTCCGAACCCCGTTCTCGGAGGTCACCCGTTCGAGTACCCCGGCCTCGGCGAGTTCGTAGAGGTAGCGAGTGACCGTTCCGGCCGAAAGGTCCGTCTCCGCCGCGATGGCGGTCGCGCTGGTTTCGACCGACACCCGAACGCTCGCGTCGAGTTCGAGCAGTTCGACGAGGACGTGGCGGCGGTTTTCCGGCAGCGAGAGGACGATACCGAGCGGAACGCCGTCGCGCGGTACCGCGTCCATCCCCGCCGTCAGATGCCCGTCGTGGATTCGGTCCGCGTCCGCCCCGACGGCGAGCGTTACCGCGCCGAACAACGCCGCGAGCGCGTCGTGGGCGTCCCCCTCGGCCCACTCCGCGAGCGTCTTCACCTGTGCGTGGTCGAGGACGCCCTGCCGCAACCCGCGCGAGGCCCGTTCCGTGATGATGTCCGTGAGTTCGTGGGTGCTGTACGCCGGGATTTCGAGCGCGTTCGACGCCTCCGCGCGCGCTCTGCCGACCGTCATCACGGCCAGCGAGTCGTCCGTCTCGTCGAAGAGCGACTCCGTCTCCGCGGCGGTGAGCGTTTCGTCTTCACCGACGTGATCCACCGCGACGACGACGCCCCGGTTCGAGTCCTCCACGGCGGTCGCCAACTTTCGGCGGAGGGTTCCCGTGCCGACACCGCGTTTCGGCACGTGCTCGTCGGTCAACGAATCGAGCACCGACCGATACAGTTTGAACGCCGTGCCCGCCCGTCTGGCGTCGATGTAGACGAAATCGAACCCGCCCTCGCTCTCGGCGCGGGTCGTCGTCAGTATCTGCCCGTTGCCGGAGGACAACCGTTCCGCGAATTGGTCGAACAGCGCGGTGACGATGGCCGATTTCCCGGCACCGGGTGGGCCGTACAGATGCAGATTCGACGGAAGCCGTCCGTCGAACAGGGGGTCGAGCGCGTCGAGCAGTCGTTCCAAGGTGGACCCTCGCCCGACGGGGTTCGAGATGTGTGTCATCGGGCTGAGAACACCACACTCGACGACGAAATTGGCGACCTGGGGTGTCGCCCGGCGACGCTCGATGCGCTCTCCGATGTCCATTACCGCCGTCTAACCGTTCGAATGTAGATAATAGTTGTCTCTCGCCCGTCGCGTTTCGCCGGAATCCGAGCCGCCGGACCGTATTTTATCTATACCACCGCTACTGTCGGTAAACTAAAGTGGATTCCAACGAACCGTCATACATGGCAACTGACGCCGATGTGCTCGTGATTGGGGGTGGCTCCACGGGCACGGGAATCGCCCGAGACCTCGCCATGCGAGGCCTCGACGTGACGCTGGTCGAGAAGGGCAACCTCACCCACGGGACCACGGGGCGGATGCACGGTCTGCTCCACAGCGGCGGTCGGTACGCCGTCTCCGACCAAGCCAGCGCCGAGGAGTGTATCGAGGAAAATCGCGTCCTCCGGGACATCGCCAGTCACTGCGTTGAGATGACCGGCGGCCAGTTCGTACAACTGGAGGGCGACGACGACGATTATTTCGAGGAGAAGCTACAGGGCTGTCGCGATTGTGGCATCCCCGCCGAGGAACTGACCGCCAGGGAAGCGCGCGAACAGGAACCCTACCTGACCGGGGACGTGAAACGGTCGATTTCCGTCCCGGACGGGGCCATCGACCCGTTCCGACTCTGCGTGGCCAACGCCGCCGACGCGGAGATGCACGGCGCGCGAATCGAAACGCACGCGGAAGTGACCGACGTGCTGGTCGAGGGAAGCGACGTCACGGGCGTCGAAGTCCGCCACGCGAGCGGGCCGGGCAAACGGAACCATTCCCATCCCGGAACCACCGAGAAGATTCGCGCCGAGTACGTCGTCAACGCGACGGGCGCGTGGGCCGGACAACTCGGCGAGATGGCGGGCGTGGACGTCGAAGTCCGCCCCTCGAAAGGCGCGATGGTGGTCATGAACTGCCGACAGGTGGACACGGTCATCAACCACTGCCGACCCAAGGGCGACGCCGACATCATCGTCCCGCACGAGACGACGGCGATTCTCGGCACCACGGACGAGGAGGTCGAGGACCCCGAAAACTACCCCGAGGAAGGCTGGGAAGTGGATATGATGATCGACGAGTTATCGAAACTCGTCCCCATCCTGCGCGACTCCCGGACCATCCGGACGTTCTGGGGGGTTCGCCCGCTGTACGAACCGCCGGGAACCGGGACGACCGACCCGACCGACATCACACGCGACTTCTTCCTGTTGGACCACGAGGAGCGCGACGACCTGTCGGGGATGGCGAGCATCGTCGGCGGTAAGTTCACCACCTATCGGATGATGGCCGAGAAGATTTCCGACCACGTCTGTGACCGACTCGGCGTCAGGGCGACCTGCCACACCGCCGACGAACCGCTCCCCGGCAGTCACGATTTCACCCTGCTTCACGACTACATGGAGGAGTTCGGGTTGCGCTCGCCCATCGGCCGCAGAAGCGTCCAGCGACTCGGCAGTCGCGCCGAGGGCGTGCTCGAAAGCTGTGATCCGAACCCGACCATCTGCGAGTGCGAGGCCGTCACCCGCGCGGAGATTCACGACGCCATCGAGGGGGCCGGGTCCGACCTGAACTCGGTTCGTATCCGCACCCGGTCCTCGATGGGCAACTGTCAGGGCGGGATTTGCTGTCACCGGATGGCGAACGAACTCCATCCGGAGTACGACGAACCCACATCTCGAAAAGCCCTCGACGAACTGTTTCAGGAGCGCTGGAAGGGCGAGCGTCACGGTCTGTGGGGCGAACAGCTTTCGCAAGGGGCGCTGAACTACGCCCTTCACGCGACGACGATGAACCGCGACGAAACCACCGAAGACATCGACTTCGCGGCGTTCGACGGAGGCCAGCGTGGCGATTGAGGACGACGTGGTGGTCATCGGCGGCGGCATCGCCGGGATGAGCGCCGCGCTTTCGGCCGCCCGCGATGGCGCACAGGTCCGTCTGCTCTCGCACAAGGAAAGCACGCTCCGGCACGCGAGCGGCCTCGTGGACGTGCTGGGGTACACGGACGCCGACGGACTCGTCTCGGACCCGTTCGACGCGATTTCGGGGCTTCCGGACGAGCACCCCTACCGAATCGTCGGCGAGGACGGCGTCCGCGACGGCCTCGACCTCTTCGATTCGGTGGCCGATTACGAGGGGGCACACACCGACCGAAACGCCCTCGTTCCCACCTTCGGGGGGAAAATCAAACCGACCGCACGGTACCCGCCCGCGACCGCCGCGGGACTCGCCAGCGACGACCGGGACACCCTGCTCGTCGGTTTCGAGACGGTGGTGGACTTCGACGCACCACTGGCCTCCGAGGCTCTCTCGGCCGACGTTCCGTTCGATGTCCACGGCGCGACGGTCGCGTTTCCGGGCGATTTCAGGACCGACGCTCGAATCACGCGGCTCGCCCACGCGCTGGACGAAAACGAGCGAATCGAGGAACCGAGAGACGGCGTATCCGCGTCACTCCCCATCCGAACCGCGCTCGCCGATGCGGTCGAACCGTACCTCGACGGCGCGGAGCGCGTCGGCTTCCCGGCGTTGCTCGGCGAGGAGCGGACCGGAGAAGTGATCGCCAGCCTCGAATCCGAACTCGACGCGGCCGTGTTCGAGGTGCCGATGGGACCGCCGAGCATTCCGGGAATGCGCCTGGAAACGGCGTTTCACGAGGCTCTCGTCGAGGCGGGCGTTCGAACCACGTCCGGAAACCCGGTCGTGGATTTCGAGACGGGCGATGACGGCGATATCGAGGCCGTCGTCGTGGAGCGAAACGGCGCGGCAATCCCGTTCCACGGCGAGCAGTTCGTGTTGGCGACCGGGGGCTTGGTCGGGAAGGGTATCGACTCGACGCGGGAACGCGTCTCCGAACCGATTTTCGACTGCGACGTCCCCGCACCGGACGACCGCTACGACTGGTCGGACGAGGAGGCGTTCGGCGACCACGCCTTCCCGCGGTTCGGCGTGGACGTGGACGACGAACTGCGCCCACTCGATTCGGCGGGCGAACCGGAGTTCGGGAACCTTCGCGCGGCCGGTGGGGTTCTCGGCGGCTACGACTTCGCGGCGGAGAAATCGGGCAGCGGCGTCTCGCTTTCGACGGGCGTCGTCGCCGGACGACTTGCGGGCGAACAGGTGAATACCAATCCATGAGTGAGAAGGAAACGGGCAGCCGAGAGGCGGCCGAACTACGCGACGTGTTTACAGGCGAACCGCTCGACCTCAGACCGGGGTCCGACGACTGCTACAAGTGCTCGACGTGCGACACGGAGTGTCCCGTCGCGGAAGTGGACGACGACTTCCCGGGGCCGAAGTTCCAGGGGCCGGAACAGTGGCGACTCAAGCGCAAGGACGACCACGACATCGACGATTCGATCATGTCGTGTTCGAACTGCATGCGCTGTGACAGCGCCTGCCCGTCGAACGTGCCCCTCTCGGGCATGCACAACACCGCACGCGGCGACTACGTGGACAAGCAGATGTCGAAGTTCTCGCGGGAGTACATCCGCAACCGCATCCTGGCGAACTACGGCCGACTCGCGCCGCTCGGCGCGATGTTCCCCCGGATCACCAACTTCGTGATGGGCCTCGACGTGACGAAGACCGTCTACGAGAAACTGCTCGGCATCGCGGGCGAACGCGAGTTCCCCGCCTTCGCCGAGCAGACGTTCACCAGTTGGTGGGACGAACGTGGCGGGGACGCCGCCTCGAAGCGACGAGCCGAGCGAAATAGGGACGACGGCGAGGACGCCGATAAGAAGGTCGCCTACTTCCACGGCGACTACTCGAACTTCAACACGCCCGAGGTCGCAAAATCGATGATCCGGGTGTTCGAGGAGTTTGGCTACGAGGTCGTCGTACCCGACCAGCGCTGTTCGGGCACGCCGATGTACGCGAACGGGATGCTGGACGACGCCGAGCGCGCGGCGAAGTTCAACATCGAGACGTTCGCCGCGCTGGTCGAGCAGGGGTACGACGTCATCTGCTCGTGTACGTCCTGTTCGATGTCGCTCCGGCAGGAGTACCCGGAACTCTACTCGTTCGACGGCACCGAGAAAGTCTCGTCGAACACCTACGAGGCGCTCGAATACCTCCGTGTCAACGAGGACCTGGACGGCGCGCTCGCGGAGTCGTCGGTTCCGGAGTCCGAGTTCGGAACGCTGTCCTACCACGCGCCGTGTCACGCCAGGAATCAGGGACTCGCCGGACAGGCCGTCGAACTGCTGTCGGCGCTCGACGGCACGGACCCGGTGGACGTTGGCGACTCCTGTTCCGGCATCAGCGGCACGTACGGCTGGAAGGAGGAGAAGTACGACAAGTCCATGAAAATCGGCGAGGAGATGTTCGAGCACATGGAGGACGCCGACGGCGAAACCGGCATGACCGAGTGTCCGACCTGCGCGATGCAGATGGAACACGGGACGGGCTACGATATTCGCCACCCGCTGGAAGTGCTGGACGCGGCGCTGGTCAGTTGAAGTGCAGGATACGGCGTTGGTCAGTCGAACTCGCGCTGAATCGCCTCACCCTTTTTCTCGGCGGTATCCTGCGGACGGCGTTGCATGTGTGCGCGCACATCGTCGAACAGGGCGTCGGGCGCGTCGTTCGCACGGTAGCGGATCGACTTCCCGCTCGTCAGTTCGAGTCGCACGTACGGCCGTTCGTACTGTATCGAGGAGAGCCACTCGTAACGGATTTCGGTGATTTCGTTCCTGACGTACGGAATCCGACGTTTCATATCGACGCCGACGCCCTCGTGAAACGCGACCGACTCGTCGCCGACGAGGGCGTGGGTCGTGAAGTATCGCTCGTCCGGTTTCACCCACAGCGACGTACCGGAACTGTAGTTCAGCGTGTAGCAGGTCCCGTGGGGCCGGTCGTCCCGTAGCCCCTCGGCGACCCGTTTCGTGTACTCCGCGTGGTCGTCGAGGAGGGTCCAGTACGTCCGGTCTACCTCCTTCGTCCCGGTGTACCACAGGCCGAGTCCGATCAGTGCGCCGACGGCCAGACTGGCGAGGGTCGGGTTCGCAACGACGAAGAGGCCCGCGAGGATGACGCCGAGCAAAATCCCGGCGAAGGGTCGCCAGCCGAGCCACCACAGGAACGTGCTCACCTCTCCCACCGTGTCCTCGTTCATCGTGACGAGTACACTCCTCACCGCTGAATAGTTTTTTGTACGCACATTCGAGCCGAGATTCGGGACCCTGAACCTTCTTGCCGGTTCCCGTCGTGAACGGAAGAGGGGGTACGATGTCACGACAGCAAACGAGGACCCAGACGAGGCGAGCCTTTCTCACGACGGCGGCGGCGGGGACCGTCGCCGCCGCGAGCAGCGGGACCGCCGATGCACAGGGGACGAAGACCAAGACCATCAAACTCGGCGGCGAAGTCATGGGCTGGCAGGGACAGCAACCGTCCAGCATTTCCGGGAAGAAGAACCCGACGTTGAAGCTCAAGGCCGGACAGAAGTACGAGGTCATCTGGACGAACCTCGACGGCCAACCGCACAATTTCGAACTGCTGGACTCCTCGGGCAACGTCATCAAAGCGACGGAAAAGATGTCCCAGAAGGGAGCGACGCAGTCGCTGACGTTCACCGCCACGCCCGAGATGGTGCAGTACCGGTGTGTGGTCCATCCGACGACGATGGTCGGGAAGGTGCAGATTCAGGGTGCGAAAAAGGAAGCGACGAGTTCGAACGCGAACATTCCGACCGACGCGTACGTCTTCGCCGCCGCGATCATCCTTGCGGTTTTCTCGCCGCTACTCTTCGCGTTGCTGTTGATGCGGGTCGGGCCCGATGATGGGGTGCGACCGTCGGGGTAGCCACGCGACTACGAACGGTACTGTTTCACACAGTGTCGCTTCGGAGGAACGCTTTTGTGGGGCGACGGTAGTCTTCAGACATGTTTGACTCCCTCTACCACGAAATCGAGATAATCGAGCGGACCCATCGGGTTCTCCTTCTCGTGGGGGAACACGGTCCGATAGGGATTCGACGGCTATCGCGGACCGCCGAACGGGAACACCACGAGATTCGTGCGTCCCTTCGGCTTCTGGAGGAGGAGGGATACATCGAATCGACGCCGGACGGCGCGGTCACGACCGCCGATGCCGGGAATTATCTGATCGAGGTGGACGACGACATCGACGCCGTGACGGAGAGCCTCGATTCGCTCCCCACCCTCTCGAAGGAAATTACTCGCGCGGGACGCTGACGTTTCGCAACTCGGCACCACAGTCCGGGCATTCACCCGGGTGCTGGAGCGCGCTCACGCGGTTACCACACTGTTCACATTCGTATGTCGCGGTCATCGAGCGTCCTATGCCATGCAGTAAGTTAACGTTTGTCCCACTCAGTAGTCGAGGTCGTCGGTGGTGTAGTCGAGCAGGAGGACGGCACCCCCACCGACGAGCGCGGCGACGATTGCAGCGCCGAGTACCGTCGGCGTCCACGCGAACGACGCCGACGAGAACGTCTTCTCGACGGGGTAGCGAAGCGCTCCGACCATCAGGCTGACGAGGAACGTCAGCGTCGCCGCCCGGTAGTGTTCGAGCGCCCACGACACGATTCGGGAGATGGTCAACAACCCGACGAGCGCACCGATCATGAACGTCACCACGACCGCGCCGGGCGTGACGACGGACGCGATCGATCCACCGTCGAGGAGGCCGACGAGCGCGTCCTTGAACCCGTGCAGGCTCTCGGAGAGGTAGTTGTACTGCCCGAGGAGCATGAGGATGAGCGCCCCGGAGACGCCGGGGACATCATCGCGCTGATGGCGACCATCCCGGTCAGGAAGACGAACGGAAGCGGCGTCGAACCGGTCGCCGATTCGGTCGCACCGGCGATGAGGAACGCGACGGCGAAGCCCGCGATTGCGGCACCGACTTGCCCCGGCGTGTTTATCGACACCTCGCTGTAGAGGACGATGGCCGACGCGGCGATCAGGCCGAAGAAGAAGCCGTAGAGGATCACGGGATGGTGTTTGCTTCCCCACGTGACGGCACCCGTCACCGCCACGACCGCCGTTGCGATTCCCGCACCCAGGGCGAGCAGAAACGGGAGATCCATCTCCGACAGCATCCCGCGGACGGCGGCACGCTCGTCCGGGTCGTACGCTCGAAGGATGCTCGGCACGATTCGTGGGTCGAAGGACGCGACGGCGGAGATGAGTCGTTCGTAGATTCCCGTGATGAGGGCGATCGTTCCGCCGGAGACGCCGGGGACCGCGTCGGCGGACCCCATGCAGACTCCTTTCAGGTAGATAGTCAGCAGGCCACGCATTGCCCCGGGGTTTCCGGTCGAATCAAAAAACGATTCCCATCCGCGCTCGACGCTACCGGACTCGCGTTCGTCACCAGTCACGTCGAAGTCTACGACACGCTCCGATATGAGAATGTGGGCTGGAACGTGTGAGCCGAGAGACAAGGGAAAACGACGGGAAACAACGGGAAAACCGAACGAAAATCGAGACGAACGAAAAACGCGAAATCCGATTCAGTCCCGACGCGAGACGACCATCGCGGCCGCGAAGGTGCCGACGAGACCGGCGCGCGTCGATGGTGCCGCGGGACTCGGGAGCGAACTGCTGTTGGTCGAACTGTTAGTCGAGTTGTTCGCGCCGACCGAACCGTTTCCGGCCGAGGAGTTGCCGCCCGTCGCGTTGTTCGGTGCGGAACCGGCCGAAGAGTTGTTGCTGGACGAGTTGTTCGCGCCCTCGACCGGAACCGTCTGCTGGTTCGTGACCGACACCGTCACCGGCGAGTTATCCTCGCCGATGACCTTGCCCTCCGAGACCTGCGCGGTCGCGTTCTTGAACGTGACCCCGCCGTCGCCGAGCGTTTTCGGTGTCGAGAACTCGTACGGACCGGTGGCACGAACGCTGGTGTTCGTGTACCCCTCGTCCGTTCCCCACTTGTCGTAGCCGGTCGTGGAGTACGGGAGCGTCATGGTGAACTTCCCGTTCGCGTCCGTCGTCGCCTTCTGGGTGTAGGTGAACGTGCCGCCGGTGGCGGATTTCATCTTCACCGACGCGGTGATCTCGGTGTTCGCCGGACCGGTTCCCTGCACCGTCGCGCCGGGAACGCGCTCGTACGTCTTCACCCACGAGGGTGACGTGCGGAAGTAATCCTGAACGGAGACGTTAGCCTGTTGCAGGAGTTGTGCCCGCTGTGCGAACACCTGGTAGTGCGTCGATCCGTAGCGCAGCGCGGTGGATTGGCTCTCGTGGACGACACGGTAGTGCTGAAGCGCCGGGATATCCTCGCTCGCATATGGTCCGATACCGCCTATCTGCGAGGAGCCGTCCTGTTTGACGTACTGACGGGCTTCCTTCATCGTGTCGAACTTCTTCACCTGCGGATTGATCTTGTACGTCTGACCCTGGTACGTGGTCAGATCCCAGTCCAACACGACGGGTTGCGCATCGACGGAACTCCCGTCGTACTTGTACAGGCGAACCATCGTGCTGTTGTAGTACGCCTGCTTGTGTTGGGTGATGTAACTGCTGTTGGTGTAGATGTAGTCGACAAAGTCACTCGACGAGACGTTGTCGTCGAAGACGGTCGGCGCGAAGAACTTGACGTTCCCACTCTGTCCCTTCGTCTCGACCATCTTCCAATCGACCATCACGTAGCGGGTCTGCTCGTTCGAATCGCCCATGTTGTCGAGGATGGCGTTGGCCTGTGACTCGTTCTGGGCGAGCAGATAGTTCGCAGCGGTGGTCGCACCTTCCTGGAACGGATTGGCGTCCGGAATCCGTTCCCCGTTGGTGGTGATCCAGTGGCCGTAGTCCCACCACGACATGACGCCGTACGACCCGTTCGGATAGTCGTAGTCGCCGTCACCTTGCGTGTACGTGCCGTAATAGGCCATCGAGCTGTTGTTTCCGGCACCGTAGTTGCCTTCCTGTGGCGTGTTGCCCTGCATCCACTGCAGGCTGCCTTCCCACTGCGTGATCGCACCGGGTCCGGTGTTGTTACCGACCGTCTGTGCCGTGTAGGTCTGTGACCCCCCGACCGACATCGGCATGACGAGTCCGGGGACGACCAGCAGGAAGACGAAACAGATGGCGAGCACTTGATACAGTTCGGCGTTTCGGATCGTTTGACTGGTCGATTTTCCGAAGCCGACGAGTCCGAGCACCCACCCGAAGAGGTAGGCGTTCAACACCGCGACCGGAACCGCGAGGTAGTAGTTAAAGCGCACCTGCGTGAACGCGGCGGCGAGGATGAAAGCCGACCACACGAGCACGAGCATCTTTTCGGCGTCGTTCTCGTTCGACGACACCGACCGCCACACCATCACCAACGCGCCGATGATGGCCGTGAAGAACATCAAACCGTACTGGGGGACGACCGCCGACGTCAGCGAGTCGCCGCTACTCAGGAACGGTTTCGCCTCACCGATGGTGCGCTGTGCCGCGCCCGCGTTGAACCCGACGAAGCGAACGAGGTTCTCCTGAATCAGGTGGAACAGATTCGGTAGGACGACGGAGACGACGAGGGCGCCAACGGCGATAATACCGAAGATCGCCAGCGGGTAGCCCGTGGTCATGAGGTTTCGGTCGTCCCATTCGCGTGCCAGCCACGTCATGAATCCCGCGCCGATTGCGATGGCGAACGCCATGAACGGTTGGAGCAGGGAGAACTTCGTCGCGCTGAACGCGATCGTTCCGAGCGGGACGAGCAAGAGGAACCCGGCCACACCCATGCTGATCGAGGCGACGAAAGCGAGGTGGTCGGGACTGACACCGCGCACGTAGTCCGCCGTCAGTTTCAGCAGGAAGAACACGCCGATGATGCCGATGAGGAGGACGCCCGGTGGCCACACCCAGAGATACATCGCGGTCGCGATTCCCGCGAGGACGCTGTAGCCGAGCGGTCGGCGGACCGACGCGAAATCACGGTCCAAGAGGAGTTCGTAGACGGGGCGTTCCCGTTCCGCGGCCGAAATCGCGATCATCATCGCCAGCACGGCGAACGTCTGGAAGAACGGCTCGACGATGTTGTGGTCCGAGAATCCGACCAAACCACGGTTCAAGAAGACTCCCGGAATGAGCGCCAACACGAGAACGCCGAAGAGGCCGCCCAGTCGGCCGCCCAGTCGCTTCCCGATGAGATACGTCGGGATGGCGACGAGCGTGCCGAAGACCGCTGGGGCGACGAGGAGCGTCAGTGAAACCGTGTGGTGGGACGGGTCCCCCAGCCCAACGATCAGCGCCGCCGTGGCGACGAGTTGGTCGTAAAACGTCCCGAACTGGCCGACGCTCGTCCCGAACGGATAGTACGTCCAGGGGTCGAACGGCATCGTCGCGGGCCAATGATTGACTGTATACTGTACTTGTCTGAGATGATACCACGCGTCGTTACCGGAGAGGTACACCTTCCCGTTGATGAGGAAGTTGCCGTACGATTGGAGGCGTACCCACAACATGAATCCCAGTAACAGTACGAGTACGGGAATGTGGTACCAGTGTTCGATATAGTCGAGGACTGAAGTAGCCGACGTGGAGGTGTCCTCGACCTGTTCGGTGCCTTGGCTCATCTGGTGGAGAATTTGGCAAAACGCGCATAAGCCTTATGATAGCGTGTTTTCGAATTCGGAATGGTAACGTGTTGGAAAACATGAAATATTCTGTAACTATCTGCGCTGAACCGTTTCTGAAAACGGGAAAATCACCACCAGCGATGGTTCATGATTCCCATCTACGGTAATTCTATGAACGTTTATAATGCCCCATCTACCGACAAGTTCTTCTATTCCCCGTAGGAACAAGCGGGAAAGTAGAATGACACTCAAGGATTTCATCGAGAAGTCTGATAGGCACTTTCAACGGGAGGGTCTGAAATCGATACCGGACATATCGAAGGATTTCTTCACCAGTGCTATCTCGAAAACACCGTACGTAAATCGTTTCGGGACGAACGTTTATGAGAAAGAGTGGGACGTACTGGTAATCCTTGATGCCTGCCGTCTCGACCTCTATCGAGAGACTATCAACGGGGATGCCGACACTATCTGGTCGGTCGGCAGTTCATCCGAGGAGTGGATGCAACATACATTTGGCAACGCGGACACGACCGGAACTGCCTATATCACCGGCAATATCTTTTCGCGTGAGTATCTCGACGAGAACCATTTCTATGCGCTGGAAGAGGTATGGGAGTATGGGTGGGATGACGACGAGGGGACGATTCCACCACGACCGCTTACCAACGAGGCTGTTCGGACGTGGCGGCAAGAAACCCCGGAACGAATGATCATCCACTACATGCAACCTCATTTCCCCGCCATCGGAAGTGACGTCAATATCGGTGGGAAGATAGAGAAAGCAAAGTTCGGCGATCCGGGACGCGACTTCTGGCTCGAAATGAGGTTGGGAAGTATCTCCGATAAGGACGCTTGGAGAGCATACCGCGACAATCTCGAATACGTCTTCGAGGAGGTCGAACTACTGATGGAAAACGTCACTGGTACCGTTGCTATCACTGCGGACCACGGAAATGCGTTCGGTGAATGGGGCGCCTACGGTCATCCAGCAGGATATCCGATCCCACAGCTCAGAAGGGTACCATGGGATGTCTACGATTGTACAGATGAGAGAACGTTCACCACGACGGAACCGGAAAAGTATGAAGCAACTGCAACAGAAGTTGAGGACCGACTCTATGACCTTGGTTATATGTAATACACTCCCGCGAGGAGATTCAAAAGGGCTGAAGCGGCCGACCGATCCAGCAACACGAGACACACCGAACTGCGCTCAGGGAGTCGAATGATGTCTGTCGAATGGAGCTTCCTGACGACTAACTATAATAAAGGGGACAGTATCGACACAGCGATTACGTCGTTGGTACAGTCACTCCCCGATAGTAGCGAGTTGATAGTCGTTGACGGAGGAAGTACGGACGAGAGTCTAGAAGAATTGATACATCTGTCAGAAAAGCACGAACCGGTTGAGTTCGTAGTTGAAGAATCGAACCTCGGCGAGGGGAGGGAAATCGCTGTCCAAGAGAGCAGTGGAGAGATCCTCGTTCAACATCTCGACACGGACCGTCAATACGAGGACTTAACGGAATACCTCGAACTATATCAGTCTCTCCGCGAGGAACACGAAAATCTCTTTTTCATGACGCTCGATTCGATATACATCTCGTCTCGAGATGTCCACGAGAAAATCGGTGGGTGGCCTCCTCTCGGACGTGTGGAAGAACGTGTCTTCGTCGATAGGGCTCTTCGAACGGACGGAGTTACCCTACGTCTGTATCCCGAAAACAAGAGCGAAGAGATCCCGACTCGTGACGTCTCGACGCTTCCGAAACGGATGCAAAAGTGGTCGCGAAGTACCCGCGATAACCTTCGTTGTGGATTCTCGTACGGACAGATCGCTCGGTTTCACCACCACGAATTTTCGCCCCCGAAGGCGCTCGTTGCGGATGCGATAGCGTTGAAGGGATTGTGGGATTCTCGTGGGCTCCGAAATTACGGCCGGAAACGCCACTCGTGGCGTGAGTTCCCGTCGTGGGAGTATGGAATCGACAAGAACAGCGACATCGTACTTGATGGTCCACTTCGAGACGAATTTGGTGAGATACGATGAAAACGCTACTTGTAACGGTCGATTCGCTTCGATATGATCACTACCAGTATATGGAGCGAACGCGGGAATTTCTCGGGGACTCACACGGCCGCGCGTACGCAACAGCGACAGCGACACTCGGGACGTTTCCGAACGTGTTCACCGGGACGTATACGAAGTCGAACGAGATTTCGGAATCGTTTGTCGAGGAGATCGACGTACCGACGATCGGCATTACGACGAACCGACTCATCTCGGAGCGATACGGGTACGACGTTGGATTCGACCACTTCAGTTCGCCAACACCGTCCCGCGAGGAAGGATTGAAACAGCGAGTCGATTCGATCCTTCCTGAGGGACCGGTGTACGGGGCCATTGCACGTCTTTATTCGCTCTACCAACGGCTCTCTCCCACTACCGTACAGAAGTCGTTTCGACCGGCCGACGATGTGGTTTCAGAGTTCAAGAACGTCGCGGGAGACGAGTGGTTCGCTTGGCTCCACTTCATGGAACCACACCACCCCTACGATCCCGACGATACCGATCTCTCCCGGGGCGAAGCGCAAGAGCTCAGTCGGCAAGCGATTGCTAACGGCGTTCATGGCGAGGAGGCCGAGACGGTTCGCGAGTTGTATAGACAGGAGGTGGTCGAGCTGGACGCGCAACTTGCCGAACTCTGGGACATCATCTCCGACGACACGACCGTCGTATTCTCGGCGGATCATGGAGAGATGCTCGGTGAGGACGGAATCTGGGGTCACCCCGGTCTGTTACGTGAGGAGATATTGCATGTCCCGTTCGCAACGACCGCCTCTGTCGAGAGCGAACTCGTATCGAGTATCGATATTCCGTCCATCGTCCTCGGCGAAGAATACCGGAAGGGGATGCTTGATCGGACGACCGCGTACGCGAGTCACGGAAACAAGGCCGCTGCCATTGAGGAGGGGCTCATCGCGAATCCGAACGGCGTGTTCGACTGCGATGGAGACGAAGTGAGTCGACCAGCATTACAGCGCAAACAGAGTCGGTTCGAACCGTCCGGAATCGTAAAATCCGATGCGGTCGAAGAGGATCTGAAAGACCTTGGATACCTATGACTAAGAATAAGCGTATCTCGTCTCTACACGGTAGCAATGACTGAATACAGCTTCGACGGAGCTGTTCGAACGACCCGCGGATCTCTTGGCTGTCGGACTATCACGACTTCCAGAATACCGATCGCTTCCCCTCTCCATGGCTGAAATAGAAACGATGTCTCTCGGCTGGGAGTCAATCAAAGGACTCCTTGCGAAAGGCGTGATGGCGACTTTTGGATTCGCTGGGACGGTCATTTTCGCTCGTCTGTTCGACCCGAGCGCGTTCGGCGGCTTTTACTTCCTGCTCTCGATCGTGTTTCTCGTCGATCAGCCAGTTCGTGGAATCGGTTTCGCGGTGAAAAAACGGTTCTCCGAGGACGGGAGCGCGAAGTCGGAACTACTGGGACTGATCTTCTGCCTGAACGTTGTCCTGTTCTTCCTCTGTGGAGCAGTGGTTGGAACGACGAATCTCGTCGTGGACCATACGAACGTCCCGATGGCTCGATGGGTGTTTTTCTCCATTTGGATCTCACTCGCGTTTTTCTTCCCGCTACAGGGGCTCCTCAAAGCACGAGGGAACCCGTCGCTCGCCACCTGGTTGGACACACTTCGATCGGTTCTGACGCTTCCACTGCAAATTGCGTTCATTCTCGCTGGGTTAGGTGCCGCGGGGATGGGATTCGGACTGGCTACCGCGACCTTCTTGACGGTCCCCATAACGTACTATTTTCTAGATCTCTCTCCGAGTCTCCCGTCGTTCGGCGTCGTGAAATCCGTCTGGTCCTACGCGAGATATACGATGCCATCGTTCCTCATCGGGGAGACGTACGACCGGTTGGACATCCTCCTCCTCGGAACGATCCTAACGCAGGCGGTGGTCAGCGACTACGAAGTGGCGATGAAACTCACGCTCCCCGCGATATTCCTGACGGGAGCGATCACCAATGGTCTGATGCCGAAGATCTCCAACATTCACAGCCGACGAGGGGACCCGTCCGGGGATATCTCCAATGCACTCTCCTATTCGAGTATCGTCTCCATTCCGATCTTTTTCGGTGCGCTATCGATGGCTCAAAACTGGTCGTCACGACCTACGGGGGGAAGTACGCGGATGCATCGACGTTTCTCGTTGGGCTCGCACTCTTCCGTGTCATCCAGACACAGTCGGATATCTATTCGAGCACACTGTCGGGACTCGACAAACCGAATCTCGATCTCAGAATATCGGTCGTCACGTTGGCGATCAACATCGTATTGGGGTTGCTGTTGATTTCCAGCCTTGGCGGAATCGGCGTCGTAATCGCCACGATAGTAGCGGAATTCGTTCGTGGGGTCTTCCGGGCGCTCACGGTACACCGTCTTTTATCGAACATCACGCACATTCCCCGGACGCTTCTTGAACAGTTGCTCGCGGGGGGCGTCATGTATCTAGTCATAGAGATACTTACGAACCTATTGACGCTCGACGTTTGGTGGAAGGTCGGCAGCGTGATATCGGTTGGCGCAGTCATTTACGGGTGCGTGCTGTTACTCCTGAGCGACAACTTGCGTGTCACTCTTCTAGGGGTCTACCGGGACGCGGCCGAGAATGGGTGTGAGATCGATCCGCTATCGGGGCGACGAAACTGGACTCAAATGCTTGTTTTGGCGTGCTATCCGCCAATTGAGGATCTTTCGATACATGTCGGCGACACGCTTGGCCGTCGCAGGAGAGGTGAGCGAAAGGATGTAGAGTGGGAGGTCGATGGCGCTCATCCCCTCCGTAATCGAGTTGGAGATCACCTTCCGCGCTTCCCGCAGTCGGCCGTAGCGGAGGTGTTCTATCGCCATCGTTCGATGGAGCGTGGCGATATCGTTCTCCATGTGGGGAAGGATTGCGGACGGGTCACCGTCGTAGACCGCTTGTTCGACTTCCTTCGGGATTCCCGACTCACGTTCCTTGATAAATTTGTGGAGTAACAGCACCTCTTCGAACCGTTCCGCATAGACGCTCTCCTCGTGAACGGTGAAGTCGTACAACGGTTCGTCGATGTTTGCGATGGTCGACGTTTCGGCGATTCGAACCCATAGGTCAAGATCCTCGATATGGTCAAGCCGTTCATCGTAATAATCGACATCGTCGAGTACGTCACGTCGCATCATGACGCTTCCGTGGACGAGATGGTTCTTTTCGAAGAACGCCTCCCGCGGAACCCGTTCTAAAACCCGTCGTCGCGCACGTATCTCCCCGTCTTCGACGATGTATGCACCGGTGCCAAGCACACCGACATCGGGATGTTCGTCGAGGAACTCTGTCTGTTTCTCGAACCGTTCCGGGTGCGACGTGTCGTCCGCATCGTGACGAGCGATGTACTCGCCTTCCGCTTCGTCGATTCCGCGATTCAGTGCACTCGCGATACCGGTAGTCGTCCGTTCCACGACGCGATACGGCGATTCGCGAACGATGTCCGCAGTTCCATCGTCACCATCATCCACGACGATCACTTCGAAATCTTGGAATGTTTGCGCTCGAAGGGAATCCAACGTTCTCCCGATATCATCCTCGTCATTGTATGTTGGAATGATGACCGATATACGAGGCATTACCGCTACTACCGAACGATTCGTTAAAAGTACAGCGTATTCGTACTATGCGTGATCGTTCATTTCGGATTGACACAGCGAATGACGGTTCGTTGATTCATTACTATCCCTCCGTGACGACGACGAACACTGGTGGTTTTCCTGCGTGGAGTGTACGACCTATTCGAACGCCTCCCGTAGCTCCTCGTCTATTTCCCACGTTCCATCGCCTTCACCACGTAACAACTCCAAACTCGCGCGGAACAGCGAGACTTGCGTGTCGAAGATGGCGTACACAGGTTGAAGCGGGCCGAGTCGATCGCTCCCGCCGAGTTTGACGAACGCACCGAGTCCACCGGGGACGACGAGACCGAACGGTCCCGCCGCGACCAGTGCAGCCCCGGTCAGGAGTCCGATTCCGAGCGCGAGTAGCCACGGCGAGACGATCATGAACCACCAGTTGAAGGGGAGCACGACGCCACCGTATTTTCCGTGTTTTCCGAGCGCATCGCGGTGTTGGGCGAGTAGCCGAATCAATCCCATACCGCGGCGATCCTTCTGGAGACGTCGTTTTCGGAAGTCCGAATGAGAGGCCTCGCTGTAGCGGATCTCCGGGTCGAAGATCACGCGCTTGCCGTTGCGACGAATCTTCAACGCGAGTTCCGTGTCGTCGGCGAGCGACTCCGGGTCGATGGGAACGATGGCGTCGTTCTCGAACGCAGAGAACGGTCCGTGGAATATCAGCGTCGAGTCGAGATGCGATTCGAGCGTCTGGATGTGTGCTTGGACGCCGCGATAGCCCGCCTCGACTTCGCTTCCGCCGAGCACGTCCGCGTTCTGGCCGGTCACTGCGGCGACCTCCGGGTCGGCGAGGTTCGCGGCCGCGACGCGAAGCACGTCGTTCGCGGTGTAAGAGTCACAGTCGGTCTTGACCACCATCTCGTTCTCGGCGGCGGCGTAAGCGTCGTTGAGCGCGGGTGCGAGTCCACGTCGCTCGCTCTCTTCGATGAGGTTCAGCGACGGGTGTTCGCGGTCGGCGAAGTACTCGCGGATCAGTTCGGGCGTCTCGTCGTCGCTCGAATCCACGACGACGAGTTCGACCTTCTCCATCGGGTAGTCGAGTTCGAGCAGGTCGTCCAGTTTCTTCTCGATGATATCCGCCTCGTTGTATGTCGGAAGGATGATGCTTACGGTCGGTTCAGCCTGCCGTTTCCGGGCGGGTGAGCCGTCCGGGCGAAGGTACCCGTACAGGGCGAGGAAGCAAAAATACGGAATCGCGGCGACGGCGATGACGACCGCCGCGGCCTTTGCAAGCCGGTTCATGTCCGATCGTTGGGCGTTTTGTTTTAAACATCTATGGATTGATGGCGGGTGGTTCGTCCGCCGAAATCAGCGTGTGATTCTGCTCAGATACCACGTCAGTAGAACGCCGAGGATGAGACCGCCGATGATCGCACCGACGAGAACGACCGGCGTCGCCCCGCCGTGGAAGGCGATGAGACCGCCGGACGCGCCGACCAGCAGGACGATGGCGATCTTCAGTCGTAACATCGCGGACGAGCGTTCCTCCTTCGAAGTCGGTCCGACCATCATCGCACCCGATCCATCGATACTGGTGGTACGTCGTCACCCGAGTGTGCTGCCCGCATGAAAGGAACGGAGCGAGCGAGATGCTTAAATCCCGGCGAGACGGTGCGGATTGGACTACTGTCGATACCGTTCGACGGTCTCGAACAGTTCCTCGAACGCGGGGTTGCTATCGTAGCGAATCGTTCCCGTCCGGTCGTCGTAGTCGATGAGGTGAAGGTCCCATAGCTTCGGCAGGGTTATGTGACGGAGGTTGGTTTCGAGCGAGCGCTTTCGTAGTTCGTCGGTGGCGGTC
Organism: Haladaptatus sp. R4; assembly: GCF_001625445.1. Classification (NCBI taxonomy): domain Archaea; kingdom Methanobacteriati; phylum Methanobacteriota; class Halobacteria; order Halobacteriales; family Haladaptataceae; genus Haladaptatus; species Haladaptatus sp. R4. Next base: position 171,737 of record NZ_LWHG01000021.1, on the reverse strand, counting down.
AGTTCATCGATCGTGAGCACGCCGTCCGGTGCGTTCATCGCCATTCGAAGCACGTACCGACAGTTCCTGTCAGCGAGGACTTCGAGCCAATCATCGACCACGCCGGACGGTGCTTGAAGCCCGTCGGTAGCGATAGCTCCCTCGGGAATGGCAGGAAGTTCGGCACTGTCCGCGTCGGCGGCAAAGGGGGTCCTCGGATCGTTCGAATCGGCCGAACCGGTCGAGTTCGGCAAATCGGTCGAACCGCTCGGGTTCGTCGAACCGGCCCCAGTACCCGAGGTGTTCGAATTATCGCTCGACTCGTTCGACGCCCCACCTTTCGACCCGGTGCGAAGCGGTGCGACCATCCCGGCGACGCCGATAACGAGTCCCAACAGCGCGCCGCTCGTCACCATCGTTTGGACGAGGAAATAGGGGTTCGAGATGTGCCACCCCGAGACTTTCGCGGTGACGATGACGCCCGCCGCGAACCCGCCGAGCGCGAGCATTCCCTTGAAACAGGAAACGTCCACTTTTTGGAGCGTTTTCGCGTCGATATCGCTTCGCGTGAGTCGATACCCCACGTATATCAGCATCGCCGAGAGCGTCATCTCGATGATGAACTCCGGGAACCATACCGACCCGGAGCGAACGAGCGGGTCGATGACGACGACGATGGACAACAGAATACCGATGAGTGCGATCACTCGACCGCCGTTTCTTCCATCGGGCACTGCGATGTCGGGGGGAGTCACGCGCATCCGAAGGTCACTGAGTGTCGTACTCGCTCGACACTACTATCGGTTTCGCCACCAGTGAGAAATCAGACCTGTTTTGCGCGAGTGAAAATCCGTTCGGCCCGCCGAACTACTGGAACCCGCGCCCGACCTCGTCCTCGTCGATGAGGTCGTCCAGTTCCTCGTTCAGGAGCTTTTCGGACTCCTCGAACGTCTCCTCCAGATCCGAGACGGCCTCCGGGCGGTCGTACCCGTCGAACTCCATCGGTCCGAACGCCGGGCTTTCCAGGGCCTCCATCACGTCGTCGAAGAGGTCGGCACCGGACGTCGGCGCGTCCGCGTGCGCCTTGATTGTTTCCTCGATGCGCTTTGCCCGCGCTTCCATCTCGTCTTTCTCCGGACGCTTCTCCTCGGGATTCTGGACCGCGAACCGTCCGCCACGGTACTCTTTTTCGGGGAGGAAGCTCCCGATTTCGTCGTCCAATTTCCGGGCGACCTGCGTGCCGACGCCCCGGACCTGGTAGGGGTTTTTCGCGTACGTCTTCAAATGGTAGAGGCCAGCCTTCGGATGGCGAGATACAGATCCTCGCCGACACCACCTGCCCGCTTTCCCCCCGCGGCCCGCCACCCTTCAGGATCGACTCGGCGGTCAACAACGTCCTGTAAGACATCCTGCCATTCTCGAACCCGCATAGGTACACCGTGTCACGCCGAGGAGATTAACGTGTCGCTTTCTCGGATTCGGAGGTGGGATTCATTTCACATTTACACATTCGATTGTCGACAGAAATCTCTTCGAGTGACCAACCGAACGGCGCGCGAAAGCGCACGATAGTGCGCCCGCGCGAGGGATGACGAGCGAGGAACGAAGTGACGATGGGAGGAATCGGTTGGGGAGGATTGTGGCGCGGTGCAGTAGCGGGGCGGTTGTGGTGGTGTGGGTGGATTGAAAGGGGCCCTCCGTTCGCGTTTACATGGTCGTCTGTACAGGCTCTATCCGCGCGACCGTTGCGGAGAGCGCGGATATCCTGCACAGCGACCGCGAACGGAGGTGGGCTTTCTGGGCCATCTTCGTAGTCACTACACTCACAAAGTAACCAAACCCACTCCGACAAAGCGAACGGACGGGGGCTTTCGGGGTAGTATTCTCGGTAATTGCAACCGTGAATCGATCAAAATCACCGGTTCGTAGCGAACCGCTGTGACTCTTCGAACCGTTTCTCCCGGCAGCGACGCTCACGAGAAAACCGAACCCACCCCTCGTCACAGCCCAACTCGCCGTCACAGCCCACTCCGTCGTCACAGCCCAACTCGCCGTCACAGCCCGAAATAGAGCGCGATCGTTATCGGCGTCACGATCGCCAAAATGATCTGCAACCACACGCCGACGCGGGCGAAGTCGGTGAATCGGTACCCACCGGGGCCGTAGACGAACAGGTTGGTCTGGTAGCCGACGGGGCTCATGAACGCGGCGCTGGCGGCGAACATCACGGAGAGGAGGAACGCGAGCGGATTCACCCCGATCTCCCTGGCGGCGTTGATGGCGACGGGAACCATGAGCGCGACGGTGGCGTTGTTGCTGATGATGTTGGTCAGGACGACGGTCGTCAGGTAGAACACCCCGAGGACGGCGATGGTTGGGAGGAACCGACTGGAGGTGGCGACCAGTGCACCGAGGAACGCGGCGGTGCCGGTGTTCTCCATGGCGATGCCGAGCGGAATCACGCCCGCGAGCAGGAAGATGACGGTCCAGTCCACGCCCTCGTACAGTTCGGTCGGCGAGAGCGTCCCGGAGAGGACCATCGCCACGACGCCCGCCAGCGCGGCGACCTGGATTTCGAGGAATCCGAGCGCCGCCAACCCGACGACGGCCGCGAGGATGGCGATGGCGACAGGTATCTTGTCGTAGCGGTAGTCCTCCCGCGGGAGTTCGCGGGCGACGATGAGGTCGCGCGTTTCGGCCACGCGCTCCAGTTCGTCGGCGGGCAGTTGGAGCAACAGCAGGTCCCCGACGGCGAACTCGGCTTCGCGGACGCGCGGCAGGCGAACGTCCCCGCGCTGGAGGGCGACGAGCGTCGCGTCGTAGCGCCGGAGCGTCGTGCTCGTCGCGATGGTCTCGCCGATGAGCGCGGAATCGGTCGGGACGACGACCTCGATGAGGACGCTTTCCGCACCGTCGTCCGGCATCTCTTCGGTGACAGCGGGTTCGCGTCCCACCGTCGGCAACGGGTTCAACGCCTCGGCTTCGATGAGCGACGTGAGGTCGGGCCGACTCGCCGTGATGAGAAAGTGGTCGTCCGGTTCCACAGGCTTGCTGGAAAACGGCGAGAGGACGGTGTCCTCCCGGACGACCTCTTTCACTTCGCCGCCGAACCCGGCTTCCGTCGGCACGTCCGCGATGGGTGTCCCGACGAGCGGCGAGTTTTCCGGCGCGACGAGTTCGGCCAGATACTCCTCGACCTCGTACTCCTCCAACAGCGTTTCGCGCGGGCGAACACGCTCGGGAAGCAAACGTGGCGCGACGAAGACGAGGTAGAGCGCCCCGGTGATGAGGACGACGACGCCAACCGGCGTGAACTGGAAGATGCCGAGCGAGCGCCCCAACAGTTGCTGTGCGAGGCCGCTCGCCAGCAGGTTCGTGGAGGTGCCGATGAGAGTGAGCGTGCCGCCGAGCATGGCCGCGTAGGAGAGCGGAATCATCAGTTTCGACGGCGACGTGTTGCCACGATGGGCCAGGTCCGAGGCGAAGGGCACGAGCAGGGCGACGACCGGCGTGTCGTTGATGAACCCCGACACGGACCCGGCGATGCCGACGGTCGCGAACACCTGTCTGAATTGGCTATCGCCGACGACGCCCGCGACGCGATGGCCGAGCAGTTGCACTGCGCCCGTTTGGCGCACGCTCTCGCTGAGGATGAGCATGGCGAGGACCGTGATCGTCGCCTCGTTGGAAAACCCGGTGAGTCCCTCCGTCGGGGACACCTTCGTCCAGTGGCCGAACACCATTAGGAGGACGAGGATGATGAGCGCCGTCACGTCCACGGGAAACAACTCGGTGACGAAGAGGACGAACGCGAGGAGGATGATTCCCAAGACGACGAGCATACTGTTCGTTATCGGTGGAATTTGAACTCCTGTTTGAAGTGGAACCAACATTTATACACCCCCGTGGACGCGCCGCACTGCTCACGTGCCACCCCACTGTTCATTCGACGGAACCGGACAAATCCCTATCTCAATCGTTCACGGTGTGACGACAAAATCCATCGAGCAGGCTCGTTGGTGTATCGTGGCGCCCGCGTACCGGGGGAAATCGATTGAAGTCCATCGCCGTCGAATTGCCGACGATGAACGATTCGATTCTCATACCGACCGACGGCGCGGAGACGACGGACGCGGCAATCGAGCACGGGTTACGACTCGCGGCGAAAACCGGCGCGACGGTCTACGCGTTGTACGTCATCGACATGCCGCAACTGGGCGTGGCGAACGCCGACGAGGGACTTTCCGGCCTCGTCGATCTGCTCGAAGAGGAAGGGAAAGCGGCGACGGCCGCGGTCGCCGAGCGGGCACGCGGGTACGACGTCCAGGTGACGGAAGCGATGGAGGCGGGCGTTCCCTTCCGGGAAATCCTCGACTACGCCGACGACCACGACGTCAGCCTGATTTCGATGGGGACCGGCAAACACGGTCGCCTCGAATCCTACGTCGTCGGAAGCACGGCGCGCAAAGTGAGTCGGCTCTCGGAGTGTCCCGTCTTGACGGTTCGGACGACGGACGAACGACGACGACGGAGTACGAGAACGTCCTCCTTCCGATAGATGGAACCCAAGGATCGGAGCGAGCGATCGACGAGTGTGCCGAGTTCGCCGCCGAGTACGACGCGTTCGTCCACGTCCTCTACGTCATCGATTCGCGGGTCGCCCGGTCGGGGTCGCTCATGGAACTCATGGAGAGCGAGAGCAAGCGCGCGTGCGGTGACGCCGTCTCGCGGGTCACGAGCGAGGGCGCACAGGCCAGACAGGAAACCCGTCACGGACGCCCCGCCGAGCAAATCCTCGACTACGTAGACGACCACGACGTAGACTGCATCGTCATGGGAACCCACGGTCGAACCGGCATCGACAGGTTCGTGATGGGAAGCGTGGCCGAGACGGTGCTCCGACGGGCGACGATTCCCGTGCTCACCGTGCGCGATTCGGGTGAGGAGTGACCGCGCCGATTCGTTTTTACCCAATCACATTGACGGTTCGGTAATGACCGATTCGGCAACCAAGAGCGGATTCCAATCCTTTGGGTTCACCACGCTCTTCGTCTTCGGTCTCGGAGTCGTGACGTTTCTCGCCGGGAATCTGACGCTTGCTGTGGTGTTTTGGATACTCATGATTATCCCAGTCATGCTGTCTCTTGTATCGATGGACTGGGGAGATGACGAACGATCCGCTCGTTTCACGGACACTCGATACGACGAGTCGAAACGAGATTCCCCGGAATCGGTCCCACCAGAATCGGAATCGTCTGTATCGAATTCACCGGAATCGACTTCTCCGAAGCCGTCGCGTCCCTCACACGCGACGGACAACGCGCTCGCCCACCTGCGCCGTCGGTACGCCGACGGCGCGATGAGCGAAGCCCAGTTCGAACACGGCGTCGAGCGACTGCTCGCCGCCGAGGGCAGCCAAGACGAGGCGGTCGTCGCGCTCCGGAACCGGTACGCTCGCGGCGAACTCACCGACGAGCAGTTCGACCGGAAGTACGACCGACTGCGAGCGACGAGCACCGTCGAAAATGCCGAAGAGTCGATCGAACGGGGCACGTTCTCCGGGGACGAGTATGAAACGGAATCGTGACGAATACGCAAAGGAGTCGTAAGTTGTCACGAGACGACAAGACATATAGCCAATCGTTTCGACCGTCTCTCATGGCCGGAGTACACATCGTCATCCCGTGGTTTCTCGCGATTCCGCTCGCCGTTATCTGTGCCGTGTGGATCTATCGGGACGCGAAAGATCGCGGTATGGAGACGGCTGACATGTGGGCCGTCGGCATGTTTCTCGCCTTTTTCATTCCGCCCATCATCGGTGCCATCATCGTTTACGCCTTCTACCTCCGGAAACGGAAGCCACGGCGTGGACATCCCTACGCGGTGCCCGGGGAGTAACGAATCCGCGTACTTCGACGCGGATTCGAGCGTGCTACCCCTTCTCTCGGTCGGACAATCCTTATCCTCCATCCCGGAAAACCTCGGGTCACCATGTCGAATTCCGATCACGATATCTATCCGATGCCGCTGTTTCCGCAGTTGACCGTCTCGAACGTCGAGGAATCCACGGCGTGGTACGAGACGCTGGGATTCGAGGTCATCTACTCGATGCCCGTGATGTCCCACGTCCGGTACCGCAAGTACGCCGACATCATGCTCGTCGCGGAGCGGGACGACGGGGACGAGGAATCCGGGTCCTGGAACGAGGAATCCCCGCAAACGCCCGCTCGCGGGAACGGCGTCGCCACGTACATCACCGTCGAGGACGAGTCCGTCGACGACGTGGCGGAGCGGGCCGAGGAGAACGGAATCGAGATTTCCGTCTCTCCCCACGAGACCGACTGGAACACGCGCGAAACGACGGTTCACGACCCGGACGGCTACGAACTCGTCTTCTCGGAACGGGCCGAGACGGACAGGGATTTCGGGGACGTGATGGGGTCGGTCGAGGAGTAGCTGACCTGAAAGCTTATTCTGGGCCCTGTGATATTCCGTCCATGGCAACCGACGAACGCGAGCACGGCGGTATCATGTTCGGTCGGAGCACACGTCTCTCGAAGCGACTGCTGGCGGTTGCAGTCGGCATCTTTGCCCTCACGTTCCTCGCGCACACACCTCCAGACCTGTTCCCGATCACGTTTCCGTTCGGATTGGACCTTCGAATCCTCTTCCTGCTGGCGGTCGTTCCCCCGCTTGTGGCCGTCTACTGGAACGACGGTTTGCTCGTGAGTCTCGTTCTCGCGGCGGCACCGACGGTCGGATTTTTCGTTCCCCTCGCCGCGTTCGACCTCGTGTATCCGAGTTCGTCGCTCGCGTGGGGCATCGAAACCGGCGTCGCAGCGGCGCTGGTCCTCGGCGTGCCTGCGTATCTCGTTGGTTCGATTGCCCGACGAATCGTCTCGCCGCCGTAACGTCGAACGACACGCCTTTCCTGCCGCCCGAGAAATCCACGGGCATGGACAGAAAGCGGGAGCTTTCGAGCATCGACCTCGCCGCGGTCTCGCGGGAGTTGAACTCCTTCGAGGGTGCGAAGGTCGATAAAGCGTATCTCTACGGCGACGACCTGTTGCGCCTGAAGATGCGCGATTTCGACCGCGGTCGCCTCGAACTGCTCGTGGAAGTGGGCGAGATAAAACGCGCCCACACAGTCGCACCGGAACACGTCCCGCCCGCGCCGGGCAGGCCGCCGAACTTCGCCATGATGCTGCGAAACCGCCTTTCAGGGGCGGATTTCGCGGGCGTCGAACAGTTCGAGTTCGACCGCATCCTCCAGTTCCACTTCAAACGCGAGGACGGCGACACGACCATCGTCGCGGAACTGTTCGGACAGGGCAACGTCGCGGTGCTGGACGAGAACAACGAGGTCATCGACTGTCTCGACACCGTACGGCTCAAATCCCGTACCGTCGCGCCGGGGTCACAGTACGAGTTCCCCAGTTCGCGGGTGAACCCGCTCGACATCGACTACGAGGAGTTCGAGTACCGGATGAACGACTCGGACACCGACATCGTTCGGACGCTGGCGACGCAACTCAACTTCGGCGGCCTGTACGCCGAGGAAGTCTGCACCCGTGCGGGTGTCGAGAAGGCGAAGGACATCGCGGACGCGACGGAGGAGGAGTACGAACGCGTCTTCGCCGCTATCGAACGAGTCAAAGAACCGCTGGAGACCGGCGACTTCGACCCCCGCGTCTACTACGAGGACGACGTGCGTACCGACGTGACGCCGTTCCCGCTCGAAGAGTACGAGGACAAGGACTCGGAGGCGTTCGACTCGTTCAACGCGGCCGTCGACGACTACTTCACCAACCTCGACCTCTCCGAGAACGAGGACGCGGGCGAACCACAGAAACCGGATTTCCAAGCCCAGATCGAGAAACAACAGCGCATCATCGACCAACAGGAGGGCGCTATCGAGGGCTTCGAACAGCAGGCGGACGCCGAGCGCGAGAAGGCCGAACTGCTGTACGCCAACTACGGTTTCGTGGACGAAATCCTCTCGACGGTGCGGAGCGCCCGCGCCGAGGACACGCCGTGGGCCGACATCGAAGCGCGGTTCGAGGAAGGTGCCGAGCGCGGCATCGAACAGGCCGAGGCCGTGCAGGGAATCGACCCGAGCGAGGGAACCGTCACGGTTCGAATCGACGACACCGACATCACGCTGTTCCCGGACGACGGCGTCGAGAAGAACGCCAACCGCCTCTATCAGGAGGCCAAGCGAATCGAGTCCAAAAAGGAGGGTGCGTTGGCCGCCATCGAGGACACCCGAGAGGAGTTGGAGGAGGTCAAACAGCGCGCCGAGGAGTGGGAGGCCGAACCTGAAGAGGAGCGGACGGAACCGGAGAACATCGACTGGCTCTCGCGGGCGTCGATTCCGGTCCGAAAGCAGGAGCAGTGGTACGAGCGGTTCCGCTGGTTCCGCACTTCGGACGGGTTTCTCGTCCTCGGCGGACGCAACGCCGACGAGAACGAGGAACTCGTCAAGAAGTACATGGACCGAAACGACCTGTTCTTCCACTCGCAGGCACACGGCGGTCCCATCACCATCCTGAAAACGTCCGACCCGAGCGAGCCGTCGAAGGACGTCGACGTTCCGGAGGAGAGCAAACGGGAGGCCGCCCAGTTCGCAGTCTCCTACTCGTCCGTTTGGAAGGACGGCCGCTTTGCCGGAGAGGCCTACATGGTCAACCCCGACCAGGTGTCGAAGACGCCCGAGAGCGGCGAATACCTCGAAAAGGGCGCGTTCACGATTCGCGGCGACCGGACGTACTTCGACGACACCGAGGTCGGCGTGGCGGTCGGCATCACCGTCGAACCGAACACCCGCGTCATCGGCGGCCCGCCGTCGGCCATCGAAAAGCAGGCCGAGACAGTCATCGAGGTCGAACCGGGCCAGTACGCCCAAAACGATGCGGCGAAGCGACTCTACCGGGAGTTCCGCGAGCGGTTCGAGGACACGTCGTTCGTCCGCAAGGTGGCGAGTCCGGACCTGATTCAGGAGTTCCTCCCGGCGGGCGGCAGTCGGATGAGAGACTGATTCAGTTTTTGTTCGAAAACGTTTGACCGAATGTCGATTGAATCGGTTCGGATGTGGATGGTCACGGACAGTGCACCGGGTTTTGCAGGCTTGCTGTTTTTCAGGCCGCTCCGGGTTTCGGCCGTGATTGGCTGGTTGGAACTACTGACCGAGGAAATCCGTTTTCGTTCTCCTGCTTCGAGGGTGAAACTCTTTGATACGACTTCCTTACCCCCGGAAATGGTGATTGAGAGTGTTTGTTCCTCGTCGGTGTTGTTGACTGCGTAAATCGGGATGGTATCGTGTGATGATTTCGCCGTGCTGCTGTGCGATTTTGTCGTGCTGCTCGTTTCGTCGTCGGAGTCCGAGAGTGCGTTGCAACCAGCCACTGCACCGATCACTCCCACTAAAGAGCCGATAAACATCCTCCGGGCAGAATACATTGTTATTCTACTTTGAAATGAGTTTTATTTTAAGAATTCGATGTCCGTCCATCGATGCTGGCTCTCACACCATCGGTTCCGTGTGATGTTCGATCCGTTCGATGCTGGCTCGCCAGTAGCGCAGGTCCTCCTCGGACAGGTTCCACTCGACGGTTGCGTCGGTCGGAATACGGAGGCCGTTCCGGACCTCGTAGTCGGAGAACCGTCCGGTCCACGGGACGAACGAATCGTCCTCCTGTCGATAGCGCTCGGTCGTGACGCGTTCCACTTCGCCCCGCTCGTTGAAATGAAAGACCAGCGACGCCGATACGCCGTCGTGTTCGAGCGTCGCCCTCGCGGAGCGTTCGTCGACTGCCTCCCACTCGACCCCGCTCGCGGGCAACAGTGCAGTCGGGAACCAGACGGCCTCGGCGAGATAGCGGACCAACTCGCCCGCGTTCATCTCGGGACTCGGACCGGCGCTGGCGACGGGAATCGCGGAGAGGAGTCGAGCGCGCAAGAACCCCTGACGGCGTTTGTACAGATCCAGAACGTGGACCGAAAGTAGCGGAAGCACCCCGATCTCTGCGTCCCAGACGAACGCGGGCGGACGGACCGAGAAGTGCTGTGTCGCGTCGAGCGGCCGCCACTGTGCATCCCTCCCGCCGAGGCGAAACTGACCGCGTTGGTCGAGACGAACCGTCCTGACGTACGGTTGTCCCTCCGCGAGCACCGATTCGAAGTACCGCCTGACAGGGTCCGGAAGTCCGTCGATGTCCGCTTCGGTGAACACCCGCCGCTCGGGGGCGTTCGCATCCGAGCGTAACTCGTCGAGATGGCGTTGGATTTCGTGGTCGAACCGACGCCGACCGACGATAACGGCGAGGACGGCGACGAGCGTACTCGGAACGATCCACGGAATCGTCCGCTTCACGGTTCGGGACTCGGGGACCATGTCACGATACCACGGTTTCATCGTCCGTAGTTCTGCTCCCGGGAAATCGGATCGGTGATCGTTCCAACGGTCCGGACTGGTCGTTCGAACGGTGCGGACATGTCCTCTTTTCAGAGCAAACGATTAAGCTCTCATACGGCGTCTAGGGCCCTGTATCGGGTGAGCCGGGGGGCTCGACCCGAGGGGGAAAACAATGTTCAACGAAAGCGTTCAGTATCTGAAAGACAGTGACGACGCGGTGACGAAAGTGCTCGTCGGGGGGCTACTCGTCATCTTTAGCTTCCTGATCATCCCGGCCATCGTGCTGGAGGGGTACATGATCCGCGTCCTCCGTGAGGTTTCGGAGGGCGACACGGAGGCACCGATGTTCGACGAATGGACGGAATTGTTCGTGGATGGACTGAAGGCGCTGGTCATCACGTTCATCTATCTCCTCGTCCCGACGGTGATCGCCTTCGTCTTCATCGGCGGCGGTGCGGCGCTCGCGAACAACTCCACGTTCGTGGGGGGATTCGTGGCGGTCGTCGGAAGCGTGTTGACGTTCCTGGCCGGAATCGCCGTGTGGTACACGCTGCCCGCCGCGCTCGTCCGATTCGCCGAGAAGAACACGATGGGGTCGGCGTTCGAGTACGAATCGTACCTGCCCATCCTCCGTGACCGCGACTACGCCACGGGATGGCTCATCGCGCTGGCCGTCGTGGTCGTCGCCGGTGTCGTCGTGAGCGCCATCGCCGCGGTTCCGATCGTCGGATGGGTGGTCGGCGCGTTCGTCGCCTTCTACGCCCACGTGATGGTGGCGTTCATCTACGGCACCGCCTACGCGGAAGCCGACGAACACCGACTGCGCGAGGGACCGGAAGTCGAAGAGGGACGACCGGCGGTCTAATTCTCCGCTATTTATCCGATCTGATTGTTTTTAGCCGATCAATCCATCGACGTCGCGGCCCGGTCGGTCGATTCCTGTCGGGGAGTGACCTCTTTACCGAACGCCGTTCCGAACATGTAGCACCCAGCGAGATAGAGCCAGAAGTAGAAGAACGGGGCCAGTATGACTCCGAATCCGAGCGTGACCGCGACGAAGACCCCGAAGAACATGCCTCCAGCGATTGCCACGAGCAGCGTCAGCACGACGGCGGTGATGTACTCCGTGCTCTTCAGTACCGGGCCGAGGGTTTCGAAATCGAACGCCGCGCCGACGTTCCCCGTTCGGGCGAGGTTCGTTAACGCAGCGGGGAGGAGATACTGAACCGCGAACGCGAGAACGAAGGTGACGAGGAGGCCGAGCACACCGATGCCGCTAAGCACCCCGGTAGAATCGCCCGAGTTACCGAGACCGATGAGGGCGAACATCACGATCATGATGATGATGGGAACGAGCGCGTACACGAACCCGACGACGAATCCTTTGAGTCCGTCCACGAACATCACCCCCCAATCCGTGAAGTCGGGCGGTAGTTCCTCGTCTCGCGACGTCGCCGCCAACACCTGCATCATGTATCCCCCGACGAAGATGCCGGGAATGAGGAGGAAGGAGAAGAACGCCAACGTTCCGCCAATGATGATCCGTGCAATTCCGCTGTCTCCCTTCGTCGGGTATCCTATCGCTTCTTCGAGCATCGTGGTCGGATATCAGATGGCAGGGCTTTAATCCTATCTGATAATTTCGACGACGAACGAACGCCCGAATAGCAGGGCACTTACCGCCGGAAAACACACTCCTACCCATGCAGATACACGACCGAACGTCCCTCGACGGGAACCGCGAGCGGATCACGCTCGTTCCCGAGAGTCTGGACGACCTCTGGCATCTGACGTATCTCCTCGAACCGGGCGACGAAGTGGCGGGCGATACGACCCGCCGCATCCAGCGCGCCGACGACCAGATGCGGGATACGGGCGGCGAGCGCGAACACATGCACATCACGCTGAAGGTGGAGGACGTGGAGTTCCACCGCTTCGCCAACCGCGTTCGCGTCGGCGGGGTCATCACCGACTGCTCGCGGGAGGACCAGTTAGGCCTCCACCACACGCTCAACGTCGAGGAACGGGAGAAACTCACCATCGTCAAGGAGTGGAAACGCGACCAGTTGGACCGCCTCGACGACGCCGTCGAAGCCACCGACAACCCGGACATCGCCATCGCAACCGTCGAGGAGGGCGAAGCGTACATCCACACCGTCGCCCAGTACGGTGCCGACGAGTACACTTCCTTCTCGGGGACGACCGGAAAGGGCGAGTACGCGGGCGGCCGGACCGAACTGTTCGAGCAGTTGGCGTCGGCGCTGTCGCATCTCGACGTGGACGCCATCATCCTCGCCGGACCGGGCTTTACCAAACAGGACGCCTACGACCACATCGAGGAGAACTACCCCGAACTGACCGAGATGATATCGATGGTGGACGTGAGTTCGTCGGGCGACCGGGGCGTCCACGAGGTGCTGAAACGCGGCGCTGTGGACGAAGTACAGGCGGAAACGCGAATCGCCGAGGAGGCAGAACTCATCGACCAACTGATGAAACAGATCGGCGAGGGTGCAAAAGCCGCCTACGGAATCGAGGAGGTCAAACAGGCGACCGATTTCGGGGCGTCGAGCAACTGCTCATCCTCGACGAGCGACTTCGGAAGGAACGCGGCGCGCTCGGCGAGGACGAAGCGGGCGGCGAGTGGGAAATCGACGTGAACGAGATCATCACGGACGTGGAGCGGAAGGGCGGCGAAGTAACCGTCTTCTCCCACGAGTTCGCGCCGGGCGAACAGCTTTCGAACCTCGGCGGAATCGCCGCGCTTCTCCGCTATCGGCTGAACTGAACTCGACCTGGTTTTTGGGTTCCGGCAAGAACGCTTAACCATCGTCCCCGCGAATTTTGGCGCAGATGTTTCTGTATCTGGCGGGGAAACTGGCTATCGTCGCGGTTTACTACTTCGTCAGACTGATTCCCGTCGTCGGCCTGAAACTCTCCGACCGGTACGAAGACCAGATGTTCGGTCCGCTCGTCAACGACGTCTCCGTCGGCGAGATAACCGCGGAGCGGTCGAACGGGTCGGTTTCCGTCGAACTCGAACTCGACAACGACAGCACGCTCGACGCGCACATCGTCGGCGGTGCCGTTCGGTGGGGGAACACGCAAGCGGGCGAGACGGTCTGTTCGTTCGTCTGGACCGAACACTTCGATACGCTGCCGAAGAACGTCGAAGCCAAGAAAATCGGCGGCGAGGGGAGCGGAACGCTTCGCCTCGAACACTGCGTCGATAGCGACGACGTGTGGATGGATGGCGAACTTCGGTTGCGCCGCGTGTTCACGGTTCGGGGACGCGAGATGCCGCTCGGCGTCGCCAACTTTTCGCTGCCGGAAAAATCGGTTTCGGTCGGATCACACGATACCGCGGAGCGGTCGGCGGTCGAAAGTTAGATTTCGACGGACAGCAGGTCTTCCGCGAATCCGACATCGCCGTCGTACTCCGCCGCAATCGACTTCAACATCGCTTCGTGTTTGCCGTCCGTGTGCGGGTAGAGGTGGGTGAGATACACGCGTCCGATGTCCGTCCCGGAGAGCGCCTCGCCGAGTTGCGACGGCGTCGGGTGGTTCGACACGTCCACCTCGTCGGGGAACGAACAGTCGTGGACGAGGACGGCGCTGCCGTCGGCGAAGTTCGCCAACCCGGAAAACGCCTCGCTGTCGCCGCTGAACGTGAACTCGTCCTCGAACTTGTACGCCAGACAGTCCATCGAGTGGCGCGTCTCGAACCCTTCGACGCTGAATCCCGCGACGTCGAACTCCTCGTCGGGGGTGATTTCGCGTACTTGCAGGTCGATTTTCCCGTCGAGATAGTCGTGTACGGAGAGCAACCCGTCGAGGAGGCGTTTCGTTCCGGTGGGGCCGACGACTTCGAGGTGTTCCTCCCCGGCAAGCCACCGGGCCTTCAGGAGGGGCATGAGGTCCGAAACGTGGTCGACGTGGTGGTGAGTCAGGAGGACGGTCGAGATGTTTTCGTAGCCGACGCCGGACTGCTGGAGGCGGTGGATGACGCCACTGCCGCAGTCCACGAGGACGCGACGCCCGTCCGCTTCGACGACGATGCCCGATTGAAACCGACTCCCGGTCGGCATCGCGCTTCCCGTGCCGAGAAACGTGATTCGCATACGTACCCTCTCGTCGGGAAGGTGAAAAAGCTTCAGCAGTGAAAAACGGTAGCAGTGAGGATGGTTGATAGTCACATATCTATGTGGAACGGCCGTCGCTCGATGTCGAACTCGCAGGCCGGAGTTCGACCGCAGGGGTGGACCGGGACGACTACCCCGGGAACAGCACGGACGAGTATTCCGGCGAGGACGGCGATTTCAGCGTCGTTGTCGGGGATTCCGTCCGAGATTCGTCGGGAGCGTCTTCGACCATCCTTCGTCGCCGGTCGATGAGTGTGCGACACCGTCTGCTCGCATCTCGTGGACGAAACGCCCCGTCCGCGGTGATAGTGAAGACGATTGCATCTGAATGAAGATGATTGGATCTGAACGTCGTCAGTGGACATCAAATCCCGAACGGCGATAACCGGTCGAGAGGGACGTATTTCGGCGGAATAGATGCTTTCCGTCCGTGACGTGAGGAGCGACGTACTCGTGGGCGAGGACCCGCTTGATGCGACTATCGAAACGCTCCCGATATCCAATCAGTATGAAATGTAGCACCGACCAACTCCTCCCGTACAGCGAAGTCTGGGGGCGTGTACGACCGGTTGCGCTTCGCGTCGGGAACCGTTCAGAACGTTTTTCTTACTGATTTACCCTACAGGGAGTCTATAACAAAATGTCAATGGTGGTGTAGGAATGGGTGCTTCATGACAAAATCAACGAACGATACTTCGGACAGGCAGACGAGTCGGCGAACGTTCCTGCAACTGGGGACGACAGCGGTCGCGGCCACGGCGCTCGGCTACTCGACAACCGGTCTCGGAGCCGCGAGTTCGAGGGATACGTACAAGATTCGTGAGGGAACACCCGACGAGACGGAAGTCGTCGTCATCGATTCGGGGTCGTCCGGCCCAACCGCGGTCGTTGTCGGCGGGATGCACGGCAACGAACCGGCAGGATACAAAGCGGCCGAGCGGATGAGCGAGTGGTCCATCGACAGGGGAACACTCGTTTTGATTCCCAAATCGAACCCGGTCGCCATCGAGAAGGACACCTACTCGAACGAGAAGGGGAACCTCAACCGACAGTTCCCGCCCGGAAAGACGCCATCGACACCGCTCGCGCGAGCCATCTGGGGCGTCATCACCGACCACGACGCCGATTTGGTGTTCAACCTCCATAGCTCACAGGGCATTTATAAGGAGAACGTCGGCCCGGACGGCGTCGGTCAGGCCATCTACCCCACGACGGTGAAAGGGGCGAGAGGAAACGCGACGAAGGCCGCGAAATACGTGAACGAGAACTATCTGGGCGACCGGAAGGACTACTACCGGTTCAAGCGCGGGAACCTGATCGACGGGACCCGTCCCCTGTTGATACACAAGGTGGACGCCGACCTCCACAAACCCGGCTTCATCGTGGAAACGACGCGGTACGAGACGGACCTGGAAACGCGGGTGAACTGGACGCTTCACGTCGTGGCGTATCTCCTCGACCAGTATTCGATCCGCGACGTTTCGGGGTCCTCGGGAGGTTCCGGCGGCGATTCGAACGACACGACCGATTCCGACGGCAGCAGTTCCGACGACAGCAGTTCGGATGACAGCGGTTCCGACGATAGCAGTTCGGGTGATGGCGATTCGGGCAACAACTCGTCCGACGCGAGCGATTCCGACGACAGTTCGTCCGACGATTCGACCGGTTCAGACGGCAGTCGGGCGATGGGACCGAAAGCTCCGACGAATCGGTCGGGGTGGTCCTGAACGAACACGAGGACGAAGAGTGGGCAAAGCTGGTTCGACAGTTGTTCGACTGATATCCGGGGACGGGCGCTCGTGACCGAACGCTCGTAGTCGGTACCGATTTCCCGGATAAGCACACAGGTTTCGTATGGACAGCGAGGTTCGTTTCGAACGCGGTCCCGACGTCGTCATCTCGCCGTCTCGCGGGACATCGACGCATCCCCGGATGCGGCGTGGGAAATTCTGACCGACACGACCTACTGGCCGGCGTGGGGACCGTCCGTCACCGGCGTCGATTGTGCCGACCGGGTGATTCGAGCGGGGTCGAGGGGGAGAATCGAAACCGCGTTCGGCATGCCGCTTCCGTTCGAAATCACCTCCTGTGAGGACTTTCGCTGGACGTGGGACGTGGCGAACGTCTCGGCGACCGGCCATCGCGTCGAAGCGCTCGATGGCGGGTGCTGCGTCGTCTTCGAGGTCCCGATTCTGGCGACGGCGTACGCGCCCATCTGTCAGCGCGCGCTCGGTGAAATCGAACGGCTCGCCGAAGGCTGACTGACGACGGGAAGGACGACGGACGACTTCCACCCGATTCCTGACCCCCGTTTCTTCTCAACTCTCGTCCAAATGACGAGATGATCTCGAATTATTCAATATATTCACTCTATTTTCCCATACTTTGTATCATAATTAACACTATTCGTACCGATCGTTTACTCGGCTATGTCCCAACGACTCTCCCGGCGGAAGTTCGTGCAGGTATCGGCAGTAACGGCGACGGCGGTCGGCGGTACGGTTCTCGGTGCGGCGCGAGCAAAATCGGCGGAGAACGGCTGGTCGGAAGTCGAGTCGCCGACGACGAAGACGCTCCACGGTGCGGTCGAGACGGTCGAAGGGCCGTTCGCGGTCGGCGCTGGCGGGGACGTCCTCGCCCGCCGTGCGAGTGGCTGGCAGAAGGTGGTCGAATACGGGCCACAGGCGCGGAGTCGCCCGCTGACGGGCGTGGACGTCACCGACGACGGGAAGGCCATCTGGTTCGTCGGCGGGAGCGGCGTCATCGGCGAGTACAACGTCGCGACCGAGACGCTGACCAACTACTCCGCGCCGAAGGGCAAGACGAGCACGTGGGAGGACGTCGCCGTCACCGGAAACGCGGACACGGACGAACGACTCTACTTCGTCAACGGGTCGGGCGAACTGCTCGTCGGCATCCGGCAGGACAGCGGCGTGATAAAGTACAAGAAAGTCATCAAACCCGGCGGCGGTTCGACCATCCCCGGCATCGACTTCCATTCGCGGAAGAAGGGCCACGTCTGTAGCACGAGCCAGTTCGTCGCGAAGACGACCGACGGTGGAGGGAAGTGGTCGAGAATCGGCATCGACTTCGCGGGCGGCGCGTTCTTCGACATCGCCAGCGTCGGCCCGAAGGACGTGAACGTCTCGGCGGGCGGCGGCACCGTCTACCGCTACGACGGGTTCCGCTGGACGCCGCACGTCATCGACGACGACAAGCAGGGAATCCGCGCCATCGACCGCGACGGCGAGAACGGACTGGCCGCGGGCAACGGCGGGAAGGTGTACGAACGTCAGTCGGCAGGACAGTGGACGCGGTACCGGACCCCCGTTTCGACCAAACTGCTCGGCGTCTCGAACGGGTCCAACGGCGTCGACGTCGCCGTCGGCGCTGGCGGAACCATCGTGGAGCGGACGAGCGACGGGAGTTCCGGCGCTTCCGGCGGGACGAACAACACGAGCGCCGGAACGAACGGGACGACCGACGCGTCGTCGCTCTCGATTCCGGACACGGATAAAACGGTAAAGCGGTATCGTGAGGGCGTCGTGGAGTTCGAGTAACGATTTCACTTTCACCCCGCTGGCACAACCCTCTTTGCCGCCCGCTACCAACGCGGAACAAATGGATGCGAGAGGGCTGTTGGCCCGCGAGGAGTTGGATTTCGACCCCGAGACGGTCGAAATCGCCGACGAGGAAACCCTCGGTCTCCTCGAACCGGCAGTGCGGGAGTGGTGGGTCGAACAGTTCGGCGAATTCGTCCCCGGGAACGGCGGGTTCTTCACGCCGCCACAGCGCGAGGCGATTCCGCTGATTCACTCCCACGAGAACGCCCTCATCGCGTCGCCGACCGGGAGCGGGAAGACGCTCGCGTCGTTCACCGCCATCGTGAACGAACTGTTTCGCCGCGAGCAGGATTCCGGGCTGGACAATTCGGTCTACTGTCTGTACGTCTCGCCGCTGAAGTCGTTGGCGAACGATATCCACCGCAACCTCGAACTCCCACTTTCGGGAATCGAGGACAAGATGGACGACGTGAGCGAGGTCCGCCACGCCATCCGACACGGGGACACCGATTCGGCGGCGCGACAGAAGATGCTCGACGAGACGCCCCACATCCTCAACACCACCCCGGAAACGCTCGCCATCCTGCTCAACTCGCCGAAGTTCCGCGACAAACTCAGAACCGTCGAGTACGTCATCGTGGACGAAATCCACAGCCTCGCCGACGGCAAACGCGGCACGCATCTCTCCGTCAGTCTCGAACGACTGGAGAACATCGCCGACTCGCCGACGAGAATCGGTTGTTCCGCGACGGTCGAACCGCTGTCGGACATCGCGGAGTTCCTCGTCGGCAGGGCGGAACCCGGCGGGGAAAGCCGAGAGTACGAGATAGTTGACACGCGGTTCGTCCGCGAGTTCGACCTCGAACTCCAGTGTCCGACCGACGACCTCGTGCACACGCCGCGGGCCGTCGTGCAGGAGCGATTTTACGACCAACTGCACGAACTGATCCAGTCGCACACCAACACGCTCGTCTTCACGAACACGCGGTCGGGGGCCGAGCGCGTCCTGCAGAACCTGCGCGAGAAGTTCTCCGAGTACGACGAGGAGAATTCCGGCTGTCACCACGGTAGCCTCTCGAAGGAGTCTCGCCAACGGATCGAGGGACAACTGAAGGACGGCGAACTGGACGTGGTGACGACCTCGACCAGCCTCGAACTCGGTATCGACATGCCGCACATCGATTTGGTGGTGCAGGTCGGTTCGCCGAAGAGCGTGGCCTCACTGCTCCAGCGGGTCGGACGGGCGGGTCACCGACTCGGACAGACCGTCATCGGACGCGTCGTCGCGCTGGACCGGGACGAACTGGTCGAGTGTGCGGTCATGCTGAAGAAGGCCGAGGAGGGGTTCGTGGACCGCGTGTTCATCCCCGAGAACGCACAGGACGTGGCGGCCCAGCAGGTGTACGGGATGGCCATCAACGAGGTGCGCCCGGAGTCGGACGTGAAGGCCACCCTTCGGCGAGCGTATCCGTACCGGGATTACTCGGACGAAAAGTGGGAGTCGCTTTTGCAGTATCTCACGGCTGGCTACGAGGGAATGGAGGACAGGAACGTGTACGCGAAAGTCTGGCGCGACGAGAACGACCCGCCGGACGGCGAGTACCATTACCCCGAGTACCCGGTCGACGAACCGTTGATGGGCAAACGTGGCCGACTCGCCCGCGTCATCTACATGACCAACATCGGGACGATTCCGGACTCGTTCACCTGCGACGTGTTCACCCGCGCGGACAACGAGTGGGTCGGTGATCTGGACGAGGGGTACCTCGACACGCTGGAGAAGGGAGACGTGTTCGTCCTCGGCGGTCAGCACTTCGAGTACAAGTACCGTCGCGGGTCCAAGGTGTACGCCGACCGTACCAGCGCCCGCCCGACGGTACCGTCGTGGTTCTCCGAGCGCCTGCCGCTCTCGTACGATTTGGGACGGGAAATCGCCGCATTTCAGGGCGAACTGCTCTCGCGGTTGACCGACCGTGGAAAACCAGCGGTTCGGGTGTGGCTCCGGGAGTTCCCGCTGGACGAGAACAGCGTCCGGGCGCTCGCGCGGATGTTCGACGAGCAGGTCCGGTACGCCGGACCGGAAAGCGTGAGCACGGATACGCGGTTGACGATAGAAATCGTGATGGACAGAGAGGAGTACCAGCGCCACTACTACGTCCACTCGAACTACGGCAGGAAGTTCAACGACGGCCTCTCGCGCGTGGTCGCCTACCGCTGTGCGCAGGCCGCCAACACGAACGTCGGGGTCGCCGTCGCGGACAACGGCTTCACGGTCTCGATGCCGCTGAACCGGAAGGTGGACGTGCCGGGAATCCTCGCGGACATCGACCCCGACGAAGTGCGTGGGGATTTGCGCGCCGCGCTCTCGGGTACCGACCTGCTCCAGCGTTACTTCCGCATCAACGCGACGCGCTCGCTGATGATCCTCAAGCGCTACAAGGGCTACGAGAAGTCCGCCAGCGAACAGCAGGTGTCGAGCGAGATGCTGCTCGGGTTCGCCGACGAGTTGGACGAGTTCGCCGTCATGGAGGAAACGTACCGCGAAATCGTGGAGGACAAACTCGCGCTCGAATCCGTCGAGGAGATTCTGGGGAAGGTACAGGACGGCGACATCGACGTCGTTCAACACCGCGTCGAATCGCCGACCCCGCGTGCGTTCGGGTTGGCGACGCTGATGGCCAGCGACGTGGTGCTCGCGGAGGACGAGAGCGCCGTGTTACAGGAGTTCCACGACCGCGTCATGGATTTGATTGCGGAGGAATGACTTCTTCCTATCCCTGTCTTCGGGTCAGGATAGTACCGAGCGCGATACCCGCTGCCGAACCGATGGCCATCCACACGGCCAACTCCCCAGTGACGATTCCGACGCCGGTCCCGAGCGGCAGGCCGACGCCGATGCCCCTCCATAGTTCGCCGTGAACGTTAGGCCTCTGTGCTTCTTCCATGTTGGGGCTTCTCCCACGCCGGACATAAACCTCGGCCAATCGGAATAACTTCGATATTCAGTTCGGTGGAGACGTCGCGGAACACGATTACTGAGATAACTTCAGACATCGACGGAAATCTTCGGATCCATACGATATAATCTAAAAGTACAACCGTAAGTTCCGATTCAGTTATAATTCTCACAAATCTGAGAAAGAATTAATCGTGCCGAATCCATGCGTCTGCTTGCCAATGACACAGACGGATCCACGCAGGCGACTCGTTCTCTTCGTTATCGCGCTTATCGGGACGGCGGTAATCGCCGCCGCCCCGACGCCCGCCGGGCTTTCGGTCCGCGGGCAGTTCGCGTTCGCAACGATGTTCTTCGCGGGCTTTCTCTGGGTGACAGGGACGCTTCCGCTGGCGGTGACGGCGCTATCGATCCCCGTCGTGCTCACGATGTTCGGCGTGTACGCCGATCTCGACGACGCGCTGGCGGGTTTCGCGAACCACCTCATATTCCTGTTCATCGCCGGGTTCATGCTGGCGAACGCGCTCCAGAAGTACGACATCGACCGCCGGATCGCCCTCTGGATAATGTCCGTGATGGGGTCCTCGCCGCGCCGACTCGTCCTCTCCGTAATGCTGGCGACGGCGTTCCTCTCGATGTGGGTGTCGAACACGGCGACGGCGGCGATGATGACGCCCATCGCGCTCGGCGTCCTCTCGCAGGTACTGGGCCGCGAGACGGTCGAAGCGGCGGGTTCGGCAGTTCCAGGAGGGTCGTCCGACTCGTCGCCCGCCCCCGACGGCGGGACCGTCGCTGTTGAAGGCGGGGACGAACCGTTCACCAACCTCCACGTCTCGATGCTTCTCGGAACCGCCTACGCGGCCAGCGTCGGCGGCGTCGGGACGCTCATCGGGACGCCGCCCAACGCGGTGCTGGCCTCGCAACTGAACGAGATTCTGGGCTACGAGATAGGTTTCGCCCAGTGGTTGATCATCGGCGTTCCGGTCGTCGCCATCACGCTCCCCATCGTCTGGTACGTCCTGACGTATCTCCTCTATCCGCCGCAGATAGACGACGTGAGCGACGCTCAGGAGATGGCCAGTCAGTACCTCGAAGAGGAAGGCGAGTTGAGTCCGCGCGGCAAGCGCGTCGCGCTCATCTTCACCGCGACCGCCCTCCTGTGGGTCGTCGGCGGGTTGGGCGACTTCATCGGCGGGTACTTGCCGTCGTCGTGGGCGGTCACGCTGTTCGGCGGAGAGGGAACGAGCGTCTTCGGCATCGACGGCCACCAGGGCATGCTCTACTACGTCGTCGTCGGCCTCGCCTCGGTTCCGGCGCTCGTGCTGGCGGACACGATGGAGTGGGACGACCTCGTGGACATCGACTGGGGGACCATCCTCCTGTTCGGCGGCGGCATCGCGCTCGCCGACGCGCTGGCGACGACGGGCGCGACCGAGTGGATATCGAACTCGGTCTTCAAATCGCTCACCGGCGCGCGCCATCGTCCTCGTCGTCGGCGTGGTCGTCCTCCTCGTCATCTTCCTGACGGAGATGACCTCGAACACCGCCACGGCGACCATCATCATTCCTATCCTCATCAGCATCGGGAGCGTCTTCGCGGCCACGCTCGGACTGACGGACGTCGCCGCCGCCGTCTTTCTCTCCGTTTCGGGGGCCATCGCGGCGAGTTTCGCGTTCGCGCTCCCCGTCGCGACCCCGCCGAACGCCATCGTCTTCGGGAGCGGCTATCTCAAGCAGGAACAGATGATGCGCGCCGGGGTCGTGTTGAACCTGATAATGACCGTCATCCTCACCGGACTCATCTGGGTGCTGTTCCAGTTCGTCTGGCCGCACGTCCTCTGGTGAGGTAACCCGTTTTCACTCCGGTCGAACCAACAGTGTATCGAGCGCGTCCGGAACGACGAGCACGTCGCTGCCGGGTTCGACGGCGTCCTCGACGGAGTCCCGGGCGTGCATCAGACAGTCCTCGACGATTTCGGGATGTTCGCTCCCGGTCACGTACACGTCGTGGTCCCGCAAGACGCGGGCCACGACGAAGGCTCGTTGTGCCCCCGGTTCGTAGCCGGTTCGCATCTCCTCGTAGAGACTATCGGGGTCGTTCGCGCCATCGAGTCGGTCGTAAAATCGCTGTTCGCCTTTTCCCTCGCCAGCGCCTTCGGGCATGTCGGCGGGGACGACGACCCGTCCGCCCGAACGGAGCGGGTTTCGGTCGCCGAGGACGACGTACGTCGCGGCGCGGGTCGCCTGATAGAGGTTCGCGGCTTTGGCTTCCGGAACGCCCGTGATGACCGCGTCGTAGCCCCCTTCGACCGGAACCGACAGCGCCTCATTTGCGACTTCGGCGAGGTCGGCGACCACGTCGCGGTGGTATCCGGCACTGGCCCCGAGAATCCCCTGTGGCCCGTGCGTGACGTTCAGACAGAAGTCGATTCCGATCACGTCGCCCGCGTCGTTCAGCAGTTCTCGGAACGGGTTGTCCTCGACCCGGCCGAGTCTGACGCCGTCCCGGGAGAGCATGTCCGGCCCGTGCGTGTACCGGATGAGCGACTCGCCACCCGCGCCGATGGCCACGGTTTTCGCCCCGCCGGAAAAGCCAGCGTACTGGTGCGGTTCGACCATCCCGGTCGCAAGGACGCGGTCCGCGTCCGCGACGGTCGGGTTGAGTTCGATGGAGACCGCTACCCCATCAGGTGCCTCGACCGTTCCGACCTCCATCACCGCCTCCGCGTCGTGATTCTCGGCGAGGTCCGCGTGCTCGCCGAGCGCGTCCTCGATTTCCTCGTCGGTCATCGGGCGGTGGAGACCGAGCCCCAAAACGACCGAGACGTTTCCGCGACGCACGTCCGCCTCCGCCAGTTCCGCGAGCAACACGTCCAACAGCACGTCGTCCGGCGTGGCCCGCGTCACGTCCGTCACGACGACCGCGACCGTCTCGTCAGGGGACACGAGGTCGTGGAGATTCGGGCCGTGCGGGTCCGTGACCGCTCGATCGGCGGCGGTCCGAGGGGATATCGCGGTACCTCCCGGCGGAGAAAGAACGGTCACGTCGCAGTCGGGCAGGGAGTAGTCCGGAAGCGAGTCGTCCATGAGTCGCGGTACGAACGCCGGGGAGGAAAGTCCTCAGGTCGCCCACTCGACCATTCGGTCGTACAAGGGCGACGAGCGCAGGGCGCGCTCGTCACCGACGAGGACGAGGGATTTCTTGGCCCGGGTCAGCGCGACGTTCACCCGGCGATAGTCGTCGAAGATGGGACTGTCCAAGTCGCCCGTGGCGACGAACGAAACGATGATGACCTCCTTGCTCGACCCCTGGAACCGATCCACCGTATCGACCGCGACCGAATCCGGAACCCTTCGAGAAATCTCGGCGACCTGCGCCCGGAACGGCGCGATGACGCCGATGTCCTCGCGGGCGACGCCCGCCTCCACGAACTCCGAGACGAGTTCGGTCACGCGCTCGGCCTCGACGGGGTTCGTGTTGCCCGCCGTCTTCCCGCCGGGGTCGAAGAAGCTGACCCCCGTCCGGAGTTTCGGTGAAAGGGCGTCCGGATCGACCGTCGGGAGGTTCTCGATCCGTTGGGCCGCAACCTCGCCGCTGGCCGGACGGAGCGCGCCGTCGTAGAACTCCCGCGAGGAGAACGCCTGAATCCGCTGTGCCATCCGGTACTGTCGGTCGAGCATGACGGACGCCTCGGGGTACCGTTCGACCAGTCGCTGGAACAGCGATTTGGAAAGCTCGGTTTCAGCTCTCACCACGGGCGGCAGTTGATGATGGTCGCCGACGAGGACGAATCGTTCGGCGAGGTTGATGGCCGCGTGTGTCGCGGGTTCGGTCAACTGCGAGGCCTCGTCCACGAGCGCCACGTCGAACGCCTCCTCGCGCATGATCCGCGAACCGCAGGTCGACGTCGTGGCGGCGACGACGCTCGCCCCCTTGAGTTCGGCGACGCGCGCGCCGGGGTCGCCGCTCCGCTCCAGACGAACGTCCTGCATGTCCGCGCGGACGCCGGTCTCCGTGCCGACGCGAACGATTTCTCCGAACCCTTGCTCCCGGAGCGCTTCGAGCGCGTTGTCCACGGCGCGGTTCGTGAACGCCGACAGCAGGACACGGTTGCCGTCCTCCACCAGCGCCCGAATGGTCCGCGCGATGGTGTAGGTCTTCCCCGTTCCGGGCGGGCCGTGGATGAGCGCGCAGTCCTTCGCGTTCACCGCGAGGTTGACCGCCTCGTTCTGGGCGTCGTTGTTCTCGATGAAGGGTTGCATCCCGTCCTCGAACTCCGGTTCTTCCCGACCGAACAGCACGTCCTTCCGCCGCTCGTCGCCCTTCAGCAGGGCGTCGTGCAGCGCGGTCAACATCGCGTCGGACGAGAACTCCGAGGGGTACACGTCCAGTCTGCGAAGTTCGACGGGTTCGTCCGTCGTGACGACGATTTCGTCGCCCAACTCCACGACCCGCGCCAGTTCCGCGTGCCCGCTGACCGGGTGGCCGTTGCTGGCGAGGACGACGTCGCCTTCCCGAATCTTCGAGACGGCATCGTCGGTTCGTCGGGCGCGGAGTTCCCAGCGCTCGCCTTCGATCTGTGTTTGCCCCGCGGGTTCCAAGCCGATGAGCGCGCGGTCGTCGTCCGCCCGCTCCTCGGCCGTCTGTTCCCAGAGTTTGGCGTACTCGCGGTGGGTCGCCCGCCGCTCCTTCTCTATCTGCTCGTACTTCTCCCGGAAGTACTCGCGCTCGTCCTCGGAGATGGGGCGGCCTATCTGGCCCGCCTTCGACTCCTGATCCAGACGCCCCGAAACGACCATGCAAGTGTCCTTCTCGAAGCAGTACTCGCATTTTGCGTTCGCCTCGTACCCCGTCGGAACGCTCATGTCGAACTCCGCCGCGGCTATCTCGTTGCGAGTTCGGACGACGAATTCCAGCAGTCCCTTGGCGATGGCGAACTCCTTCGCGGGCGAGAGGTCGCCCGACTCCTCGGCGCGGTCCAGCGCCGAGTTCTTCGTGTACAGCAGGGTCCCCGTGTCGGCCGGAACGTCGCGTTCTTGCAGGAGGAGGGCGTAGCAGGCCGCCTGAATCTTGTCCTGAAAGCGCGGGTCGCGGTTCGTGTTCTTGCCCGTCTTCAGTTCGACCGGCATCCCGCGACGGAGCGCGTCACACCGACCCTTGATGCCGAAGCGTTCGCTGATGAGCGTGTACTCGCTTCGCCAGTCGTCCGTGTCGTCGAGGACGCCCTGTTCCAACCAGCCCTCGATGGCGCTGGCGTTCTGGCGTACCTCACCCGCCACCTCGTCCGCCTCGCGTCCGAGCAGGCCGAGTTGCAGGCCGACCTCCTCGACGCGCTCTTCGATGGATTCGTCCAGTTCCCGACCGCGGAGCAGGTCGCCGAACACCTCGTGGACGATGGTTCCTTTGACGACGGGGTAGTTCAGCGGAATCCCCGACAGTTTGTTCAGGTAGTACATCCGGGGGCACTGCACCCACGAGCGAACGTCCGTCACGTTCACGAGGAACGCCGGTTCGACCACGACGTAGGACTCCTTGCTCGTCGCGTAGCTCGTCTCGCCTTGGTATTCGGACTCCTCGACGTCCGTCACCAGCAGTTCCATCCCCGCTTCGAGATACTCCGCCGTCTCCGTCCACTTCCCCCACAGCGTCACCGTCTCCGGCACGTCGTCGTCCGGTTGTACGACGACTTCCACGAGGTCGCGCTCCCCGTACTGCGTACTCACGGTCCGCACCTCTCCCGGCTCGGTGACCGTCCCCCGTATATTCACGAACAGTTCGTACTTGCCCTCGCGGAAAAATACTGTCGATTACGACGGCGAAGACTGGTTGGACGAGTTCGGTGTGGTTTCGAGGTTCGTTTTCCCGTCTCGCCACGAACGGACGCGCTCGGTTTTCGCCAAAATCAGTTCCAACTCCGGACTCATTCCGCATCCGAGACGAGGGTCCACGGCGGGTCGATAACGCCGATCATGGTGAGAATGATGGCCGGGAACCAGTAGATGGCGATGATTTCCAGCGTGAGGCTGTCGTACAACAGGAGAAAGCCGAAGAGGAAGACGAAGGGAACCACGAAAATCAACCAGACGGCTAGCGTACGTTGCTGCTCCACGTCCATTGGCGGGAGGTCGAACGAGGGGGGCAAGAATCCTTCGAAAGCAGAGCTACGTCCACTGGTCGAGACCGGTCTGGGTGATGCTCTCCTCGATGCGCTCGAACCCCCGTGCCACCTCGTCCTCGTGGACCTTCCACTCGTCGACGACGTACTCGCGGGCCGCCGCGATGTCGGGGTCCATCGACGCGTCGAACTCGTACTCGTCGGTCACGTCAGGGTCCAGAAACATCCCGCGGATGATGTCCACGTTTTCGATGTACGCGTCGCGCCCTTCGAGGACGCCGAAGAGGTCGCCGTGTTCCTTGACGCCCTTGAGTGCCGTTTTCGGGCCGACACCGGAGACGCCCTCGTTGAAGTCGGTGCCACAGAGGATGGCGATATCGACCAACTGTTCCCACGTGATGTCGTGTTCTTCGAGCGTCGCCTCGAAGTCCATCAACTCCGGGTCGCCCTTGCTCGTCAGTTGGCGGAGCGTGAGCGGCGCGCCGAGGAGGAGCGCGTCGTAGTCCTCCGTTCCGGCGTAATCGACCGCTCCCGTTCGCGCCATGTGCGCCGCCTGTGCTTCCCCTTCGGCGGGGGCCTCGATGACGGGCACGTCGAGCAGTTCGAGCAGTTCCCGCGTCGTTTCCTGAATGACGGGCGTGAGCCGCTGGGTGTGGGCTTCGAGTCGGGCGACTTCGATGGCGTCGCCCTCCTCGCGTGCGTCCTCCAGTTGGTCCTCCAGTTTCTCGCGCTGTTCGCGTCGGTTCTCGATCTCGTCGCTCTTCAGGTCCGTGACGTGGCCGTCGAAGACGAAGACGGGAACCAGGTCGTGTTCGAAGAACTTCGGGAGGCCTTGGACGACCCCAACGAGATTGGCAACCTCGGTGCCGTCCTCGGTGGTGTACACCTCGTCGCTGGTCCACTTGACCGTCGTCGTGAGATAGCGATAGAGCCAGTTGTGGGCGTCGATGGCGACGACCGAGCCTTCGATGTCGTCGAAGCTGACCTCCTCCAGGGATGCGAGTTGCCGCAGTGCGGAATTACCCATTTGGCGACGCTAAGGGCGGGAACGGCTTGAAAGCTCCCGTCCGGGACGACATCGAGCTATCTGTCGGAGAAAAGTGTATTAGAACCCGATTTGAAACGAAGCGTATGAAACGAAGAGCCGTCCTCACCATGACCGCCGGTTCTCTACTCGCACTCGCTGGGTGTGTTGGATCCCTCGGTTCGAAATCTCGGGATAGCGGCGTCGTCCTGACGAAATTGTCCATCGAGAACGATAGCGAAAACCCGCAAACAGTCGCAGTCGATGTGCTCTACGATGGCAAAAGCGTTTATTCAGAGAGACACGAGGTCACAGCGAAGGAGGGCAACGTTCTCGGTGGGAAGGAGATTACTGTCGACTTTCCTAGTGATCCCGGAGAAGTCGTGATTCGTGCGAAGATAAGGAATGACAGTGCGGAGGCGAACCTCACGGACGTGATGAAGAACGCGTGTGCGAGAGTACAAATTTGGATAGACTCGGACAGTTCGCTATCCATTTTTTCGAGCAACGAGGGAACCGGCTGTTTCGAAAACCGATGACTCCCCGTACTTCTCTTCGGTGTAGCACTCGCTCGTGAGTCTGTGTTCGACCAGTGTGACAAAGAGAGCGGTGAGAGAAGAGTGGAACATCGGGTTCACGACGAACGCCGATCAGTTCCCGGATTTCGTGCCGGTCGTCGTGCTGGTCGAGTTCGTCGTGGTTTTCGTTCCCGTGGTGCTCGTGGTCGAATCGCCGGACGTCTTGGTGGTGCTCGTCGTCCCGGACGTGGTGGTTCCGGAATCTCCCTTCGTGGTGGTCCCGGAATCTCCCTTCGTGGTGGTCGTCCCCGAACCGTCATCCTTCGTGGTGGTCGTTTTGGAATCGTCCGTCGTGGTCGTCGTTTTCGATCCCGACCCTTTCCCGAGCGCCGCGTCGAGTTGTGCCTTCGTCTTCTTCGGTGACACAGTCGGCGCGGTTACGGTGTCGCCGACGACGATGCGGGGGACGCGCGTGATCGGGATATCGTGTACTTGGTCCATCGTCTTCTCGATCTGGGACTGGTACTTACCCGACTCGATGAGCGAGGCGATATCCGAGCGGTCGCTCACGTCTGCCTTCTCGGCCAGGTTGAGAAGCGTCTCCGTCGTCGCCCACCCCGGCGCACTGTTCTGGTTTTTGAACACGGTGCCGAAGTACGTCCAGAACTGGTCGGGTTCCTGATTCCAGACGACCAACCCGGCCCGCGCCGCACGGGGTGAGTCGGGGCCGTGGAACCCTTCGCCGTCCTCGTAGGCGACGGCGCGGAACTCGATCGCCACGTCGCCGGGTTTGACGTACTCCTCGATGAGCGTCGGCAGGATGTCGAGGACGAAGTGACGCGTGTAGGGACACTTCCACGCGCCGTAGAACCGTGCCGTCACCGATGCGTCCTCCGACCCCATCGTCGCATACTTGTGCTCATCCGCCTTTTCCGGGCGTGACACCGACCGATAGGCTTTCGGTGCGGGTTCAAGGTCCTCCGGGTCCACGGGTTCGACCTCCGACGTCGTCTCCGTCTCTGTCTCCGTCTCCGTTCCGTCTTCGGTGTCCGTCGTGCTCGTCGTCGGGAATTGAATGGTCTCCGTCGTCTGTGCGCCGTTCCGTCCGCTCGAATTCTCCGAGGACTCGTTCTTCGAAAACGCCGAGCAACCGGCGATTCCGACCGTCAGGCCCGACCCGATGAGTCCGAGCACTCTTCTTCTATCGTCTCTCACTGCCATACACGAAGCGATACTAAACCTTCGTTAATAGGTCATTAACGGCTGAATGAACGGTGTACTAAACGAAGAGATCCTCTCCGTGAAATCATCGATCTTCCGAGCGTTCAACCGGCCGAGAGTCGTCCGATTGCGGTGGCCGACGACCCTCCTTCGCGGCCAGAAACTCCTCCTCGTTCGTGGAGAGGTCACGGGCACGATACACGTCCAATCCGTCCTGATAGCGCTCCGTTTCGGGATTCGGGTGTTCCAAGACCAGTTCCGCCAGTCCCGTCTCCTCGCCGGTGAACCCGAACCCCGCTCGATAGAGCGCGTGGTACGCGTAGGGATTGTTTACCGCGATTTTAACACGCTGATAATCACGCTCGTGAATCCGTCTCGTCGTGAATCGCGCGAGTTCGGAACCGATTCCCTCGCCGCGGCGGTCGGCGTGCACCGTCACGTACCGGAGCCACATCGTCCCGTCATCGGTGCGGTCCTCGTTGAACGCGATGGCGGCCACGAGACGGTCGTCGCCGTAGTTCACCGGAAGCCCCACCGCATCCCGTGAGATGCGGGCGACGGCCTTCCCCGTGTTCGACATCACGAACTTGCCCGCGTAGCTGAACCGTTCGTAATCGAGTCGCAGTTTCGGCCCCTCGTCCGGCCATCCCAGTACCGCGTACTCCATGCCCATCCGTTTCGGCGCGACCCACATCCCTCCATCGGGTCGCCCGTTCCCGCCGTCGAATTTTATGCGATGGGTCGCGTTCATCCGATATGTCCCCCACGAACGGCGATATCGGTCACTTCGACCGCATCGCACAGTTGTACGACTACTTCTCGCCCGATTCGGATTACGACATTCTGCGCGAAGGCCTCCAACAGGCCGAACGACGGGTCGAGCGAATCGCGGACGTGGCGGGCGGAACAGGCCGTGCCGTGCGCGCGTTCGACGTGGACGAGCGCTTCGTCGTCGATGCCTCCTCGGGGATGCTCGCACAGGCACACGCACGCGGACTCGATTGCGTGCGCGGGGACGCGACCCGACTGCCGCTCGACGCCGAATCCGTCGATGCCGTCGTCATCTCGGACGCGCTCCATCACATCGGCGACGCGAAGGCGACTCTTTCGGAAGTCGAGCGCGTGTTGCGGCCCGGCGGCGTGGTGATCATCCGCGAGTTCAATCCGGCGACAGTTCGGGGCCAGTTGCTCGTCCGTGGCGAACATCTGCTGGGAATGCGGTCGTCGTTTTTCACGCCGGACGAACTGGCTCGTCTTCTACACGCGGCGGACCTCGTCCCGCGAGTTCGGGGCCGTGGCTTCGATTACACCGTCGCGGGTATCAAACGCACATCGGGAACGACATAACCCCGGCCGTGCAACGAACCGTATGAGCAGTGCGTTCGTAACTCGGCGATTCGACCGCTCGGGAACGACGGCCGGACTCTTCATCGGCGATATCGTGGTTCTGTTGGTGCTCTTGGCAGTCGGGAGCCTTCGCCATCACGATCCGATTTTCCAAGAACCACTTTACTTCGCTAACACCGTCGCACCGTTCCTCATCGGGTGGTTGATATCCGCGTTCATGGTCGGCCTGTACAGTTCCCGCGCCCGCCGCTCGATTCGAACCTCGGTGCTGTTCGCGGACGGAACGTGGATTACCGCCGCGCTCATCGGTGCCGCGCTCCGTGCGACGTCGTTCTTCCACGGCGAGTCACCGGTCAGTTTCGTCCTCGTGATGCTTGGCTTCGGCATCCTGTTTTTGACCGTCTGGCGAATCCTGGCTGGGGTTACGTTCGCGATTCGCTAACGCGGTCACTTTTCCGTCGCCGAACGCCGTGGCCCGTAGCGTAAAGTGATTCCCGGTTGTCGTCCGTTCCTGATGTCGTCCATTCCATCCGAGTTCCACGAACTGTTCGAGAAGCCCGTCTTCGCGTACTTCGCCACGCTCACGCCGGAGGGACTGCCGCACGTCACCCCGGTGTGGGTCGATTACGACGCCGACGAGGACAGGGTGCTCGTCAACACCGAACGCGGTCGGCGCAAGGAACGAAACGTGCGGGAGAATCCGAAGGTCGGGATGGGAATGACCGACCCGGACAACCGCTATCGGGCGCTGTCCGTCCTCGGTGAAGTCGACGAGATGACCGAGGAGGGTGCCCGCGAGCACATCGACGAACTATCTCAGCGCTACACGGGGGAGGAGTATCAGCCGGAGATTCGGACGGCGCGAGTCCTGCTCAAAATCCGTCCGGACGAGGTCATCGCGCACGGCGGGTGATCGGAAACGGCGAAAATAGCGTTTTTACGCGGCGACACGCCGGTACTCGACGTACGAGTACAGCATGAGATAGGCCGCGGCGAGGAGGACCGGGCCCACCACGAGGTAAATCGCATATCGGGGGACGAACGCGCCGAGGATGGCGATGATCCCCGCGAGTTTGAACAGCGGCCCCGCACGCGCGTGAGTTCGTTTCCACACCCTGTCGTCCGAGAGCGTCCACGGCGTCCGAACGCCGATGAACCAGTTCCGCTCGACGCGGCTCATCAGCGCGCCGATGAAATAATACAGCACGCCGATGGCTGGCGACAGCACCATGGTGAAGTCGAACCGGTAGCCGAGGTTCCAGAGGACGATCAGCGCCTGCATGTACAGCATGAACGCGACGAACAGGACGATGAACAGATCGTAATACCGCCGGAACTCCGCGATGTTCTCCCGGAGCGGGTCGATCCGCGGAATCGCGGCGAAGAGCACGAGCAGTCCCGCGGTCATCGTCGGGATCAGGAACAGTCCCCACAGCTTTGGCATCGTGCCGTCGGCGTTCCCGCTCGCGTTCCAGTGGGACGCGATTTGGTCCGGCATGCGGGGATAGTAGTACACGCCCAGGGCGAACGAAACGGCGACGAGTGCGAGCGCGACGAGATACGATTTTCTCCCCTTCATGGAGGATAATAGTTCGTATTCCCTCATAAACGTACGCGGGTTTCCCCAAACCCAACTCTGATTGTTATCCGGTTGGTCGGTTGCGCCATGAGTACTACCGATGTCGATTATTCTGCCCGTGCCAAGGACGTGCTCGGGTTCTCCAGATGGTGGCAGGTCGCCGCTGCTGTCGTGATGATGGGGTTGGTCAGTCCGTATCAGTACGTGTGGTCGTCCCTCCGCTCGCCGATCGCGAATCGCCTCGCCATCGACCCGGCGGCGCTCGGCGCGGTGTTCACCCTCTTCGTCATCTTTCAGGCGGGGTCACAGTTCCCCGTCGGTTGGTGGCGTGACAGACACGGCCCACGGGCGCTGACGCTCCTCGCGGGAATCCTCGCCGGGGGTGGCTATCTCGCCCTGTCGCGTGCGACGAGCGTCTGGCAACTGTATCTCTTCTACTCGCTCGGGGCCATCGGGGTCGGTATCGTCTACACCGTCGCGGTGAACACGGCGCTGAAATGGTTCCCCGACCGGCGCGGCCTGACGACCGGGCTGGGGACGATGGCGTTCGCCGCGGGAAGTGCGCTCGTGGTTCCGTACGTGCGCACTAACGCGACGGCGTCGAGTTACCCGGGCGTCCTCTGGAACATGGGACTGCTCATCGGTATCGGAATCATCGTCGGAGCGGTCGTGCTCCGCGACCCGCCGAAGGGGTGGCTCGAAGCGACGGCCGACGGCGGCGACGAGGCGACGGAGATGGTCTCGGGTCCGCAGTACACGTGGCGCGAGATGGCCGGAACGTGGCAGTTCTGGGTGATGTACGTGATGTTCGTCTGCGCGAGCGGGGCGGGGTTGATGCTGACCGCGAAGGTCGTCTCCTTCGCCGAGCACTTCGGACTGGCGGCGATGATCGCAACCGTCTCCGCCATCGTCCTACCGCTTTCGGGTGGCGCGGGGCGGTTGATCGTCGGCGACGCGTCCGACCGGATCGACAGGGAGCGCGCGATGGCGGTCTCCTTTTTCCTGTGCGGCGTCGGTCTGTTCGCCGTCGTTTGGTTCGCGAACGTGAACTCCGACATCGGGTTCGTCCTCGCCGTCATCGTCGCCACGTTCTTCTGGAGTCCACAGTACACGCTGTTCCCGAGCGTCGTCGGCGACTACTACGGGCGGGAACATTCCTCGGCGAACTACGCACTGCTCTATTCGGGGAAGATGTGGGGTGGCGTGTTCGGCGGGGCAGTCACAGGGTTTCTCGTTACGGCCATGGGATGGACGGTCGCGTTCCTCATCGGCGGTGTTCTCGCAATCGTGGCGGCGCTCGGTGCGTTGCTCCTTCGTCCCCCGACGCACGACTGATCGGTGAATACCGCCGTTCGGTCGTCGATCATCGACGCCCTACCTCAATTATCGCCGGTAATTCTCCCTCGAAAAATTCAGACAACGCCTATCATGAGCATCGTTAACATGGCTTTGTGGCAGAATGAATTACTCTCGGGCATTTCACACCCCCCTGAGAGTGCAGAATTCTCGGTCTGGGGTCCCTGTATCCTAGTCGCATCTTCATAAGTTATGAAGATGTAACCGGTAGATTCCTTAGAGCATTCTCAATCCATACAGGAATCAGCTGCTTCGCCTATGGGAAACAGTTATATACCTACACCGCATATTATTGAATACATTATGACTGGATACTATGACCTCATTCTTGGCCTGATCCCACTCGCATTGGTCGGTGTAACCGGAGCGTTCAGCATCGCTGGACTCGCGCTAACGACCGCTGTACCCCTTGGAGCGTTCGTTTCCGTGCTCCTCATCGGACACGCACTGTTCGTAAACGGACCCGTCGATGAAGCATCTGCCCCGAACCCCCAGTCATCCGCGCCAGTCAATTCCGCTGAGTAATTTTCGTCTCTCTTTTCCCTCTCCTTTCTCCGTTCGTTTCACGTTCGCAGTTTATTTTCACCCTTCATTCCCGACGGCTACCGTTTCCGTTCCTCAACGGTTTTGTCGCTGGCTTCCGTTCGTCCAGCCATGACCGAGACGCTGTTTTTGACGAGCGACGACGTCGCTGGACTGGCAGAGATCGACGAGTTCGTCGATGCCGTGCGTGACGGCTATCGTCAGCGAGGACTGGGAGCGCCCGCGAAACCCCGGACGACGCTGGTGAACGACGAACCGGCGGGGATGCTGACGAGTTACTCCGCGATCCTCCCAGAAACGGGCGCGATGGGCGGCTACATGTATCCCGCCGGGTTCAGCGCGGGCGATGCGTGGTTCATGACGCCGCTGTTCGACGCCGAGACCGGCGAACCCCTCGCGCTCATCGACGGCGCGAGCATGAATCCGTTCAAGACCGGTGCGGCGGGTGCGGTCGGACTCGACGCACTCGCGCGCGAGGACGCAACCTCGCTCGCTCTCATCGGTACCGGCGCGCAGGCACGCGGACAACTGAAAGCGGCGATGACGGTCCGGGACATCGAAACCGTCTGGGTCTACTCGCCGACGAAGGAGAACCGGGAGTCGTTCGCGGGCGAGATGAACGAGGCGTACGACGCCTCGGTCGCCGCCGTCGCCAGCAGTGCCGCGGCCGTCGAGGACGCCGATATCGTCATCACCGCGACGACGGCCAGCGAACCGGTGTTCGACGGCGACCTGCTCAAGGACGGTGCACACGTCACCGCGATGGGTCAGTATCACCCGAAAAAGCGCGAACTCGACGCGACGACGATAGCGCGCTCGACGTACGTCCCCGACCTGCGGGAGCGCGCGACGTCGGACGCGGGGTCGTTCCTCCTGGCGATGGAGTCGGGCGACGTGACGGAAGAGGACATCCACGCCGAACTCGGCGAGGTGGTCGCGGGCGAGAAACCGGGCCGCGAATCGGCCGAGGAGATAACCGTCTTCGACAGCGGCGGAACGGGCATCGAAACCGTCGCTTCGGCGTACATGCTCTACCAGAAAGCCTGCGAGGACGGATTGGGCTCGACGATCTCGTTCTCGCCCGCGAGCGAGGCGCTGACCGGCGAATAGTTACGACCGCGAACCGACCCACGCCCCGAGCGCGACGCGTACATCGCGTGTCCGGCGTGAAAAATAATGGATTCGTCCTCTTCGAGGGTCATGTCCAACAACCGACCGAGCATGACCCGTTCCCCGAAGAGGGAGAGCAGGAGGCCGTAGCCGAGACCGCCGATTGTTCCCTCCGTTTCGGCGTCGAGTGCCGAGTTCGACCCATCTCCGAACGCGATGGCGAAGAGGCTACCGGCGAATCCGCCGTACAGGAGGTGGAGTGCGATTGCACCCACGGGATGGTCGTTCGGTTCGCCGCCGAGGAACTTCGCGCAAAACTCGGCCGTCGGCGGATACGACAGCGAAATCGACTCACGGAATGCCGTCATGACGACGGTACTGAACAATCCACCCACGAA
Organism: Haladaptatus sp. R4; assembly: GCF_001625445.1. Lineage (NCBI taxonomy): Archaea > Methanobacteriati > Methanobacteriota > Halobacteria > Halobacteriales > Haladaptataceae > Haladaptatus > Haladaptatus sp. R4. The sequence goes on along the minus strand of NZ_LWHG01000021.1, from coordinate 135,471 downwards.
CCCGTTCGTTGCGTTCGAAGCCATGGAGTAGGCTCACAGCGGCGGTACGAATAGTTGTGACGGCACCCGAATCGACGATTACACCGACCAGCCGAACTGCTCTTTCGCCTTCTCGACTGCGCTTTCGACCTTCTTTTCGAGTTCGTCGATGGAGCGTTCGACGTAGTGGACGCGTTCGCGTGGAACGCGTCGGACCATGTCGTCGCCCTCGTCGTTGACCCCGACCTTGATCAGCCAGTGGTCGTCGAAGTAGACGATGTCGTCGTTCTCGGCTTCTCGTTCGATTACCTCTCCCTCCGGGTCGTCGTAGACGATGGTCGCCGTGCCCGTGTCTGGCATCTCTGGCATCGTTCGTGCCTGCGGAGAGTGAACGGAAACTTCCTTTGGCCGTTTCCCTACTCCTCGCCCGCCCGACGGCGGATGTCGATGCGATAGTCCGAGAGCACGTCCCGTCCGAGGATGAGCGGATGACGCATGTGGCTTCGGTCCTCCACGCTGGCCGTCACCCTGTGCCACCGTTCGCCGATACCGATGTCCACGTCCACCAGTGGCCGCGTCTTGCTCGCCTTCCCGCTGCCGAACTTCACGGCGGCGCTGCTCTTGATGGGACCCGCGCCGACCGCCGACGCGAGGTCGATACCGATGCTCGTCCGGGTCGCACCCGTGTCGGCCTTGGCGACGACCGACTCCGACGTCCGCATTCCGTTGACGACCACCAGTTCCGTGTAGCCGACTGTTCGGTGGCGGTTCGTCCCGCCCGCCCGACGTGGTTTACAAGCGGGAACCGAGTCATCCAGCGACTGGGCGATCTCCGCGACCTGTCCGGGGGGCACCTCACCACCCGCCCGCTCGATGGCGTACCGGGCGATGTACGGGGCAGCGCTTTTGCCAGTCGCGTCGAACAAGCCGGTGAACCCCGCCGTCGGGTTTATTTCGAGGACGTACCAGTCCCCGCGCCACTCCATCACGTCCACGCCCGCAACGTCGAGACCGAGGGCGTGTGTCGCATCGAGGGCGATGGACCCGACTTCCCTCGGGAGTTCGTCCGTTACGTCCTCCGGGGTGCCGCCACGCGCGACGTTCGTCCGCCAGTCGCCGTTCGGGGCCAACCGCCGCATCGCGCCGACGACCTCGTCGCCGACGACGTACACCCGCACGTCGGACTGTTTGCCCCGTTGGTCCAGAAATCGCTGGAGGAACGTGTGCCTGTGGCCGACGACCGGCGTCGGTCGCTCGTTTCGCGCCACCTTCCACGCCGCGTCACCGTGGGTCCCGATACCGGCCTTTTGGAGCATCGATCCGCCGACGTACCGACTCCCCTCGGCAAACGTGGCGGCGGACAATCCCAGATACGAATCCGGCGTTCTCACGCCTTGGTTGGCGAGTCGAACCGCTGTCGCGTACTTGTGAATCGCCGTCAGCACGGCCGGAGGCGGGTTGACCATCGGTCGATGTCCGGCGAGCGTGTTGGCGATTTCGAGGTGTTCGAGCGGATGTTCGGCGGTCGTCAACAGCAGTCGGTTGACGACGATATCCACGTCGGGGTCGAGTCGCGGTTCGTCCCCGATGATCTGGACGCGGGTGTTTCCCTTCCGAAGCCAGACGGGAACGTGGCCCAAATCGTCTATCGCGTTCAAAATCGCCTTCGTCTCCTTGCTGTTGTGAAAACTGAGGACGCCGACACGAACGGGTTCATCGTGCGGGGAAGGCGTTCCTTCGCCGAGAGGAGTCATGGCATCCCTACGCGAGGGACGGGCCTGTCCGTTTCGTCGGTACGAAACCCTGAGAGGTCCGAGAACGGTCGTGTTACAATCCGAGCGCTTTCATCAACGGAATGCCGCTCGCCAGCGCGCCGACGAGGTAGCCGCCGATTGCGCCGCCGTTCAGGAGCGGCAGTCCGGCGTGTGCTCGGCCCTTCATCACCATCCACAGCAGGACGAGTAGTCCGGCTATCGTTCCGATCATCGCGGTCAGCGCGGGCAGGTTGAGCGCGATTCCGGAGAGGAGCGCGTTCGCCGGGGAGAAGAAGGCCGCGCTGGCGACCATCACGGTCGGCATGACCGCGTCGCCGAGACCGATGAAGAAGGCGTCCCGATTCGCTTCCCCTTCATCTCCGACTGCTTCGCCGAGGCTCTCGGAATCGTCGAACTCGCCGTCCCCATCGCCGACCAGTTCGTCGTCGTTCTCGCTGACCGCGCCTTCGCTCGTCGCCTGCACGGCGTCTTCGAGGAACGAATAGGAGAGCGACAGCGGAATTACGAGGATGACAGGTATCTTCAGGTCCATCACGCCGGAGGCGAGCGTGAGCATGTGTTCCGTGCCGTAGACGCTGATGGCGTCGTAGACGGCCAGCACGGTGAGTAGGAGGATAGCGGGGAGCAAGCCAAAGCTGATGCCGAACAGTCCCGCCGACCCGGCACCCATCAGGACGCCCGCGGCGTCGATGACGTACCACTCCGGATACACTGCCAGCGCGAGTGAAACGAGCGCGGCGAAGACCCACGCGAGCACGTTGACTTGCGAATCGGAGACCGTCACCGTGACGACCGCCGGAATCACGACGCTGAACACGTACAGCGAAATCATCCCGCTGGTGAGGATGATAACCGCGCGCAGAATCCATTGCACGCCGAGTTTGATGACGACGAGCATTCCCGCCGTGAAGACGAGGATGACGCCGATGTAGACGAGGCTGTTCGTCGGGTCCGACGGGTCGCTGACCGTCTGGTACCCCGCCGTCTTGAACGGCTTCACCAGCGCCAGCGCGCCGAGTTGCACCGCCAGAAAGATGGCGACGGTCAACCCGGACGCGAAGAACTCCCGCGTTCGATTGTCCATGTCGGGAGATAGAAGTGACCCCTCTTTGTGGTTTTGGGTTCGTCGGATCGATTAGGGGTTTTCAGAACCGAACGGAAGCTTACCGGGCGTAGAGTTTCGCCCCGACGAGCGTCGGGAGCGGTGTCTCGTCGTCCGGCGACACCGCGACGTAGGGCTTTGACACCGGCCCGAACACGTCCACGACCCGTCCGACCGTCGTCAGTCCCTCGTCCACCACCATCGTGCCGATGTCCGGGTACTCCTCGCTCGGCGAGCGAACGATGGCCAGTCCTTGGGCCGTCCGGACGACCTGTCCGAGTCGCTGCATCACTCGCGCATGGCCGTGACGTATGCGGCGACGGCCTGTACGACGTCGTTCTTCGCGGAATCGTCCGCGTTCTGTACCAGCACGCGTCCGCGTTCCTCCCATCCCTCGCGGGAGTACGCCTTGTCGCGTTCGATCACCGTGTCGTAGCCGACTTGCTGTACCGCCCGTGCGATTTCGTCCACCGTCGGTTCCTCGACGGCCATCCCTTCCGGTACCCGTCGCCCTTGTCCGCGAGTCAACCCCGCGTCGATGTAGGCGGGCCAGATGACTATTTCGACCATACCGTCACTCCACAGTCCGGCGTTAAACTCCTTTTCGTGTCACGCCGACGAGGAGGTGTTCGTGGAGGATAGTGGATTTTGGTGGAAATCAGTATAAAATAGTATTATTTAGTATCTCACCACTCGCTACGCGGAGAGGTGTTTTGTTAGAAGGAGAGTGGAATCGCTGGGGAGCAGACCGCCTCGAAAGCCCCCGCCCGCTCGTGGTCGTTGCACGGGATATTTTGGCCTCCCCGCGCTGGAAGAGCGAAGCTCTTCCAAGCCCTCGTTCGCTTCGCTCACGAGGACACCGCACGGCTAAAATACTGGCCCGTGCAGACGCCCACGCGTTGCGCGAGTTCAGTCGGAAACGAGTTCCGACAACGTCCCCCTCACTGTGTTCGCGGGACCAGGCGGCCCCTTTCAATCCCACCCCGCACCGCTCCGCTACCGCACCGTGCCACACTCCTCCCCAACCGATTCCCTCACTACGTTCGGTCATCCCTCGCGCGGGCGCACTACCGTGCGCCTTTTCGCGCGCCGTGCGGTTGGTCCCCTTCGAAAAACGAAAGACGAAAAATCCGTTCAGAAACGCCGCGTCAACAGTCCAACGAGTCCGAGTGCTACGACCGCAATCGGAACGCCGAATCCGGGTTGGCCGCCGGATTCGCTCGTGCTGGTGGCCGAGTCGGCGGTGGTCGTGGTCGTCCTCGAACCCGAGTCGGCTGAAGTCATCGTCTGCTCGGTCGTCGTCGTGACGTTGGCCTTCTGATAGGCCTTCGGGTGGAGCGTCTTGGCCAGTTTCGCGATCGGTTTGACGATCTGTGGGGCTGGCTGGCTGACGTAGTTGGGGTTCAGCGAGACGGTCTGGTTCTTCTTCGCGGCGGGGGTGCTGCTGTAAGCGTCGGGTATCTTCGCGCCCGTCGAGACGATGAACCACTGGGGTTTCTGCTCGACGACGACCTCGTTACTGATGGGCTGGTAGCCGGAGATTCCTGCCTCCGCGGCGACGTTCGTCCCGCCAGCCTGCGTGATGATGGTGTCCATGAACGTGCCGTTCCCGGCGGTGTACCCGCCGCTCATCACGTACATGACCGAGGGACTGTCCTCACCCTCGACGGCCTGATGGACGGTCTCGATTCGGTCTTTCATCCACGAGACGGTCTCCTTCGCACCGCCGCACTCGCCCGTGAGTTTGCCGGTGAGGTTCGTCTTGGCGTAGATGTCGTCGATGGATTTGGCCTCGCGGAACTTGTAGACGGTCAGCCCGGCGTTCCGGAGCTTTTTGACCGTCTCGTCGGAGATGATGTTCGGGGCGAGGACGAGGTCGGGATTCAGCGAGACGACCTTCTCCGGGACGACGGCGGTCATCCCGGCACCCGAAACGTTCGTCTTCTCGCTCGCGCCGTCGAGGTACGCCGAGTACTTCGATACGCCGACGACCTTGTCCTTACCGCCGATCTTCCACATCGTCTGGGCCGCGCTCGGCGAGAGCGTGACGATCCGCTTCGGCGCTTCGTTTATCGTCACCTTCGCTCCCGTCGCGTCGGTTTTCGTGACCGGGAACTTGCAGGTGGTCTGTGCGTCAGCAGCGCCCGCGACGCCCGCACCGACGCCAGCTCCGAGGGAGCTGACGACGACGGTAACGAGCAACAGCGCCGACAACAGTCGGTGTCTCATGTAGTCGGCACGTCGGCCGTATTCAATAAATATTTACCTAAAGCAATTTCACTTTCAGATAGATGCGATACGGGACGCGAGTGACGACGTGGTGTGCGGGGTTGGTAGCGGCGCTGGTCGCCGTCGTGTTGGTGAGCGCGGCCATCGGCCCGACGTCGCTCTCGCCGCTCGTCGTCGGAAAGGCGCTGCTCAACGCGCTGGCCGTTCCGACCGGAATCCGGTTCGTGAGCGGGGCGCTCACGGTTCCCGGCGGACTCGTCATCACGTTCCCGTCGTTCGATCTGCAGTACAGCCACCTCTTCTCCTTCGCCGTCCCGGAAACCGCCACGATCATCGTCATGCGGCTCCGGATGCCGCGAATCGCCCTCGCCGCCGTGGTCGGGTTCGCCCTCGCCACCGCGGGCGTCGTGATGCAGGGCTTCTTCCGAAACCCGATGGCGGACCCCTCCATCATCGGCGTCTCCTCGGGCGCGGCCGTCGGCGCGGTGGCGACCATCGCGCTCTCGATTTCGATCCCGTTCGCGCTCCCCGTCTGTTCGTTCGTCGGCGCGATTCTCGCGGCGTTCGCCGTCTACCTGCTGGCGACCCAGAACGGCAGAACACCCGTCGCAACCCTCCTGCTCGCTGGCGTCGCGATCCAAACCCTCCTCGGCGCGGTCGTCTCCTACCTCCTGCTCCGGAGCGGGCGAAGCCTGCGCGAGGCGGTTTTCTGGCTGATGGGCCACCTGAACAACGCGTCGTGGACGAAATTCGGAATCGCGCTTCCCGTCACGGTTCTCGGTTTCGTCGTCCTGCTCCTCTTCGCTTCCGACCTCAACGTCCTCTTGCTCGGCGAGGAGGACGCCCACAACCTCGGCGTCGAAGTCGAACGAACCAAGCGGCTTCTGTTGATCGTCTCCAGCGTCGTCACCGCCGCCGCCGTCGCGGTTTCGGGCGTCATCGGCTTCGTCGGCCTCGTCGTCCCGCACATCATGCGCCTGCTGGTCGGTCCGGACCACCGAATCCTGCTCCCGACCAGCGCGCTCGCCGGTGCGGTCTTTCTGGTTGCGACGGACACCGTGGCCCGGTCCGCCGTCGGCGCGGCGGAACTCCCGGTCGGCATCGTCACCGCCTTCCTCGGCGCGCCCTTCTTCCTCTATCTCCTGCGGAAACGCGAGGTGCGTTCGCTGTGATCCGAATCGAGGACGTGGCGATAACGCTCGGCGACAGCGAAATCCTCGACGGCGTTTCCGCGACCATCGAGAACGGGCAGTTCGTCGGCCTCGTCGGCCCGAACGGCGCAGGCAAGACCACCCTCCTCCGCGCCATGAACGGCGTTCTCACGCCGAATTCCGGCCGGGTGGTCGTCGCGGACGACGCCATCGCCGACCTCTCCTCGAAGGCCGCCAGTCGCCGTGTGGCGACGGTTCCACAGGACACCACGTTGTCGTTCGATTTCTCGGTGCGCGACGTGGTCGCGATGGGTCGAAACCCGTACCGCTCGCGGTTCGGCAGCGAACTCGGCGACGGATCGAACGACGGGACGAGCGCCGAAACCGGAACCGACCTCGTCGAGCGTGCGATGGCCCGAACCGAGGTTTCGAGATTCGCCGACCGTTCGATCACCGAAATCAGCGGCGGCGAGCGCCAGCGCGTCCTGCTCGCGCGGGCGCTCGCACAGGACACGCCCGTCCTCCTGCTGGACGAACCGACGGCCAGCCTCGACATCAATCACCAGGTCCGAACCTTCGAACTCGTCCGCGAACTCGTCGCGGACGGGAAAACCGTCGTCGCCGCGATTCACGACCTGAACCTCGCGGCCCACTACTGCGACGAACTCCTATTGCTCGCTGGCGGGTCGGTGCTCGCGTCCGGACCGCCGACGGAAGTGCTGGCCGAGGAGACGCTACGCGAGGCGTTCGACGCCCGTGCGGTCGTTTCCAGCCATCCGGTCACCGGTTCGACGTACGTCACCGCGCTCCCCGACCGACCCGCGCAAAACGGGGGAACGGGGGAAACGGGCGGTCGGATACACGTCGTCGGCGGCGGTGGAACCGTCTCCCGACTGCTCTACCTGCTTTCCGCGGCGGGCTACGAGGTGTCCGTCGGCGTGCTGAACGAGGGTGATTCGGACCTCGAAACCGCTCGGCTTCTCGGACTCGACGCCGTCACCGAGGACCCGTTCGCGCCGATAGGAACGGAAGCGCGGGAGGCCGTCGAGCGACGAATTCGCGAGGCGGACGTGACCGTCCTCGCCGACGTGGAAATCGGAGCGGGCAACCTGGCGAACCTGGAGGCGGTCGCGGAAGCCGATTCGGTCGTCGTCGTGGAGGAGCGACCGTTCGCGGAGCGGAACTACGCCGGAAGCGACGCGGCGGTGCAGTATCGATCCCTCTGCGAACGGGGCGCGGTCGTTACCCCCGACGACCTCCTCTCGACCGTTTCCAGAGTGATCTGAACGGTAGCCGATCCGGATTTTGTCGAAAGGGTACCGGTACCGATTCCTGTCACCGCACGACGGCGCTACATCTCGTTCGTCCGTCGCTTCTGCAGCAACTCGAACAGCATGAGACCGGCGAAGACGCTCGCCGCGAGCATGACGATAGCCGCGATACCGACCGGGACGGACGGCGCGACGACGACGGCGGTTCCGAGCAGTGCGCCGGACACCAACGCCGTGAAAAACCGTTTGATACCGGTGAAGGAGGCGAACTTCCGGACTAACGTCGGGTCGAGACCGACGACCCGTGACCAGACGACGTACAGCGAGGCGACGAGGAGAAACGAGAGGACGGCGACACCCAACAACAGAAAGAATGCGTCTAACTCCATTCGTTCGACCCTGTTGGTACTCACGGTGTGATACTGGAGTATAAGTCTATCGAACGATATGAAAAGAGATGAAAGCAAGGGAGGGGTGGTGCAGTGTGGGGGTCTACGGTATCTCGGGATGAGAACTTACGTGAGAGGTTTGGTGACACTTTGGAAGGAAGCCATCCCTCCGCCAGAGCCTCTGGCACCGCCGACATACGCGCGCTCACACTGACACACTGACGCGCCCGAGTCAGAAGTTGGGCGCACTTACTCCTAGTACACCCCGTACCTTTGTTATACGCCAGCTAAACCCCCGAACAACCGACCTTATACGGTGATGAAACCCAACAGTCGGGGGGTTGTTTTTATCAGTCTTCCAACCCCAGGTCCGGTATGAATCTCGCTGACTGCTCGGTGGTCGTCGTCGGCAGCGGCTTCGGCGGTCTTTCGACCGCGTGCTATCTCGCGGACGCTGGCGCGGACGTGACGGTGTTCGAGAAGAACGAACAGCTCGGCGGCCGTGCCAGCAGGCTCGAAGCGGACGGCTTCCGGTTCGACATGGGCCCGTCGTGGTATCTGATGCCCGACGTGTTCGAGCGCTTTTTCGGCCACTTCGACCGCACGCCGAGCGACTACTACCGACTCCAGCAACTCGACCCGCATTATCGAATCTTCTTCAAAACCGACGACGAAACCACCGACTCCATCGACATCGTTCCCGATTTGGAGCGAAACAAGGAGTTGTTCGAATCGTACGAGGACGGGGCGGGTGAGGCCCTTCAGCGTTACCTCGACAAGTCAGAGGAGAGCTACGACGTCGGGATGGAACACTTCGTCTACACCGACCGCTCCCGGTTTCGGGATTACGTCTCGATGGACGTGGCGAGAAACGCGCGCGGTTTGAACCTCCTCGGGTCGATGCAGGAACACGTCGAGGGCTACTTCGAGAACCCGCGACTCCAGCAAATCATGCAGTACACGCTCGTCTTCTTGGGCGGGTCGCCGAACAACACGCCCGCGATTTACAACCTGATGAGCCACGTCGATTTCAACCTCGGCGTCTACTACCCCGAAAACGGCATCGGCGACGTCGTGGACGGCATCGTCGAACTCGCGGAGGAACTGGGCGTCGAGTTCGAAACCGACCACGAGGTGACGGACATCACGGGCAACGAGGGCGACTTCTTCGTCCACAGCGGCGATTCTCGAATCGCGGCCGACCTGGTGGTCAGCGACGCCGACTACGCCCACACCGAACAGGAACTCCTGCCGCCGGAATCCCGCCAGTACGACGCCGATTACTGGGAATCGAGGACGTACGCGCCCTCGGCGTTCCTGTTGTATCTCGGCGTCGAGGGGAACGTGGAACCGCTCGCCCATCACACCCTCGTCCTCCCCGAGGACTGGAATTCACATTTCGACGAAATCTTCGAGGAACCGGCGTGGCCCGACGACCCGGCCTACTACCTCTGCGTGCCGAGCAAGACGGACGACTCCGTCGCACCCGAGGGACACAGCAACCTGTTCGCGCTCGTCCCCATCGCACCCGGTCTGCCGGACGGTCCGGCCATCCGCGAGAACTTCCGCGAGAAAGTCCTCGCCGACATCGAGGAGAACACCGGCGTCTCGCTCCAGGACCGCATCGTCTTCGAGAAGTCCTTCTCCGTCTCGGAGTTCGCCGACCGCTACAACAGCACGAAGGGGACGGCGCTGGGACTCGCCCACACGCTCATGCAGACCGGTCCGATGCGCCCCCGCCACCGCTCCTCGAAGGTCGACGGCCTCTACTTCACCGGGTCGTACACGAACCCCGGCATCGGCGTTCCGATGTGTCTCATCGGCGGCCAACACACCGCAGACGCCATGATCGAGGATTACTAACTTCGAGTATCAACCGATGCTCGACTATCGAACGATGATCCGCTCCCTACTGAAACTGTCGCGGCCGCGATTCTGGCTCTACCTCGCCGGGCCGGTACTGGTGGGTCTCGCCTACGGCGCGTCGTCGCTCGGTGATCTGCTCTCGCCGATTTCGCTCGCCCTCTTCGTCTACTTCCTGCTCCCGGCCAACGTCTTCCTCTACGGCATCAACGACGTGTTCGATGCGGACATCGACGAGGAGAACCCGAAGAAGGACGAGCGTGAAACGCGGTATCGGGGCGACCGGACGGTTCCGGTCGCCGTCGCGGTCTGTGCCCTCCTCGGCCTCGGGTTCCTCCTCGTCACGCCGCCCGCCGCGTGGCCGTGGCTGCTCGGCTTTCTGGTTCTCGGCGCGGAGTACTCCGCGCCGCCGCTGCGGTTCAAGACGACGCCGATTCTGGATTCGGTCTCGAACGGGCTGTACGTCCTTCCCGGCGCGATGGCCTACGCCACGCTGTCCGGGAGTCAGCCGCCGTTCCTCGCCGTCCTCGGCGGGTGGCTCTGGGCGATGGGCATGCACACGTTCTCGGCGATTCCCGACATCGAACCCGACAGGCGGGCCGGAATTCGAACCACCGCAACCATCCTCGGCGAGTCGAGGACGCTGGCGTACTGCGCGGCCTGCTGGCTGGCAGCGGCGGGGCTATTCGCGCTCCTCGACGTGCGAGCGGGCGTGCTCCTGTTGGTCTATCCCCTTCTCGTCCTCGCGTGGGTCGCCCGCGACGTGACCATCTCGCGGGCCTACTGGTGGTATCCGGCCATCAACACCGCAGTCGGGGCCGTGTTGACGATGGGCGGCCTGTGGGGTGTTCTGCATGGATAGCGGAACCGATTGGCGGGAGATGGACAGGCGGAGAATCGAAGCCCGGTTCTCCGCGCTCGTCCGCGAGAACCGGTTCACCATCGCCGTCGTCTTTCCGCTCATCGGGGCCGTGATGTTCATCGCGGGCACCGAGCCGTGGGTTCCGGCGTGGCTCGCACGGAACCCCTTCCTCATCATCTTCGGTACGGTCGTCATGCGCTCGCCGCTCGTCGCCGGATTGTTGCCGCTCATCGACAGACGGGCGGGTATCGCGCTGTTGTTGTTGACCGTCTACACCTATCTCATCGAGTTCGTCGGCGTGACGACGGGGTTCCCGTACGGGCAGTTCCACTACGTCCTCGAACTCGGTCCGATGCTGTTCGGGACGGTTCCGGCGGGGCTTCCCGTCTTCTTCTTCCCGCTCGTACTGAACAGCTACCTGCTCTGTCTCCTCCTGCTCGGCCCGCGTGCGGACTCGCGGTTCGCCCGCTTCGCGGCCTCGCTCGCCGTCGTCGTCGTCATCGACCTCGTGTTGGACCCGGCGGCCGTCGCGCTCCGGTTTTGGACGTACCCCGGCGGCGGTATCTACTACGGCGTCCCGCTCTCGAACTACTTCGGTTGGGTCGTCAGCGGCGCCGTCGCGGTCGGACTGGTCGAACTCGGCTTCGACTGGCGGGCGCTCCGCGACCGCCTCGATTCCTGTGAATTTATGCTGGACGACATGGTGAGCTTCGTCATCCTCTGGGGGGCGATGAACGCCTACTTCACCCACTGGCTCCCCGTCGGGGTCGCCGTCCTGTTGTTCGTCGGCCTCCGACGGATCGACCGCTTCGACTTCGCCGTCCTCCGTTCGGTCACCGCGTCCCGCTGAATCGAAATCGGTTACCGCACCTACCCCAAAATCAGTTCCCGCGTCCGAGGAGTACACCGAGGACGAGGCCGACGCCGACCGCCATCAGCGTTCGCCGGGATTCGGAAAACCGGACGAACCGCGTCCCGTCCGGCGTGACTTCGAGCGCGCCGACCGGTTTCGCCGTCGCGCCGCCACCCACTCGACTGCTTCCCCCGCCGCCGAAGCCACCGAACCCGTAGCCGACCTTGGCGATCGGGATAATGGTCCGGTTCTTGAGATGAACCGGAGTGCCGTACACGGTTTCGACGCCGACGTTCCGACGGAGTTGCTGGAGAAAGGCCTCCAGTCGCTCGAACGCGTCCATATCGTTCGCAACCGACGGGAGAACCAAATGGTTTTGCATATTTACAGCCCCCGAGCCGATCCGCGGCTATTTTCCGCTATATAGACCACTTAGCGACGCTTTTTTGCGAGCAGCATCTCTCACGATTCGTGGCGCATCCAACGTTGACGTGACAAATCCTGCCATCATCCATCGAATAGCACCATACCTGCGGTTGCACCGTCGTCCCGTGTCGTCGCCGACGACTCGCCACGTGACGGTGTTCGCCGCTCACGAGGTTCTTCGGAACCTCGCGCCACACCCCACCACTTCACGAACGCTTCACTTGTCACACCCCTCCCCCTTTTCGATCCGCTTCGCTTCACGGACGCTTCAGTCGTCACGCTCCGCCGTTTCTCCCGTCCCGCTTTTCCAACCGCTCGATGCGCCCCTGTGCGAGCAGTCCGGCACCGAGCAACCAGCACCCGACGCCGACCCCGAGCAATCCGAAGGAGAGCCGTGACCGCGGTCCGTGAAGGGCCGTGTCGCTCGGGGCGGTCCGCACGAGCACGGCGAGTGCGGCGGTCACCGTCCGTGTCTGCGAGACGACGTCGGAAATCCCGACGATGACGACCGGAAACGAGACGACGAGGAGCGCCGCTCCCAGTACGGTACAAACCGTCCCGGCGACGCCGAGGGTCGTCCGGTCGAGCACGATAGCTCAAGAAGACGGTACGGAGGCCCTTAGCGTTCAGCGTCGATACACCCGGCGATACCAGACTGCGAAGCCGAGGACGAGAATCAACGCCCCACCGGCGAAAAAGAGCAGTCCCGGCGGGATTCCGGCGCTCGCCGCGCTTTCTGCGACCGTCCGCGTCGTGCTCGTCGTACTCGACTGCACCGTGGTCGTCAGTTGATCCGAGGCCGTCGTGGTCGCGTGATGCACCGCCGTCGTCGTGTGATCCGCCGTCTTACTCAAGGTGGACGTCGCGTTGTCGGCCGCTCCGCCCGCATTGTGGGCGGTCGTGCTCGCGTGCGTCCCGCTTGTGTGAGTCGTATCGGGGGCGCTGCCGCCCGCGTTGTTGGCGTGCGTCGTGGCCCCGCTATCGGCACCGTTGTCGGCATTTCTGCCCGAAGTGCTGTCGCTGCCTCCGGAACTCAGGGTCAACGTTCCGAGAAGCGGCTTGCCGTCGGCGAGTCGTTGAACGACGAGGCTCGCCAGTCCGAGGACGCCGATTCCGCCGAGCAGGTTCTTGAGGGCTGACTGTAGCCCTCCCGTGTCCGATTCGTTCCCGGCGAAGAGGACGAGCGGTTCGGCCGTCGGGGCGTACACCTTCATCTCGCGACCCTTCTCGGAGTAGGCCGTGTCCGCGACTTCGACGAGATTGCCGTCCTCCAGTTTGCCGAGGTGGTACTGGGCGTTTTGAAGGGAGGTATCGACGCGTTCGGCGATAGTGGCCGGGGTCGCCGGTTCCTCGTAGAGGGTGGCGAGGATGTCCGGCCGGTTTGCGAGGAGAGGGCCGCGACTAACGCGTCCGCATCTTCGCTGTCGACGCCGACGACCCGCGGGTCGCGGTCCTCGTCCGCGACGGAATCGACGGTGGAGGGCAGGAAGTCGACCATACCCTATCATTCCAAGGGGGGACTATAACTTTGCCCGACACAGGTGAATCCGGTATCTTATTATTCTACCATAAAAATACACCATCCGGTAGCGAAGGCATGGACGGCGACGAACACTCGTTACGCGCACTGCTTCAGATTCTCGCGGAACCGCGTCGGCGGTACGCATTGTATCATCTCCGACGGCACGACCGGACGACCGTTACGCGCCTCGCGGACAGCGTGGCGGGGTGGATGGACGCCGAACAGGACGAACCGCTCTCCGGACAGGAACACGTCCACATCTACACCGAACTGCACCACACAGACATCCCCCGTCTCGTCGCCGCCGGAATCGTCCGCCTCCACGAGGACGAAGAACGGGTCGAAGTCGTCGAATTTCCGGAAATTCTGTCGGACCTGCTCGACGTGACGCTCGAATTCGACGACGGGGCGATGTGAACGCCCGCGTTCGATTTATACACCTGCTAATACGCGGTTCCGGTGACGGGGGATTCAAGGCCCACTTTTGCATCCATACGAGTATGAGAGCGTTCGCTCCGGGAAGCGTGACGGCGGTGTTCGCACCGGCCGAATCGGGCGACGGGTCGAAAGGCGCGAGCATGGCTATCGAGGACGGCATCGTGGCCGACGTTCGGGAGGCCGACCGAACCGAGATACTGCTGGACGGCAAGCGGACCGACTTCGAACCGGTCACCGGTGTCCTCGACGGCTTGGCCGTGACGGCGCGCGTCGAACTCGAATCGGCGATTCCCATCGGCTGTGGCTTCGGAGCGAGCGGCGCGGCCACGCTCGCAACGGCGCTGTCCGCGAACGCAACGTTCGACCTCGGGCGCTCGCGCGAGGACCTCGTACAGGCCGCACACGTCGCGGAGGTGAACGCTGGAACCGGACTCGGGGACGTGTTCATCCAATCCGCCGGGGGATTGATGATGGACGACGGCACGGGACGGCGACGGTGGGAACCGACGAACGCCATCGAGTACGTCTCGTTCGGCGGGATGGCGACCAGCGAGACGCTCGGCGACGCCGACATCATGGCGAAAATCGAAACCGTCGGCGGGCGAACCCTCGATTCGCTTCCCGACGAACCGTCGCTCGAACGCCTGACGCGGGATGCCTGGTCGTTCGCACGAGAAATCGGGTTGCCGACCGAACGGGTTCGACGCACCGTGGCCGACGTGGAGGAATCAGGCGGCGCGGCGAGCATGGCCATGCTCGGCGAAACGGTCTTCGCCGTCGGCGTCGAGGACGCGCTTCCGAACCGAACGGAAATTTCGTTCACGGGTGCGGAATTGCTATAAAACGGCGACTCAACCGCTCAGGCAAGTAGATTCATATACTGTGGTGCCCTCATTTTTCCGTATGGAGTACGAAATTACCAACGGACCGAGCAACGCGATCCTTACCGTGACGCTCGACGCGGACGAGCACATCGAGGCGAAGACGGGTGCGATGGTGAGTCGGAGCGAGAGCATGAAGGCGGACGCCCAAATCGGGGGCGGCGGCGGCATCTCGGGCATGCTCTCCCGGGCCATCAGCGACGAACGGGAGATGGTCTCGAACACGTTCACGGCGTCGGTCGACGGTGCACACGTCACGCTCGCGCCCGATATGCCGGGCGACATCGTCCCGATCGATCTCCGGGAGACCGGGCGCATCAAGGCCCAATCGGGCGCACCGGTCGCGTGGACGCCCGAGGTCGAGCACGAAACCGCGGTCAACGAGGCCGGGAACTTCTTCTCGTCGGGCGAACTGACCGTCCTCGCCCTGAAGGGCGACGGCATCGCCTTCCTCTCCTCGTACGGATCGCTGTACGAGATCGATATCACCGACGACGATCCGCTCGTCGTGGACGAGGATCACCTCATCGCGTGGACGGACGGGTTGAACCTCACGCGCAAGACGGACGGCGGGATCAAATCCTCGATCCTCGGCGGCGAGGGGCGCGTGACACACTTCTCCGGCGAGGGGACGGTGTGGCTCCAGACCCGCGACCCGCTCGTGTTCATCGAGTCGATGTCGAACGGGAACTGACCGACCCCGATTGCCGTCGAATTTTTGTCACTCCGCGGTGTGTCTCTACCGGTTATGTCCGAGTCAGTGGCACACGGCGAGTCGTCGGGAACCGACGGTTCGGCGCATCACGAGGGGAGTCGATGGCCCATCATCGGTGCCATCGGGGCGGGAACGATGTATCTCGGCGCGGCGCTCACGATACTCGGTCACGTCACGGACGTGTTCCCCGAACTCGCCGGATGGGTGATCGCTATCGGGGGGTTGGCCGTGCTCGTCGTCGGACTCGGCGGGTGGCTCAACCAGGCCTACGTACACGACTACTGGCAGGGGCGCGTGAGCAAGACGAAGTACACCTACGAGGCGACGATGGTGACGTTTTTGCTGACCGACATCGCGACGTTCGGCGCGGTGTTCACCTACTACTTCTTCATCCGGGTACAGCCGTGGCCGCCGACGGAACTCCCCGACGTGCTGAGTTCGTTGTTGCTCGTCAACACGGCCGTCCTCGTTCTGAGCAGTTTCACGCTCCACTTCTCGCACATCGCGCTGGGGAAGGGGAAACGAAAGCGGTTCCTGACCCTCCTCGGCGTCACCGTCGTCCTCGGTGCGGGATTCGTCGCCGGACAGGCCTACGAGTACTACGACTTCATCTCCCACGAGGGATTCACGCTGACCTCCGGACTGTTCGGGAGCGCGTTCTTCGGGCTGACCGGCCTGCACGGCCTGCACGTCACGCTCGGCGTGATTCTGTTGTGCGTCGTCTTCGCGCGAGCGATACGCGGCCAGTACGCTCCCGACAGGGACGCCTCGGTCAGCACCGTCTCGATGTACTGGCACTTCGTGGACGCGATATGGCTGCTTCTCGTCGTCGTGCTGTACTTCGGGTCGAGCATCTCCGGATGAGAGGAGCTACGCCGTCCTCCTCGGTTCGACGAACAGGAGTTCGTTCCCCTCCGGGTCGAGCGCGATGACTTCGACGCCGTACTCCCGTTCCTGCGGTTCGGAGACGAACTCGACGCCCCGCTCACGCAGGTCGTCGTACGTCGCGTGACAGTCGTCCACCGCCAACCCTATCATCGGGTTGTGCCCGACGAGATGCGAGAACCTGTCGGCGTCCTTCCCGCCGAACCACGTCGGGGAACGGAGGATGACGTGCACCCCGTCCCGTCCGGCGGGAGCGACGGTGAGCCATCTGTCCTCGCCCATCTCGCTGTCCTCTTTCTTCTCGAAGCCGAGCGTTTCGGTGTAGAAATCGAGCGCTTCCTCCTGATCCTCGACGATCAGCGCGAAGTGGGTGATCCGCGAGACGTGGCCGGTCGATTGCTGCATGGTTTTCCCCCGCAGAGATGACGACGGCGAACACGATATACCCGACCCCGTGCTGGACGCATATACGACCCCGTGCTGTCGGGTGTCTACTTCTATCCCGCGTTCCCCTCGCGCTCCTCGCGTTCGAGCAGCCTTCGGTAGAGCGGCGGCGTGAGAATGCCGCCGATACCGAGCAGGATGGACACGATGCCGAGCGGGAAGAGCAGCGGGTCCACGCCGAGACACGGGTTGGCGGAGGAGATGGTCACGTAGTGGGTTTCGCCCCCCGAGGTGACGAGTACCCCCCTCCGGAACGCGGCGCGGTGGACGAACCGGCCACGAACGTCACCGGTACTCCGCGGGTTGTCGAGTGCGTACTCGAACGCCCGGCGTTCGGCGGGGGCGAGTTCATCGACGCTGAACTGCTGGAACGGACCGCGTTGAGTCGCCGCCGTCAGCTGGTTCGTCTCGTCGGGCGAATAGACGTCGATGGTCGCGTGCCCGCACAGATTGAGATGCGTCTGGACGACGGCGTAGCCGCCGAGGACGCCGCCCGCGATTCCGATGGCGATGAGGAGCGTTCCGAGGAACGGCGCGCCGTAGGTCAACAGCGCATCTCGAACCGATCCTTCCTCCGTGACGGATTCAGGTTGTCGGTCGTTCGTGCTCATTCGGTCACCTGCCAGCGTTCCGTGAGGTATTCGAACGTGGCGGACAGGCCGAACCCGTAGAACCAGTGGGCGATGAGGACGAAGACGACGTACGCGAGCAGATGGAGACCGGTTTGTCCCGTGTAGAACGCCAAGGCGAACCCGACGGCGATCACCGTCGCGAACGCCAACCCGGTGATGATACGGGGCTCACCCGGCAGGTACTCGGCCAGCACGGCGAACAGGAGCGCCCACGTCGTCATGCCACCGATGAGGAAGAGGAAGTAGCCGACGACCACGCTCTGCTGTCCGACGAAGCCGGCGAGGTTGACGAACGACGAGAGGCTGAACACGTTCAAAATCGTCGCCGTGAACAACACGCCGGACATGAGGACCGTCCCGACGAGACCGCCGATCGCGGCCGCTGCGACGACTCGTGGAAACGAGACACCGAGCGATCTGACGCCCTGGAAGACGTTCGGACTCCCCTCGCTCGGGATGTCCGTGGCGGCCGCTCGGGTCGTCTCCGGTTCGGTCGGTTCGATGCCGTACTTCGCCTCCAGCCGTCGTTCGAACCACTGCCACTCGCGGGTGAACTGGTTGGTTCGTTTCAGCCCCCACACGTCGGCGTCCGTGACGGGTGTGCCGTTCCAGTACGACCAGAGCATGTTGTAGAGCCACAGCAGCACCGAGAGACCGATGATGTACGCCCCGATGGTCGAGATGCGTTGGAACGAGGCGAACTCGGGGGGGTAGACGGCGTAGCGGCGAGGGAGGTTCAACAGTCCCAGGATGATCATCGTCCCGAAGGTCACGATCGATCCGACGACGAACAGCAGGGACTGGAACAGCGCGAGTTGCCGGTCGTACATCCGTTCGGTCAGGATCGGGTACCAGTAGTAGCTCGCGGCGATCATCATGAACGGGATGATCCCCATGAGGATCAGATGGAAGTGACCGACGACGTAGTAGGTGCCGTGGAGGACGATATCGATGGGAATCGCCGCGAGGAACACGCCGGTGACGCCGCCGACGACGAACGTACCGATGCTGCTGATACAGAGCACCATCGGTGCCGTGAGTCGGATTTCCCCGGACCAGATCGTCGTGATCCAGTTGAACGTCTTGATGGCGCTCGGCACCGCGATGGCGACCGAGACGGCCATGAAACTCGCGCGGAGACGTGGATCCATTCCGGTCACGAACATGTGGTGGGCCCAGACACCGAACGAGAGCACACCGATGGCCATCGTGGAGTAGACGATGAAGTTGAACCCGAACAGTTTCCGGCCCGCGAACTTCGGGAGGATGAAACTCATCAACCCGGCCGCCGGGAGGAAGATGATGTACACCTCCGGATGGCCGAAGAACCAGAACAGGTTCTGCCACAGCATCGGTCCGCCACCGCTCGCCGCGTAGAACGTCGTCCCGAACACGCGGTCGAGCAGCATCATGATCGCGGCGCTGCCGAGCAGTGGAAACGCGAAGATGATGAGTGCGCTCGTCACGAGCATGTTCCACCCGAAGATGTCGAGCGACCCCATGTCGAGGCCCTCCTCACGTTCGTAGAAGATGGTGACGATGAAGTTGATGGCACCGAGGGTCGTGGCGATGCCGGAGAGGTGCAGGCCGAGGAGGAGGAAGTTCACCTGTGGGTCCGTGCTCTGTGTCGCGAGCGGCGTGTACAGCGTCCATCCGAGTTCCGGATCGTGAAGCGTCCAGAAGAACTGATACAGCGGTCCGTGTATCCCGACCAGATCGAGGAACTGGCCGACGACCTGTGAGGGAAGCCCCCCACGGACGAGGAGCAACGAAGGGGGCAACAACCAGAACCCGATGGCGTTCAACCGCGGGAACGCCATGTCGTCCGCGCCGATGAGCAGCGGCAGGAAGTAGTTGGCGATGCCGAAGAAGACCGGCGTGACGAAGAAGAACAGCATCGTCAACCCGTGGGACGTAAACAGCGCGTTGTACGTCTCGGTCGACCAGATACTCGCGTTCGGGGTCAACAGCTCCGTCCGCATCATCATCGCCTCGATGCCGCCCCAGAGCGCCGCGAACGTCCCGAAGACGATGTACAGTTTCCCGATGTCACGGTGATTCGTCGTCGTCGTCCAGTAGGTTATCGAGTTCCAGATCGAACCGAGGTCGAAATCGAACTCGCGCGGGGACGGATATCCGCCGTCCGGTTTCGCCGACCGTTGACGGGCCAAGCGGGTGAGCAACCAACATCCGCCGACGAGAAGACCCAAGACGGTGAGTTCGATTAGCGCTCGGTTCGTCATCGGGGCCCCTCCCGGTGGCACCCGCTCGTTCCCCTCCCCCCGTGCATACTCCTTCGTGTCACTGTCGACCACAATAAAGACGGGGGGCAATTCGGAGATAATGATGGATGAAAGACAGTTCAACGAACGCACGATAGCTATATCCGCACGTCAGTTGACTCGGGAACGATGCGACGCCGTCGCACTGGAGGGGTTCGGTGGGGGACGATAGCATGCCTTCTCCTCACCGCCGGAATCACCGCCGTCGAACCAGCGGCCGCACAGTCCGTAAACAAACGACTCATCGATTCGCTGAACTACCAGCTCGCGTACGTAGCGCTGCCACTGACGCTCCTCGTCGAGCTCATTTTGGTGTATGCGGTCTTTCGGTTTCGAAACAACGACGACCCGCAACCGACCGCGGAAGACAAGCCGCTCGAAATCACGTGGACCATCGCTACCGCCATCATCCTGCTGTTCGTCGGTGTCGCCGCGTTCACCGTGTTGACGAACCCGTACATCACGCCGACACAACCGAGGAGCGCAGGGACCGGCGGTGGCGCGGGCGGTTCGAGTCTGGGAGGTGCGAGCGGAAGCGGTGCGGGAATGGGCGTCGCCGACGCCGCGAACACATCGAATGCGGTGACGGTTCACACCCTCGCCTATCAGTGGGGGTGGCAGTTCCAGTATCCAGGGACGAACGTCACGACGCACGACGACCTCGTCCTGCCCGCACACACGGACATCTACATTCGGATGACCTCCGCGGACGTGATCCATTCGCTGTTCATTCCCCAATTAGGGGTCAAACAGGACGTGTTCCCCAAACGAACGACGATCATCCACACGCGCGTCTACAAAACCGGAACGTATCGCGGCTACTGCACCGAGTTCTGCGGGTCGGGACACGCTCGAATGCGGACGAAAGTCCGCGTGCTTCCGAAAAAGCAGTACCGTCAGTGGTTGCGAAACAAGTCGAAAAAGACGGCATCGACGAACGGTTCGGCGGCGACGCGGAACGCGTCGGCCAAAACGGCCGGGTGACGACGAACGCGTCACCGCTCCGTGTTAGTTCTCGTGCCGTTTTCGGTGTGCTAGGTCGTAGCCGTCGACATTTCTAGCTCGATTTAGTTGCTCGATATTTGGACGTTGTCCAGCGTCACGCCGATGTTCTTCAGCGTCACGTCGATGTTACAGATCTCGTACTGGTGCCCGTTGACGGATACGTGGAGGCCGTCGATACTCATCGTGGAATCGTCGAGGGTGTAGGTTCGATGATCGATGGAGACGTCCGGGAATCCCGGTCCGGAGAGATGGGTGTCCGAGACGGTTATCGTGACGTCGCTAACGGTGATATCCTGCCCCCCGAGCTTCGTGACGTCGCTCGTTGTGGCGTGGCCGTCGGCGAGTGCGACACCCGTTCCGCCGCTGACGAGGAGGACGGCAACCAGTAGGCTTGCGAGGACTCTCTGCGAGGTTACTCTCATTGCGGCTTTCCCTTCGTCACCCACGAGAAAAAGCGGCGCAGATCGTTGAAACCGTTCATATTGATCACCTCGATTCCGTCCGATTCAGTTCGTCCCTGTCGATGGGAGTATTTCTACAAATGACAATTGAAATTGCTATTTATGCCGTCTAACGTCTGTTCCCTACGAACGAATGGAGATCGAGCAGCTCTCACCAATTCCGTTTTTTACAGGGAGTAGGAACATCCTAACCAGAAACAGGATCGCATGTCGTGTGGCACGGCGGAAATGAAAAAGAGCCGGTGGAGGGATTTGAACCCTCGGCCTATTCCTTACGAAGGAATCGCTCTAGCCAGTCTGAGCTACACCGGCACGCGTCTACATTCAGCGTCCCGAATCCGACCTCACTTCGCTCGGTCGGACACCGCATTGGTGTGCTTCGAACTACATTCAATTATAGACCCCACAGGTGGCATAAGGGTTGCGAAATCAGTGTCGAGTATGGCGTTACTTGTCACGAACTACCGCGTCAACCGCACGTCCAAACAGACGTTGAGTTCGTGGGGTGCGTAGGACCGGACCTCCCGTCGCGTTTCGACCGTCACGTCGTACTCCGGTTCCGCAACCGACCGAATCGCCTCCTCTCCAGGTCCGAACGGGTCGTCCTCGTGTTGGATATCGTAGTAGTGGATGACGCAGTCGTCGCTCGCCAGCGCGACGGCGGTATCGAGGAATTCGTCGGCGCTGTGGGGGAGGTTCATCACGAGGCGGTCGGCCCAGTCCTCGTACTCCGTGGCCGTCCCTCGAACGTCGCGGAATCGCCGTCACGCGGTCTTCGACCCCGTTCCGGCGTGCGTTCTCTTGGAGGTAGTCGATAGCGACCTCGTTCACGTCCGCGCCGACGACGGTCGCATCGCGCTTTGCGAACGGGATCACGAACGGCCCGACACCGGCGAACATATCGAACGCGTGCTCGTCCGGCGTGACCTGCTCGGTGACACGGTGTCGCTCCGTCGCGAGACGCGGCGAGAAGTACACGCGTGCGACGTCCAACAGGAACTCACAACCGTACTCGCGGTGGACGGTTTCGGTGCCGTTTCCGGCCAGCACGTCCCAGTCGCGCACCCGGGTTTCTCCTTTCACCTTCGACGCGCGGTTGAGCACCGTTTCGACCGGCAACGCCGATGCGATGATGGCGTCCGCGATTTCCCCCGCCAGTTCCGAGTCGTCCTCGTCGATGAGGACGATGTTCCCGAGTCGTTCGTAACTCGGTTCGAAGCCGAGGATGTCGGCGGGCATCTGCTGTGTCGTGCGGGTCGGGAGATCGTGGGAGACGAGTTCGAACTCGGATGGGACCGCGTCGGGGTCGGTGACGGGAATGTAGAGCCAACCGTCTTCGACCACGATTTCCACCTCGTCCACCACCAAATCCGACTCCGCGAGTTCGCGGCGCGCCGCTTCCCCCTGTTCCCGTTCGACGCGCACGCAAGGTACTTCCATACGTCACCTTGCCGGAAGCGGGCGTTAACGCTGACGCTTCGGGTCGCATCGCTTAAACGTGCATCTTTCCAAACCCTCCTCATGCTCACTTTCATCGGTCTCGGCCTGTACGACGAGCGCTCGATTACCGTCGAGGGCCGCGAAGCGATCGCCGACGCGGACGAAGTTTTCGCCGAATTCTACACCAGCAAACTCATCGGCGCTGACGTCGCCGACCTCGAAGCGTTTCACGGGACGGACATCGAAGTTCGTGATCGCCCGGGCGTCGAACAGGATCCCGAGGATATCCTCGACGCCGCCGAATCCGGACACGCCGCCTTTCTCACCGCTGGCGACACCATGATTTCGACGACCCACGTGGACCTCCGCCTGCGTGCCGAAGACCGCGGTATCGACACCCGCGTCATCCACGCGCCGACTGCGGAATCCGCGGCCAGCGGTCTCACCGGTCTCCAGAATTATCGGTTCGGCAAAGCGACCACGCTCCCGTTCGAGTACGCCCACGGCGCGGATGGGCTTCCGGCGAGCGTGACCGACGTGCTCGACGATAACCGAGAACGGGGACTCCATACGCTCGTCTACCTCGACATCAAAGTCGGTTGGAATCCGCGAAAGGAGTCGGAGACCGAAGACGAGTACATGACGGCGAACCACGCGGCCGAGTTGCTCGCCGATGGCTACGACGACGTGCTCGCCGTCGTCGTCGCGCGTGCCGGAAGCCCCGACCCGCTCGTCGAAGCCGATCGACTATCAGTACTCGCGGAGCGCGATTTCGGCGACCCGCTCCACCTGCTCGTCGTCCCCGGCGATCTCCATCACATCGAGGCAGACGCCCTCGCGTCGCTCGCGGACGCGCCGAGCGAACTGCTCAACGTCGTGTGAGTCGGTACGTCGTAAAACGGAGGATGGCTTCTTTTCGATTATTTTGACCTGTTCAGTAACGCCGTCGCTGAGGGGTCGAGTACGCGAAAAATGAATTAGTTTTCGTCAGTCGAAATCAGACGCGGTGTCCGATTTAGTTCTCTCGGCGGAGCGCGAGGAGCGCAGCGGCGAGGAGTGCAACGACGGAGACTGCGACGCCGAAACCAGGCTGACCGTCGTCGTTCGACGAGGTCGAGGTCGAGGTCGAGGACGTCGTCGTCTCGGACGAGGACGTCGTGGACGTCGTCGTGTCCGTCGAAGACGTCGTGGTCGTGTCCGTCGAGGACGTCGTCGTGGTCGTCGTGGACGACGTCGTCGTGGTCGTGGTCGTCGTGCCGTCGTTCATGTCAGCGTTCACGACACCACCGATCTTGGTGTTGTCTTCGTCACTGCTGACGTAGACGGAGAACTCGGTGCCGTTGTCGACGTCATCGCGGTCGAAGTTGTACTTCGCCGAGAACGTACCGTCGTCGTTGACGGTCACATCTTGTGGGATGTAGAAGATGTTGCTGTCGGCAACAACGCTGAGTTCCGTACCCGGTGCGAGGTTCGTCTTACCGGAGACGGTGGAGTTACCCTTCGGAGCCTGGAAGTCTTCGCCGCCGTTCAGCGAAGTGTCCTGCTCTTCGTACGTGAAGGTGGTGGAGACGGACTGGTCCTCGTCATCGCCGTTGAGAACGTAGTTCTCGTCGACGGTGAACGTCGCCTTCCAGTCGCCGTAGCCATCTGCACCGTCCGCATCTGCGAGTTCGTCTGCCGAGATGACCGCGTAGAACGTGCCGTTGTCACCGTCAGGGACGATGGTGAAGTCGCTGGCACTGAGCGTGTCTGCCTCGGTGTTCTTCTCGACGTTGTCGCCGGTCTCTTCGAGCGTCAGCGACATGTTCTGCTGCGATTCGAGGTCGCTGTTATCGATTGCACCGTAGATACCGGTTGCGTCGACCTTGAGGACGACGTTGTCGCTACCTGCGACGGTGCTACGCTGCGTGACGGTGTCCGTCATGTCTGCAACGTCATCGTGGGTGTCAACGCTCTGGGGCTGGATCCACGTGCTGATCGAGTCGGTCGAGCGGTCGCTGATACGGAGCTGCGTCTTGTCCGAGGGACTCTTCGCAACGTCCATTCCGTTGTTGTCGCTCTGGGTTTCCCAGCCAGTCGTGCTGACGGCGAGGTCGTAGTTTCCAGAGGCGAGCGGTTCGGAGCTAAGCACTGAGGAGTTACGGCCCGTAATCTTCGTTCCGTCTCCTTCAGTAACGTAGTTGACGCTTGCGTTGTTCGTGTTGAACGTGTTGAGGTTGAGAACCACTTGACCGTCGTCGTCAGAGTCCGTGACGTTGAGGTTCGACTGGAAGTTGGAATCTGCGAAGCTTCCAATCTGAACGTATGCGGTGTCGGTATTGTCGAGGTTGATCGTGATGTTGGCGATGTCACCGCGAGGGGTGGACTCTTCGTTCACGAAGGTCGCCGTCTTGTCGCCAGCCTTGTCCACGGTGATCGAGGCTTCCGACGAAGCTTCGGTGTCGACAACATTGAACGTGAAGTTGTACGTACCGGCGTCGATGCTGCCGAATTGAGCGTTGACATCTTCCGAGGTGCTGCCGCTGATTGTGACAATATCGTCGTCCTTGTACGTGTCGGTAACTGCGCTACCGAATACGTCCTGAAGATCCTCCCACGAAAGGTCGTCCGCCGAGACGTTAACCTTGTAGCTCGGACGCTTCGGGGATTTGAGCGTCAGCGTCGTCGCGTTCGTGTCCGTGTCCGAGTTCACAAC
The DNA here is from genome assembly GCF_001625445.1 of Haladaptatus sp. R4. Classification (NCBI taxonomy): domain Archaea; kingdom Methanobacteriati; phylum Methanobacteriota; class Halobacteria; order Halobacteriales; family Haladaptataceae; genus Haladaptatus; species Haladaptatus sp. R4. Next base: position 110,171 of record NZ_LWHG01000021.1, on the reverse strand, counting down.
GGAGTCGTCATCGAAGCTGGCACTGAGGTCCTGCTCGACGATTTCGAACGAAGCGATCTTGTTGTTGTCTTGGTCCTCGATGAAGTACTTCCCCTTGTCGAGTGCGCTCGTGTCGAGGAGAATGTTACCGTTATCTCCGACAGATCCTGCACTGCTCAGGGTTTCGTCGTCATCGTTGGTTCGAACCTCGTACGTCGTGTCGCTGGAGTCGAGGTTCTGGTTTCCGCTGCTGTTCTGTGTGCTGTTCGAAATGAATAGCTGTTCACCTTGGAAGTAGGTTCCTCCGTTCGACAGTGTGTCGTCACCGTCGCTTGCGGAGTGGGTCGTAGCAGCAGCCGTGCCTGCGAACGCCATGGTGCCGGCGAAGACCGACAGCACGAGCATCGCGGTCAGGGCGAGGCTGCGAACCTTTGAGTTATTTCCTGTCATGCTTTCTCGTTGATTGTTTCTTTGTCGGCGACAGTTCTTTTCCCACGACCGTATAGACATTTCGTCCAACCCGAACCGGTTCGGGAGGAAGTAGTACTCCATCTGCCACCATGGGTAGGGGTACAGGAAGAAAGTTATTCCCTTATTATAAATGCTTTGTGGTCTGGTAATCGGTCATTACGCACTTACGCGCCCGAAATCAGGCGATAGCGGCGTCAATGAAAATTCGAGAAAAAGGTAATAGAGGAGACCAATAGAGTGTTTCGGAGCGATCCCGAAATTGTACAAGGAGCCATTAAGTCGGAGATTCACCATTCCAGTCTTTAAGTAGGAACGGATGGGGACCTCGAATACAAGACATGGTCTCGAAGTGATTATGATAGAATTCGATGACTGGATATTAACTGATATTTACGGATCTGTTATGCAGTTCCCAGTAAATATTGTTCGATATCGCCGAAAAAGAACCGTCCGTATTCGCGCTCAGTTCTCGATGAGTTCGATCTCGTGTCCGTCCTGATCCTTGGTGAACGCGTACCTGTCGTCGCACGATTCCGGGTCGCGGTAGTCCACTGCCTCGCGCTCCATCAGGGTATCCCAGTCGTCGCGCAGGTCGTCCACGCGCACCGCGAAGTGACCCCACGCGTCGCCCAGTTCGTAGGAACGGCCGTCGTAGTTGTACGTCAGTTCCACCGCCATCGCCTCTTCGGGGGCGTCCTCGGGCTTCATGAAGTAGTTGGCGAACGTGTCCGACTCCCATCGCCCCGTGTGCACGTATTCGAACTTACGCGTCCAGAACCCGAGCGCGTCGTCGGCGTCCTCGACACGGATCATGGTGTGGTCGATACTCCAGCGAGCACCGTGGTCGCGCTGAACGATTTCGATCTCGTGTCCGTCGGGGTCCTTGACGAACGCGTAGCGACCACCGCAGGAATCGGGGTCGCGGTAATCCTCCACACCGGCGTCCATCAGTTCCTCGTAGGCGTCGTACACGTCCTCGACGCGGACCGCGATGTGACCCCACGCGTCGCCCATCTCGTAGGAACGGCCGTCGTGGTTGTACGTCAGTTCGAGTGTCGCCCCGTCCTCGTGTACGTCTTCGGGACCGAGGTGGACGTTCGTGAACGTATCCGCCTCCCACCGGCTTTTCTCCTCGTATCCGAGGTGCGTCTGGTACCAGTCGAGCGATTCGTCCAAATCCTCTACACGCATCATTACGTGGTCGAATGTCCCGCTCATACGTTCGAAACCATCCTCTCCGAAGCGAAAAGGGTACCGTTCGCGGAAACGCGAGCGTGAAAACGACCGCGCGACAGTCGCTCCACCTCCCTGCTCGTCTCACAGCCACGGTATCTCAGGGCACTCGGAATCGAAATTCGGGATACACCGAGTGTAAAAGACATCTGTATTTAGTATTTAATGTGATTAAATAATTCAATCATTTTTGCAAATAATTATGTAGATAGAGTTAACAGTACACGTCGGATGAAAATAAAAGCGGTGGCGTTGAGTTTATTAGTCGTACTGTCCACGTCGGCCCTCTGGGCCGGCGGTACTGTAGCAACACACCCGAACACGAGCGACGACCTTCGTCCGACCGTCCTCGACCCGAAGCACCCCGTGAACAACTCCTCGGACGGGGTCGAATATCGGAAGGGCGAACCCTCACAGGAGTCGCTCGACAAGCCGATAGATTTCGATTCCGCTCCCGATAGGTTCACGACGACGGATAGGGAACAGGCCGGGACGGCATCCATCCTCGCGGATACGGACTCGTCCATCATCATGGACCCGTCCGACGACGCGACCGACCCGGACGGCATCGGAACGACCAAGCAGTACCTCGGCTCCGACAACGACAGCTACTACTTCAAGAACTTCACGCTCCTCTCCGTCGGTGACAACGTCGAAGTGTGGGTCGCCCGCGACATGACGTGGCCGGAAAACGACTCCCGCACCGACCCGACGGTCTCGGAACAGCAGGCCGAAGCGCTTCGCACGGCGTTCGACGAGAACATCTACGACACCGAAGCCGACGTGTTCGGTAAACCCGACGCCCGTAACGGGACCGACAGTCAACTGGAGGAAATCGGTGCGGTCCCCGACGACTACTACCACACCGAGAACGGGTCCGGCAAGACCGTCCTGCTGGTGGACAACATCCGGGACGAGAACTACTACAACTCGTCGTACCCCATCTACACGGCCGGGTTCTACTCGCCCCAGATTCAGCAGTACACCGACCGCAACGTCGTCACGCTCGATGCTGCGGGATGGCAGGAAGTCAACGAAACCAACGACGAGGTCGGCTCCGAGGGAACGCTCGCACACGAGTACCAGCACCTCATTCACAACGACCTCGACAGTGACGAGACGACGTGGGTGAACGAAGGCATGTCCGATTACGCCGAAACCGTCACCGGCTACGGCATCGCCCAAGAGCACATCGACGCCTACGAGGAACTGCCGTCGAACTCCCTCACCAACTGGGAGGACCAAGGGGCTATCAACGTCCTCTCGGACTACGGCATCGCGCTCAGCTTCCAGATGTACCTGAGCGACAGGTACGGAACCGACTTCATCAGCAACCTCGCACACGACGAGAAGAACGGAATCGCGGGCGTCGAGGAAACCCTGAACGAGACCGGTGCGAACACCGACTTCTACCACCTCTACCAGGACTTCTCGACCGCGGCAGTGCTCGACTCCTCGGACCACCACGTCCGGGACGAGTACGACATCGACGGTCTCGATTTGAACCTCAACACGTCGAACGACGTCGGTACCGCTGGCGCGTGGGGAACCAACTACAAGGAGGTCGATACGTCCGACAAAGGGCCGATAACGGGCGTGGAGCTATCGGGAACGGACTACATCGGAACCCAGTGGCAGACCGCGACTGATCCCGTCGACGGCGAGGGGACGGTACTGTACTCCGGGTCCGGAACCCTGCTCGACCGGTACGCCATCATGGATGCCGACCTCTCGAACGGATCGACGCTGTCGTTCGAGACGAACTACGACATCGAGAAGAACTGGGACTACGGCTTCGTGCAGGTCTCGACGGACGGCGGGGAGACGTGGGAGAGTCTGGAATCCAACCGGACTGACGACTCCCCGAACCCGGACGCTCACCCGACGGTCAAGGAGAACGTACCGGGATACACCGGCACGACCAACGGAACCTGGGTCAACCAGTCGTTCGACCTCTCGAAATACGAGGGCGAGGGTGACGTTCTCGTCGCCTTCCGCTACGTGACCGACTGGGCGACCACTCATCCCGGCATGTACGTCCGGAACGTCGAAGTCGGCGGCGAGCACGTCGCCACGGACTCCACGGACTCGTTCGAGAGTCTCCGCGAGGCGACGGGTGACAAGGTCGAGTACCAGTTCACCTTCATCGGCATCAAGAAGAACGGCCGCGCGAAGGTGAAGCAACTCGACATGCGGACCTTCGACGACGGCGAGAAACAGGAACTCGAACACTTCCTCCACAACGGTAACTTCGAGAAAGTCATCGCGGCTTCGACGTGGGCGGCCCATCCGGGTGAGGGCGGCCGCGTTCCGGTCAGCGTCGAGTTCGAATACGCGCGCGATGGACACGGACACCACGGTGGCCACGGTCATCACGGGCACGGTGGTCATGGTGGCCATCACGGTCACGGACATCACGGTGGTTACGGTGGCCATGGCGGTTACCACGGCGGCCACGGCCACTACGGCAGGTAACGGAGCGAAAACGCGTCGCTCGAACTTTTTTGGTCGAAAAACAGGAGGAGACTCGTCTTTGGGACGCCGTCGAGCGTCAGTCGTCGGCGCTGACCGCTTCGCCGCCGATATCGATCTCACCGGCATCGAGTTCCGCTTCGACTTCGCGCGCGGCTTGCACCATGTTGGCCATCTTGCCGTACGCCACGTCGCGCGGGAGCAATTTCAGACCGCAGTCGGGACTGACGGTCAGTTGCTCGGGCGGGACGATTTCGAGTCCCTTCCGGATGTTCGCCTTGATCTCCTCGACGCTCTCGACTTCGGCGGTGTGGGCGTCGGTGACGCCGAGCGCGAGGTTCGCGGTGAATTCGGGGTCGCGGAACACGTCCAACTGCTCGAAGTCGCGTTGGCGAGTTCGAGGTCGAACTCGTCCACCGGGAACTCCAGTATCTCGGGATAGATACGCGAGTAGTCGCCGTAGCAGACGTGCAGACCGAGGTAGACGTCGTCCGGGATGCCGTCCGCGATGCGCTCCAGACAGCCACCGACGATGGCGTGATCGTCCGGCGTCGTCGCCAGTGCCGGTTCGTCGATCTGGATGTAGCGTGCGCCCGCTTCGACCAGTTTCTCGATCTCCTCGTTCACCAAGTCCGCGAGGTCGTAGGCCAGCGACTCCTCGTCGTCGTAGGCCTCGTTGAAACTCCAACTCGCCAGCGTGTACGGGCCGGTGATGGGCACCTTCACGGGACGCTCGGCCACCTCGCTGGTGAACTCGTACTCGTCCACGAGCCACGTTTCGTCGTACTCGACGTCAGTGACGACGCTCGGTTTGTCGAAGTAGTTGTGTCCCCACACTTTCACCGGACCGTTGAACTCGTAGCCCGAAATTCGGTGGGCGAAGTACTCGACCATCTCGTTGCGCCGCATCTCGCCGTCCACCACGACGTCCAGTCCGGCGCGCTCGTGTTCGTCCGTGATGAGGCGGGAGGCGTCGTCTTTCGCTTCCTGCCACGCCTTCCCGTCGAAGTCCGCGTCGGGGTCGTTGTAGAGTTCGCGCGAGCGGTCCACCCACTTCGGCTTGGGGTAACTCCCGACGATGGTCGTCAGGATGAAGTGGTCGTTGTCGTGATCCTCCGGACGGAATTGCTCTCGGCTATCTTCAGTCATATTTCCACCTCCTCCAACCGCGCGGCCTCACCGAGCGCGGCCAGTTTCTCCTCGAATTTGTTGTACGGCAGGTAGAACGGCTCCGTGTTCGTGGTGAGATACACTTTCTCGAACTCGTTGACCGGCGTGTTCTCCTCGAACCAATCGACCCGTTCGGCGACCGTCTCGGGTGATTCGACCAGCGTGTTCTGCCCGTCGACCAGTCCGAGCGACACCGAATCCGTCGTCCCGAACTCGTTGATGTTGGACAGACAGCCGTCGTGGTCGGTCACGAGGTCGTAGCCGAGCGCGTCGATGTCGGCGTCGAGGACGTGTGCGTGGACCTTCTCGGTGAGCGACCCGAAGTACGGTTGTACCACCACGTCGGCGTCCGTCGCGTTCGCGACGACGTCGATCGCCTCGCTTGCGCGGGCGTCCTCACCGTCCGCGGGCGGGTTCTCCACGAGCGAGGGTTCGAGGAGGAACAGCGTCTCGACGCTCGGGAACGCCTCGACTTCCCCGGCGAGGAACTCCGCGACCGCGGCGAGGAACTCCTCGTCGTCGCCGTAGTAGTCATCGGTAGCGAGGTCGGCGAGCGAGTAGGGACCGGGGAGGACGGCCTGCACGTCGTCGGCGAGTTCGGCGGTCGATTCCAGTTCGTTCGCCACGTCGCCGTCGAACGTGAGTTCGTCCACGACCACGGGGTCGCGATAGAAGTTGTTGTTGTCGTAGTAGCGCACGATTCCGCCGGTTTCGACCGAATCGTGTACCGTCAGCGGATGAGCCAGCATGTCGTCCCAGCGCAGTTGCCCCTCTACGACCCGGTCGAGTCCGGCGTCCTGTTGCACCGCGACGACTTCCTTCCGTGCGTCGTCGTACACCGTGGTCAGTTCCGACCCTTCGTCGCCCGAGATGAGGTCGTGTTTCTGGTGGCCCTTCAGATCGGAGAGATCGTCCTTCGCCCAATCGGGGAGCGGAAACAGCCCCGTGGATGTGGCGATTCGTTCAGTCATGTACTCCGGGGTTAGTTATGCTGGTGTTTAATATTTTCCGTTCCTGAAAATGTTTCGCAGTAATCTCGGTGGCGGTCAGCGGACGAGTTTCAGAATCATCAACGGACGAGTTTCAGAATCATCAACGGACGAGTTTCAGAATCATCAACGGACGAGTTTCAGAATCATCAACGGACGAGTTTCAGAATCGTCAGCGTCTCGAACGGGAACGACTCGTCGCGGAGCGCGACGGCACTAAAGCCGTTCTCGCCCGCCCGCGAGACGACCTCTTCCACGCCCGAGAGACTGCTGACGAGAAGGTACACCCGGCCATCGGGCGCGAGCACGCGCCCGACGGCGTCCAGGAACGGGTCGATGACTTCCCGCCCGGATTCGCCGCCGGAGAGCGCCTTTTCCATCCAGTCGTCGCGTTCGTCGTCCGGGTCGGTCGGGAGATACGGTGGGTTGAACAGCACGGCATCGAACGCACCGTCACGGAACGGCGACACCAAATCCGCCCGCACCGCTTCGATTCCTCGCTCACGTGCGCGCTCGCACGCGTGAGGATTGACGTCCGCCCCCACGACGCGGGCACCCGTCTCGTCGGCCACGTGCTCCGAGACGTATCCCGACCCCGTGCCGACCTCCAGAACCAACTCGTCCGCCGTTATCCCCTCGGCCGCGACCGCCGCGAGCAGATGGGAGTCCTCGGCCGGTTGATACACCTGCGTTTCCTCGCCGCGTCGTTCCGCCAGATCAGTCATCGTTCGTCACCATCCCCGTCCGCCGAGTCGTTCCCTCCTTCGTCCGCCGCCGTTCCACCGTCGGTCGCTTCGCCGCCGTCCGTCGTCGCCCCGAGTTCGCGTTCCCGCCCGCGGGCGACCTGGAATCCGTTCGTCTCCGCACGCCCCGACAGTTCGCGCTGCGGGTACGGAATCTTGATGTCCTCCTCGTCGAACGCGGCTTTCACCGTGTTGATGACCGTCGTCTTCGCCCGCCACTTTCTGCGCGCGCTGGGCTTGTCGATCCAGAACCGAAGGCCGAGGACGACGGCGGAGTCGCCGAGCGACTTGGTCACGACCTGCGGGGACGGAACCGCCAGCACGTCCTCCGGTTCGTCCATGGCTTCCTCCGCGATTTCGGTGGCTCGCTCGATGTCGCCGTCGTAGTCGATGCCGACGTCCACCTCCAACCGCAGTCGTCCCTTCCGACTCCGGTTGATGATGGTGTTCCCGCCGACGATGTCGTTGGGAATCAGGACGTACTCCCCGTCGAACGTCTGTATTCGCGTGTTGAAGATCGAGATGTCCGTGACGATTCCCTCTCGCTCCTCTATCTCCACCCAGTCACCGATTTCGAACGGTCGAGCGAACATCAGCATGAACCCGGCCAGCACCGCCCCGAGGGTCTGCCGAGCGGCCATCCCGACGACGATTCCGAGGAACCCCGCACCGACGAGGATTCCCGTCAGGTGCTGGCCCCAAATTCCGAGGATGGTCGCACCGGCGGTGACGTACACCGTCACCTGCGTGAGACGATGCAGTATCTGGGCTTGGTGGCGCGAGATGGCATCCCGGTGTCTGGTGAGTCGGTCGACGGCCTCCCGAACGATTCCCACGACGACGTAGGCGACGACGAGGGCGACTACCGAGAGGAGAAGTCGAGCCGCGTTCTTCGAGTTTAGGGCCTTCTCCAGGTCCTCACCCGAGAAGAATAGCAACGTCGAGTGGACGTAATCCCACGCGAACATCAGCGTCAGCACCGCCAACGCGGCGAAGACGACGAACGATGCGGTTACGATGACGTTCACCAGCGCGTTCGGCAGCGTCTTTTGGAGTCTCCGCCGTCCGCGCCACGCCACGACGATTCCGGCGAGTAGCGCGACGAGGACGAACGCCGAGACGAAGAGGCGTGCGTCTATCCCCACGAAGCCACTGAACCAATCGATCATCCCCGCCATCAACCACCACCCCGTCCGTACTCGTCGGCCACGCGCGCCATCGCCGCGAACTGGGCGGGCGTGACCTTTCCGGCGCGTTTTCGAAGGATATCCTCACCCAATACCTCGTCGTCCGGGGATTCGAGCGCGTCCACGACGGCGTCCGGGTCGTCAAGCCCCGAGATGTGGGCCGTGTTCCGGATCCCGTTACGAATCGTCTTCCGACGCTGGGTGAAGACCGCCTTCACGAAGTCGAGGAAGAACGCCTCGTCGTCCACCTCGTACTCCGGGTCCCTGGGGGTCGTCCGAACGATTGCGCTCTCGACTTCGGGTTGCGGCGCGAAGGCTTCGCGCGGGACGGTTTCCACGACCTCCACGTCGGCGTAGTGCTGTGCCGTCACCGACAGCCTGCCGTACTCGTCGCTTCCGGCCTCGGCGGCCATGCGCTCGGCGAACTCCCTCTGGAACATGAGGATCATGGGTTTGCCGAGCGGGAGCAATCGAAACGCTATCTCGCTCGAAATTCCGTACGGGAGGTTGGCGATACACGCCGAAAAGTCGGGGAGTTCGACCGACAGCGCGTCGCCCTCCACAACAGTCAAATGCCCCGCTTCACGCTCCGCTCGAAACTCGCGGCGGAGGAAATCGGCGAATTTCGGATCGCGTTCGACGACCGTCACGCGGTCGGCGACCGCGAGCAGGCGGTCGGTGAGGACGCCCGGTCCGCCACCGATTTCGAGCACGTGGTCGAGACGCATCTCCTCGGCGTACGTCGGTATTCTATCGACGACTCGGTCGTCCACGAGGAAGTGCTGGTCACGGTTCGGGTTCCCCCGCGCGCCGGCGCGTCGGATCAGCGCATCGGGGTCTCTCCGTCCGGGTTCCTCGGGTGGCGAGCGTTCCATCGTTGCCCCCTCCTACCGGAGCGAGTGGCGTAAACCCACCGAGTTGCGACTGGGAGTCGTTCCGGAAATGCGCACGGAAACGATGCGCGGAAGAAACGTAATACCCGTCAGTCGTGACGGGCGAACGTTCGGTATTTCAGATCGTCCGAGCGGATCTCTTCGAGGATCCGCTCGACGAGGACCTCCTTCGGGTTGTGAAGTCCCGAAACACGGTCTTCGAGGTCGTCGAAGCTCTCGAACGGCTTCCGCTTTCGCGTTTCCAGCACGTGGTTTCGCAGTTTCTTCCCGATACCGGGAAGCAGGTTCAACTGGTGGAGTCGGAGGGTGATCGGTTGGGCGTCGTTGTAGAAGTCAACGAACCGCCTCTCGTGGCGGTCGACGATGTCCGCGACGGCGTGTTCGAGTTCCGACTGTGCGGCGGAGGTGAGGTCATCGTAGGGGATTTCGCGCACGTTGGTGACGTTTTCGCGCGCCTCCGGGGGTTCGATCGGAATGCTGTCGCCGATACCGACGCTCTCCCCCTGTTCGAGCGTGAGTTCGAGGAGGTGGAAATCAGATTCGGTGAGGACGTAGGCGACTGGCTCTTTCTGGTATTGCGGACGGTCGTCTTCTGCCCGACCGTTCGGCAGGAAGTCGAGTACAACAGCCGACGCTTCGCTGTCAGTCTCGGATTCACTCATTGGGCTGGAATACGGCGACGAGCAACTTAAAGAATCGGTGAAGCTACTCGTACTTCGCCACGACGTTCAGTATCTCGTCCAGCTCGTCGCCCGAGAGGGTAAACCGCTCCTGTGCGTACACCGCGCGCAGTTCGTCGCGGTCCTGCGGCAGAAGGTCGGCGATTTTGTAGCCCGTCTGCTCGTCCACCTTTTCGAGTTCGAGCAGCTCGGCGACCAGCTCGCGGGATTCCTCGGCATCGAGGGCCGCGAACCGGTTGACGTGCTCGATGGCCCGGGAGAGGTTGTACGGCATCTCGCGGGTTTCATCCAGCGCACGTTCGCGCTCGATGTCCGCGAGGAGCTCCTTCGCCTCGGGCGTGGTGAGATACTCCTCGTCGAGCTTTTCCTTGAAGATAGTCATAGCTTACTTCTGTTCGCGGAGGTGTGCGGGCTGGGTGATGAGCGTCTTTTCCTTGCCACCGTCGTTGATGATGACCTTGTATGCTTTACCCTGCTTTCCGACGACTTCGCCTGTGCGACCGTTGAATCGCGGGTGGAAGCGTCCTTTTCGCACGCTCGGGTCGATCTTGAGGTGGACTTTCTGTCCGTTCTCGTACTGCTGGACTGCACGCTGTGGTGGCGAGGTGCCACGGTCGCGGGGGTTGTTCGACAGTTTTTCTCGGGTGGTGTTGTACGGTCCGTTCGAGCTCGGCATAGTCGTATGACGCTCTTGTTCAGTGACGGTTATAAAAGATACGTTCCTCGTCGGGGAAAACCGCCTCCCCGTGCCGATCGTTCACACTCGTTTTCGGTTCGTCGGTTTTGGCGTCACAGTTCGGGGTCTCAGTTCGAAGTCACCAGCGATGATGAACCGCGTCGGCCACGTGTGCTTCGTAAATCTCGTTCGTGCGCTCCCGCTCCTCGGCGGTGAGCGGCGGGAGGGATGCGGCGACGACGTTCTCCCGAATGTGGTCCGGACTGGTCGACCCCGGAATGACGGTCGAAACCGCGTCGTGGTCGAGTATCCAGCGGAGCGAGAACTGCGCCATCGTCGCGTCCTCGGGCACCAACCGTTCGAGTTCGTCCACCGCTTCGAGCCCCCGTTCGTACGGAACGCCCGCGAACGTCTCGCCGCGGTCGAAGGCTTCCCCTTCGCGGTTGAAGTTCCGGTGGTCGTTCTCCGGGAACTCCGTTTCCTTCGATAGCTGTCCGGTCAGCAGGCCGGACGCCAGGGGAACGCGAACGATTACGCCGATGTCGAGTCGGCGCGCTTCCTCGAAGAACAGCTCCGCCGGACGTTGACGGAACGGGTTGAAGATTATCTGGACCGTCTCGACACCCGGATATTCGATGGCTTTCAGCCCCTCCTCGACGCGTTCGACGCTGACGCCGTAATGGTCGAGTTTACCCTCCGCCTTCAAGTCGTCCAGCGCGTCGAACGTTTCCGGCCGATAGTAGACGTCCGTCGGCGGGCAGTGTAGTTGAAGCAGGTCGAGCGAATCCATATCAAGATTCGTCCGGCTCCGGTCCACGAACTCGCGGAGATTCGATTCCGCGTATCCGGACGCCTCGTGCGGGTCGAGTCGTCGTCCGGCCTTCGTCGCCACGACGGGCCGTTCGTCCGTCTCGTACTCCGCGAGCACGTCGGCGATGACGCGCTCGCTCCGTCCGTCGCCGTACACGTCGGCCGTATCGAGGAACGTGATTCCGGCGTCGAGAGCGGCGCGAACAGCCTCGTGAGCGGTCTCCTCCGAGACGTCTCCCCAGTCAGACCCGATGTTCCACGTTCCCATGCCGATTTCAGTTATCTCGTAGCCCGTCGTTCCGAGCCTGCGTTCGTCCATACGGTTCGACACGGACTCTCACTACATTGTCTCTTTGCCCGACCGCGAAACGAAAGTCGCTCGACCGCGAGACGAAAGGATAACCCCGCTCCGGTTCGTCCGCTCGCGTATGACCGACAGCGACGATTTCAGGTTCGAAACGCGCTCCATCCACGCCGGACAGGAACCGGACGAGGAGACGGGTGCGCTGATGACCCCCATCTACGCTAACTCGACGTACGTGCAGGACGGCCCGGGCGACCACCGCGGCTACGAGTACTCGCGCACGGGCAACCCGACGCGCACCGACCTCGAAGACAATCTCGCCAGCCTCGAAGGCGGCGAGTACGGTCGGGCCTTCTCCAGCGGGATGGGTGCCATCAACACCGTCCTCAACCTGCTCTCCTCGGGTGACCACGTCATCGCCAGCGAGGACGTGTACGGCGGAACCCACCGCATCTTCACGCAGGTGTACGCCGACTACGACGTCGAGTTCTCCTTCGTGGACATGACCGACCCGAGCGAAGTGTCCGACGCGGTGCGCGAGAACACCGAACTGTTGTGGGTCGAGACGCCGACGAACCCCCTGCTCAACGTCGTGGACATCGCCGCGATGGCCGACATCGCCGAGGACGCCGACGCGCTCTGTGCGGTGGACAACACGTTCGCCACTCCGTACCTCCAGCGCCCGCTCGAACTCGGCGCGGACGTCGTCTCACACTCCCTGACGAAGTACCTCGGCGGCCACTCCGACGTGGTCGGCGGCGCGCTGGTCACGAACGACGAGGCGCTGGACGAGAAGTTCGGCTTCTACCAGAACAGCGTCGGCGCGACTCCCGGTCCGCACGACTGTTTCCTCGTCCTGCGCGGGACGAAGACCCTCGGCGTCCGGATGGACCGCCACTGCGACAACGCCCGCGCCATCGCGCAGTGGTTGGACGACCACGAAGCGGTGGACACGGTGTACTACCCCGGCCTCGAATCACACCCGAACCACGAACTCGCGGCCGAACAGATGAGCGACTTCGGCGGCATGGTCAGTTTCGAACTCGACGCCTCGCTCGAAGAGGCGGCCGACGTGGTCAGCGAAACCGAGGTGTTCACGCTCGCCGAGAGCCTCGGCGGCGTCGAATCGCTCATCGAGCAACCCGCGACGATGACCCACGCCGCGATTCCGAAGGAAGAGCGCTTGGCGGCCGGACTCACCGACGGCCTCATCCGCGCCAGCATCGGTATCGAACACGTGGACGACCTGAAAGCCGACCTTCAATCGGCGTTCGACGCGGCGTTGAACTAGAGTTTTCGTCTTTTTATCCGGAACCGAGTGCCGGTGCCCAATGATACACCACGTTGGGACCCATCCCTTCGTGCATGGAACTCACGGATCACGTGTACGCGTTTCCACTGACGTACGACCTCGGTGACCGGGAGATGACGATATACCCCTCCGGCGTCGAAACCGAAGACGGACTCATCCTCCTCGACGCCGGGTTACCCGGTAAAATCGACACGCTGGCCGACGCGCTCGCCGAGGACGGCTTTTCGCTGGACGACGTGGACACGCTGTTTTTGACCCATCAGGACGGGGACCACGTCGGCGGCGCGGCCGAGTTGCTCGACCGAACCCACGCCAGCGTCGTGGCATCGACCGGTGACACACCCGCCATCGAGGGCGACGAAGAACTCGTCAAGTCGGACCGATACCCGCCGATCAACGTCGATATCGAAGTCGTGGACGGCGTCACGTTCCGCACCGAGGCCGGGCCGATGCGCGTGGTCGAAACGCCGGGGCACACGCCCGGCCATCTCTCGGTCGTCCTGCCCGAGGCCGAACTGCTCATCGCGGCCGACGCCACGGTCGCGGACGAAGACGGACTTCAGGGACCGAACGAAACGTTCACCCCCGAGATGGAGATGGCGATACGTTCCCTCGGCAAACTCGCCGCGTTCGACACCAGCGGGACGCTGTGCTATCACGGCGGGTTCGTCGAGGACGCCGATGTCGAAGCGACGTACCAGTCGCTCACGAAGTAGAAACGAAAAACGAAACGAGGAATTATATTCGACCGACGTTCTGCACGTCGATGCTCTCGACGCCTTCGACGGACGAGAACGACTCCTCGACGGCTTCCGTGCCACCGGCATCGTCGGGGACGATGACCGTCGGCAGGAGCGCGATGAGGCCGAACGCGACGTCCTCGCGCTCGAAGCCGTTGATTTTCGCACCCTCAGGGAGCGAATCTTCGAGTTTCTCTTGGAGGTCGTCCAAGTCGATTTCCGGGCTCTGCGGCATCACTTTGACTTTGGCTGCTACTTTTCCCATTGTTTACGGTCCGAGGAATGCACAGTTGGGGCATTCGTAGAGGTTGCTCTGTTTGCGGCACTTCGCACAGCGGTAGATGGTCTGCCCACAGTCAGGACATTTGAACGAGGCAGCGTTCGTGCCGGAGATGTTGATCCCGCACGAGACGCATTTTCGTGCTTGTTTTTGGGTCTGACTCATACCCCCACGTTCCGCCGCGCGACTTTTAACGCTTCCCTTTCGGGGTTCGAGACGGCGTTAGAACGCGCCCGTCTCGACGGTCGCTTCGGCGTGCAGGCTCTCTTTGACGGCGTCGTGAACCTTGCAGAGTTCGAACGCACGGTCGATGACGTCCTGTGCGGTCTCGTCGTCCGCTTCGGTCTCCCACTTGATGTCGAACGCGACGGCTTCGAGTTTGTCGTCGTCGTTCAGGTCGCCGCTCACGTCGATCTCAATCTTGCCGAGGTCGCCCGCACCGCGCTGTTCGCCACCCACGCGGAGGGCGGGGACGTAGCACGAACCGTACGCCGCGAGGAGCGTTTCGAGCGTGTCCGGCGCGTCCTCGCCCGTCGCGTCGATGGTGACGGAGAAATCGCGGATGTCGTTTTCTGCGCTGTAGCCCTCTTCCGACGTGGTAGTGACTTCTGGCATTGCAGTTTCCAGGTTCGCCCCAATACTCCTAAGGCTTGTTCTTCCGGCCGAGTGTGTCGGAATATGTACAACGGAGAACGATTTACGGAGTAGTGGAGATGACGTTCCGTTATTCGATTTTTGGGTCGTACCCTTCGTTTCGCGCGCACTCCAAGATGGACTGGATGATGTCCGATTTCGCACGGGTGTATTCGGTGATGTCGGTCGAATGGTTTTCCGCCGCTTTTCGCTTGACCTCCCCGTACTCCTCGCGTGCTTCCGGATGGTCACGGAGATACTCCCGAAGGAGGAGATATCTCGTCACGGCGTCGGAGTACCGTGGCCGGATGTGAACGTTGAACTGCTGGCCCTCGTCGTGGTTTCGCCCGAGTGAAATCCAATCGTCCGGTCTGTCCTGCTCTCCCGGAGAGTATCCTGCCTCTTGCAGCAGTTCGGCACACGTTCTTCCCTCGTCCATATCCGAAACGACCGGGCAAATGTCCACGATGGGTTTGGCGGGCAATCCCGGCACGGAGGTGCTCCCGATGTGTTCGATGCTGACGACGTGTTCCCCGAGTATTTCCTCCATTCGGGTCGCTTCCCGCTCGAAGTGAACCGGCCATTCCGGATCGTACTCCACGATTTCGATACGAATGTCTTCCATGGAATTCCAGACTGGGTATCCGGAAATATTACGTCTTTGATTGTTTCACGATTACAGTTACTGGAGGGCAGTCCTCGAAAGCCTCCGCCACGGTTGTGCGACCGGACGGGGGCTTTCTGAACTTTTATCGCGGTAGTTTCGGTTCCAAGGTCTCCTGTTCAGTTCATCGCAACCCTCAACGTACGCGAACACCTGAAAAGTAGAAAACGAAACGTCACGTCCAGCGCGTCTTACCGTTCTCCGTCACCAGAGTTGGTCGGAGAGGTCGAACGTCTCGTCGCCGTCCAGAACGTGGACTTCGGCGTCGTTGCCGGTGGCCTCCACTTCGCGGACGAAGTCCTCCGGGTCCTGCTCGATGGGCGGGAACGTGTCGTAGTGCATCGGGAACGCGTAGTCGGCGTCGACCCAATCCACCGCGACGGCGGCCTGCCACGGCCCCATGGTGTAGTGGTCGCCGATGGGAACCGCGACGGCGTCGGGTTCGAGGAACGGGCCGATGACGTCGCGCATTTCGGTCATCAGGGACGTGTCGCCAGCGTGGTAGAACGATTCGCTCTCCTCGTCGGAGACTTGAGTCGGCTTCGTGTCGCTGATGACGAATCCGGCGGGCATGCCGCCGGAGGCTCCGTAGCCCGTGTCGAGGCCGTTGGTGTGGTCGGCACGAACCATCGTGACGAACGCGTCGTCGGCTTCGAAGGTGCCGCCCATGTTCATCCCGGTGCCGTCCTCGACGCCGTACTCGTCGGTGACGTAGCCGATGACCTCCGGCGTGGCGACGAAGTGCGCATCACGGAAGCGGTCGGCGTCCGCGATGTGGTCCGCGTGCCCGTGCGTGAGCAGGACGTAGTCCGGGTCGAGTTCCTCCGGATCGGTGTCCGTCTTCGGGTTGTCGAAGAACGGGTCGATGAGGAGTTCCGTGTCGTCAACGGTAACGTGCCATGTCGAGTGTCCGTACCAAGTGAGTTCCATGGTGTGGGGTAGGATTGTGCCTGAGCAGTCTTAAAAGATGTTGGCGACGAATGGGGTGTTCCGAGCGGACGCCGTCCGGTGGTCACTGCGAAACGACGGTGGATCGCACGTCGACGGACGACCGAAAAAAGACTCGAATCCGAGCGCCGATTACAACCAGCGCTGAAGGAGCGAGGTGATGCCGAGGTTCTTCTTCGCCATGATGACGATGTTCTCCGAGCGCCGAGCGATCTCTTCGGGAACTGCGCCGAAGACGATCTGTTCGAGGAGGCCTTCCCGCGTCGCACCGATCACCGTGAGGTCGAAGTCGGCCGAATGCTCCAAGATCGCGTTCGAAACGTCGTCGCTCTCGATGACTGCGGTATCGACTTCGCCGTCAGTGTCGAACTCCTCCGCGGCTCCGTTGACGAGCTCCTGGGCTTCCTGCCGGTCGCTCTCGGAGGCGTCCGGAGAGATGATGTGGAGAATTTCGACGCGAGCGTTCTCCGGTCGTGCGATTGCTTCCGCGATGGTCGTCGCGTACTCGGCGTGCGGGCCGCCCGCCATCGGCACGAGGATGGAGTCGATGTCGGAGGACGCCGATTCACCGATGCGCTCGACGAGAACGTCGGCCTGTGCGTCCTGTGCGATTCGATCGACGGTACTCCCGAGAACGATATCACGGCGTCGGGCTTGATCGCCGCCCTGCCAACCGAGGAGGACCGCGGTACTGTCGTGTTGGTCGATGGTGTTGAGGATGGCGTCGGCCACGTCGTGACCGATTCGAATCGTCCCGCTCACGGGGACGTCCGCGTCTTCGCCGATTTGGATGGCTCGACTGAGGACGTTCTCCTTTTCGTCGGTAACGAACTGCCGACCCTGGGAGAGCGGCGTCTGCGGCGAGACGGTGACGACGCTCGTCACCAGTATCTCGCCGTCGTTCTCGCGTGCGAGGTCGATAGCCGTCTGCATGAGTTGGTCCGCGTTTTCCGGATTGGCGATGGGGACCACGAGTTGATAGTCACGGCGTTCGGTCGCACGATGCGAGACGACCGTCGGGGTCTCCTGTTCGAGTTTCTCCATCTCCTTCTCCTCGGAGTAGGCGTACCAGACGGCGATGCCGATGGCGAACCACGCGGCCATCGTCACCAACGCGGTGAAGCCGTCCTCCCACGGGCGGAGCCCGAGCGAAGTCAAGAGGAAGGGGGTGAGCAGCAACTGGAAGACGATACCGAGGATCGGAATCCACGGCATGAACGGGATTTTGAACGGACGATCCAGGTTCGGCCGGTTCCTCCGCATCGCGATTGCGGCGATGTTCACCATGGAGAACAGGAGGATGAACATGACGCTGGAGGAGGCCGCCACGCTTTCGATCGGGAGCGTGAGGGCCATCAGCATGATGATGGCTCCGGAAACCGCGATGGAGAGGTACGGCGACCGCTTCTCCTCGTGGATGTCCGAGAGTTTCGGCGGCAGGAGGTTGTCACGAGCCATCGCGAATCCGATACGACTCGACGCATACAGCGTGGCGTTCAGCGCACTCATCGTCGCGGCCAGACCGGCGACGAGCAGCAACGAGAGACCGTACGGGACGAACTGGCCCGCCGCTCGAATGATACCGAGTTCACCGAGGTTACCGAGGAGTTGCCACGTGTAAACCTGTCCCGTCTCTCCGGACATGTTCGCGAAACCGAGCAGCGTGTCGGTGATGTGAATGCCACCGATGGAAGCGAACGCGACCAGAATGTAGATCGGAATGACGACTGCGATCGAGTAGAAGATGGCTTTCGGGATGTTCGTCCCGGGATCCATGACCTCCTCACCGCTCTGAACGATGATGTCGTATCCCTCGAACGCGACGTAGGTGAAGCCCATCGCCGCGAGAATTCCGCCGATTCCGGCGGGGGCAAATCGCGGGCTGGACAGGAACTTGGTCGACCAGTCCGGCTGTTTGAACGTCGCCAGCGCGCCGAAGATGACGAAGACGCCGAGGATGATGATTTTCGCCGTCGTGATGACGATTCCGATCGTACCGGTTTCCTCCGCGCCGCGATAGTTGATGTAGGCGAACAAGGCGATAACGAGACCGGCCAAGAGTCGCTCGGTCAGCCCACGGGTCAAAAACCCGAAGAGGACGAATTCGTGACCGAGACCGGTGTAGACGCTGATGAACTCGGTGAGGAACACGCCGAAGGTGACCGCATAGAGTGCACAGGCGACAGCTTGTGCGAACCAATTGGCCCATCCGGTGTAGAACCCGTACGGACTCGGCAGTGCCTCAGTCACCCAGCTGTACGCCCCGCCAGATTGGGGAAACGACGCCCCGAGCTCCGCGTACGACATCGCAGTGAACGTCGCAACGATCCCGTTCAAGAGGAACGCGAGCATGAGCGCGGGACCGGCGAGACCGGCGGCGAACCCGGTCAGCGCGAAGACACCCGCCCCGATCATCGCCCCGATTCCGATAAAGGTGATGTCCCACAGACTCATGTCCCGCGAGAGCTCTGTACCGACATCCCGCTGAGAGGCATTTTCGTTCGCCTCCGTCGTATTCTCAGCCATTGTTTAGTCTATCTGATGGAGTCCTTAAAAGGTTAAATAACTGGCCTTGTCTCCCGCCTTCCCTTATATAGTGAAACGGTACGAAAGGTGGTTAGCATGGGCGAGTGAAGCGGTTCGTCCTTCGATTTGGCCAACAATCTTTTACCTCAGTTCGATTGGATTTGGCCCACGCGGAGCGTGGGTAAAAGTGAGAGGAACGCTCGGAGCCCAAACGTCACGACCGTTTCGCTTGGCGATCGAACACGGGTCGTGAAACGAGGTCCGTCGCGAGTCGTTTCCGGCAACCGAACCGTTTTGCGTTCCCCCTTCGACATCCCGGATATGCATCGAGTCAGATTCCGAGACCCGGCAGGGTCAGTCAGAACTGGCGAATGGCGCGACGGAAAACTCCACTTCGCGGACGACAGCTACGACCCGGAGGACGTCGACATCCTCGCCCCGAGCGAACCGACGAAAATCGTCTGTGTCGGCCTGAACTACGCGGACCACGCGGCCGAACGGAACAAGGACGTTCCCACGCGTCCGCTCCTGTTCCTCAAACCGCCGAACGCGGTCGCCTCCCACGGCGACACGGTTTCACTGCCCGCTGGAAAGGAGCGCATCGACCACGAGGCGGAACTCGGCGTCGTCATCGGCGAGCAATGTCGAAACGTCGCCGAGGAGGAGGCGATGGACGTCGTGGAAGGGTTCACGTGCGTCAACGACATCTCGAACCGCGACGACCAGGATTTGGAACAGAACTGGGTTCGTGGCAAGGCGTTCGACAACTCCTGTCCGCTCGGTCCGGTGCTGGCGACACCCGACGAAGTCCCGGACGACGCGGGCGTCCAACTCAGGGTCAACGGGGAGGTGAAACAGGATTCCTCGCGCGACCAGTTCATCTTCTCCGTGCCGGAACTCATCGCGGAAATCACGACCTACCTCACGCTCGAACCCGGCGACGTCATTATCACCGGCACGCCCGCGGGCGTCGGACCGCTGGAAGACGGTGACACGGTCGAGGTCGAAATCGAGGGAATCGGAACGCTCTCACACGACGTGCGTAGTCCGTAGAAAACGAAGACGTTTTTCCGAGCTAGTTAGAGGACGCTCCACGCCTGGACGGCGCGGTTGAACGACGAGACGTCGGCGATCCAGCGTGCCGCAATCGTCTTCTTCAGTGTCTCCGCGGCGACGGAGTTGAACGTGCTGACGGGGAAGTCGAAGCCAGCGACCTTGACGCCGTGTGCGACGGCCTCGTCGCCGATGGAGATGACGGTCCCCTTGTCGTCGAACGTCCACGTCTTGAGCGGTTGTCCGTAGATGGAGCGGGAGACGTTCTCGCCGACGACTTCCGCGGCCTGCCACGCGGCCTGTGCGGTCGGCGGTGCCGGGTTCTCGCCCTGATCGATGATGGCGCAGTCTCCGATGGCGAACACGCGCTCGTCACTGGTCTGGAAGTCCGATTCCGCCGTGACGCGGTTGTGCTGGTTGTCGAGTTCGGTGCCGTCCATGGCGTCGCGGCCGGTCACGCCGCCGGTCCAGACGAACACGTCGTAGTCGAGCGCCTCGCCCTCGTCGAACTCGATCGCGTCCTCGGTGGCCTCCGTGATCGGGTCGCCGGTCAGGATGTTGATGTCCTTTTCGAGGACGTACTTCTTCACCGTTCCCTGCAGTTCGGGGTCCATACCGGGCATGATCTCGTCCATCGCTTCGACGAGGTAGATGTCGATCGGTGCACGGTGCTTGTCGCGGTACTCGGCGATTTCGCCCGCGCTCTGAATGCCCGACAGTCCGGCCCCGCCGATGACGACCTTCGCGGGGTCGTTTCGGGACGCCGTCTTCGCGGCTTCCTTGACCTGCTCGTGGATTTCGAGCGCGTCGTCCAGGTTCTTGAGCGTGAGCGCGTTCTCGGCCATCCCGGGGATGCCGTAGAAAGCGGTCTTGCTTCCGAGCGCGACGACGAGATAGTCGTAGTCGAGGTCAGCGCCCTCGTCGAGTTCGACCGTCCGGTCGTCGGTGTCGATGGCCGTGACGGTGTCCTGCACGAATCGGGTGCTCGGCGATTTTATCTCGTGGATCGGGATCGTGATCTTGTCCATTGCCCGCGGATCACGGATGACACGGTGGGACTCGTGGAGGACGAGGTGGTAGTCCTTCTCCGAGACCCACGTAATGTCAGCGTCGTCGAGTTCTTCTTCGAGTTGCTGTATCGCGCCAGCACCAGCATAGCCAGCACCGAGCACGACGACCTTCTGAGTCATACTCGGACATCTGGATTCATTCGATACAAAGGTGTTGAAACCCGCAAGCGAGTGTGTGATATTGTCTCCCTCGATTGATTTTATGGTCCAGCGACGAAACCCGACGTGTTGGTTGCAAGCTTTAAAGTCGGTCGCGCCAAACTATTCGGCACTTATGAGCAATCAGGAGTTGCGAAAGGAGGCACACGACCTCGACGTGACGGTGTGGGTCGGCAAGAGCGGACTCGATGCGGTCACCGAGGAGTTGAAAGGACAACTGCAGAACGAGAAACTCGTCAAGGTGAAATTCCTTCGGGCGGCTCGCGGCGGCACCTCGACCGACGAACTCGCGGAGGAACTGGCTGACGAGGTGAGCGCCAAACTCATCGAAACACGCGGGAACACGGCGGTGTTCCACTGATGGTAAAGCCCCTCCCGTTCCTGAAAGATATGATGGAAGCGGGGTATGCGATGGCGGTGACGCAGGCGATCTACTTCGTCGTCTCGTTCGTCGTCCTCTACCTGCTCGGCCGTATCTTCGTCATTCCGGTGGTCAAACGACTGCTCGACAGACAGGGGTACGACGAGAGCGTCAAAATCCCGCTCACCAAAGTCACCCAGTTCGCGGTGCTGTTCGCTGCTGTCGGCATCGCGTTCGCCCTCGCAGACTACGGGAACATCCTGACCGCACTCGCTACCATCGCCGCCGCAGCGACGTTGGCAGTCGGCTTCGCCCTGCAGGACATCATCGCCAACTTCGTCGCTGGCGTGTTCATCTTCACGGACAAACCGTTCAAGATCGGCGACTGGATCGAGTGGGACGGCGACAGTTACTCGGGTATCGTGGAGGACATCGACCTCCGCGTGACGCGCATCCGGACTTTCGACAACGAACTGTTGACCGTGCCGAACTCGGTGCTGACCGATGGCGTCATCAAAAACCCCGTCGCCAAGGACAAGCTTCGCGTCCAGTTCCTGTTCGGTATCGGCTACGACGACGACATCCACCGAGCGACCGAGATAATCCTCGAAGAAGCTCGAAAGCACGACGAGATTCTGGACGACCCGGAGCCCTCCGTTCGGCTCACCGAACTCGGGGACTCCTCGGTCGGTCTCAAATCCCGCTTCTGGATTTCGGACCCGAAGCGCAGTGACTTCGTGAAAACGCGCGGGGAGTACGTCACCGCGGTCAAGGAACGCTTCGACGCGGAGGGAATCGACATCCCGTACCCGTACCGCAACCTCGCGGGCGGAATCGAGATCTCGAACCCCTCGGAGTTGGCCGTTCTCTCGGAAGACTGAGACCGATTGACTTTTTATAAATTTCAACGGTCATGAAATAGCGTTGAAGTAGTTCGGGAATTATCTGCCGGTATGAACGATAGGAGACGAGCCTTTCTCTCGACCGTCGGGTCCGTATCCGTCGGCGGTACCCTCGCCCTCGCTGGCTGTGCTGGCGATTCGAAGAACCGGGCCGCGGGGAGGACGACGTCGAACAGGGAAACGACCGAAACGACCGAGACGAGCACGGCGACGTCCTCGACGACGGGGGAACGGACCGTGAGGACGTCCCTGATTCGGAAGGGAACGAAACAGGAAACGATCATCTACGAAATCAATTCGGGCACGTCCGGTCCGACCGCGTACGTCGAAGGCGGAATGCACGGAAACGAGGAGAGCGGTTACTGGGCCGCGGAGGACATCCGAACGTGGGACATCGACGCCGGGACGCTCATCGTTCTCCCCAAGGCGAATGTCCGAGGGGTACGACACGAGCGACGAGAATGGCCGGGCGAGATGGATTTGAACCGGCAGTTCCCCATCGGCGACCCGCCGAAGAACGCGCTCGCACGGGAAATTTGGGCGGCCATCGGCGACTACGACCCCGACGTGTTCATCGACCTCCACAGTTCGAAGGGAATCTTCGAACGGGAGGGTGACGACGGCGTAGGTCAGAACGTACTCAGGTCGAAGCACCCGAAAATCGTCAACAGCGTCGGCAACGCCGTCAAACGGCTGAACGACGAGTACGTCACCGGCTACTCCGACGTGTACGACTTCGTCTCCACGCCCCTGACCGAGACGAAGTACGCCCGCACACCGATGCTCGTCAACAAGATGCGGGCCGACCGCGACACTCCCTCGTGTCTCTTCGAGGTCACGCAGGACGACGTAAAACCGAAAAAGCGCGCCCGCTGGACGAAGGTGTTCGTGGATAGCATGCTCGATACGTGGGGAATCCGGGCGTCGCGGATGAACGAGTAGAACGGCTTCTCAGCTCTTCGGGAAGAATGCGATATGAATGTGGACGGCCGGAGTTGCCCGGCGTTCCGAACCGGGGAATCCCTGTTGCCTCCTCCACCCCGCGATCCTACGAGCGACAGCTGTTCGATGGTCCGCTGCTCACTTCCGTGCCTGACGGATTGCCACCGACTAACTGCGCCGAGACACTCCTGCGAGTGTTCGCCGCAGACCGCTGGCCCCGCAGGACGAGGCTTCTGCGTTGGCTTCCGGGGCCCGGCTCGGTCTGACCGGACGTGTCCGGAGTTCGGTTCCCGCTCAAGACCATAGCGCGGGCGAAGAGCAGGGCCTAACTGCCCAACCTAGTCCACTTCACAGTAAACCACACCGCCTTAAGGGCCTTTCGGGTTTCGTGTTTCGTGATCCGCGGTTCCCGTTTCCCGTTTCGTGCCGAAACTTACCCGACTGGAACGACGTTAGCCGACCGTGACGATGGCCACGAGGTTCGAACAGACGACCAACAACCCGACGACGAGATAGACGAAACTCCCGAGTCGGAACGTCCGACGGGAACGGCGCGTCCATCCCGAAAGGACGATCAGGAGGACGACCGTCGCTCCCTTGAGAAGTAACAATCCGAGGAGACCCATCTCCCCTAACAGGTGTGCGACGAACGGGTTCCCCTCGTTCAAACCGAGTCGAAGGCCGACGCCGGTCGTCACCACGTCGCCGAGCATCACTCCTAGCACGGCGGCTAGCAGCGGAGCGGAAACGTGTGACCACGATCGAGCGATGGCGTTCGGCAACACGGAAACACATTCACCCTCACGTCACTTTGTTATAGGCCGACTGTCAGTCGGTAACGCTCCGCTGTCGACGACAAAGCGACCACTATCGGTTGAGTTGGTTGTTCCAAGCCTTCCTTTTGGGAGGTCGAACGGGACGAACGAAATCGTCGGCGATAGCCGTCGAGCGTTACAGACGCCCCGCGTTTCCCGATACGAAAATCTCCATTTCGACGCCATACCGAGGTATAACGCCCAGTACCACGCGAATATGGTCGAATATGCTCCCAGTTTGGGTTGGCTGCACTTCCTTGCTTGAGTCGGAAAACCCACATTACCTCGGAACGAACGGCGGTGTATGGGTCTAGGAAGCACGGCCAAGAAGCTTCAGACGGTCGCCGAAACGGCGGAGAAACTGTACGCCAAACTCAACGAACTGCGCGAGCAGATACAGGATATGCGCGATACGCTGGAGACGACGAACGAGCGCGTCGAAAAGCTCGAAACCGAAAACGCACATCAGCGTGCGCTCATCGAAGCGTTGGCCCGCGAGGAGGGTATCGACGTGGACGAAGTGCTGGCCGACATCGAGTCGTCCGAATCGAGCGACGGATCGAACGACGAATCGAATGACGGGACGGACGAGACGGTCGAAGCGAGCACGTAAGGCTCGCCGACGGACATAATAACGACTAACAGCCCTCCCGTCATTTTTTGCCGCATGACCACACATCGGGAGCCACTCGATTCGGTGCTCGACACGGTCGGGCGGACGCCGCTCGTCCGCGTTCACGCCGCTCCGGACGAAGTACCCGTATACGCGAAGTTGGAATCGTTCAACCCCGGCGCGAGCGTCAAGGACCGCATCGGGAAGTACATGATCGAGCAGATGCTCGAACGCGGCGAACTCGAACCGGGCGGAACGGTCATCGAACCGACCGCCGGGAACACCGGAATCGGGTTCGCCGTCGCGGCGGGGCAACTCGACGTGAACGCCGTGTTCGTCGTCCCCGAACGGTTCAGCAAGGAAAAACAACAACTCATGGCCGCGCTCGGTGCGGAAGTCATCAACACGCCGACGTCGGACGGCATGGGCGGTGCGATCGAACGCGCGTATCAACTCGCCGAGGAGACGCCGAACGCGGTGGTCCCACAGCAGTTCGGTAACCCGCTGAACGTCGAAGCACACTACGAGACGACGGGACCGGAACTGTACGAGGCGCTGGACGGTAATATCGGTGCAGTCGTCGCCGGGTGTGGCACCGCGGGGACGCTGATGGGGATGGCGAAGTACGCCCTCGACCAGAACCCCGACACCTACGTCGCCGCCGTCGAACCCGAAGGGTCGCTGTACTCCACCACCAAGGGGGCCGACGTCCCGGAGGAGGAGTACAAAATCGAGGGGATCGGAACGCACGACACCTCGACGAACGAACTGTTCGACCCCGACCTCGTGGACGAAGTCATCCAAGTGCCCGATAAATCCGCACACGACGAGTTGAAACGGCTCGGACGCGAGGAAGGACACCTCGTCGGTTCCTCGGCCGGTGCGGCGAGCGTCGCGGCACGGCAAGTCGCCGAAAAGATAAGGGACGGGGAAATCGACGCGCCCGCCGACACCGTCGTCACCATCTTCCCGGATTCCAGCGAACGCTATCTCTCCAAGGGAATCTATCGGTCGTTCACGGAGTGGGAAGGATAACCGAAACGCGGTTTCGGTATCCTACGCGTTTCTATACCCTATTCTCCGTACCGGTATATAGTGAAATTACGAAGCTACTAATCCCCGTTCGTTCTCGCATCCGACAGCGAGTAGCCGACGAATATCGGTTCTCGCGGGACAATACAGCCATGTCGCAGACCAACGAGAGCGGGATTCCGCAAGTGCACAGGGAGTACCTATTGGGCGTCCGCATCGTCACGGTGGACGGGGCGGACGGGAACGGGACGCAGTATCGGTTCGAAGCACCTGACCATCGAGGAGTTCGGTTCGACGACCCGGACTCGGCGGAACTGTACGCCGACGTGTACTTCGACGTGAACGGCTTCCAGGAGGAGGGAACGGGTGACCGCGGCGTTCCGCCGGAAATCATTCAGGCTGGACGCGACACGTTGGCCGCGTACTTTCTCACACAGCCCTACACCGACCTGAACTGGGTCGCATCGTTTTACGGCAAGCGCCCGCCGGAAATCGAGCGCTACATCGAAACGGTTCGAAAGCGCGCGGAGGAAATCCGTACGGGCGCGGCAGGGATGGGAATGGAGTGAGCGCACCGAACTTCCGATTCCACGATGTCTCGCTATTTACACGCAACTTTTCTCTGATTCGATACCATATCGTACTCAATAGACGGTAATCGGTACGGGTTCCCGTGCCAACCGTTCGAGGAACTCCCCGACGGTCGAAAAAATCGAGTTTCGAGGCGAAAAAGTCCTCCTGGTGACAGTGTCAGCATAATCTGTACATAACTCCCAGTTCGGTCGTGAGAAAGCCATATCTCACATACTCCTATTATAAATTTACATGTAGTTCCTATTGAAAACCACCGCTTGCATGGTCGAGTTCACCCGACGCAAACTGATGGCCACGTCCGCCGCTGCCGCCTTGGGAGCGAGCGTTTCACCGCAAGCGATAGCGATCGAGAGCACCGAACCGCCAGAGGACGACGACACGCCGAAAGCGCCCTACGTGAAGGGGAGCCTCAAGCGCTTCTCCTCGACCGCGTTCGGCGCGGAAGTGACCGGGCCGTTCGTGTTCGACGACGGAACGCCGATGTTCAGCCTCCAGCACCCGAGCCGCGACAACCCCGCACCGTACAACCGGTCAGGGATGGGATACTTCAAGGGGTTCCAGTTCTCGATGGACGGAACCAACGACGACTTTTCCGAACTATCCACGCCGCAGACGAACGAGGAACAAGGAACCATTCGCGGTGCGGACGGGGAGTTCACTTTCATCGCACAGGAGGAAGACCGGATCAACGGCGGAACCGAACGCCTCGGCGTCTCACAGACCCCCGACGGGTGGGACATCACCCAGGAGAAATTCGCCGGGACGCAGTACGGAGATACCGCATCGAACCCGGACTGCAACCAGTTCATCCCGACGAACGAGGACGGAACCGAGGGCTACCTGTTCACGAACTGGGAGAACAGCCCCGGAAACGTCTCCCGTATTCCGCTCAGACGGGGCGAGGACGGGGAATGGGACGCGGACCTCGAAAACGCCATCAACCTCGCGAACACCGAGCAGTTGCGCGAATTGGGCGGAACGCGGATCAACTGCTACGGCGACACCTCCCCGTGGAACACGATGATATCCGCCGAGGAAAACTACGCACAGCCCCGTGTTTCCCTGACCGCCACGGTGGGTGACATCGTGGAGAAGGGCACCGGAACGAACCTCATCGGAGGCTGCCAATTCTGGAACCGACCGAACCCGAACGGGATTCAGGAAGCCATCGACGACTACTACGGCGACGAATCGTGGGGCGTTCAAGGCTACTGGGCGTTGACCGGACTCGAATTTCTCGCGTACTATCTCGGCGCGGAGCGCGTCGATCAGACCTCGCTCGCGGTGGACGAATCCTCCGACGGGAAGAACACGATGACTCCCATCGGGGACGTCTACCCGAACCCGTACCGCTACGGCTACTTCGTGGATTATCGCGACCCGGCGGCCGAGACGCCACAGCCGATCAAATACTACGTGATGGGCCGCGCCTCGTGGGAGTGTCCGGACATCCAGAGCGACAAACGGACGGTGTACGGCTGTTCGGATGGCGACAGCAAGGGGATTTACAAGTTCGTCGCCGACGAGGAGATCGACGGCTACTGCGACCCGATGAACGTCGCAGGCACGCTGTACGCGCCCAAAGTGACCAACGCGGACGCCGCGAAGAAAAACCCGCCAGCCGACGTGGACCTAGAATTCGAATGGCTGGAACTGGGTCACGCCGCCAACTACGAAGTCGAGGAGTGGATCGCCGAGTACGACGACGTCACGCAGGTCGATTACCTCGAAACCCACGCCGACACCGACTGGGAGGACGACCTCGACGCGGCACTGGAAGAGGCGGACAAGGCGGTCGTCGAGAACGGCAACCGGAACTACATCACGAACGAGCAGATCGTCGAGTGGGCGAAACAGTACGAGAGCGACGGGCCGGACGGCGTGGACGACGACCTCCGGAAGGTTCCGTTCCTCGAAACCCGCGCCGCCGCCAAGGAGATCGGCGCGACCATCGAGTTCAACAAAGCCGAGGGTGTCGACAGCAAGGACGGCGCGAAACCCGGCGACTACGTCTACTTCGCCATCTCCGCGCTCAACGACGCGCTCGCGGACACGTTGGGCGATATCCGACTGGACCGCGTCGATGGCGGTGTCGTCTACCGCGCCGAACTCGAAGACGACTACAACGTCTCGACGCTCGAACCCGTCATCGTCGGCCCGGACGCCAGCGACCCGGCGGACATCGCCGACGACGCCCTCATCAACGTGGACAACGTCAACGTGATGGACGACGGTCGCGTGCTCTGCTGTGAGGACGCGGATAAGTTCGGCCGGTCGTACAGCAACGACTGTCTGTACGTTTACGAACCAGCGGAATAAGGCGAGGGAGTTCCGAGGAGTAGGACGAGGGAGTTCCCCCCGTTTTTATCCAATCAGCCGACCGTGTTCGACCTTCATACAGCGGTCCTGGACGACGCGTTTTCCGGCGTCCTCCGCCCGTTTTGCTGCTTCGTCGTCACGGATTCCGAGTTGCAACCAGACGGTGTCCACGTCGTCCCGTTCGAGGACGGCATCGACGATGTCCGGTACCTCTTCGCTCGGTCGGAACACGTCCACGATGTCGATTTCCTCGTCCACGTCGGCGAGCGAGTCTGCCGCTTCACGGCCGAAAATCTCGTCCGCGAACGGGTTGACGGGGATCACGTCGTACCCGTGATTTCGGAGGTATTTCGGTATCTCGTGGGCGTCCTTGCCGGGCGTCGAGGAACAACCGACCACCGCAACGGTGTCGAGTTCGAGGACGTCTCGGAGTTCGTCATCTCGTTCGATTGGCATGGGGGAACTGACGTGACGGGCGCGCAAAAGGATTCGCTCTTCTATAGTCGCTGCCAGTCGGTCGTCGGACCGATGCCTTTCATTCGGACTTCCGATTCGTTCCCGTCCGCTTCACGGATCTCGATCTCGCCGTCGAACAGTTGCCGAAGCGTGCTCATCGTCTTCGCGTCGTGTGCCGACGAGTCGATGACGAACAGTCCGAGCGCTTCCGCACTCTGTACGCGGCCGGTAAAGACGTGCAAAAATCGAAAGACAGTCTGCAGATTCGAGTACATCAGCAGCGTCGAAAGCGAGTCGAACGCGATTCGGTTCGACCGGACGCCCGAATCGTAAAACCGCTGGAGGAACTCCGAGAGTTTGATTCCGATGCCCGTCATGTCCACGGGGGAAGATGCGAACTCGATACCATCTACGCGCCCCGGATTCATTCCTTGCTGCTTCGAGACGCAGTCTACGATACCGATCGGAGAATCACCGTCGGTGCGACGCGATTCGTATTCCGACAACACCTGCTTGCCGGTGCTCTTCGTCGTCACGATGATCGTGCCACTGTCATCTCCATGTGCGAGCACATCGAACGTGAGACGCCGCTTTCCGGTCATCGGTGGACCAGCAACGAGCAGGTTCGTCCCCGGGCTAACCTCCATTCCCGAGAACGTCTCTCCTAAATTGTACATGATGGTTCCTCAGTGTACAGGGTCACACCCATTGGACTGACAGCGAACGGCAGAGGAGGCAAACGGGTGCCGGTTTTCTCCCCCGGTTTCATCTGGAATTAATATATTGGGTTCTACTTATATTCTTTTTGATTGCTATCTGAAACGGTAGGAACGCTCAAAAGAGAACGGCGATTCGACCGACGACGAACGCAACCGCGGCGAGAAACATCCCGTACTTCAAGTGATTTTGTCCTGCTGTCGGATCTCCGAAGCTTTCGGCGGCCGCATAGAGCATGACCGCGTCGGCCGGGACGACGACGGCGAGATACGGAAGTCCGAACACCCCCCACAGGTACGGGAGTGGACTGGCGAGCACGGCGACGACGAGCAATACCGTTCCGAAAATCGTCGCGGGTCGCGCGCCGATGGCCAGCGGAAGCGTGTTCAACCCCTCTTCGCGGTCGCCGTCCATGTCCTCCACGTCTTTGATGATCTCGCGCGTGAACGTCGAGAGCGCGGCGAGCAGGAAGAGGATGGCCGCGGTTCGGATTCCGTCCACCGGAATCGCGGTGCTCCCGGCGTCGGCCGCGACTGCGGCACTCCCGAAGAGAAACGTGCTGCCGCCGAGATAGGCGACGACCGCGTTTCCGACGCCCGGCAACCCCTTGAACAGTTTCGTGTACGCGACGAGCGCGACGAGGTTCAGCGCCGCGATTGCGATGGCGAACACCGGGAGCAAGAGCGCCGCGGCGACGGCCCCGACGAACAGGACGATGCTGAAGAGCAGCGTTCCTTTCGGGGACACCGCCCCCCGTGGAATCGGTCGGTCCGGCGCGTTGATGCGGTCGATATCCCGGTCGAAGTAGTCGTTGATGGCGTTGCCCGCGCCGGTCGCCAACCACGTCGCTACCACGGCCGCGACCACCTGCACCGGCTGTGAATCGGTGAACACGCCGCCCGCCACGAACGCCCCGATGAACGTGAGCATTCCCGCGGCGAACGTGTTGCCCGGACGTGTGAGTTCGAACAGTCCCTTCGCACGTCCGTCTGTACTCATACGGCGACGTACTCGGGCGACGCGGTATAAATGGTCGGAATGTGATTTCCACGAGACGAAACCACGACGTTTAAAAAGTAGGGGGCAGTACGATTGAGTGCGGGCGCTTAGCTCAGTCTGGACAGAGTGCTTGGCTTCGGACCAAGTTGCCGCGGGTTCAAATCCTGCAGCGCCCATCATTCTGCGAGGAACGAACGTGACGAGCGAATGATGTCACGCGAAGGATTCGAATCAGGGAGTGGAGTGAAGCGAAACGACCGTGGTTCACAATCCTGCAGCGCCCACTTGCTTCCGCGAACAACTTCGTGAGCGGGAGCAACGTGACGCGCGAAGAATTTTGAACCCTGTCAGTTGCAGTCCGGACCGGCGTCGCCTGCTTTCGTACTCTGACTTTCCGGATGCGCGCATCCAAACGAATCAATCAACAAGCCGACAGTAAGACGGTCGAAGTCAGCGGTCCCATTCGAAAGGTCGCTTTGCTCAATAGTCAATCGGTGCCTGTAACGTCCCTCCTTCCCCGAGTGGATCGAATCTCACGGCTTTCTCCGTGGATACGCGACGAAATACGGAGGGGCGTTTCAGGGATACAGTAACCTCGACGGATAGTTACGAACGTATGGTAAAATGACCTTCAGGTATTCAAAAAGACAGTTATGGGGGGCATAATAATATGAATACCTAGCGAAGCCCGTTCCGTGAGCGTTACATCCTCCGTCGCAGTCATCGATATCGGGAGCACGCGGATTCGGTACGGACCCGCCACGCGTGAGGGGCCCGTAACGGTCGAGACCGAACCGACGGACCCGATGCGATTGACGGCGCAACTCGTCGATATCGTCGACCGTCTCCGCACGCAATCGCCCGGAACGATCCGGCACGTCTCCGTTTCGACGACCGGACTCGTCGACGCCGAGCGGGGCGTCATCGACGAGTTCGATACGGCGGACGGCGAGACGATTCACGACATTCCGGTCGCCGCCGCGATGAAGGACGCCTTCGGTCTTCCGACGGCCGTCGAAAACGACTGCACGGCGGCCGCAATCGGGGAGGACACCTTCGGATCGGGGTTCCGATCCGATACCGTCGTCCACGTCACGTTCGGAACGGGAATCGGTGCGGGCGTCGTCATCGACGGCACGCCTGTTCGGGGTGAAGAGGGCTACGCTGCGGAAGTCGGACTCGTCCCCATCGTCGCGGATGGCGACTTGTCGAGCACCGGCGTTCGGGGTGCGTGGGAGGCCTACTGCTCGGGTCGAGGAATTCCGCAGTTCGCTCGTCACCTCCTGGCGACGGACGATCGATCCTCGATGCTTCGCTCGATGGACGAGGTTTCCGCCCCCGACGTGTTCGCGGCGGCCGACGACGGTGACGAGTTCGCAGGGGACGTCCTCGACCGCGTGGCGCGGTACAACGCCGCCGGTATCGGTGCGATCGCGAACATGTTCAACCCCGGGATCATCACGCTCGGCGGGTCGTCGCGCTCAAAAACCCCGACCGGATCTTGGATGGGATCCACCGCCACTTGGACGAGTACGTCCTCGCCGACCCGCCGGTCGTCCAGCTCACGAGTTTGGGCGCGGACATCGAACTGTACGGCGGGGCGGCGACGTTCTTCGGTGCGAACGAGAGCGCACCCGTGGCGGAGCAGGTCAGCGACTGACCCCGCGTGGTCGCGACGTGAACGCTGTAAATCGAATTTTATTGCCCGTCGCTTGAGGGATCCGAGTCCGACGTATCCTCGACTAACGAATCAGGACTGATGCTCTCCTCCTGGCTCGGCGTGGTGAAGGGCGTGATGGCGACGGTCCGCTGTGAGACCATCGAGACCCGTAACACGAACGCGAAGAGAACGCTCAGTGGGGCGATACCGATGGTCAGCGCCACCGGTACGAGGGCCGACAATACCGTCGGCGTCAGGACTGCCTGGTTGGACGCGGCGAACTGATGCATCATGATGATGGCGACCACCACCGCGGGGATACCGGTGTAGAGTAGGACGCGCGAAATCTTCGCCAACTCGTCCTGGATGTACAGGGTTTTGAGATACTGACGAGCCACGTCGATCTGTTCGAGTCGAACCACCAGGTCGTTCAGCGCGTCCCCCACCCTGTCCGAATACTGGTCGGAATGATCGTCCATGAGCGTCCGTATCTCGAATATCTCCTGTGAGTAGTTGGTTTGAAGCGTGACCGACAGGGCTTCGAACAACCCGACTTCGGCCCGGCTCAGGAGGGTTTCGACGTGTTCGATATGCGTCCGTAGACGTGAAACGAGTTGTTCGAGGTCGTCACGTGCTTCGGTATCGGAGACGTCATCCAACTCATCGCTTACCGTGTCGAGTTGGGCCTTGGTCTGGTCGAGCAGGAGTTGCAGGAAGTCCGTGGGTGTAACCGGCGCGACGTCACGATCGACCTCCTCTTCCACCGCTTCCCGATATTTGTTCGTCTCCTCTATCTGTCGGCGGAGATCACCCGGTGCGCCGAGCTGCTGTGAGATGACGAGTTGGTTGATCGAGATCACGATCGTGATGAGCGTGAAATTACCGCCGATCAGCGCTCCGAAGATGTAAAACAACGGCTGCAACGTCTCCTTGTCGAAGCTGGTTAGCAATTCGATGGCAAGGAGGATGAAGAAGACCACGGCGAGGAAGCCGACCGCGATCAGCATCCGATTCTCGACGAGAAAGAGCCACTCGCGTGTTCTGGTCAGTGGAGCGCGGAGGCTGTTCATGAGTTTCGGCGGCGTATACACGGCGCTAGCGTCCGAAGACTGGTTCGATGTGGACGACCCCTCCGTAGTCTTGAGGCCACTTGACGAGTCGGCCATCACGTGAAGTATCCGTTCGAAGTTAAGAAAGTCATGTGGCCGGGGAACTCCGCCGCGACCGATGCCATTCCGTCGTTCAAGCACGAAGAGACTCTCACTGTGCTCACTCGATATTCGTTCACCGCAGCGTATTCCCTGTACCTCCCTCAATTTCCAGGATACTGGTGGCGCGCGGTCCGAGCCTTCGCGTTCCTGTCGCGACACGGCAGCAGTCCGCTCCGCGGGATTCGTTTACGTATCGAAGCTTCGTTCCGTGTTCCATTCGCACGCGGTACGAACGCCCACCGGACGTGGAGTTTTGTTCCCCACGGACAGAACTAAGTCTATTTGTCGAGAACTGAACGCATGGTTACGCTTGACGTTCCACGCCCGACGGAATTCGAGAACGTCAACGACGTCGAAATCGAGGACCTCCCACGGGTCGCGTATGCCACGCGAGAACGCGACCCGCCCCAGATCGACGACGTGGCCTCCGCGACGCGCGCGGCGGTGGACGACATCCCGGCACTCTCCGATCTCGACCCGGGAGCCGAGGTCGCAATCACTGTCGGGAGCCGTGGTATCCACGACATGCCCGAACTCGTCGAGGCGGCGGTCGCCGAACTCGCGGATCGAGGCTACCAGCCGTTCGTGATGCCGGCGATGGGAAGTCACGGCGGTGGAACCCCTGAGGGTCAACGGTCAGTTCTCGCGGAGTACGGCGTCACCGAGGAACGCCTCGGTTGCGAGATACGCGACGCGATGACGGTGGAATCGGTCGCCGAGGACGAAACCGGTCGTCCCGTCCCCGTTTCGACGGTCGCGCTCGACGCGGACGCCGTCCTCCTCACAAATCGCGTGAAACTCCACACCGACTTCCACGCGGAGGTGGAATCGGGGGTGACCAAGATGTGCGTCGTCGGCCTCGGAAAGCAACGGGGTGCGGAGGAGATGCATAACGCCGCCATCACGCGCGGTCTCGGAACCGTCGTCGCGGAGCGCGCCGCCCTAATTTTCGAACACGCGCCAGTGGTCGGCGGCATCGCCCTCGTCGAGAACGCACGCGACCGAGCGGCACACATCGAGGGCGTTCCCGTCGGGGACATTCCCGACCGGGAACCCGAACTGCTGGAGCGCTCGAAGGAGCTCTTTCCGGGGCTTCCGGTCGATCGACTCGACCTCCTCATCGTGGACGAGATGGGAAAGGAGGTTTCTGGAACCGGAATGGACACGAACGTCCTCGGGCGGTATCAGTTCCTCGACGAGCACGAACCCGACTCACCGGAAATTCGGCGCATCTACGTCCGAACGATCACCGCCGCTTCGCACGGTAACGGTCTCGGGGTGGGCCTTGCTGACTTCGTTTACGAAGACCTCGTCGAGCGATTGGACCTCGTGGATACCTACCTGAACACGGTGACGAGCGGCGAACCGTCGCGGGCACACATCCCCATCGTCTCGCCGAGCGATCGAACGACGCTCCTGCTGGCGTACTCGATGACGGGCGTCCGCGACCCGAAAGACCTGCGTATCGGCTACATCCGGAACACGCTGGAGCCGGACGAACTCTACGTCTCCGAACCCGTCGCGGATGAACTCCGGGAGCGAGACGACACGAGAGTGGGTGACCTGCGCCCCCTCGCGTTCGATGACGACGGCGACTTCGCCTTCGGGTTCGATGACTGACCGAACGCTGGTCGTCGCCGACGACCTCACGGGAGCGACCGATACCGGCCACGGCTTCGCGGCCCGCGGGTTCGAGACGGTCGTCCGACTGGACCCCGATTTCGAATCGCCCGACGCCGCGGTTCTCGTCGTGGATACCGACTCCCGCTACGTTGCCCCGAACGAAGCCGCTTCCCGCGTCGCAACCGTCATCTCCGATATCGACGCCGCCACCGTCTACAAGAAGGTGGACTCCACGTTACGCGGGAACCTCGCCGCCGAAATCGAGGCAGCAATGGCCGCGATGGACGCCGACGCGGCGGCCGTGGCACCCGCGTTCCCGTCGAACGGTCGCGTTACGGCGTGCGGGTATCATCTCACCGAGGGAGTGCTCGTCACCGACACGGAGGCGGGAAACGACCCGGACAGTCCGGTACACTCCCCTCGGCTTCCCGACCACCTCCGTCAGCAAGGGGCGAGTGACGTCTCTCACGCGGGTATCGAGGTGGTCGGCACGAACGACGTTCCAGCGGCACTCGACGATGGGCGTCTCGTCACCTTCGACGCCGTCCACGACGTTCATCTCGACGCCATCGCAAGCGGGTGTGACGACGCCAACGGGAACGTGCTCCTCGTCGGGAGCGGCGGCCTCGCCGAACACGTTCGCGTTCGGGCGACACCGACGGCGGACCGCACTTCGCTCGCCGAGAACCCATCGGGAACGGCGTTCGGCGTTTCGGGGAGCGTGAACGAGCGGACGCTCGCGCAACTCGACGCGCTTCCCGCCGACCGTGTCGTCCACCTCGATGCAGTGCGGGCCGTCCACGACGTCGAGGCCGCCGTTCGCGCCGCGGCCGTGTCGTGTACCGACCGTTTGGCTGACGAGGAAACAGTCGTCCTCACCTCGGCGTGCGACCCGGCCGATGTCGACATGGTGCTCGGTGCCGCCGCCGAGGCCGGAGTGAGTGACCGCGAGGCTCGTGAGCGCGTTACGGAGGCCCTCGCCACCGCGACCGAATCGGTCTGGACGGAGCACGCCCCAGATGGTCTCTTTCTCACCGGCGGTGCCGTCACGAAGGGCGTCCTCGGCGAACTCGACGCTCGTGGTATCGCCCTGCGCGGGGAGGAGGTCACCAGCGGCGTTCCGGTTGGCGAAGTTCGCGGCGGTCTCGCCGACGGGACACCGCTCGTGACGAAGGCGGGTGCCTTCGGCGAGGACGGTACCATCTCGGACGCGCTCGACCACCTTCGCCGCGTACCGATGTGAAACGGGCGCTGAACGATCAGTTCGACTCCGACCCACTCCACAGCGCCGGAAACGATTATCCGACGACGGGAAAACAGTGAAGCGATTCACCGGCGAAACGATGAGCGATGGACGGAAACCCACGGTTGGCGCTGACGATGGGGGACCCCGGTGGTATCGGCGCGGAAGTGATAGCGAAGGCGTACCCCGAGGCACGGGCGGATGCGGACCTTCTCGTGGTAGGGGACGCCGACGTGATGCGCGAGGCGATCCCAGACGGTGCTATCGACCTCGGTGTCCGGTCGATACCGGACGTCGGTGATGCCGCCTTCGAACCGAATACCATCGACGTTCTCGACCTCGACAACGTCGCGAACCACGAATGGGGCGCGCTCCGCGAGGACTTCGGTGCGGCGAGTTTGGAGTACGTCGAACGAGCCATCGAACTCGCGCTGGCGGGGGATGTCGATGGCGTCGTCACGGCACCTATCAACAAGCAGGCGACTCGGATGGCCGGAAGTGAACACGCCGGTCACACGGGATTGCTCGCCGACCGAACCGGCGTCACGGATTACTCGATGATGCTCGTCGAGGACGACCTTCGCGTCACGCACGTGAGCACGCACGTGCCGCTCCGGGACGCCTGTGACCTCGTGACGACCGAGAACGTCCTCGAAACGATTCGGGTTACGCGGGACGGTCTGCTCGACCTCGGTATCGACGACCCGAGCATCGCCGTCGCGGGGCTGAATCCGCACGCGAGCGATGGCGGTCTCCTCGGCGACGAGGAGGCCGAGGAAATCGCACCGGCAGTCGAGGCAGCTCGGGAGAATGGAATCGACGTCGAGGGACCCGAATCACCCGATACGATATACGTCCGGGCGGCCCGCGGGGAGTTCGACTGCGTCGTTTCGATGTACCACGACGAGGGACACGTCCCGATCAAGATGCTCGGGTTCAGCACGGGCGGAGAGGTAAGCGGCGTGAACATGACCGTCGGTCTGCCTATCGTCCGGACGAGCGTCGACCACGGTACCGCGTTCGACATCGCCGGGGAGGATATCGCGTCGTCCAAGAGCATGAAAGACGCCGTCGAAGTGGCGGCGACGGCGGTTCGGAACCGGTCGAGTTGAACTGACGGCCGCTATCACCTGTTAATCCGCAGTTCACCCTTCAACTCTGGTTATCCCACGCGAGGCCCCACCCGGGATAGATTCCGAGAAGTGCAGTGACACCGATGAGGAAGAATATCGCCGCGAAAGCAAACGGAAAGATCGGTGGAATCGTCCGCATTCCTCCACTGTACTCCGCGGTTTTCCCTTGGAGTGGAAGCGGTATCGTCAGATAAAGTCCGATAAGCATGACTGCACCAACGCCGGTCATAATCAGACCATCATTGATTCTATTCTTCATGATACTTAGTAGGAGCACCCTCAGAAATTCATTTTTGGCCGAAATAATACATATATATCACGACCCCGAGAACGCCAATCCTATCACGGCGAGTCCCAGTACAACGAGTCCGACTCCCCATGCTTTCGTGTATCGCTTCGTACTGTTCCCGACTTCGCCATCATCCCCGATTCGGAGCGTCGTCAGTCCGGAGAAATAGAACCGGGAAATCCCGACGATGATAATGAGGACGCCCAAACCGGCGATGTGCATGTCCACGATAGATACGATATCGTCTGTTTCGTGGTTGACTTTTTCAGCCGAGGAAGTTACTCTCGAACCACGGCATCCGGAATATTCCTCGACCGCGAAAACGGTCGGACGCCGTTCTTGCTACTCTCAGTGTTCACCCGGGGTTTGTTGGCGGCCGACGCCGACTGCTCCCGCCTACCGGCCCATCGTGTGGAACTCGTCGTTCGGTCGCCAGTCGGCGAACAGCGCCATTCGGTTCGAGAGGTTGAAAAAGCTCGTCACGCTCCCGATGTCCCAGACTTCCTCGTCGCTGTAGCCGACGTCGCGCAGTCGTTGGAGGTCGTCCTCCGAGACCTCCGTCGGGCGTTCGGTTAGTTTCACCGCCACGTCGAGCATCGCCATCCGTTTCTCGCTCACGTCCGCCTGTCGGTAGTTCGCCACCAACTGGTCCGCAAGCGTCGGCTGTTTCGCGTAGATGCGTACGAGCGCACCGTGCGCCACGTTGCAGTAATAACAGTGGTTGACGCCCGAGACGGCGACGACGATCATCTCGACTTCCTCACGGTCGAGCGACGTGTCGTCCACGAGCGCGTCGTGGAAGGCCATGAACGCGCGGAAGTGCGAGGGCTTGTACGCGAGCGCCGCGAACACGTTCGGCGTGAACCCCGCGCGTTCGGTCTCCACGTCGATACGCTCTCGGAGGTTGTCGGGGAGTTCGTCGTACTCCGGAACCGGAAATCGTCGCTGTGCCTCGTCATCGAGTGTCGGGTCGGACATGATACTCGGTTCGCCGTGCGTCATCTTAACGCGGTGGTCCGAAGCGAAAGTAAAAATCACCGCACGAGACGGTGGGGCTGTTCCGGCGATTCAGCAATCCTGGTCGGAATCGTCGTCGCCCGACTTTTCAGTCGTTTTCCCGTTCGATGTGCCGCTGTCGTCGGATTCTCCCTCGGTCGTATCGTCATTCGACGATCCACTGTTCTCGGATTCGGTATCGGTCGACCCGCCGTCGTCGGTCGTTTCGTCGGCCGAACCGTCCTCGGTTTCGGTCGTGGTCGTCTCGTCGCTCCCGTCGTCCCCACCGGACTCGCTTCCGTCAGTGGTCGTCGTGTCGGAAACGGAACTGGCGGTTCCCTTGGCGATGACGGTCGATTCGTCCGGTGTGAGCAGGGCGACGACGTCCTCGTCGTCGTTGTTCAGGACCTCCCCCTCGTAATCGAACTTCACGTCCGCTTCCGGGACCCGTTTCGCACCGGTTGCGACGATAAACGACTGGCC
Organism: Haladaptatus sp. R4; assembly: GCF_001625445.1. NCBI lineage: Archaea > Methanobacteriati > Methanobacteriota > Halobacteria > Halobacteriales > Haladaptataceae > Haladaptatus > Haladaptatus sp. R4. Next base: position 70,791 of record NZ_LWHG01000021.1, on the reverse strand, counting down.
GTTGCCGATGACTGTGTCGTCCGGCAGCGTCCTTCGCTGGTCCGTGTCCGGGTTGCCGTACTCGAACGCAACGACGTAACCGGAGACGTCCACGTCGTCCATCGACGTGTTCTCGAACACGACGAACTCCTCCTCGGACGCGACTTGCGTGAGTTCGATGGGGAGTCCGTTCTTTCCGATAACCTGCGTTGCACCGGCGCCGACGGCGGCGAGCGTTGCGACTGCGCCCAATACGTTGCGTCGTGTTGTAGGCATGTGCAAACGGACGAATACGTTCAACCAACTAAAAATGCATCTAAACTATACAGTCATATTCGTTGACTTATTGTATCAGTTCGGTTATTAGTTGAATATCCGACTGATACACACGTTCGGCGCGGATCTCGGGCACGATCCGGTCGCCGGAAACGTAACGCATCGGGACGACGATTGATCGGACGAACATGACGAGCGCCAACGAACACGAAGATCGCGTTCACCGCCTCTACGAGGGAGTATGGAACGGGGAGAATCCCGGCATCGCAACGGAACTCGTCCATCCCGAGTACGTCATTCACGACCGGGATCTCGCGGAGGAACTGCGTGGACCGGAGTTGTACACGGCGCTTGCGGATTCGACCCGCGAGATCTTCCCGGACATGTCGTTCACCATCGAGGATTCGTTCGCGGTCGAGGACAAGGTCGCCGTTCGCTGGACGATGGTCGGCACGCAGGACGGGGCGATGGTCGGCATCGAACCGACGGGAACGGCGGTGACGCTCCGCGCCATCGAGATCGACCGGTTCGAGGACGGGCGTCTCATCGAAACGTGGACGCAGAGCGACATGCTCTCGCTCATGGAGCAACTCGACGCGGTGTGAATTGTCGGGCTAAGGGAAGGGTTTACGCCTCTCGACGCTCGAATGCGGATACCGAACATGGGTTCGCCAGAGGACGCGACCGACCCGGCAGCGGCATTCAGTACGTTGAGCGACTCGACGCGTGTCGAAATCGTTCGAGAACTCTCGAACGCCCAGCGCGAATCACCGGGGGACCCCGCTCTCCCCTTCGCGGAGTTGCGGAAAGGCGTCGGCGTCCGGGATTCGGGTCGGTTTCTCTACCACCTGAAAAAACTCCGCGGTCACTTCATCGAGAAGACCGAGGAAGGGTATCGGCTCAACTACGCCGGTATCGAGATGGCTGCGTCCATCCTCGCCGGGACCTACACCGAACGCGAAACGCTCGGCCCAGTCGAACTCGACAGCACGTGCATCGACTGCGACGAAACGGCCGTCGGACGGTACGAAAATGGAATCCTCTCGGTCGCTTGCGAAAACGACCACCTGTTGTTTCAGTGGGGACTGCCGCCCAACGCTGCGGCGGACGCGACGGTCGGAAAACTGGTCGAACTGGCGACGACGTTGGTGTTCCACGCCGTCGAACTGTCGCTGGTCGGCACCTGCCCGAAGTGCTACGACCCGATGACGACGGCCGTCGAACCGGTCGAACCCGAGCGACTCGCCCCGCGATTTCGTGCGAACTGCGGGACGTGCGGTTGTCTCATCATCGGCCCTGTCGGATTCTGCCTGCTCGGTCAGTCGGATGTGGACGCGTTCTACCACCGTCACGGGCGGTCCGTTCGGTCCTCCTACCTGTGGGAACTCGAATTCGCGGGGAACGACGCGTCGCTCGTCTCAGAGGGGAACAACGGACGATACGTGCTATCCTTTCGGCTCGACGACGAGGAGCTATCCGCCACCGTAGACGACACCGCCCACGTGGTGGAAACGACTCGTCGGACGGTGGGGTAATTGTCAGATTTCCAATCGAAGAATCGTTCGCCAAACACTGAAACGACTGACCGGCCCACCTATTCCCGATGTCCAGGGCACGCAGTCCGACCGATTCCGGAGACGGTGGAGAATCAAATCGACGGAGCGGTCTCCTCAAAAAAGTTCCCGACCCGACGAACCTCTTCCTTCTCGGCTTCGTCTCGATTCCCGGCTATCTGTTCGAGTCGCTTCGCCCGCTCCGACGGTGCGCGCTCTTCTTTCTCTTCGGGTTGTGGCCGTTCGTTCGCATGGTCGCTCCAGCACGGGTGAACGGCAGTTCTCCGACGGACTGGATACGGTTCAGCGAGGCACAGCGGAAATGGTGTATGGTCCTGTCGGTCCTTTTCATGCAGCTAAATCCCTTCGTACAGGGAAAGAGCCTGCTTCAGTTGGGCGGCCACATTCTCATCCTCGCCCGACATCGCGGCCGACTTCCGAATCCGGAACGATTCGAGCAGAGTACGTCCTTCCATTTGCCGTTCGCCGATCCATCCGATTACGACGCCGCTGACGGTGCCGCCCTTCCCGATTCGTGCGACGATACGTGGACAGTCGCCAACGGCAGCCCGAACCGTGAGAACTCCCACTCGTGGGGAGTCCTCACGCAACGGTACGCTTACGACTTCGTGATAACTGATGGGGACGGCAACACTCACACGGGCGACGGGTCACGTCCGGAGGAGTACTACTGCTTCGGTGAGCCGATTTATGCGTCCGCGGACGGTGTCGTCGTCGAAACACACGACGGCCACCGCGACCACGGGCGGGTGGACGGGTGGTTCGACGTCTTCCAACGTGATATCCGAGGAAACTGGGTCACCATCGAACATGCCGACGGCGAGTACAGCGTCTCGGCACACCTCCGGTGCGGTAGCGTCGAGGTGGCTCCGGGCGACCGTGTCGAACGTGGGCAGCAGATCGGTCGTTGTGGTCACTCCGGTAACTCCACCGAGCCACACCTGCATTTCCACGTCCAGGACCGACCGAACTTCTATCTCGGGATGGGACTCCCGATTCGGTTCGACGGTGTCGTCGCCCGCGACGGCAGGAAGACGGACGAGCGGGACGATTTCGACGAAACACCCACACGGCAGTACATCACCGCCGGACAGCGCGTGATTCCGGCGGACGATTGAACGGTCCAGAAAACGGTATTCACCAACCGTCGGCCGAGATGCCGTCGTCCTCGTGGAGTTTCGCGAAGTCGAACGTATGGACATCCGTGGACCGAATCGTGTAGGAGTCTTCGTAGACGTCGATGACGTCGAATCGGTTGTTCGTCTCCCGGACTTCGGCCCTATCGTCCAACTGTACGCGGTTGAAATCCGTTCGGGACGTCCACGTGTTCAGACAGCCAGTGCCCTCTTCGCTGCTGTCGAAATTCTTTCCACAGACGCCGAGGAGATACTCGACGGTGAATCGAGCGGACAACTTGTGGTGGCGGTCTTCACTCACGACGATATCGTCGGGGGAGCGAACGCTCCCCCCGACGAACGCCGGGTCGTATCTGCCGAAAATCCTTCCGTCGCCGTGGTCAAATCCGATCCAGAGTGGCTGGTCTATGTAGGTTTGATTGCCGTACTGCCATTCGAGGGAGATGGCCTTGAGTTGGAGTTCGCCCGTCTTCGCAAGCCCGACCTTGGACAGGCAACTCCCGAGACTTCCGGTCGTGAACGCGACCCCCGAAGCGGCGAGGACCTGTCGTCTGGAAGGCATGGCGGATCGGTTGCGTTCGGATAGCATAAACTTTCAGGAGGTCGGGTATCGAACGGTATTCCGAAAACAGAACCCACCGACGGTCGAGCGGACGTTACTGGAGTTCCAACGCGCCGTTCACTCCTCGTTTCGATTACGGAACAGGTAGAGACCCGTTCCGAGGATGCCGGAGAGGGCCGTCATCACGCCCAACCCGTCCTGTCCGACGGGCGAACTGGTCTGCGTTCCCGGCCCGCTGGCGACGGTTTGCGTGGCCGTGTCGTTCCCCGCCGATTTCTCGGTGGTTTCCGCCGTCGTGGTCGTCGTGGTCGTACCGGTCGAGGTGTCGGTGGACGTGGTTGTCGTGGACTTCGTCGTCGTCGTTCCCGTCCCGCTTCCTCCCCCGGACCCGCCGCACTGTCCGGCGTGGATGACGACCGGTTTCGTCATGTTCAGCGACGCCCACTGACTCCCCTCCGAATCGGTCGAAAGTGCCCGCCAGTTCTCGACCTTTCCGGCGTAGTCCCGCTCCAAGTGCTGGCCGTACAACCGCGCCTCCTCGTTGAACGCGGGATGTATCGTCACGCTATCGTCGGGGGTCAGCCCGCGGAACGCACCGCCGTCGGCACCGCCGCCGTGTTTTGCATCGCTCGCCCACGTCCAATCGACGTCCCACTCGTCGTCCGCCTTTTGGAACGTGTCGTAGTTGGTCGACGCGTTGTACTGATCGTCGGCCACCGCCCACTCGCCGTCGTCCGGAAGGCCGGTGATGTGGAACGTCACCGATCCGCCGCCATTGCTCCCGCGCTTGCCGTGCATGAAGACGAGGCTCGTCCCCTTCGGCCCGCGGTAGAGGTAGAGTTCGCTGGTTTCGGCCCGTTCGAGCGCGCTCGCCGGGCCGTAGGAACTGTACCAACCCTTCGGATCGGTGTCCGACGAACGGTAGTTGTAGAACTTCTCGACGGGCAAATCGGAGGTAATGACGGCGAGCGGAACGCAGGTATCGCCCTGTTGAAGGGCGTACTTCGAATCCGTGACGTGTCCCGTCTGAACGAGGTTGTCGCCAGCGCCGTCGGCGCTGGCGATTGTGACGCCTCCGACACCGACTCCGACGGCGATTCCCGCGACCGTGCGGAGGAAGGTCCGGCGGTTCAGGGACGTCCGTCGAGTTCGGCTCATTCCGAAACCACCTTGAGCGCGGAGGGAAGCCGTCGGTACACGCCGGTCACGGCCTGCATCCGGGTCGATTTTCGCTGGACGGTGTGATAGGCGACGGGTTCCGGCCCGAACTTCGATTTGTACCGGCAGAGGCGGGGCAGGTTGGCTCCCACGAGGTCGTATCGGGTCAGGCCGCGCTCCTGTGCCTCCTGAATGATGTGCCAGTCCAGCAGGTCGTTGATGGGGAACTCGACGTCGGATTTCGCGCCACCCTGCCATCGATAGATGGTGTCGTCGGTTTCGAGCGTCACCATGCCGCCCAGAATCTCGCCGTCGCGCTCGCAGACGTACGGCCTGACACAGCCATCGGGGAGTCGCTCGTACAGTTCGGTGACGAACTCGGGGGTGATCCGGTAGTCCTTCCCCTGTGCCGCGTGACGGTCCTGAATCTGGGTGATGACCGCTTCGATTCCCGCCACGCCAGCCTCCCGAATCGTACAGCCGTCGTCGCGGTTCTTGACGTTGCTCCGGGCGTCACGGCTGAACTGCATGAGTAGGTCTTCGCCCGTCAAATCGAGGATGTAGGTGTAGGAGGGGGACACGTCGAAACCGTTCCACGAGAACGGTCGGAGGTCGGTGTACTCGTCCACGGTTCGGACGTCCACGTACGCCGGGTCGATTTCCGTCTCGATCCATTCGATCGCGCCGTCGATGAACTCCCGGTGTCGCCGTTCGGCCTTCCGCTGTTTCAGCTTCGCAAAGTTGAGCAGCGTCGGACCGAGGTAGTACACTTCGAGGTGCGGTGGCGGCGAGTACACCATCCGAAACGGTCCTTTCGTCGTCACGAAAATCGGGAACAGCCCGACCGGCTCCTGCCCTTTGTATCCGACGAGGAATCGAACCTCGGTGTTCGACGTTTCCGCGAGGTACGTGAGCGCCTCGCGGCGATGAAACGGGGTCGGCCCGTCAGAGCGTTCCACGAGGTTGTTCCATCGTTCGAGCGTGCTATCGTCCGCTTCCTGAATTTCTATCGTCATTTGTCTCACTCCAGATATCCGAGTGCCGCGAGTCGGTTCGCCATCCGGTCGTCGGATGCGGTCTGTTCGTCGGAATCGGTCCGTTCGCCACCCGTCGTCCCGCCCGTTTCCCGTCGCGTCGAGTACCCTTCCTCGCCGACCGATTCGACCGGCGAGAGAACGTCGCCGTCCATTTCGGTGCTCTTCGGTATCCCGAACAGCGCGAGCACCGTCGGCGTCACGTCGAAGAGGTGTGCGTCGGAAATCCTTCCGTGGACGCCGTCGCCAGCCATCGCAACGATACCGTTCCGCTTGTGGTTCCACGGTTGGCCGGGTTCGGCGAACTCGTGGCCCGAAAGCTCCGCCGAGAGGAAGTTGTCGAAGTCCGTCGGCACCGTGACGATGTCCACCGCGCGCTCGGCCTCCGGCCCGTCGAAGTAGGCTTCTCGGCGGGCCACGTCCTCGAACACTGGAGTTCCGTCGGGCGCTTCGACGTCGGCGAGCAGGTCGATGAGTTCCGACCGGAGCGACTCGTATCGCTCCGGTGGAACGACGCCGTCGGGGTCGCGTCCCGCCAAGTTGATTCGGACGCCGCATTCGATCCTGGCACGCATGTACGCCTGCGAGGCGGGGAAGTCCACCTGCCGACTGCTCGCCCGGACGACCCCCGACGGGACGAGTTCGGACGCGACCCCGCGAAGTCCGACCGTGTCCAACAGCTTTCCCGCCCGATGGGTCGTGAGACCGACTTTTGCCGCGACGGCGGTCAGTCGTTGGAGCGGGTCATTCGTTCGTTGGAGCGGGCCGCGGCGGTCGTCCGGATCGCCGCGACCCGCCTCGTCCCCGCCGTTCCTGAGTTTCGACTCCCGGGTCGGAACCCACGACGGCATGCCCTCGCCACCCTGTGAGACGGCCGTGTAGCCGTGATCCGTGAGGAACTCGTTGACGTAGAAGCCCGTCCCCGTCATCTCCCCCATCCCGTGGTCACTGACGACGAGCACGGTGTCGGGGTTGGTCGCGTCGAGGATTTCCCCGACCTGCTCGTCGACGGCCTCGTACACCGCCCGAACCGTTTCCCGCTCGTCGGGGAACTCGTGGAACACGGTGTCGGTCTGCTGGAACTGCACGAAGCCGAAATCGGGCTCGAAGCGGTCGGCGAGATACCGGAACGCCCCACCGCGGGACTTCACGACGTCACGATACTCGGCGGCGGCCTCCTCGGGCATCGCGTCTGTCGTGTCGGGATAGATCCGGTACTCCCCGATTGCCTCGCGGAGTTCGGCGAGCAGGTTCTCGGGGTGACATGCCGGTGATTCCGGAGCCATGTATCCCGGCACGAGCGCGCCCTCGAAGTCGCGTGGCGGGTGCGTGACCGGGACGTTGACGACGACGCTCCTGATCCCGTGCCGTGAGAGGTGTCCCCAGAGCGGTTCGGCCCGAACGTCGTCGCCGTCCACCACGTTCCAGTCGTACCCCTCGTAGTCCAGAAAGCTGAACACGCCGTGCTTGCCGGGGTTCACCCCGGTAAACAGCGACGGCCACGCGCTCGGCGTCCACGGCGGGAGTTGGGATTCGAGCGGGCCGGACACCCCGTCGTCGAACAGCGATTCGAGGTTCGGGAGCGCCCCCGTCTCGAACATCGGTTCGAGAATCGGGCGACACGCCCCGTCGAGACCGATCACCAGCACGTCCAACCCGTCCTCGCTCACTCCCCGTCACCTCCGTCGGCGGTCGCAGTCGAAGACGTGGTCGCTCGGTGGTCGGTCCGGAGGGGGCGCTCAACGGGGTCCCGCCAGCATCCGAGTCACCACCGATCCGTTTCGTGACCGGCATCTCCAACAGGGTCAACAGCGTGTACAGTTCGACGGCGTTGTCCTCGCCGCCGAGGTGGTCCTCGTAGCATCGGTTCACGCCGTCCCAGTCGAGGAACGGGAGGGAGTCCACGAGGTCCCGGTCGTCCGCGAGCGCGTCCCGAACGAACTCGCTTTGCCGCACGAACTCCTCGTCGTCGGGCCACGGTCCGTGCGTGCACCACGGTCGCGGCGGTTCCTCCCTCTCGAAGAGCTTCCACCGAAGCGCGTTCAGGTGTTTACCGGCGTATTCGACCGGGAACGAGCGGTCGATTCGAACGCCGGATTCCGAATGCGGAACGGCGGCGAGACGCGAATCGAACCGCTCGATGGCGCGGTGCATGAGGTTGCGCCGAAGCTGATATTGGATGGGCATCGAGAGATGGAGGTCGATGAGCCGGTTGTCGAGAAACGGCGTCCGGTACGGTCGAATCTGTCGGAGGCTGTTCGTGTAGATGAGTTCGGTGTCGTTCGACAGCGGGTAGTACTCGCCACAGAGGACGAGTTCCCGCATCGACCGGTATCGGACACCGTGGTGGTCGATTTCGCCGTCCGCCGTGACGGAGATGTTCTCCCGGAGGACCGATTCGACGTCCACATCGCCGTCGAAATAGCTCGGCGTCTCGACCGCCAGTCCGTCGATGAACTCGTCGATCGTCCGAATCCGATCTTCGACCGGAAGCGTGACGTTCCCGAACGAACCGAGCGACAGTTTCGGCGACGGTATCTGGTGGCCCTTGAACAGGGTATCGGCGTACAGACCCGAGAGGAGTACGTCCACCGTTCCCGTGAGTTCCTCCGCGAACCCCGTCGGATACCCCTGTTTGTACCAGCCGTCGAAGTTCGAGAGCGACGGGTTACGCTCCAAGCTTCGCCGTCGATAGTCGTCGGTGCGGGGCAGGAAGAGGAGTTCGTTCCCGGCGGCCGCCGCGATTCGGTCGGCGATCCGCGCCTCGCGGTTTCGCCAGTCGTTCATGTGAAAGCCGATCACTGGCTGGTTCATCGCGGACATCACCAGGCGCGAATCGCTCCCGCCGCTCAACAGCAGTCCGTACGTTCGATCCTCCCGTACCCATTCGTCGATGATTCGCCGGAACCGCGAGACGAACTCCTCGACGAAGTTCTCGAACGGTTCGTCTCGCGGGGTGAATTCGGGCCGCCAGTAACAACGTGACTCCGTCGTGTTCCCGTCGTCATCGACGGTCGTGACCGACGCGGGCGGGAGCTTTTCGACGCCGGAGAGCGGCGTCGTCACGCCGAACGACCGTTTGAACGCGAGGTACTCCGCGAGGTAGTCGCGGTCGAATTCTGGGTCGACGCCGGGGTATTCGGCGAGCGTCTGAATGTCGGTCGAACACACCAGGGTGTCGCCCACGCGGGTGTGGAACAGGGGATACGAACCCAGTCGGTCGGTCAGCAGGGAGACGGTTCCGTTCTCGCGGTCGTAGACGATGCCCGCGAACTGTCCGTTCACCCCTTCGACGAAGTCGATACCGTACGATTCGTACAGGTTCGCACAGTACGTGGGGGAGTCGATGGAGTCCGGGCGTGCTTGGTAAGAGCCGTTCCGCTCGAAGCCGTACACGTCGCCGATGATCCACACCAGCGTGTCGCCGGTGACGGTTCGGGCGGGTTGCTCGTCGGCGAGGAGTCGGTGGAATCCGCTGGTCACGGCGACCCGTTCGTCGGCGAACGAGTCGGTTCGCTCTCCTCCCCACTGCATGCTCGGAAACTCGTCTAAGCCGACCCTTCGCGGACCGAACGCACCGAACAACCCTACCATGTGCCTTTCCCTCCGGAAACCACCCGTCTTCCCTTCTCCTCCGTAGTTCCAGCGTAGTGGTCGTTAGTCCGACCGTTCGATGGCGGCGGTTGGGCGACCCGTTCTCCGGAACGACATCCTGACTCGATTTGGTGTGGCCTTTCGTTCATCCGTTCTCACTGAAATTCAACTGGCGGTACCGAACCATTGTTATACGCGGCCTGTGGCCGATGTGCGTCATCCTACCGTTGAATCAGTGGGTGCGAACGGACGGGAAGAAGCAGCCTACCCGCTGGGTAGGGGAGTGCAAACGTGTTGGTAGGAGAGATCAAACCGGAGCGTAAGGACGGTCAAACGCGAGTAGGGGATGCCAAACGTCGTGAATGTCGAATCAGACGGAGTCGAGAATAACGGAATTCAAACGGAGTCGAGCGAGCGCTCCACGAACCGCTCGCGGATTTCGGGAGGCGGTATCGGACACTCGTCCTTCCGGCCGAAGATTCGGTAGCGGTATTTCGCTATCAGGTCGTACACCGGGTCACGAACTGCCTCAGGAAGATAGATAAGCGGGTACAGAAGCGGCCACGGACCGTCGAGTTCCCGACAGACGCGAAGCGCGGCGGTCGAACGGGTGTAACAGTTCTCGCCGTCCACGAGCACGAACGAGTCGAACTCGTCCATCGGGAGGTCGTGGCGGGAGAGGAGCGATTGCCCGACTTCGGACTGAAGCGGCGCGAAGCGGAACGTTCCCGCCTCGTCGAACCGCACCGTGAACCGAACGACAGCGTTACAGAGGTTACAGACGCCGTCGAACAGCAACACGGGGTGATCGGGCCCGTCGGTGGGTTCTTCGGAGTCGGGTTCGGTTGCCATCTGTTCGTTTCGACGTTCGGCCTCCTGGGCGATAGATTCGTCGGAATCGACCGTGTTGGGTACCAACTGTCGAATTCGACCGTCTGGGGCTATTCGCCGACGCGCTGCTCCCAAACGAGGCGATGGCTCGTCGTGGCGTTCTTTGCTCTACTCCTCATCTGAGTAACCGAGCGGGGACTTCGCGGCAGTTTGCGTCGCGCCTAACTCCCCGTCGCGATTTCGTCTCAAAAGTGAACGTCGTGGCACGCAGTGAATTCTCAATCCGTTCGAGTAGCGGTTTCTCAGTCCGTTCGAATGTTACTGGTCGCACATGCGCAGGTGACTGTCGGGTCGAGAACGTCGTCGATGGGCATCTCCTCGCCGCATTCCGTGCAGACGACGGAGGGTCCCGAGCGACGATAGCGCTCCCGGTAGTACTCCAGTGCGCGGGTTCCGACTATCGCCGCGGCACCGGCCCCGACTGCGCCAAGCAGTATCGTGTCGAGTGTTGGTTCGCGTGCCATGATGAGCCAAGGAGGAGCCAGTACCTTAAAGTTGATGCTGGATTCGTTCGGTATACATATTTCGGCCCACCCTTCGGCCCTACCCTTCGGCCGAACCACAAGCGGTTCATATAAAAACAGGTTCGTCGTAAAGGGAATCACGATGCTATCCTTCATCGGTTCCGTCGTCGGCTTCATCGTGAGCCTGCTCATCGGTGCCCTCGGCATTTACATCGGTGCGCGGGTCGTCACGGGAACGGACGACTACGGTTACGCGCTCATCACTGCCATCGTCGGCTCGGTCATCGGTGGAATCGTCGCGGTACTGCTCGGCTGGCTGTTCGGCTGGATCGTCATCCTCGTCGCGTGGATCTGGGTCATCAACTGGCGCTACCCCGGCGGTTGGGGCAACGCCATCGGGATCGGCCTCATCGGCTGGCTCTCGGTCGTCGTCATCACCTACGTGCTGGCCATCCTGGACGTCCTGACGTTCTCCTCGCTCGGGATTCCGGGAGTTTAGTCGCCCAACTCTTCTCCGATCAAATCGACCGCGTTTCGAACCGCACCCACCGACGAGAGATATCCAGCGCCGACCGTCGCTTTGAGCGCCTTCGCCGCCGTCCCGGTGACGACCGTCGGGCCGACCTGTGCGACCGCACCGTCGCCGACCGAGACGAGCCATCCCGGCGAGTTGAACGTGAACTGATCGAGGCGCGGGTCGAACACGTCGTCCCTCCTCGACCAATCGAACGATGTTGTCGGCGACGACGCGCGCTTCCCGCACGGCCGACTGTGCGCTCGCCGGAACCGCCTCGCCGTCGCCGTCCACGACCTGTGCGGCATCGCCCACGACGAAGGTTCCGTCGCCGAGTCGAAGCGTGCTATCGACGCGGGCGCGGTCTCCGTCCATCGCGTCCGACCCGCGGATGCCGCCCGTCCAGACGAACTCGTCGTAGTCCAGCGTCTCGCCGTCCGCCAGCGTGATCGTCCCGTCGTCGGCCCGTTCGACTGCCGTCCCGGTTCGAATCTCGATGTCGCGCGCTTCGAGTTGCTCCCTGACCGCTTCCTGAAAGTTGGCGGGGAACGCGGGTGCGACGTGGTCGAACTGTTCGAGCAGGACGATTTTCACGTCCATCAACTCCTCGTCGGCGAGGGCGGCCAGTTCACCCGCGACCTGCACGCCGGACAGCCCTGCTCCACCGACCACGACGCGTCCGCCGTCGGCGTCCAGAAACCCCTCCCGAATCTCTTCGGCGTGGTCGAGTCGCTTCAACGGAATCGCATGTTCCTCGACGCCGGGGAGGTCATAGAAGGCGGTTTCGGCACCGAGACAGACGGCGGCGTAGTCGTAGTCGAGTTCGTCAGGGTCGTCGATGTCGAGTTCGTCGTCGGCATCGTCTGCAAGGACGACGCTTCCGTCGTCCGGGTCCACCGACTCGACGCGGGTTTCGCGTATCTCGCAGTCGAGGACTTCAGTCAGCGGAATGGAAATTTGGTCGGCGAGCGACGGCCGTCGGATGACCCGATGGAGTTCGTGTTGGACGAGGTGGTGTCCGGTCTCCTCGACGACGACCAGATTCGTCTCGTCGGGAAGTTCTTTTTCGAGTTTCCGAGCGAGGGCCAGACCGGCGTAGCCAGCGCCGAGAACTGCGATTTGCATGCGAGGCATAACGGGCGGGAAGGTGAAAGGCGTACTCCCCGCATAAAATGAGAGGTCGAAAACCGGTCGGTCTCTCGGTCTCAGAACAGCGCGTCTTCCTCGGGGAGGATTCGGGCCGGTCCACCGACCTTCCAACTCATGGTCTCGACGCCGCAGTCGGCGATGGCGTCCTCCACCTCATCCACGTACTCGGCCGTCGTGTTGATGTAAACGCTCGCACCCGTGTCGGTGGAGTAGTAGGCCGGAACGCCCTCTTCGTTGCGGAGTTCCCGAACCGTGTCGAAGATTTCGAGCGTTTCGGGCTTCCAGTACACCCATCCCGCCGGACCGGTCATCGTCGTCGCGGCGAGCGACAGCGAGTCGTGTTCGGCCGTCTCGAACACGCGGTCGAAGTCGCCCACGCGGAGCGCGTCGCGCATCTCCACGAGTTGGTCGTGGATGTGGGCCAGTCGCGCCTCGAACATGTGGCTGTCGGCGGCCTCGCGGTGGGCCTCCTCGGTTTCCTTGTACGCTGGGACCAGTCCGGCGACGATGCGAACGTCGTCTTCGAGCGGCGACTCAAGTCGCTCGGAACGGCAGTCGTGGTCGTTCAGGCCCATGTGGAGGTCCGAGAACCCGCCCGTCACGGCGCGGGCCGCGGAGGACGACCCGAGACGCGCGATAGTCGAGATGTCCGGACGCGAGAGGTCGAGACCGGCGGCCTCCACGGCGGCCATCGCGGCGGCGGCGAATCCCGACGAAGAAGAGCCGAGGCCGACGTTCGAGGGGAAGCTGTTCTCGCTCTCCAATCGGACGCGGGTGTCGATTTCCGCGAGCTCCCGAACGCGCGAGACGACTTTGCGAACGCGGTCAGCGGCGTGGCCCGTCAGTTCCTCGCCGTCGACGACGAAGGTGTCCGATTCGAACGACTCGTCGAACTCGACGGTCGTCGTGGTGTTGCTCGGCGCGGTACAGACGCTGATGCTGTCGTGGTACGGGTATCGCTGTTCCTCGTCGCGCATCCCGTGGTACTTGACCAACCCCTGAATCGGGTGGGCCTTCGCGGTCGCTTTCATACGGAGATGGCTGTGTGACTGGCGTTTAAACTCTCTGGATTTCGAGCATCGGAGTGAGGCGGATTCTCAGAAACGCCGTGCGATTTCGTAGGCGAGCGTCGTCGGAAGGAAGACGGCGAGGAGGACGAACGTGATCTCGTCCGTCGTCGGCCCGGACCCCGTCCACGCGCTGTAGAAGTAGAGAGCGCCGACGGCGAGCACGCCGACGACCGCCGCGACGTAGTTCGGGTCCGTCCACGAAACGGGGGCGCTATCGGTGGCCATGCTCACCAGTTGGGAATCCCGCATGATGGTTCTTTTCCCGCTCGGAACGTCGAAACACCGAATCAGCAAACCACCGAAACACCGAACCACTCAAACCGACGCCCTCCGAGGACTCCGACATGGGCGTCCCACTCGACACGCGGGAGGAACAACTGGACGAAATCGTGGACAGGCTGTACGACGAATATCCCGATGCGACCATCTCGCTGAACTTCTCCAATCGACTCGAACTGCTCATCGCCGTGATGCTCTCGGCCCAATGCACCGACGAGCGCGTGAACAAGGAGACCGAACACCTGTTCGAGAAGTACACGTCGGCGGAGGACTTCGCGAACGCCGACGTGGACGAACTCGCGGAGGACTTGAACTCCATCACCTACTACAACAACAAGGCGAAGTGGATCAACAGCGCCTGTCAAACCATCATCGAGGAACACGACGGCGAGGTGCCGGACACGATGACCGAACTGACCGACCTCACGGGCGTCGGCCGGAAGACTGCCAACGTCGTGCTCCAGCACGGCCACGATGTCGTCGAAGGAATCGTCGTGGACACCCACGTCCAGCGACTCTCGCGCCGATTGGGGCTGACCGAGGAGAAGACGCCGAAGAAAATCGAGGAGGACTTGATGACGTTCGTCCCCGAGGAGGACTGGCAGTGGCTCACCCACCTGTTCATCAGCCACGGCCGGGCGACCTGCACGGCCCGAAATCCGGACTGCGAGGACTGTATTCTGGAAGATATCTGTCCCTCCTCGAAACTCGACAACGACACAGACCTCGCCAGCGGCGAATCGTGGGCGTGAAGGAGTTAACGGGATTCATACTGAAGAGAAGACGATTTCGAGATATCTATCGCGCTCGCTACGCACAGGAGTGTTTGCTGGATTTGTGATTGCAGTTGTTGGGGAGTAGACTACCTCGAAAGCCCCCGCCCGCTCGCGGCCGCTCCACGAGATATTCTGGCCGCTCAGCAACGCCCGGCCAGAATAGTTGCTCGTGGAGACGACCACGCAAGCGCGAGCGGACGGCCCCTTTCAATCCACCCACACCACCGCTACCGCCCCGCCTCCGCACCGCGCCACGACCCTCCCCAGCCGATTCCTCCGGGAGAGCTTCGCTCTCCCGTGCTCTCGTTCACTCCTTCGTTGTTCACGAGAACTCCGCTCGTCGCTAGCGCTCCTCGGTCGTCATCCCTCGCACGCTATTGACACCGGCTGTCGGCCGAACGCTGGCCTCCAACCGGTGTCAGCGCGCGCCACTCGGTTGGACAGAATATGGGATATAATCAATGCACGGCGCGCGAAGGCGCACGCCAGTGCGCCCGCGCGAGGGATGAGCGGCACGACTGGAAGGAGTGCCGGGAATCGGCTGGGGAGGATTGGGCGCAGTGCGGAGGCGGTCTTCATTGTGGCTCGGCATCTGTAACCGTAACACCGACAGAAACCTCTCGTAACAGGCGGACGGGACTTTTTGGGCCCCTTTCTATTCACTGTTACTTCGTTCTCATAAAAGTCGTCTCGCAGCGATTTTCCTACCCGTCGATTCTCGTTCCCGGATTGTCCCCGGCCAGAAACGCGCGCACGTCGTCGGGACCGAAAATCGAAGCGGGTGCGCCGAGTTCGAGCAGCGCGTTCACTTTCCCGGCCATGCCGCCGGTCACGTCGGTGGATTCGCTCTCGCCGAGCACGTCCGCGACTTGGTCGTACGACGTAATCTCGGGAATCACGGCGTCCTCGTCGTCCAGCACGCCGGGGACCGTCGAACAGAAGCCGACGCGGTCGGCGTCGAGTTGGCGCGCGACGGACGCGACCAGTTCGTCACCGCTGACGATGGTGACGCCCTTTCCCTCGTGAATCACGACGTCGCCGTAGAGCACCGGGACGAACCCTTCGCCGAGCATCGTCGCGATTTGCTCAACCGGCAGCGAGAGGTTCGCGTCCGAATCGCGGGAAGCGACCGAAAACGGGTGAACCGGAACGGCCGGAACGTCGCGTTCGTGCAGTCGGGAGAGGACGAACTGATCGAGGGTTTCCATCGCGCCGTGAATGTCGATGACGGCTTCGATATCTGTGCTGCCGACCGTCTTCGAAACGCCGTGTTTGCTCGCGTGGTGGTGGCCGAAACTCCCGGCACCGTGGACGAGCACGAGGTCGTCCGTCTGGCCGCCACTTCTGCCCTCATCCACTGCGTCCGCGACGAAGTCCAGCATCTCCCCGTCCAACGTGTCGGGGCGGTCCTTGTCCGTGATGACGCTCCCGCCGAGTTTGAGGACGGTGAGGCTCATTCGACGCGCACCCCTTCGGTATCGAGTTCGGCGCGGAAGGCGTCCTCACACCCCGGCGTGAATCGGAGCGCCGTCTTCGTCTCGTCCGTCGGGTCGAGCGCGACGATACAGCCGCCGCCACCGGCACCCGTGAGTTTCGCGCCGAGCGCGCCCGCGTCGCGGGCCGCCCAGACCATGTTGTCGAGCGAGCGCGAGGAGACGCCGAGCGCCTCCAGCAGACCGTGGTTGAAGTTCATGAGCATCCCGAGCTTCTCGATATCGCCGTCGGCGAGCACCTGCTCTCCCTGCCGGACGATGTCACCGATGCTCTCGACGGTCTCCGCCGCGAAGTCGTACTCCTCGCGGAGCGCTCGGACGCCCGCGACGAGTTTCCCGGTGTCGCCCGCGCCGCCGTCGAAGCCGACGACGATGGGCAGGTCGGGTGCGTCGATCTTCCGGCAGTCGTCGCCCTCGACGCGGACCGCGCCGCCGGTCGCACAGCAGAACGTGTCGGCGCGGGAGGCTTCCCCGTCCTGTACCGCGAGTTCGGCCCGATACGCTCGGTCCGCGAGTTCGTCGCTCGAAAGCGTTACGCCCAGTTCGCGGGTCGCGGCGTCTATCGCGGCGACGGTGACCGCGGCCGAGGACCCGAGTCCCGCACCGAGCGGGATGTCGCTCTCGACGGTGATGTCGAAGCCCGCATCCGGCGTGTCGGTCGCGTCGCGGACTTGCTTGACCGACGCGTCGATGTACCCGGTCGCCGCTCGGACGAGCGACTCGGAGACGTTCACGTCCGGCGTTTCGTCGGCACCGCGACCGTACTCGATGGTGAACCCATCGAGACTCAAATCCTCGGCGTTGACGCGCAATCGGTCGTCATCGCGCAGTTCGACGGTCACTGTCGCTCGGCGTTCGATGGCACACGGGACGGCGGGTTCGCCGTAGACGACGGCGTGTTCCCCGAAGAGATACACTTTCCCGGGGGCGCTGGAAACGGTCATGTTCGTGGCTCCGCACCGGGAGATAACAGGGTTTTCGGACTCCGGTCCGCTCACGGCGGACAGGGTTCCGGACGGATTCGAGATTCGTCATACGATCGTCTGAAATGAAGCCGTCCGAACCGAATCTCTCCGTAGTCAGTCTCGTTGCATCATTCCCAAAATATATACTGATTGGTTGTATCCGTTCGAATACATAATCTGTCCATGGGAACTGAACAATCGGTACGAAACGAAATCTACCCCGGCGGCGACCTCGATGCTGGTGCGTTTTGGCGTCACGCGTTCGAAAGTCTCGTCACGAGACTACCCGAGCCCGTGTTCGTCGTGGACGAGCACGGAACCATCACCTACTGGAACTCCGGTGCGGAGGAGTTGACGGGCTACTCCGCGAGTCGGGCGATCGGCATGCCCTCCTACGAACTGTTCGGGACGGACGGTCAAGACGAAACGCTCGCCGAAACGGTGGTCCGGACCGGCCAAGTCGTCCGAGAGTCGGATATTCGTACGGCACCCACGGCGAGCGGCGGGACGATCCACGGACGCGCTCTCGGTGTTCCGATCACCACCCCGGACGGTGAGACGGTCGGTGCCGTCGAAGTCATCACCCGCGTCACCGAACTCATCGAACAGCGGGAAGCCGTCCGCGGGTTGCAACAACAGATGTCCGAAGAGGTCGAAGGCGCGGTCGCCGAACTCCGTGATTCCGCCGCGGACGTCGCGGAGGATTCCCAGTCCATCCGGGAGCTAACTCGCGATCAATCCGATAACCTCGGCGATGTCCAGTCGGAAGTCGCCACCTTCAGCGCGACGATCGAGGAGATCGCCGCCAGTTCCGAGGAGGTCAGTAGCCAAAGCACCGAGACCAAAACGCTTGCCGAGACGTCAGCCGACGCGGCCGCCGACACGCTCGCCACGGTCGACGAGGTTTCCGAGAGCGCGGAGGAAGTCGTCACCGACGCGAGCGAACTCGAAAACCGCATCGACGAGATCGACGAAATCGTCGAAGTCATCGACAACATCGCGAAACAGACCAACCTCCTCGCGCTCAACGCCAACATCGAGGCCGCACGCGCCGGATCGGAAGGTGACGGCTTCGCCGTCGTCGCCAACGAGATCAAGGACCTCGCCGAGCAGTCCAAAGAGCGCGTCGACCAGATAGAGTCCATCGTCGACGACATCCGCGAAACCGCACTCGACACGGTCGAAAGCATCGAAGAGACGAACGATGGTATCGTCACCGCGACCGAAGAAATCGAAACCGTCGTCGAAAATCAGCAGTCGATCGTCTCCGCGATTCAGGAAACCGACGTGGGAATCACCGAAATCGCCGACGCGACCGACGAACAGGCCGCTAGCGCCGAGGAAATCGCGAGCATCATCGACAACAGCGTCCGTCGAAGCGAGACCGTCTCCGATTCGGTCGAGCGCATCGCCACGGCAAACGAACAGCAGACCGAGATGGTCGCCGACTTGGAACAGCGGATTCACTCCCTCGAAGCCGAAATCGAGCAGTCGCTGAACTGAATCCCGGACCTCTTTTCCAGCGTCAGCGGAATACTACCCCGATATCGGTGATTCTCGAACGCCGTCGCTATCGACCATCGAGTTCGGAAAAGGCACAAATCGCGTCGAAAAACGTCGTTTAAATCTCGCTCTCGAAATCGTCGAGCGAGTAGGCAGGTTCGGCACCGCGGCGGTCGAGCGTCTCGTTGGCGAGCAGCCAGTAGACGACCGACAGCGCCTTGCGACCTTTGTTGTTCGTCGGGACGACGAGGTCCACGTTGCTCGTGGAGTTGTTGGAGTCACACATCGCGATGACGGGGATGCCGACCGTGATGGCCTCTTTGACCGCCTGTGCGTCTCCGATGGGGTCCGTGACGACCACGACGTCCGGCTCGATGTAGCCGTCGTATTTCGGGTTCGTCAGCGTACCCGGGATGAATCGACCCGTGCGGGCACGTGCGCCGACGGCGTCGGCGAACTTCTCGGCCGGGAAGCGACCGTACTGGCGCGAGGACGTGACCAGAATCTGCTCCGGGTTGTAGTCGGCGAGGAAGTTCGCCGCCGTACGGATTCGCTGGTCGGTCTTGCTCACGTCGAGGACGTACAGACCGTCCGTGCGAACGCGGTGGATGAACCGCTCCATGTCCTCGGTCTTCTGCTGGGTACCGATGTGGACACCTGCGCCGAGGTAGTCCTCGACGGGAATGAGGAGGTCTGCCTCCTCGTCGCCGAGGACGTCCTCGTCGAACTGCGGTTCTTCTTCTTCGGTCTCGTCCGCCTGTGCGGCGACGTCGTCGTCAGGGTCGACGTCCGGTTCCGCACCGGACTCGCCGGTCGGTTCCGCGTCGATCTCCTCTTCCGCGGCGTCGAGACCGTCCGTTTCTTCTTCTACCTGTTCGGATTCGTTATCGCTCATAATCGTGATACGTTCTGCTCGATTCGGATGAGTTCGTTGAGCTTTGCGGTTCGCTCGCCGCTGACCGCGCCCGTCTTGATGAACGGTGCGTCGGTCGCCACGGCGAGGTGTGCAATCGTCGTGTCCTCGGTTTCGCCACTACGATGCGAGATGACCGGGTCGTACCCGTTCTCGATCGCCAGTTCGACGGCATCGAACGCGTCCGAAAGCGTGCCGATCTGGTTCGGCTTGATGAGGATGCTGTTTCCGGCACCCTTCTCGATACCGTCCGAAAGTCGCTCGACGTTGGTGACGAACAGGTCGTCACCACAAATCAGCGTCTTGTCACCGACCTTCTCGGTGAGTTTGGCGAAGCCGTCGTAATCGTTCTCGTCCAACGGGTCCTCGACGTATGCGAGGTCGTACTCGTTCACGAGGTCCGCGAGATAGTCGATCTGTTCGTCGGTCGAACGGGTTCGGTCGCGGTACTGGTACTCGTCCGCGTCGGCATCGTACATCTCGGCTGCGGCCACGTCGATGCCGAATCGAATCTCGAATCCGAACTCGTCGGAAACGGTCGAAGTGGCTTCCTCCATGAGTTCGAACGCGTCGTCGTCGTCGATGGACGGTGCCCACGCACCTTCGTCGCCTTTGCCTGCCGGAATGTCCCGCTCGGCGAGGATGTCCGCGACCTCCTGGTGGACGGCCGCGTTGGCGAACACCGCGTCCTGGACGCTCGGCGCACCGACGGGTGCGGAGAGGAACTCCTGAATCGCCGTCGCGTCGGCGGCGTGTTCGCCACCCCCGATGACGTTCCCGAGCGGAATCGGGTAGTTGTCGCCACGGAACGCACCGCCGAGGTGCTGATACAGGGGTGCACCGAGCACGTCCGCCGCGGCCTTCGCGGCGGCCATGCTGATGGCGACGGCGCTGTTCGCGCCGATCTCGGAGAAGTTGTCCGTCCCGTCCGCAGCGCGAAGGGTGCGGTCCACGTCGCGCTGGTCGCCGACGAAGACGTTCCCTTCGAGTCGTGGGATCGCATGCTCACGAGCGGAGGCGATCGCCTCGCTCGTATCGAGTTCGATCGCCTCGTACTCGCCCGTACTCGCGCCGCTCGGTGCGGCCGCACGGCCGAATCCGCCGCTCTCGGTCAACACGTCGGCTTCGACCGTCGTGTTGCCACGCGAATCGAGTATCTGACGGAGCCGAACGCTCTCGATGCGCGTCATTCTGCCCCCTCACGTCGAACCGAGAACGGTAGGACGCCAGCGTCGTACTCTTCTGCTGCGATGAGTATCGGCTGGGACTCCTCCGTTTCGACGAGAACGGGTGCGCCGTACGATACCTGCAGTGCGCGTGCACCGAGGATTCGGGCTTTTTCGTATCGGGAGTATTGTTGTTGGGGCATTACTGATAGGGTGCGACGATGTCCACGAGGTCTTTGTGTGCGACGAGCATCCGTCGGCAGCAGTGGCGTTCGACACCGAGGTCGTCGAGGACCTTACCGGGGTCTTCGTTACCCATCTGCGTCTCGGCGCGCGCCTTGTACTCCTGCCAGTGTTCGCTCACTACGTTACCACACGTGAAACACCGGACTGGAATCATCATGGGTTGATCACCTTAACGGTAGGACTTCTGGTAGCGGGCGCGGGCACCGGGTCCGCCCCACTTCTTCGGTTCGGACTGGCGGACGTCGTTGACCAGCAGGGAACGGTCGAACTCCATGAACGCGTCACGAAGTTCGGCGTCGCCCATGAACTGGACGAGGCCGCGAGCGATGGCGGTGCGGACGGCGTCTGCCTGTCCGGTGATGCCGCCACCCGAAACGCTCACTTCCACGTCGACTCCCTCACGCTCGTCGTCCGCGATGCGGAACGGTTCGAGCATCTTGAGGCGAGCCATTTCCGGTTCCACCAGTTCGACTGGCTTCGAGTTGATTCGTACACGACCTTCGCCGTCCGTAACCGTGGCGCGAGCGATGGCCGTCTTCTTCTTTCCGCTCGTGTTCGTTACCATGTGACGTTAGCACCTAGGTAGTCGCTGACTTCGCCCAGCTGGACGAAGCGGATGTTCGAGAGTCGGTCCAACGACGTCCCGTTGAGGACTTCGCCGTCCTCGTCGTACGGGTTGCCGACGTAGACACGCACGTTCTCGAAGGCTTCTCGCCCTCGCGGCTTCTTGTACGGAACCATTCCCCGAATCGCTCGCTTTGCGAGCATGTCCGGACGCTTCGGGTAGTACGGCCCCTGATCGGAGCCGAGGTTGACGCGCGTCTCGAATTTGTCCAGTACGTCCTGTTTGCCGCCGGTGATGATAGCTTGCTCGGCGTTGACGACGGCGACCGTCTCGCCGTCCAATGCACGCTGTGCAACCTTGCTTGCGACGCGACCGAGAATACAGTCGCGTGCGTCGACGACGACATCTGCGTCGAATTCTGCGATACTCATCGAATCACCCGGACGTTGGAACCGCTGGGATTTTGTTCGATTGCCTGTTCGAGTTGGATCGGTTCGCCGTTTGCCTGCTGAATCTTCGTCTCCGCAGTCGACGAGAAGTCGACCGCAGCAACAGTGACGTTCTTCTGCAGGACGCCGCTACCGAGAACCTTACCGGGTACGATGACGGTCTCCTCTTCCTCCGCGTACCGCTCGATGCGGCCGAGGTTGACCTCTGCGTGCGTACTCCGTGGTTTCTCGAGGCGTGCTGCAACGTCGGTCCACACGTCGGCTCCCGAATCACGGGACACCGACTTGAGTTCGGCGATGAGACTACTGAGCCTCGGATTAGTTTTACTCATGCTACTTCCTCCAGTACAGAGAACGGATGCAGGGAGCAGGATTTGAACCTGCGGACTCCTACGAGACAGCGCCCTGAACGCTGCGCCGTTGGCCAGACTTGGCTATCCCTGCACGCTAAGAACACGTGCGTACCCTCGCGGGCAACACAGTGTTGTCCGTGGCCCTTAAAACCACTTTCGATTGTCGAGGCATTTCGTGCCTCGATTTCCGCGGACGGGAAGCGTCCGCGAGCCCGTCGAACCCGGGAGTTGACACTCCCGGTCGAATCGGCGGACACGTCAGGGAGGTTGTAAGGGCCGGTCATGGTTATAGTTGAATTGCCTGTTCGAGTTCGTCCGCACGTTCCGTGAGCGAATCGACGGCCTGTGTCACCAGTTCTTCGACGGTGAACGAGCCGTCACTTTCGACGTGGAACACGAACGCGTTCGGTACGTCGATGACCTCGACTTCCTTACCGGGGAACCGCTGTGTGAGGTCGTGGTCGAACGCCTCCGTCGGAACGAGTTCGCCATCGTCTTCGATGACGCCGCGAAGGATTCGCGGCTCTTCCTCCTCGAACTCGTCCCGGTCGCCGACGACTTCGACGCGCTGCAGGTGACGATAGCCGACCGCGACGCCACCTTGGTGTTTGGTGTGTTCCTTACCCGAACCGATCACCGCGTCGGCTTCCAGTTCGAGTCGTTGACCCTCTTTCAGGTCGATGATCGGGACGTTCTCGTCGGCGGGCTGGACCATCTCGTCGGAACTGATGAGGTCGCCCGAGAACGCGGTTCCCGGTCCCGAAACGTCGAGGCTGAGCGTTACCGTGTCGCCCTCCTCGAACTCTCCGGGTGGCGTCGTCAGCGGGACGAGCCCGAGTCGCAGTCCGATTTGCTCGTCGAACATCACCGAGGAGTTCTCGATGACTCGGAGCGTATCGATGGACAGCGTCGGAACGTCCGCTATCATCGCTCGGCGAATCCCGTTCGCGAACGCCGGAGTGACGTTGCGGACGAGGAATCGCGATTTCCGTTCACCGCGGTCGATGAACTCTACGTCGAAGTCTTCGGTCATGGTTTAGAATCCACTACCTTTCGGTGCGCGGGTACCGTCGTGCGGAATCGGTGTTACGTCTTCGATACGTCCGATTTCGATACCGGCTCGTGCGAGTGCGCGAATCGTCGCCTGCGCACCCGGACCGGGGTTCTGCTGCAGGTTGCCACCGGGGCCACGCACGCGAATGTGCAGGCCGTCGATGCCAGCCGCTTTGACCTCTTCGGCAACCGTCTCGGCCATCTGCATGGCCGCGTACGGCGAGGACTCATCACGGTTCTGCTTGACGACCGTCCCACCGGACGACTTCGCGATCGTCTCGGCACCGGTCTGGTCCGTGATGGTGATGATGGTGTTGTTGAACGATGCGTGTACGTGGGCGATGCCCCATTTGTCGTCGTTGTCGCTCATTCGTTACCCTCCGAACGTTCGGGGTGAAGGTCGTCCGCAAGCGGGCTGTGCTCGTCGAAGGCGATGTCGCCTTCCTCGTCGATTTCGACTTTGGCCGAGGGAACCGACACGCGCTGACCGTTCACCGTGACGTGACCGTGCGTGATGAATTGGCGTGCCTGTTTCGGCGTGTGAGCGAGACCCTTTCGGTACGCGACGGTCTGGAGACGGCGCTCAAGAACGTCGGTGATGTCGAGCAGCAGCACGTCGCCGAGTTCGTCGCCATCGCCGAGGATGCCGAGTCGCTTCAGTCGCGACAGGAACTCGCTGCTCTCGTCGGCTTCGTCGCCCGAGATGTCGCCGAGCAGGGAACGAGCCTCGCGTCGGTAGTTACGAAGCTCACTCTGTGCTCGCCAGAGCTCTTCCTTGTTCTTCAGGCCGTAACGGTCCATCAGACCGCGTTCCTCGGCGATACGCTCGCCCTGGAACGGGTGGTTCGGCGTCTCGTAGAACTTGGTGTTCTCACCGGGGAGCGACATTATTCGTCAGCCTCCGCTTCTTCGGCCGCCGCTTCCTTGATCTCCTCGACGTTCACGCCGATCGTACCCTCGGTACGACCCGTGGACTTCGTTCGCTGACCGCGAACTTTCTGTCCACGCTTGTGGCGGACGCCTTTGTAGGAGTCGATCATCTGCATCCTGTTGAGGTCCCGACGGCGGGCCATCGACAGGTCGTTACCAGTTTCGTGGGTCGTCTCGCCGGAGAAGTATTCCTTGCGGTGGTTCGTGAGCCACTCAGGAACCTCGTCGGCGTAGTTTTCCACGGCTTCGACGACACTCTCGATGTCGTCCTCGTCGAGGCGGCCGAACGTCGCTGTTCGGTCGACGTCCGCCTCCTCGGCGATAATTCGAGCCGTGCGACGACCGATCCCGTTCATTCCGGCGAGGGATCGCTCTACGGACTTCGTCCCATCGAGGTCTGTTTGCCCGATGCGGACGAAGTACCGAAGGTCGTCGTCATCGTCCTGTGGTTGTTCGGTACTCATAGTTGATTGATTGGAGCGTCGAGGGAGGGATTCGAACCCTCGAGGCTTGACGCCACAGAGTTAGCAACCCTGCGCCGTGGGCCAGACTAGGCTACCTCGACACACTCGTTTGTGTATGTTCGCCCTTCCGGACTCGGGACGCACGCCCCTACAGATGTCTGCACTCTATTCTATCGGGGGTTACTATTTAAACGCAACGAATGACTTCCGAACACTACGTGAAACCGCCGCAAGGGGCACCGAGACGAGATACGCGCCGATGAAAAACGGTATCCAGAACACCCACAGTTCGAACGTCGGAAGCAGGTGACTTCCGTACGCACTCCCCAACGTCAACGCGTAGTAGCCCGGCAACGCGAGGGGTGTCATCAACTTGGCATCGACCGCACCGAGAACCAGCGGAACGACTAACAGGAGATACCATCCCCAAACCGCCCGCCCGGCGAGTATTCGTCGAACGGACGAATTTCGGCTCCGTTTCACGCTCATCGACCTCCTCGCCGCTCGATGCCGTGACGAGAGAGCAGGTCGGTCGCTGCTGTCTTCTCCCATCGCGCTCTCGTATCCGAATCGAGCAGAAACTTCGTCGTCTCGACGATGTACCCCGGTCTGCCGAGGTCACCCGCAACTTTGTGCACGAGCATCGGTCTCGACCCGTCGAGTTCGCCGCCCCGACGATACTCGTGAAACGGCATGTACCACGGGACGACGTTCTCGTTCAACCGCTCCGCCGTCCGTTTTGCATACTCGGGTGCCGGGTCGGCGTCTGTCGGCCAGATCACCTGTCCGACCGACGATTCGTGATAGCTGTAAATCCCGAGTGAACGGTGCAGGTCGAGCACCATCTCCGGATCGTGTCGTTCGACCACTCCCCAAATGGCTCGCGCCAACTTCGTCTTTGGCTCTTCACCGCTCGGGAACTGTCGGTTCAAGTCCCCGTGTGCACCTTCGCGCCGATTCTTTCGAATCGCCACTCGGTTCGCCTTCGGAAGGACGACCAGTTTTCCCCGTTCGATCTTCCAACGGGCGATTTCGCTCGCGGCCCGATACCCACACCGTTCGTCGCCGTGGATACCCCCGACGACCAACACCGTTGGGCCATCGCGTACTCCTTCCCGCACGAACACGCCCGTCTCGTACTTCGTTCCCAGGAGAAGACGATACGTCGGGTCGAGCGTTGCCTGCCCACCCCCGCTAGCGGCAACCGACAGCAGTGTACTTCCGGCGAGAAGCGTGCCCGTCCTCGCGAGTAGTGTCCGGCGTCGCATACGAGAAGCGCCGCAGGGAACTACCATCAACCTTGTCGCCCTACGCGTGCGCGAAGAACAAAAACCAGTGACAACTAAAACAGGATCATCAGCGACGACTAAAACAGGATCATCAGCGACGACTAAAACAGGATCATCAGCGACGACTAAAACAGGATCAGGCGTCGATGTACTGGTCGTCGATGTAGCGGTCGTTTATTTCCCACTCACCGTCGTCGTTCCGGACCATGTACTCACCGTAGTAGGGAACCCGGTTTGCGACGGTCTCACGGAACGCCGTTCGAATTTCCGGTTTCGTCATCTCTCCCATCGGTCGGAGGTCGTCGTTACGGTTCAGACACCCTTTGAGGAATCCTTCGTGCGTGACGCGCACGCGATGACAATTCGCACAGAAGCTTGGGTTCTCGACAGGGTCCACGATTTCCACCATCCCCTCTCCGACCCAGTACCGTCTCCGTCCGTGCATCTCTCGGATTTCGACTTCGTCGGCCTGCTCTTCGAGCCAATCGTGCACTCGCTGGATGTCGATGGCCCACTCGGGATTTCCCGTCAACTCGGGCATGTACTCGATGAGTTGTAACTGCAGTCCGTCGTTTTCCGCGACGTGCTCGACCATCTTGGGAACGTAGCCCGCCGTCGCCTCGAACACGACCATATTGAGTTTTACCGGGTCGAGTCCCGCGTCGAGCGCCGCTTCGACGCCTTCGAGCACTTTGTCGTATGCGCCGCTGTTGGTCACCTCGGCGAACGCTTTCGGGTCGAGTGCGTCCTGTGACACGTTCACCCGGGATAATCCCGCCTCGCGGAGTTCCTCGGCCCGTCCCGGGAGAAACGTCCCGTTCGTCGTGAGCGAGGTTTCCATCTCGTCTGGAGTCCGCCGAATGATCTCTTCTAAATCTTCCCGGAGCATCGGCTCACCTCCGGTGAACTTCACCTTCCCGACACCGAACTCGCGGGCGACTTCCAGAAATCGAATCACGTCGTCGGTACTCATCTCGTCGTCGCCCGGTTCCATCGGACCACGAGTATCGCCCAGCCCCTCGTTGTGGCAGTAAACGCAATCGAAATTACACCGGTCGGTCAGTGAAACACGTACCCCCGTGACTTCACGCCCGAACGAATCTTCGAGCATCACTCACTTTTTGGCCCGAGTATTCTTAAAGTCGTGGGCGGGTGTACCCGAAACGTAATCGAATGTGGTTACCAACCGCTGAAAGACTAGCGGAAATCAGCCACTAACCGTTCGTTTTACTGTCACCAGCCACGAGGGCACCATCGGGTTCACAAGTCTTATCGACATATCGTACCCTATCGTCATCACATGGATGAAACAGACGTTCGAGAGATTCTCCGAACGGTTCAGGACCCGGACCTCGGCGAGGATATCGTCTCCCTCGGTCTCGTCAACGATATCACCGTCGAGGACGGTATCGCACAGATTTCGCTCGCGCTCGGCGCGCCCTATGCACCGCACGAGTCCGAAATCGCAAACCGCGTCCGCGAGGCGCTCGCCGATGAGGGGCTAGAGGCCGAACTCTCCGCTCGTGTCGATACCGAACTCTCCCCCGAAGAACAGGTCCTTCCCGGCGTCAAAAACGTCATCGCAGTCGCTTCCGGAAAGGGTGGCGTCGGCAAGAGCACCGTCGCAGTCAACCTCGCCGCAGGACTGGCGAAACTCGGCGCACGCGTCGGCCTCTTCGACGCCGACGTGTACGGCCCGAACGTCCCCCGAATGGTCGATGCCACCGAGCGACCACGAGCGACCGAGGAACAGAAACTCGTCCCGCCGGTGAAGTTCGGCGTGAAACTGATGAGCATGGCCTTCCTCACCGGCAAGGACGACCCCGTCATCTGGCGCGGCCCGATGGTCCACAAGGTGCTCACGCAACTCTGGGAGGACGTCGAATGGGGAGAACTCGACTACATGGTCGTCGACCTGCCGCCCGGAACCGGTGACACACAGCTCACCCTTCTCCAGAGCGTCCCCGTCACCGGTGCCGTCATCGTCACGACTCCTCAGCAAGTCGCACTCGACGACGCGAACAAAGGACTCCAGATGTTCGGCAAGCACGACACGGCCGTCCTCGGCATCGCCGAGAACATGAGCACGTTCAAATGCCCGGACTGCGGCAGCGAACACGACATCTTCGGCCACGGCGGCGGTGCCGCGTTCGCCGAAGAACACGACATGCCCTTCCTCGGGTCGATCCCGCTCGACCCCTCCGTCCGCAGCGGCGGCGACGAAGGAACCCCCATCGTTCTCGACGACGAGACCGAAACCGGCGACTCCTTCCGAACCCTCACCGAGAACGTCGCCAACAACGTCGGCATCATCAACCGCCGCCGACAGCAACAGGAGTGAGCGATGGCAGGCGAAACCGAGTCACTCGGACCGGACGAAAAGCGGATGGAAACGCTTCGCGACATCGCCGACGACATCCGCGGTGAGTCGAGCGAGAGCAAGTTGGTCGCCGCGATGCTCTACCGCGTGAGCGACCTGTTCGACCCGGATGAGGAGACGACACCGCGCGATATCTTCATCAATATGCGGACGATCATCCGGACGAAAGACGCCGGTGGCAAGGGAAAGTAGCCGGGGCTCGTTCGGCACTCAGCGCCACCGCCAGACGAACAGTAGTCCGATGAACAGGGCAGGGGTGAAGTAGATGATCGGAATGCCTCCGACGTCCTGATTTCCACTGAGTTTCTCGGCGGGGCCCTGGGAGTACGTGTCGTTCGTGTAATGGTAGTGGTTGCTCATCCACGTCGGGCGAACGGGTTGGAACGATTCGTTCCACTGCTTGGTTTCCTCGCCAGCCTTCCCAGCGAATCCGACTTGATCTATCCCACCGCCCTTCTTCGTCAGGTTGCCCGTGTAGAGGCGTGCCTCCCCCGCTATCTTCGTGTCTTCTTTGTCGAGTAATTCGACTTTGATCCGAGTAGAGTTATGGGGTTGCGGGGATGGCGCATAGAAACTACCGTCCGTACCGAGCGTGTGGACGAACAATTTCGTGGAATATCGACGCATGGATGGGTTGACTATGGTGACGTACGCGACAGATGATGGCTTCCCGTCGATGGTTCCATCAGCCACCGTGACGTTCGCGATATAAGGGGTTGGAATTTTAGTTGTAGCAGAGGCATTTATTTTCTCGGTGAAGTTGTAAGTTGTCAGGTTACCATATGTTGAAATGGTTATTGAGTGGTTGTCCTTAATAACGTCTAACGCCTTTGTGAAGTCCATATTTCGTTCGACATGCTCTCCAGGTTTGAGATCAAAGAATTCCCTTTGAAACCGAGTATCATCCACGAGAACGATATAACCAGAGTCGATCAGGTATTCTGATGTAGGATTATATATGTCCATGTGAAGATGGTTCTTAGAATGATTTATTTTGATACATGCACCCCGTGATGAGTGAATAACTCGATCATTTCCCTCTGTAGAAACAGGACAATTGGAGGAAGAAGTTGAGCTAGCGCTCCCACTCGAAACAACAGTCGCTGCCAAAACTAAAACTATAATCCAAATCAGACGTTTTTTCCGTTCCATACCCCCGAGTTGATGTTTTATAATATATAAAAGTAATGTGTTACTTCGTGTAGTGCAATCCTTTGTCGTCTGTATCACCCTCTTTTTTGTGTCGTGATTTGAGTAGTTTCCTAATCTTATATTTTGTTACAAACTTGTGATACGACTCGTGGACGATCTTGCTACCGACAGATTCGTTCTTGATTTTGCTATCCTGAGTGACGTACTGCTGAACGACATCTACTTTTGCGGTAACGTACGTCTTGAGGACGGTATCGCCCTCTAGGTGAACATCTGAAGTCGTCGTTTTCGATCCAGTCTGTTTCTTCAGGTCCCACCGTACGTTTGGCTGTGCCTCCCCGATTCGCCAACCATCGAGTTGGGAGTACGACATTGCAAGGTCCAATTTCGTCGTCGTCAGTTTATCTTGCCACTCGTACTGCGCATCCTGAACTTTCTTCCTCGTTTGGACGTCGTAGGTGTAGTCGACGTCCGTGTGCTGCTCCTTGTATTCGTAATAATACTGCGTCTCGTATTGAGCATCCTCGACTTTTCGTCGTTTCTGCTTCCCAGTCGCCCAATCGTCGTAGTGGAACTTCTGGTACGACCAGTAATAATCCGTCTCGGTGACGGTATACGTGTAGTACTCGGTCGTCGTGTACGTTCTGGTGACCGTATCCGTGTAGGTGTACTGCTTCGGCACTTCCATGCAGATACCATACCGGCTACACTGCATGACGTATTTTGTCCCCGTTTTGGTCACGGTGACAGTTTTCCGCTTTCTCACCGTTTTCGTCCCTGTTTTCTGCACGTCGTGTCTGTGTGCGTACTGGTTCAGCATCCGATACTGTGCCGGAGACGTCTGCACCCGCCGAGTGTCACCCGTGAACGTCCCTTTTCCGGATTTCGAGTCACGCCACTCGTGTTCCGTCGTCGTGTACGTCCGTTTTTTCGCCGTCCGACCGTTGGACCACCAGTCCGGGTGTACTTGGAGAAATGCGGACTGTTGTAGCTTGGTCGAGAAGCTTCGATCGACGTCTTTGTATTTAGCATCCGCAACCTTCGTCCGCTTTTGAATCGCATACTCGAATCCGTCCCGCGTTTTCTCATCCACGGAATATCCGTTCGAGAGATACTGGTCACGTTCCGTCGGTGATTTGGTTGTCTTCCAGTCGTAAATTGGTTGGTTCACCAAGTAGCTCGTGTCCTTGATTCTGGGATTCGTCCATCGTTTCCCATAGTTTCTGTACACTGTGACGTCGGGAATATCCACCTCCTTGTACGTCTCCGGCTTGTTTTCGTTGTATACTCGGATTTTCGCTTGCCCGTTCGTCTGGAACAACTCCGAGGCAGGAATTTCCACGATTCCGGTATACATTCGAACTTCTCCACTCTTCTGGTTGATAGTTTTATTCTTGTCCTTTACTCCATGCTTTTTCCAATCTACAACGGAACCAGATGCGCCCTTAACATCGATGCCCAAATGGTAATTATATTGGTATCTGTTCTTACTGAATTGGAATCCATTTGTAGTCACTCGAAGTCTGACTGTATCGTTCGGTTTGTAAGGACCGTTTGAGAGTTCCTTAACCGATTGAACATTTGGAACATAATCATTGAGATAATTGAACTTCTTTTTCGCCGTTAGGCCATATCGATCCTTAATCTTCAATTCTGCAAAACTGACTGATGAAAATTTTGCTGTTTTATTGTCTGCAGTGATTGGTTGAGCACCTTTCATCCAGACATATCTCAATTTTGTATGGTCTGGGTCAAACGAACCGCTCGCGTCTACAACAATACCCCAGTTAATTGCCCTGTAGCCATTTGTGCCATCGTTGGTGACGTCCAACCGGATTTCTGGAGGAGAAGGAGTCACGTGTAGCGTAGATTTGCTATGGAGCTTTTCACTCATCTGCTCCCTTTTATCATTCAAAACAAAATATCTGGAGTTAATATTGTATTTGCCAGGATGATTGCCTGCAATATCTTCCTTAACAACCAATACCCCTTCATCTGTGCTTCTGCTCTTAGATAGATCATGGATATCTGGATTCACATTTGAGTCTGCTATTTGTACGCTACTAGGATCCACTCCGTTCAATTTGATCTTCGTTACGTGATGTGCAATATATCGTTTCGGATCGATTCGCGTATTATACGAATCCACGTCGTTGTTGACGAATCCGGATTGAACGATCTCCGGCATTTTCGAGGGGGTTATCGTCCGCGTGAGCGTCGTTGTCTGCCCGCGTGTGTCAACTGCGGAGACGGTGAGCGTATACTTCTCACCGGGCTTGAAATCCTTCGAGTCGAACGACACCGTCCGGTGGCGCTGCATCCCACCGGGTGTGGTGGCGTCCATTTTCGTGCGTCCGATTTCCTTGCCGCCGAGTTTGACGTGAACTGACTTCAAGTTCGCATACGCATCAGTCGCATACGCACTGCCGGAGACGGACCCGAAGGTATCGAAAGAGGGTAACTTGACGGTCGGTTTTGGATCGGCTGTGACGGTCGTTGTTCCACCCGAAAAGCGTGCGATGTTGCGGGAACCATCCGAATAGGTGACGAGAGCATACAACGAATGGTCGCCGGGTTTCCATTTCGCCGCCAGTGCCCGACCGTTACCGGTCTGTGCACCGTCACCGAACCACGTGATGGAGCGTACCTGCGACGACGTAGCCGTGGATTGGATGCTGTAGGTTCCTCGGAGCGGTGTAGTACCGGTGACCAATTCGTCCCCGGAAATCGTGGGTGAGAACCGATTCGCGAGTGTATCTCGTGGTACTGATGGGGCACGATTCGCTTGGACGGAGATACGCAGCGTGTCAGTGTCGGTTTGACCGTCCGTATCGTAGGCCGTCGCCGTGACGGTCCGCGTTCCTGCGTTCGAAAACGTTCGTGTGAGGGTTTCGGCATCGTTGCCGCCAGAAAGGGAGTCCGTGGCGACCGTTTTTCCGTCAAGCGACCACACGACGTGGTTGAGGGGTGCCGCACCGGCATTGACGGTTACGGAGTACACCGACTGTTCGCCGACGTGTGGGTTTTCTGGGCCGGACACGTCGACAGACGGACCGTCTCCCGGAGCGACGGTTACGTACAACGTGTCGTGACTGCTCGTCCCGTCCTCGTCGGTAACCGTCAGGGAAACCGCGTATCGTCCGACTTCGTTCGGGTGAAACCGGGTCTGCGGACACGTTCGACAGTTCGGCGTGATCGTTCGCCCGTCCGGGGTTCGTATCGACCACTCGTATCGCTCGATGTGGCTGTCCGGGTCGTGTGATCCGGAGGCATCGAGGAGGACTGTGCTTCCGCGCGCGACGTGCTGGTCGAGTCCAGCGTCAGCGAGCGGCGGTTCGTTTGCCGCCGCTATCGCCGGGAAAAATACTGTCGTGAGGAGGAGTACTACTGAAATACTCGTGACGACTCGGTTCATGCAATTCTGCGAGTTTTGTGTCCCTTTGCTTTAAAAAGCTATTTGATTTATATCTCATATTATATTAAACTATTAATAGGTTTGGCGACTTTGTAACGAGACTGAGATAACCTTCGCGTTCATTTATTGCTATTTAAATAACCATTACTAAATAGGAAGTTTATTCTAGGAGAAACGGTGAAATCAGCCGGTAGACGCCATCTATCACAAAAGTTCCTTGCCAATCTATGGCAAAGGCTTTACCAGCATGCGATACAATTCTTATCCACCAGGCCCGGGAGGCCATGGAGTTTCAATTATGACGGATGACGAACTCATCTGGCGAATCGCAGGCGGTTCCGGTGACGGGATCGACTCGACGAGTCAGAACTTCGCAAAAGCCCTCATGCGAGCAGGGTTACACGTATTCACGCACCGACACTATCCGTCGCGCATTCGCGGCGGCCACACCTACGTGGAGATTCGCGCGGCGGACCACGAAGTCAAATCGCGCGGGGACAATTACAACTTCCTCCTCGCGCTCGGAGACAGTTTCGCGCGGAACCCACAGGAAGAAGCATACTACGGTAACGAGGAAATCAAGCCCCTGACGGAGAACTTGGACGAACTCCGCGAGGGTGGAGTCATCATTTACGACTCCGGCTTGCTCGACACCGACGACATTCCGGACTTCGATGCACGTGTCGAGGAGAACAACTGGCACGTCTTCGATCTGGACCTCCGCGGACTCGCCAAGGAGTACGGTCGTGAGATCATGCGAAACACGGCCGGTGTCGGCGCGACCTGCGCCATCATCGGGATGGAACTCGACATCATCGAAGACCTGATGGCCGAGGCCATGCCGGAGAAAATCCTCGAACCGAACCTCGAAGTCCTCCGTGCGGCCTACGAGGACCTCAACGAGAACTACGACACGGACGTCGGCGTCACGCTCCCCGAGAGCGACTACGACGACGACAAGGTGCTCATCTCGGGCAGCCACGGTATCGCCTACGGTGCCATCGACGAGGGATGCCGGTTCATCTCCGGATACCCGATGACACCGTGGACGGACGTGTTCACCATCATGACCCAACATCTCCCCGACCTCGGCGGGATTTCCGAGCAGGTCGAGGACGAGATCGCCGCCGCGGCGCTCGCAATCGGTGCGAGCCACGCGGGCGCAAAGGCGATGAGCGGGTCGTCCGGCGGTGGGTTCGCACTGATGTCCGAACCGCTGGGTCTCGCCGAAATCAACGAGACGCCCCTCGTGTTGGTCGAATCGATGCGTGCCGGTCCATCGACCGGGATGCCGACGAAACCCGAACAGGGCGACCTCGAACACGTCCTGTACACGAGTCAGGGAGACTCGAACCGCGTCGTGTTCGCGCCGGGTGACGCACGCGAATCGTACATCCAGACGCGAAAGGCGTTCGAACTCGCGTACAACTACCAGCTTCCGAGCATCATCCTCTACGACCAGAAGCTCTCCGGCGGTCACGAAACCGTTCCGGAATCGACGTTCGACCGTGATCCGAACCCGGACATCGGCGAAGTCGTTACGGAAGAGGAAATCGAGCAGGGAGAACGCCTCGCCGGTCGATTCAAGCGCTACCGCTACGACGGCGAGAACGGCGTCAGTCCGCGGTCCCTGCCGGGACAGAAGGGCGGCAACTTCCTCGCCTCGGGTAACGAGCACAACGAAGCCGGTCACATCAGTGAGGACCCGGACAACCGTGTCACGCAGATGGACCGTCGTATGGAGAAACTCGCGGCCATCCGCGAGGAACTCGACGACATGGACGAGTCCCACCAGACCGTCTACGGCGACGAGGACGCCGACTACGCCATCCTCAGCTTCGGTAGCATGAAGGGTGCCGTCGAAGAGGGCGTCGAAATGCTGAACGAGGACGGCCACTCGGTCAAGACGATGAACGTCAGCGACATGGTGCCGTTCCCGAAGAAGGAGGTCAACGCCTTCCTCGAAGACGTCGACGAGGTGCTCGTCGTCGAGATGAACGCCACGGCACAGTTCCGCCGACACATCCAGGCGCGACCGGCAAGCACGGCGATAAGCTGTTCAGCCTGCTGAAATACGACGGCAACCCGTTCGAGCCTTCGGAAGTCGTTGACGGCTTCGAAGCACGAATCGACGGCGACGCCAACCCAGCGCACAACACGCGCATCGAATCCGCAACGGGTGACTGAAAATGAGTGTATTCAACGCAATCGACGAAGAACGAGACATCGACGTGAACGAGTTCACGCCCAGCCTCGAACCACAGGCGACGTGGTGTCCGGGCTGTGGTGACTTCGGCGTCCTCAAGGCGCTGAAACAGGCGATGCCCGAGGTCGGCCGCACGCCGGACGAGACGCTCCTCGTCACCGGTATCGGCTGTTCCGGGAAGCTATCGAGCTACTTCCAGAGCTACGGCTTCCACTCCATCCACGGGCGCTCCCTACCGGTCGCACGCGCGGCCAAGATGGCAAACCCCGACCTCGAAGTCATCGCCGCTGGCGGTGACGGTGACGGCTACGGAATCGGCGGGAACCACTTCATGCACACGGCTCGTGAGAACCACGACATGACCTACATCGTCTTCGACAACGAGATCTTCGGACTGACGAAGGGGCAGACCTCGCCCACGTCGCCGAAGGGACACAAGTCGAAGACCCAACCGAAAGGGAGCGCGAAGAGTCCGATTCGACCGCTCTCGCTCTCGATCACCTCGGGTGCGACGTACGTCGCCCGAACGGCGGCGGTCAACCCGAACCAGGCGAAGGAAATCCTCACCGAGGCGATGGAACACGACGGGTTCGCACACGTGGACTTCCTCACGCAGTGCCCGACGTGGAACAAGGACGCAAAGCAGTACGTCCCGTACATCGACGTGCAGGACAGCGACGACTACGACTTCGACGTTCACGACCGTCGTGAAGCGATGCAGATGGCGCACGACACCGAGGACGCTCTACGAGGGCAAAGTCCTCACCGGGCGCTTCTACGTGAACGACGAGCGACCCTCCTACCAGCAGGAGAAACAGTCGACCGGCGACATGCCGGAATCGCCGCTCGCCGAGCGGTACTTCGACGACGATTACGAGTGGGAACGGAGCTACGACCTGCTCGACCGCCACAAGTAATCTCGTTTCGCCGTTCTCGTCGGTTCGAACAACCTTTTCGTGGCCGCCAATGTGTTTTTCACTTCGCAAGGTATTTTTTCCTGTGCGGGAAACATCCTGGTATCATGAGTACGGAATCGACCGAAGACCGTATCCTCCACGTCTTAGAGGACGATGCACAGGCGTCGTACTCGGAAATCGCGAATCGCGCTGGTGTTTCGAAGCCAACGGTTCGAAAGTACATCGAAAAGCTCGAAGAGGAAGGCGTTATCGTCGGCTATTCCGCCGAGATCGACCCGAAGAAGCTGTCCAGTCAGAGCATCGCGCTCGTGGGCATCGATGTCGAAAGTGAACGGTACGTCGAAGCGACGCGGGCGCTCCAAAATCTGGACGATATCGACACCCTCTACACGTGTAGCGGCGACCACATGCTGATGGCCGAAGTTCGCGCACCGAACGGCGGCGCGGTCGGCACCGTCATCAGTGACGACATTCTCACCATCGACGGCGTCACCGCGGCCCATCCGTCGTTTCTTCAAGAACGTCTCAAGTAGTCTTCCGAGTGCGTCTCACGAGAGCCGTATCGATCCGCGGCCGAGTCCTACCGCATCGTCCCTGACGCTCCCGTCGAGTGCGGACAGCGAGCGCGGCGGTGTCGGTTCGGCCTTGTCTCCATCGGTTTCTTCGACGAGTCGTAAGTGCCACCAGCCGACACTCCGCCACGAACCGTCCTTGTAGCCGACGTCTCTATACGTCCCGACCTGCTCGAATCCCAGAGACTCGTGCAGACCGACGCTGGCCGGATTCGGGAGCGCGATTCCGGCGTAGGCGTTGTAATACCCCTGTTCCCGAAGGAGTGTGAACAGCGATTCGTAGAGTCCCCGTCCGATACCCGACCGATGGTGGTCGGAACGAACGTACACCGAAACGTCCACCGACCACTGGTAGGACTCCCGAGATCGATGGGGACTCGCGTAGGCGTACCCGAGGAGTTCGTCGTCGTGGACACAGACCAACCACGGGTACGCCGGAAGGGTGGCTTCGATCCGATTTTCGATCTCCGCTTCGTCGGGTGGCGTCCGTTCGAAGGAGATGACCGTTTCGCGGACGATGGGGGCGTAAATGTCGGTGATCGCCTCGGCGTCGGTCGGTTCGACGAGTCGAATATCGACCATGCTCAGTTGCCGTCTCTCGCGATTATAAAACTCCCTATGACGGCGATAACGCGCTCTTACTGGTTACGCACAAGCATTTTTACCGGAGAGCGGGAACTATCGGCAATGGCTATCTATCAGCGGGAAGTGTGGGTCGATGCGCCGTTCGAGGACGTGTGGCGGTTTTACTCGACCACGGACGGCTTGGAGGCGCTCACGCCCGAGTGGATGAACCTTCGAGTGGAGGGGGTTCGTGGTCCGGACGGCGAGGCAAACCCGGACGTGCTGGAGGCGGGAACCCAAATCCGCATGTCGCTTCGCCCCTTCGGCGTCGGTCCACGTCAGCGCTGGACTTCGATCATCGTCGAGCGCGAAGAGGAGAATTACGCGGCGATGTTTCGGGACGAGATGTCCGATGGGCCGTTTCCCGAGTGGAAACACACACATCAGTTCTACGCGGGTGACCAGAGGCAGACGCTCGTCCGTGACAGGGTGGAGTATCGGTTTCCAGCGCTCGGCGAGGCGGGAAGCCCGCTCGCGAAGGTCGGCTTCGAGCCCATGTTCCTGTATCGGCACGCGAAGACGAAGCACTTGCTGGAGCGATGAGGTTTATGCACGTCAGCGTGGTAACTGACGTCACATGTCAGACGTAGCTGTCATCGGCGGCGGTCCTGCCGGTCTGAGCGCGGCGCTGTTCACCGCGAAGAACGGACTCGATACGGTCGTGTTCGACACGGACGGAACCGCGATGCACGCGGCGCACCTGTTCAACTACCTCGGAATCAAGAGCATCGGGGGGGACGAGTTTCTGGGAATCGCTCGCGAACAGGTGGACGAACAGGGTGCCGAACGAAAACAGGGTGAGGAGGTAACGAACGTTGAAGAGTCGGACGACGGGTTCACCGTGACGACGGAGAACGGCGAGTACGATGCGACCTACGTCGTCTTCACGACCGGACAATCACGGGACATGGCCGAGGCGCTCGGCTGTGAGTTGAACGACAACGGTACGGTGAAAACCGATTCGGATAGCGCAACGACGGTCGAAAACGCCTACGCCGCCGGGTGGACCGCCCGTTCGGACAAGATTCAGGCGGCGATCTCGGTGGGCGGCGGTGCGGCCGCCGGATTGGATATCTTGAGCACCGAAAAGGGGCGTGCGTTCCACGACTTCGATACGCCGGACGACGCGGAGTGACGGCGTTCGGGGCGGCCGATAGTTGGGAGACTACAACGAGTAGTCGTGCTCGCCGTCCTCGGTTTCGAGGAAGGCGGTGAGCAGGTCGATGGTCGCCGACACGTCGTCGCCGTTGGCGCTCTCGGTGACGGTGTGGAGATATCGGGTCGGAATCGAGATCGCGCCGACTGGCTTCGCGCCGTAGGTGTTCTGGAACCCGGCGGTGTCCGTCCCGCCCGACGGGAGCACTTCGAGTTGGTATGGGATGTCCTCCGATTCCGCCACCGAGCGCATTCGTTTGTGTACTTTCGGCGTCGTGACGACGCTGCCATCCTTGAGCTTTATCGCGGTGCCGTCCCCGAGACGAGTCACGTAATCCCGCTTCTTACTCACCGCCGGAAAGTCGTTCGCGACGGTCACGTCGGCCGACTGCGAGGTCGGGGTCGACGTCGACACCGAGCGCGGTCGCACCACGAAGGCCCACTTCCTCCTGAACGGTCGCACAGAAGTGGATGGTCGCGTCCGGGTTCTCGATGCGTTTCGCCGCCTCCAGCATGGAGAACAGACAGATGCGGTCGTCCAGTGCCTTGCCGGAGACGTTGTTACCGACTTTCGTCGTCGTCTGTTCCATCGTGACGATGTCGCCTACGGAGACGCGTTCGTCGGCCTCGTCGGCCGGGAGGCCGAGGTCGACGTAGATATCCTCGACGTCCTCCTCTCCTTCGTCGCCGTCCAGGAGATGCGGCGGTACCGACCCGATGACGCCCGTCAGGTCCTCGTCGTCCGTGTGGACGGTGACGCGCTGTGCTCGCAGAACACGGGGGTCCCACCCGCCGAGCGCGTCCAGTGAGACGAACCCGTCGTCGTCCACGTAGCGAACCATGAACCCGATCTCGTCCATGTGTGCCGCGACGGCGACTTCGTAGTCCCCCGTCCCCTCGATGGTTCCGATGACGTTCCCCATCGCATCGGTGTAGAGTTCGTCCACTTCGGGTTCCATTTCCCGTCGAACGATTTCGCGGATCCGGTCCTCGTATCCCGCCGCCCCGTTCGTCTCCGTCAGTTCGCATAACAAGTCGAAATCGAAATCGAATGCCATACCGAATCTCTCGCGTATCGGAGTATAAACCTCCCTGAAGCGGTGAATAAACTCACAACTTGTGTATTGTGGTTCCGGAACGTTTTTGCCGATTACCCACACAAGGAGTGACATGGCCGACAAAGAAGCGGAATTCCGACAGCAGTTTCACGACGCATTCGAAGGCGCGGATTACCCGGTCAGCAACCCGATGGAACTCGTTCCGGCGCTCCCGAACGGACCCGGTACGCGTTTCGAAGCGGGCGACACCAGTCTGACCGCGATGGAACTGGCGACGAAGATGAACGACGCGCAGGATTTCCCCTACGATACCGTCGACGAACTCGTCGATGACCTCATCGAGGGGATGAAACAGAAGGATATGCTGTAACTACTCCTCGTTTTCATCGGGAAGTGCGATCAGTAACACTTCCCAGACGTCCTGTTGCTCGTTGAATCGGCTGTCGATAACCCGGTCGTTTTGCCCGAGCGGAATCGGTTGTTGTGGATGTGAAACTTCGAGCCACGTCAGCGTCGGCTCTGTGATTTTCATCTCGGCGATATCGGCCAGTTTCTCTGTCTCGGCGCCGTACTCCCCCGGTCCGCGTTCGTGACGTTCCATCGGAAATCCCCGTCTCGGCTACCACAGCACGACACATAACGTTGCTGGCGACCGTGGTGGGAATCGAGACAGCGGTTATCGGTCCACGTCGGGATTCTCGGGAACGGCGTCACGCTGACGCGGATGCCGAGGGTGTTCGCTCGCGTAGACGTGGTCGAAGATGGCGTCCACGTCGTAGCCGTCGTGTGCTTCGGCCGCTTCGACGGCCTCCGCGACCTGTGCCTTCGCCTCCTCCCGAAGCGACTCCTCGTCCTCGTCCGTCCATCCGTGTTCGCTTTCGAGATACTCGCGGGTGCGAACGAGCGGGTCCTTCTCCGCCCATTCTTCGACCTCGGCCTCGTCGCGGTACTTCGTCGGGTCGTCCGTCGTCGTGTGGGCACCCTGTCGGTACGTGACGGCCTCGACGAGTATCGGTTCGCCCGCCTTTGCGCGTTCGAGTGCGTCGGAGACGGTTCGATAGACCGCGAGCACGTCGTTGCCGTCCACGCGGACGCCTTCGAAGCCGTAGGCCCCTGCCTTCTGGGCGATGGTCGCGCTCGCGGTCTGGCGCTCGCGCGGCACCGAAATCGCCCACTGGTTGTTCTGGCAGAAGAAGACGGTGGGGGTCTCGAACACACCTGCGAAGTTCATCGCCTCGTGGAAGTCACCTTCGCTCGTCGCTCCGTCTCCGAAACTCGCCAGCACGGCGCAGTCGTCGTCTTTATAACTCGCGCCCATGCCGACGCCGACGGCGTGGGGCAGTTGGGTGGCGATGGGAATCGTCGGCGGGAACGTCCGCAGTCCTTCGGCATCCTCGCGGTCCACGTAGTTTCCCGCCCCCGAAAGGTGCAGGAGGATGTCTCGCATCGCGTGGCCGCGGGTGATGTAGATGCCGTGGTCGCGGTAGGTCGGGAAACAATAATCGTCCGGTGACAGCGCGTAGGCCGCACCGACTTGGGCCGCTTCCTGTCCCTGCAAGGGCGCGTAGGTTCCGATTCGCCCCTGCCGGTGGAGCGAGACGGCTTTCTGGTCGAACGTCCGGGCGAGTACCTGTAACCGGTACATGCTCTCCACGTCCGTCGAGGAGAGGTCCACGTCCCCATCGACGTTGCCGTCGAGTCCAACCACGCGCGCCATATCCGGAACTTGTGAAGCCATATCGTAGAATCACCGACTGTCTATCGGTCAATCGGCATCATTCGTTATAAAACATCGCCATAGAAGGAATATCGAAGAAGATATTCAGTCACCTTAAGTACCTTGATTATAAATCACCGAAAATATTGCCGGTTCCACGCTGATAACTAACGATTCGTTGGGATATTACGTTTCGAAACATTTAGGCTACCGCTACGATATGTGGAAGCGTATGTCACAGTGGATCGGACGGACGTTCACGAGCGATGCAGGATGGAATTTTCTCGAAACGATAGTCGATATCGGTGATCGGATGACCGGCAGCGACGGCGAACGGGAAGCCGCCGAAGTGACCCGCGATACGCTCACCGACGTCGGCGCACGGAACGCCCGCCTGGCCGAGTTCGACGTGCAGGGGTGGACACGGGGGACGAGTTCGATTACGGCGGGCGACACGACACAGGAGAGCATCGCCCTCCCGCGCAGTCCCGCCGGATCCGCGAGCGGTGAACTGATCGACCTGGGATACGGTCTCCC
Source organism: Haladaptatus sp. R4 (assembly GCF_001625445.1). NCBI lineage: Archaea > Methanobacteriati > Methanobacteriota > Halobacteria > Halobacteriales > Haladaptataceae > Haladaptatus > Haladaptatus sp. R4. The sequence continues at coordinate 29,213 of NZ_LWHG01000021.1, read as the reverse complement.
GTCCGACTTCGAGAAACACGACATCGAGGGGAAGGTCGTCATGGTCGCCTCGAACGTGCCGAGTTATTTCGACCGGTTCATCCACCGCCGGGAAAAGTACTACTACGCCGTCGACGGTGGGGCGGCCGCCTTCGTCTTCCGAAACCACGTCGAGGGCTGTCTCCCGCCGACCGGCAGCGTCGGCACCGAGGAGGACCCCATCGGCGACATCCCCGCTGTCGGCGTCTCAAAAGAGGTCGGGACGCGACTCGCTCGCCGTTGGGACGGTGACGAGGTGACGGTCGACGTCGATGCCGAGATTTACGACGCGACCAGCCAGAACGTCCACGCCGAGTTGGGTCCGGACACCGAACAGGAAGTACTCGTCACCAGCCACATCGACGCTCACGACATCGCGGAGGGAGCGATGGACAACGGCGCGGGAACCGCGATGGTCGTCGAGATAGCCCGCGCGCTCGCCGAGCGCGAAGACGAACTCGACACGAAGGTCCACTTCGTCGCCTTCGGTGCCGAGGAAGTCGGTCTCGACGGGTCGGCCCACATGGCGAGCGAAACCGATTTCGACGGCATCAAAGCCATCCTGAACAACGACGGCGTCGGTCGCGGTCGGACGCTCACGTTCACCACCCACGGGTTCGACGCGCTGGACGACGCCGCTCACGAAGTCGCGGATGAGTACGGCCACCCCATCAGCACGATTCCCCACCAGGGACCGCACAGCGACCACTGGCCGTTCGTCCAGTGGGGCGTGCCGGGCTATCACGTCGGCAGCGAAACGGGCGACGAGGGCCGTGGCTGGGGTCACACCTTCGCGGACACGCTGGACAAACTCGAAGTCCGCGACCTCCGCGAGCAAGCCATCCTCCTGACGGACCTCGCGGTACACCTCGCCAGCGACGACTACGAAGTCGAGCACAAGGACCCCCGGGAAATCGCCGACGCACTCGAAGCAGAGGACCAGGCCGCAGGGATGAAGATCATCGGCGACTGGCCGTACGACGACTGACCGTACGACGACAGATCGTACGATGACTGACCCGTCGTTCGTTTTTGCCCCTTTCTCGGGGGACGAGCGCGGTATCCTTTTCAGGTCGGAGTGAGACTCTTTAGGTAATGAATCTCCGACGCGACCACGGCCGAGGGAGGCCGAAATGCACGTAGGAATCGTCACCGGTCGAGACTCGTTCGCGGACCGCATCGACGACGCGCTCGGTGACGAACCGGAACGAACCGCGAGCGACGACGCCCGATCCGTCATCGACGCTGGGCCGACCGTCGTCGTCGCGGACGGCGAGCACGCGGTCACCGACCTCGTCCGTTCGGGCGTGTCGGTCCCAGTCCTGCCCGTCGATTCCGGTGCGGGCGTGGAGAGCGTTTCCCCCTCGGACATCGAGGCTGCAATCGACGACCTCCTCGCGGAGCAGTGGACGACGGTGGACCGACCCCTGCTCTCGATCACGGTCGACGGCGAGCACGTCGCACGGGCGCTGTTCGATACGACGCTCGTAACGAGCGAGCCAGTTCGGATCTCCGAATACGGCGTCCGAATCGAGGACGAACAGGTGTCCCAGTTCAGGGCCGATGCCGTAGTCGTCGCCACCCCCGTCGGCAGTCAGGGCTACGCACACGATGCGGGCGGGCCGGTCGTCCAACAGGGGTCGGACGTCCTCTCCGTCGTTCCGGTCGCGCCGTTCGCCATCCACGTCGATAACTGGGTGCTTCGCGGTCCGGTCACGCTGACCGTCGAACGCGACGAGGACGGCGTGGAACTCCTCGCCGACGACCACACCGTCCGTCCGGTCGAACCTCACCAATCGGTCGAAATCACGTTCGACGGTGCGCTCGACCTCGTCAGCGTCGAATCGAGTCGCCGGTTTTTCCAAGGGTAGCGATACGGGTTTCGGGTCGACAACCACGTCACGGGGTTTCCACGGTAGGGGCTTCGACGGTGAAAATGACTCACCTATCGCTCAGGGACTCACCGACTCACAACTGTACCTATCGCTCACGAGCGGTGGAAAACGAAAATAGCGATAAAACTCGGCGTTCAGTCCTTGCGCTTGACGACGTCGCCGAGGGTGTAGCTGCCGGTGGAACTGCCGCCGCTCCACTCCTCATCGTCCGCGCCGGAGCTACCAGCCGTGAGGCTGATGTCGAGTTTCTTCTCCAGTTTCTTCTGCACGCTGTCGCTGGGGAGGATGTCACCGTGTTCGAGCTTACTGATGAGGCTCGCCTTCTCGTTGAGTTCCTTGGCGAGTTCTTCTTGACTCAGACCGGTGGATTCACGCGCGTTGCGGATTCTGTCGTCGTAATCCTGTGCGATCTCCTCCATGTCGTCGAACATGTCGTGACGGCGCGAGCGTCCGCCGGACGACCCTGTACTACCGGTGCCGGTGTTCGAATCACCCGAGGACGACGAGGACGTCGAATACTTGGTCGAGGTGGTGGACGTCTGCTGTGTCTTGACTTCCGTTCCGAAGTCGGAACAGTTGTCGCACACGTCCAGTTCCGCACCTTCGACTTTGATAGTCTTGGGAGACGCCGTTTCGGCACCGCACATCTCACACTGAACCATACCTTGACCTTTACCGTCTCGACTCATAAATGGCACGCCACGTCAGGCCAAGGCACGCCAGGAGTAGTAAAAGCGCTGGAGCGCCGTCAGGTGCCCCACGACGGCGAACAAGCCGAGCAACAGGGCGACCAACGAGTAGCCGCCGATGGACTGAACGAACGCGGCGATCGCACCGACGACGCCGATGAGCGCCAACCGATCCGCACGGCCGAGCAGACCACCGTACACGCGGTCCAATCCGACCGCTTGGGCTTGCGTGCCGAGATACGACGTCATCAGCACGCCCGTCACGGCGGCGAGTCCGAGCACGAAATCCCCGATTCCCGCCGCGAATCCGACGATGAGGATGATGTCGGCGTAGCGGTCGAGAACGTGGTCGAGCAGGTCGCCTGCGGGCGAGTCGGTACCGAGTTCGCGGGCGAGCGCACCGTCGAGGATGTCGAGCCAGCCGTTCAGGAAGACGAGGATGGCACCGACGAGGTACCAGATGGGCACGTCCGGGCCGAAGTAGAACGCCACCCCGGCACCACCGGCGAGGACGAACGCGATGATGCTCACCGCGTTGGGCGTCAATCCGAGGCTCGTCGAGGCCGAGACGAACGGTCGAAGCGCGCGGTTTGCGACGGGACGAAGTTGGTCGAGCATTAGAGGTACTCCAGATAATCGACGGTTCCGGCCGAAGGTGCACGCTCCCCTCTGACGACGGCTTCGATGTCCGACGCGACGGCCTCGGGCGTCCGGTCGGTCGTGTCGATTTCGTAGGTCGAATCGGGACCGTGTTCCGCGACCGTTTCGGAGAGAATCACGTCCAGGGCTTCGCTCTCGGCGTTCTCCTCCGCCTTCGCGTCCGACTCGCCTCGCTCACGCAGCCGCTTCGACAGCTCCTCGGGATGACAGCGCAGTACGACGACCCGGTCCGCATCGAAATGGTGGGCCAAATGCGAATCGACGAGCAGGTCGTCGCCCCGGGACGCCAACCATTCACGAATCGCGTCGAGGTTCGCGTACAGGCTTCCGCGCTCCTCGTCCTCGCCGTCGTGAAGTCCTTCCTCACGGATCGCGTCGTTCAGGTGGACGACGTCGAGGTCGGATTCGACCAGTTCCGTCGCGGTCGTCTTCCCGGTTCCGGGCGTCCCGGTGACGGCGACCCTCACGGGGAGAGCACCTCGTTGAGTTCGCGGACGGCGCGGCGCGTTTCCTCCTTCGTTCCGCAGGTGATGCGCACGCAGTTCGGGAGTCCGAAACTCGTGCAGTCGCGGAGGATGACGCCGCGTTCCTGTACCGCGTCGGCCACCGCGCTCGCCTCCCCGTCGCCGACGTCCGCGAGGACGAAGTTGCCGTGGGCCTCCCACGTCGGCGCGTCGAGATTGTCGTAGATGTATTCGCGCGCCCAGCGAGCCGTTTCGACGGATTTCTCGACGTGTTCGTCGTCGGTGAGCGCCGCGAGGCCGCCCCGGCAGGCGAGTTCGCTGGCGGCGAAGGGCGTGTTCACCCGTGCGTACGCGTCGGCCCACTCCTCGGGGACGACGGCGTATCCGAGACGGACGCCCGCCAGTCCGTAGGCCTTCGAGAAGGTGCGCAAAACGGCGACATCATCGCGCGAAGCGCGATTGCCAGACACATCGGGGGATGTGTCGCTGTCGTCCCGTTCATCGAGCAGCGAAATCGCGCTCGGCGCATCGGCGTACTCGCCGTAGGCCTCGTCCACGAGGACGAGCGTGTTCTCATCCACTCTCTCGGCGATTTCCGTCACCGCGTCCAACGAGAATCGCCCGCCGGATGGATTGTGTGGGCTGGTCAGGTAGACGATTCGCTCGCCGTCGTAGTCCGAAAGGACGGTCTCGGCGGTCAGCGCGAAACCGTCGTCGGGCGAGAGGTGGTATTCGTTCACCTCGCCGTGGTGGTAGCGGGCGCTCATTCCGTAGTAGGCGAAGCCGGGTGTCGGGACGAGGACGGCATCGCCGGGGTCGAGCATGGCGCGCGAGAGGTAATCGAGCGCGCCGTCGCCGCCGTTGGCGAGCCACACCTGTTCGGGCGTGACGTTCCACCGCTCGGCGAGGCGAGCGGTGAGGTCGGTGTGCGATGCTTTCGGGTAGCTACTGGCGTTCCCGGCCGCGTTCCGAATGGCCTCGACCGCCGCCGGACTCGGGCCGAACGGGTTCTCGTTCGATGCGAGTTTCACGAGGTCGTCGGGGTCCATGTCGAGTTCCCGTGCGACTTCCTCGATGCCCCGTCCGGCCTGATACGCGATATGCGCGGAGAGGTCTCGTGGTTCCATATCGGGAGGTGTCACCGACCGGCCTTAAGGATGGCCACCCGCGGCCAGTACGACTAAGCGAGTTCCCAGCGTGTCCTGTTTGGGCAAAAATGACACATCATCAGCACCGGGAGAGCCAACGCAGTCGCGGACAGGAGTCGAGGATGAAACGATACGGTGGCCCGCGGACGGAGCAGGGACACGAGGGGACCAACCGCAGGGAAAATCACGCGAACGACGACACGGTGGACAACATCACCAACGACGGCAAGAACGTTACCGTCAACGAGGGGGAAGACACCAGCAAGGACACCACCAACGGGGTGAACGACAAGACTCGCGGCAGGGACCGCAACGCCATCAGCGCCAACAAGGACGACGATACGGCCACGGTCGGAGAGGACGGCAGGAGGAAGTCTCCGGGGAACAACTGACCGACGTGGAACGGACGATGATTCGCGGGGGACGACAGGAGCGAAAACTGCGCCAGGAGCGACTGCAACGCGAACGGCGGTACGGGAAACGACAGCAACGCGGCGACCAGCAACAACCACAACAGCACGAATACCAGCAAGAGCGGCGATGGCAGCAACAGCACCGTCAACAGGGACAACGACGCGAACAGCAACAACGCTCACACGAACCCAGTCCGAGGCGGTTCGAGCGTCTCCAGCGCTAATAACCGTCCTTGCGTTTTCAGCCAGCAGTCTCATGCGGAGGAACGATGTAGCGCCTGTGGCATGACATTCGATTCGTCCATCGACGGGGGAACGATATGACGGAAATCGGCTACACGGTTTCGAGCGAGGAGCACGGGCCGAACGAGTTGGTCGAGCACGCCGTCCGGGCCGAGGAGGTCGGTTTCGAGTTCGCGTCCATCTCCGACCACTTCCACCCGTGGGTCGGCCAACAGGGGAACGCGCCGTTCGTCTGGTCCACGTTGGGCGGCATCGCACAGGCTACCGACGACCTACCGGTCGGCGTCGGGGTGAACTGTCCCATCATGCGAATCCACCCGGTGAACGTGGCGCACGCCGCCGCCACCGCCGCGACGATGTTCGAGGGCGACTTCTTCCTCGGCGTCGGGACGGGCGAACGCCTGAACGAGCACGTCACGGGCGAGCACTGGCCCGAACATTCGGTCCGATTGGAGATGCTCGAAGAGGCCATCGAGATCATCCGAAAACTGTGGCAGGGCGGACAACAGAGCTACTACGGCGACCACTTCACCGTCGAGAACGCGCGCCTCTTCACGCTGCCCGAGGAGCCGCCGGATATCGTTGTTTCGGCGTTCGGCGACACGGCGGCCCGCGCCGCCGCCGAACTCGGGGACGGGTTCTGGAGCGTCGGCCCGCAGGACGTGATCGAAACGTGGGAGGACGCGGGTGGCGAGGGGCCACGATACAGCCAGATGACGGTCTGCTACGCGGAGGACGAGGAGGACGCCATCGACACGGCTCACGAGTGGTGGCCCAACAGCGCCCTCACGGGCGAACTCAACTCGCAACTGCCGACGCCGACCCACTTCGAGCAGGCCTGCGAGATGGTCACCCGCGAGGATATCGCCGAGGGAAACATCATCACCGACCCGAACCCCGAAACGCACATCGAGAACCTGGAGGGGTTCGCGGACGCGGGGTACGACCACGTGTACGTCCATCAGATCGGTCCCGATCAGGAATCGTTCTTCCAGTTTTACGAGGAGGAAGTTCTGCCCGAGGTCGCGTGAGCGGAGCGAACGCGACCAGGCAAGACCCGGTTTGTCTTGCCGTGGTCTCACGAACGAAGTGAGTGAGAACCAGTCAGAACGTGTTCTGACGCGGTTCGCGTGAGCCGGGCGGGACCTTCGGTCCCGTTGGAAACTGGCGCGAAGCGTCGGCGACGAAGTTCCCGTGAGCGTGCGAACGGGAGCACGGAAGAGTTTGCTCTTCCGGAGCGAACGAGAACGAAGATCACTGCTTCCGTTACTGCCGTCGCCAGAAGACGACCACCGCGCCGACCGGGATTCCGAGGACGGCGAAGTACGGGAGGGCGTACGCCGCGCCGACGACGAGAGCGCGGAGTACGACGGCGACGCTGTCGATAGAATCGAGGAACGCCGCCACGACGCCCGCGTCGTACCACGACTTCTCGCGGGAGACCTTCGTGTCGGAAGCGGGCACCGACTCGTGCATCGTCACCGTGACCGTCGAGTAGGCGACTCGATTCTTCAGCGATTTTTGCTTCGCCTCCAGTCGCTCGATTTCGGACTGCACGTCCGAGAGGCGTTTCTGGACGGAGAGAACGGCGTCGGTATCGCTCGCGTTCTCGTAGAGCGATCTGAGTTTGTCGCGCTGTGATCGGAGGTTCGTCAGTCGCGCCTTCAAGTCCACCAGTTGGTCGGTCACGTCAATCGTCGCGGTGTTCGAGTGTTCGACGTCTCCCATTCCTTTGGCTCGGTCGAAAAACGCCGAGAAGTTCGACTTCGGGACGCGGAAGACGACTTCGCCGGACTTCCACGTCCGGTTACCCCGTCGGTGGACGCGCTGACTCGAATCGCTGACGAACCCACCACGTTTTCCGGCGAGTCGGGTCAGCGTCGTCCGCGTCTCCTCGAAGTCTTCGACCGACAGAGAGACGTTTCCGTTCCGTACGAGCATCCGCTGTTGGACCGACAGCGCCGACTGTGGAGCCGAGTCGCTCTGCCCGTTCGAACTCCCGCGGTCGGCGTGGTTCGACCCGCCACCGTTTTCGCGCGCGGCATCGTTCTTCGCCGCGTCGTTGCCGCCCATTCCGGCGCACCCGGCGAGGACGACGAGGACGACCAGCGAGAGCGCGACCAACCGCCTGTGACTACCTGCCATACTCGTGAATTGTAGATGATAAGTAAAGTGGTTGTGAAGAGTGAAAGAACCGTTTCACCCTCCGGCGCACCGCGCGAGTTTTCGGGATGGCGGAACCTATTTGGGTGCGCCGACAGTCGCTCCGGATATGTTCGTACTCGTCAATCTCAAGGCGTATCCGTGCGACCCAATCGAAATCTCGGAGGCGGCTCGCGACGTTGCAGACGACTACGGCGTCGATATCGCCGTGGCACCGCAGGCGGCCCACCTCTCTCGCGTGGCCGACACCGGCGTCGAAACGTGGGGACAACACGTCAGTCCGGTCGAACACGGTAGCCACACTGGGAGCACCCTCGCGGAGGCAGTCGCCGACGCGGGTGCGACAGGCACGATGCTCAACCACTCCGAATGCAGGCTCAAACTCGCGGACATCGACGCCGGACTCGACGCCGCCGAGCGCGTCGGCCTCGACACGACGGTCTGTGCCAACAACCCCGAACAGGTCGGCGCGGCCGCCGCCCTCGGACCGGACGCCGTAGCCGTCGAACCGCCGGAGCTCATCGGCACCGGTACGCCCGTCAGCAAGGCCGACCCGGACATCGTCACCGACGCCGTGGCCGCCGCGGAAGCCGTCTCGGACGACGTGAGCGTCTACTGTGGCGCGGGAATCAGCACCGGCGAGGACCTCGTGGCGGCGGGGGAACTCGGCGCCGAAGGCGTTCTCCTGGCAAGCGGCGTCGCAAAGGCCGACGACCCGAAAGCCGCGCTGGAAAACCTCGTGGAACCGCTCTAATCGGATCCGTTAGAAACGATAACGAAGTGATCGTCGTCCTGTTTTTCGAGCACCGATTTCTCCCGCATACTTACGACGTAGCCCGTGACCGTCCGTTCGAGTTCGTGCTCCGCCCGAACCCGGACGAGGTTGCCGATGACCTGCGCCGACGGCGGCTTCTGTGCCGCGCCGCAGTCGTAGATGGTGAGCAGTTCGTCACCCTGCTCGGACTCGTAGACGATGATGTGAGCGTGTTGGGGGAGATGCCACCGCTCCTCGCCCACCGCCGCCAACTTGTTCATACCCGAACTAGCGGGGCAGGGGTAATCAGAAATCCGGAAGCGAGGGGTAATCAGAAATCCGAGAGCGACACCTGCCCGTCGCGGTCTCCCGACCGCGACGGGCCATCCTTGTCGTCGGACTCGTCGGATTCGTCCGGGTCGGATGATTCGGACGAGTCGGTTGTGTCTCGCGGATTCTCCGTGTTCTTCCATTTGTCCCACCTGTCTGCCGAATCGGACGAGTCGGCGTCAGCCGACGAGTTCGGTTCGGAAGCCGAATTCGGTTCGTTCTCCGTCGATTTCGGAGTCTCGAACCCGTCGAGGCTGGTTTGGTCGCTCTCGGTGAACTGGAGGTTCGACACACGAACGCCGACCTTTCGAACCCGGTCGTCGTCGAACTCGGTCAACAGATCGAGCGCGACTTCCTCGACGAGTTCGGGTTCGTCCACCGGTCCCGGAAGCGAGCGTGCGCGGGTGTGCACGTCGAACGGCGGCGTCACGACCTTCACTCCGATGGTGCGGTACATCGCGTCCCTGTCGCGGGCGCGCTCCGCGACTGCCGCCGCGAGGTTGGCGACGCGAGTTCGTTTCTCCTCGGTATCGGTCGTCGGGTCGGTGAACGCCGACTCGCGCGAGAGGCTCTTCGGGCGGCCCGTCGGCGTCACCGTCCGGTCGTCGTCACCGCGCGCTCGGTGGTACAGTTCCCGGCCGCGCTCGCCGAACCGATCGGCGAGAACGCGCGGGTCGGCGTCGGCGAGGTCGGCGGCGGTTTCGATACCCATCTCACGGAGCGTGCGGGCCGTCACAGGGCCGATTCCGTGTAGCTCAGCAACGTCGAGCGGTGCGAGGAACTCCCGAACGGTGCCCGGTTCGACCACGGTCAACCCGTCGGGCTTGTCGAAGTCGCTCGCAATCTTCGCCGCGCTCATGTTCGGCGCGACGCCGACGCTTCGCGGTGACGCCGACCTCGCGCTGGATTCGGTTCTTGACGTGTCGGGCGAACCCCTCCGCAACGTTCCAGGCGGTTCGGTCGGTGACGTCGAGGTATGCCTCGTCGATGCTCACCTCGCGCACCGTGTCGGCACAGTCGTGGAGGATGGCGCGTACGTCCGAACTGACCGATTTGTAGAACTCGATATCGACGGGGCGGTAGTAGCCCCGCACTTCGTCGCCCGTGTCGTCATGTCCGTCACCCGTATCGCTCTCTCTGTCGTCCGTATCGCCCTCTTCGTCGTCGGCTGTCTCCTCGCCACCGCTCGCCTCGTCGTTCTCTTCCGATTTTTTCGGCAGTCGTTCGAGCGCTGTTCCGATGGCTTGGGCGCTCTCGACGCCGTGTTCGCGGGCTTCGTAGCTCGCCGTGGCGACGGCACCGTGAGATTCACCCTCCTCGTAGCCCATCCCGACGACGACCGGTTCGCCGCGCAGCGACGGATCACGGAGCCGCTCGCAGGAGGCATAAAAGCAGTCCATGTCGACGTGGAGGACGATACGCTCCTCGTGTTCGTCCTCCACACCGGGTAAGCGTGAACCGCCACGGTTCGACATTCGTGGGTGTGTTGGTTCGCGACCGGAATTAACCTGTGCAAACCGGATCGGAAGTGAAACGAGCCACCTGATCAAGAATATTTGACACCCATCCCGGCCACAAGCGATAAATACAGTTTTCAGGACTTCTACGCACTATTTCGCTATGTTTATGCGCGGATATGTAGTAGCGATGAATACAATGGTCGCTCCCGACGAAGAAAGTCCAAACGAGGATGAAAGACTCAGCATCCGGGTCATCAACGCGATTGCCGAGCACGAAGGCACGACGCCGACCGAAATTAGGCCGGTACTGTACGATACCATCGACCCCGACGCGCTCGATTCCCTCTTTTCTGCGACCCATCAGGGAGACACCCGAGCGGACGGCAACGTCGAATTTCGCTACGGTCCCCATCGAGTGACGGTCCACAGCGATGGTCGAATAGAAATCGAGCGTGTCCGGGACTCCGGACCGCTCTCTTCCACCTCCGAGACGGCGTCGGGAGACAACTAAACGACGGCTATTCGAGTGAGCGACCTCCACCCACTCATCCTCCCTCTCCATACTCACCGTATCCCCTCCCCCGTTCCTGTCCTACCGCTGTTCTACCCGACGACTGCCAGCGGTCGTGTCAACTATCGAAATCGCCGATAGCTATATCACTGGTTCGTCTCTGATGGATAGTCGTATACCTGTGGTCGATTCACCAAGTGATGAACGGATGGGAATAGAGATAGAGGACGTCAGTGACGACAACCCAGCGGAAACGTCCTCGACGTACGTCTTCGACATCGAGAAAGAGATGGCGAACGGGCACACCTGCGCCGGTATCGTCCGGGCCATCGCTACCGTCATGGACGAGGAGCCGAGCCGAATGCAACCGCTCCACACCGCCGTCAACTGCGACGCCCTCGATGCGCTGTTCCGAACCCGCCGCTACGGGGACGCCCGCGATAACGTGTCTCTCACCTTTCACTACGACGTCTACGAAGTGACCGCCGACGCGAAGGGCAAAGTCGTCGTGAAAGAGTAACCGACCCCATCCCGACTTCGTTCCGAGTAATTTCAGCCATCCACGGAGCGACCGGTTCGACGGATTATCGAACACATCGGGCAACGTGTGGCTAGTTCTCCGCATTTTTTAACCCTCGACTTACTACCGACTGAGTGATGAGATATTCACACAGGGACACGATACCAACGACCCGATTCCTCCCGCTCGGTCGCAACCGTCCCCGTTCGGTGGTGAGCGTCCCATGATGCCGTGGGGGCACGCCGCGTTCGGGTACGCCCTGTACTCACTCGGGCATCGCGCGTGGACGCGCGCGCCGCCGTCCGGGAAAGCGGTGCTCGCCGCCCTCTTCGGAACGCAACTTCCCGACCTCGTGGACAAACCCCTCTCGTGGGGACTCCACCTCTTCCCACAGGGGTACTCCGTCGCCCACTCGGTGTTCGTCGCCATCCCCATCGGCCTGCTCGTCATCGCCCTCGGGGTGTACTACGACAAGGCCGACATCGGTGCCGCGTTCGCTGTCGGCTACTGGTCGCACCTCGTCGGGGACATCATCGTCGCGTTCATGGAACACCACGCGTCGCCGTTCGACCGCGTGTTGTGGCCCGTGGTGACTCTTCCGCCGTATCACCATTCGGTGTCGCTGTTCGACCGCGCCTTCCACATCATCGGCGCGTTCTTTCAATCGCTCACGGCGAAACAGCAGTTGATGGTGCTCGGCATCTACCTCGCACCGTACTTCTGCGTGTTCATCCTCTGGCTCGTGGACGGCGCACCGGTCGTTTCGGAGCTAAAGCAGGCGGTTGTCGGGCGATAGAAGGAACTCGCTTGGACGACTCCACGTTCGTCTTTTACTGGTTTTTTGGTTATACGATCCCGAGTCGCTCCGGTTCGCTGCCCCAGCGTGTCGAACGTTTCCGACGGCGTGGAAAATTGACTGACGATCTGTTGCGTCTCGGTGGCGCCGATGTCGGAGTACTCCGTGCCGAGGCCGATACCGTGAGCGTGGTCGCCGAGACTCGCGGAAAGATCATATGATATGGAGATAACAGCTACATAATGACCGACGATACGCTTGTCCCGTGGAAGACCCTCGTCAATATGCTTGGGATCGGAATAATCACTGCGTTGGTCGCGCTCCTCCTCGTGATGCTTTTCCCACTTCCGGGTCTGCCGTCGTGGGCATCGATTCTGTTGGGAGTCGCTGTGTCATTCTTGTACTATTCTTACGAAGAATACGGACGAGAGGAAGCGACGACATCGTAATCCCGTCACTGTACTCAACACCACCTCACGAAGCTCGTAAGTCGTCTCGACGTCCCAAAGTACCCACGACGCGTTCTACTTCCTCGGCTTCGTCCTCTGGAACCTCGCTACGACCATCGTCGTCATCCGAGATTCTGTTTGATTTTCCCGTTGTGGTTCCTTCATCACGTTTGCTTCTGTACCGCATTGAGGGCTTTGATGAGTTGATATCCGACGATGAAGATGACGAAGCACACGAGGCCAGCAAACCAGGATAGTACCTTGTCTGGGTTGATCGCGACAACTATGATTGCGAAACCGGTTCCGAGAACACCTACAAACACAAAAACGTGACCGACAAGCCGCATAATCGCTCGGTTCATCTGAATCGTATCAACTCATCTGTTTCTCCTGTAACGTATATGCGTGAGGATTCTCCTCCGTGGTAATTTCGAGCTACCTTGGAGAATTGTATTCCCGGATTATTTCACACCACGTCCATCACCAACTGTTCCCTCGTCTTCTTCGCACTCCCTGATTTTCCGCTCCCCATGAAAACACGTATGCAATTTTGCGGATTCGTTTGTCGCGTTCTACAACCCCAAGGAATCGAGAAGCTGCTCGATGGGTGAAAATTATTTGTTCGTGAAAAACTACTGTGGATATATGCTGGCCGAGGCGTTCTTCTATCTTGGGCTACTCTTTACGCCACTCGCTGGTTTGCTCTGTCTTCGATTGTTACTCATCACTGGTTGGGTAACCGAGGGAACGGAAGAGCGTGACGTGTGGTTTTCCGAGACGCCTCAAGAAGTGCACTCGTATAAATCACCGTTTCACAAGGCGGCTACTTGGATTGTCGGAGTCTTCGGCGTCTGGTTTCTCACTCTCATCCTGTACGTCTCCATCGTTGATTCGCTCTTGGCGTCACTATAATCAGAAACGGATTTACCCACCCCCCTCAAGGAAGCAAATTTCGGCCACTCACTAACTCGGTACTTTCCAAGCCCGGTTTTCTTCGGTACCGTAGGTTCGGCGGAAGTCAGCGGTTACGTGGGCGTCACAGTAATCGCAAGTAGTCCGCTCGGAGGGAACTGCGGACGGTAGACGAACTACCATCCGGTCGTCACCTCCCAATAACGAGACCCGTAGCTAACGGGTTTACCTGTAGTTAGTGGTTCTAAAAAGCTTAGTAAGGCTTTTTTACAGCATGGGGTCGGAGGGATTTGAACCCCCGATCGACTGATATCTCCGGTGCGCCTCGGAACTCCAGAGGGTCGTCAACGCGAGCGATGATCAGTCACCCGCTCGGTATATCAGCTGGAGTTTCGTCCCGGGCGCATAGCCTCTGGAGTCAGTCGCCATCCCTGGCTTGGCCACGACCCCGCGAATTTTGATTGGTCGAAAAGGCCTAAAGGGGTTTCGATTCTATTCCTCCCGCGTCCCCCAATCACAATCTTGGCATTTATATCCCGTCACGAACGCCGTGACGCTCGGCATGTAGCCGACCTTGAGCACATCGCCGCCGCAGTCGGGGCACTGTCGCTCGGCGTCCTCGATGCGGTCGGCTTCCATCACGGAATCGTCCTCTACCAGTTCGGCCAGTCGCTTCGGCGTCACCATCCGTCCCTGCACGACGCGATTATCCGGCATGTGAAAACCACTGCGGCGGAGCGGGAAAAACGTTACAGCTACGGGTCGATACTACCACCGAAAAGGGAACGGTCGAGCGAGGTTACAGCCACGGACGGCGTTGGCCGCCGTCCTCCTCACCGGGGTAGCCGTAGGCCGAGGACGATCCGTCCGTATCTCCCTCGGGACTCCCTTCAGTGAGGTTCTCTTCGCTGAAGTCCTCTCCGGCGAGTTCGCCGTCGTCGAATTCGTCGCGTTCTCGCCGCCGTCCGTCACGGCCGCCTGCGACTCGTCAGCGGCCGGTTGCGATTCGGCGCGACCGGTCCCGGCTTTCCGGCGGCCTCCTCGGCCGCTTCGACGGCAGACTCGACGTGTTCGCCGGGGTCGAGCGCCAACAGGCTGGTGACCACGAGGACGAACAGCGGGGCGCGACCCGGTGCGAAGCCGAGTATCGACAGGGGTAGGACGCCCAGCGCGACCGCGCTGCCGAAGCGGAAGCGATCGATGTCCACGACGCCGCGCAGCCACGGTGAGGTGAGTGCGATGGCGAGCGCGAACGCGACACCCGTCCCGGCCGCCGCGACGGCGGGGACGATTTGGGTCGCTTCGATGGCCTTGACTTGGAAGCCAGCGGGTTGCAGGCTGGCGAGCAGGCCGAAGCCGACGATGACTCCGGGGCTCGGCAAATATTCGCCGATGCGTGCACTCGCGGTCTTCGCGGCGATGGCGGCGATGACCAGCGCGGCGAAGCGCTCGAAGGTCTCCATCTTCAACGCGCTCGCGATGGTCGGCGCGAACGCGGCCTCGATGCCAGCGACGGCGATCAGGACGACACCGACCGCGAGGACGGTCATCGCCTGTTCACGCGGGGTGCCGTCCATCTCGGCGAGGATGACCGCGACGGTCGCACTGCCGCCGAAGACGAGCAGACCGACCTGAATGATGCCGACCGGGGAACTCAACGCACCGGCGAGCACCATCGCCGGGAAGATGCCGTCCACGAGGGGAAGCCCCATGACCGTCGCGAGCAACTTCGTCGCGCCGCCTACTTGTCGCTCTAAGCGATAGGCGACCGGGTGTTGTGAGCTACTCATCGACTAGTGACTATGACCCTGACCCGTGGGCGAAGGGTGATGGTATCTGCGGTGCGACCGGTCGTGCGAATTCGGTCGAAGATTCCCCGCAAATCCTTTCGCTACCAGTGTTGTGCACAGTTTAGCAAAAATTGCAATCGGAGCAAAAGAGTCGCTGCTCGTCCGACCTGCAATGCGCTGTGCCATGAGACTGGTAGAGTCCATATTTACAATTATTGTCGATTATTGCTTAAGTGTTGCGTGACAAATGACCCCACGCAACGCGAAATGGACGCAGAATCACCCGTCTCGCTTGCGCTTTTTTGTCAAACAACCCCGATCACCGACTGTTCTTCAGTGGCAATATATGACGCTTTCGGCTGCCGCCCCCTGAATACTCACATGCATGTATAACATTCAACGTTTAGGACGACAGGAACGCACAATCTCGCAACGTTTTTCAGTAACCGCTCCGTTCGCATTACATGGCGAACGATTCTACCAACGACGGGCCGTATTCCGAGAAACTCCGCGTACCGGAGGCGCTCACCTTCGACGACGTACTCCTGCGCCCGAAGGAGAGCCGCGTCGAACCGGACGACGCCGACGTGAAATCACGAGTCTCGAAGAACGTCGAACTCAACGTCCCGGTCCTGTCCGCGGCGATGGACACCGTCACGGAGAGCGATATGGCGATAGAGATGGCACGACAGGGTGGACTGGGCGTTCTCCATCGAAACATGGACGTCGACCAGATGGTCGCCGAAATCGAGCGCGTCAAACACGCCGACGAACTCATCATCCGTGACGTCGTGACGGCGAGTCCGAAACAGACGGTTCGCGAAGTGGACCGGATGATGGCGCACGAGGGCGTCAGCGGCGCACCCGTGGTCGACGAAGACGACGAAGTGCTCGGCATCATCTCCGGCACCGACATCCGCCCGTACCTCGAAGTCGGCGAGAAGGACGAAGTGCAGGAAGCGATGACCGACGAGGTCATCACCGCCATGGAAGACGTGACCGCGCGCGAGGCGCTCGAACTCATGTACGAACACAAGATCGAGCGCGTTCCCATCGTGGACGACGAGGACCACCTCACCGGACTCGTCACCATGCAGGGCGTCCTCCAGCGCCGGGAGTACGGCGAGGCGATCCGCGACGACGACGGCCACCTCCGCGTCGGTGCCGCCGTCGGGCCGTTCGAAACGGACCGCGCCGTCGCCGCGGACGAAGCGGGTGCCGACGTGTTGTTCATTGACTGTGCGCACGCGCACAACCTGAACGTCATCGACGGCGCGCGGGAAATCAAAGAATCGGTCGATGCCGACGTCGTCGTCGGCAACATCGGCACGCGGGAGGCCGCGGAGGACATCGTGGACTTCGCCGACGGACTGAAAGTCGGTATCGGACCGGGAAGCATCTGTACCACCCGCGTCGTCAGCGGGTCGGGCATGCCACAGATCACCGCCATCTCGCAGGTGGCCGACGTCGCGATCCAACACGACGTTCCCGTCATCGCCGACGGCGGGATTCGGTACTCAGGCGACGCCATCAAGTCCATCGCGGCGGGTGCCGACGCCGTCATGCTCGGGTCGTACTTCGCGGGTACCGACGAGGCACCGGGCCGCGTCATCACCATCGAGGGTAAGAAGTACAAGCAGTACCGCGGCATGGGCAGCGTCGGCGCGATGAAGAGCGGCGACGGCAGCCGCTATCTCAAGGACGAACCGCAAGACGAAGACGAGTACGTCCCCGAAGGTGTCGAGGCGGCGAAACCGTACAAGGGAACGCTCGAAAGCGAACTCCACCAACTCGTCGGCGGCATGCAGTCCGGCATGGGCTACGTCGGCGCGGAGACGATTCCGTCGTTCAAGGAGCGCTCGGAGTTCGTCCGTATCTCGCCCGCTGGCCAGCAGGAGAGCCACGCACACGACGTGATGATCACTGACGAAGCGCCGAATTACAGCCCCGGCGAGTAAGCGAGACGTTCACACGCCGTCACCATCTTTATCCCATCCGTTCGAGATTTGTAGCCATGCAGACGTTTCTTCGATTACAGTACGAGAAATCCGACGAACTCCCGTCCGAATTCGGGCACGATATTCGAACGCCCGAATTGTTCGTCGAGAAGTTCATCACGGAGTTTTCCGACGAGGGGGACATCATTCTCGACCCCTTCGCTGGATTCGGAACGACAATGAAAGTCGCCGAGGAGTTGGGTCGGGTTTCCTACGGAATCGAATACGAAGAAGACAGGGTGGCGTTCATTCGCGAACGCATCGAACACGAGGACAACGTCGTCCACGGCACCGTCTTCGATCTCCACGATTACGAGTTGCCGACGTTCGATCTGTGTCTCACTTCGCCACCGTACATGGCCGAGGAGGGGGAAACCAATCCGTTTCAGAACTACACCGGGGAGAGCAGCTACGCGAAGTATTTGGCGGATTTTCGGCGCGCATTCGCAATCGTCAAGGAGTGCCTGGTTGACGACGCCCCTGTTCTCGTGGATATCTCGAACCTGAAAAACGACGGGAACGTGACGACCCTGGTGTGGGACGCTGGCGGAATTCTCTCGGAACTGTTCCACTTCGAGGGAGAAATCGTGGTGGGGTGGGAAACGGACGACAGTGAGGAACGGGACGGTAACTACGACTACGGCTACGATCACAACTACTGTCTCGTGTTCCGCAACCGTGAGTAATCACTCACCCGACGTGCTCGGGCAGTGCCAACCGAATTCCGAGGCCGACGAAGATGCTCCCCGCGAGCCATTGGAGGCCACGGTTCACGCGGGCGTTCTCACGGACGACCCGTCCCACGCGTTGTGCCGCGAAGGCAACCGTCGAGAGGTACACGAGCGTCAACACGGCGTAGGTCAGGCCAAGCATTGCCATCCGAACATCGGTGTTCGACCCGGTTCCGGCGAACTGTGGAAGGAACGCGAGGAAGAACAGCGCGACTTTGGGGTTGAGGACGTTCACGGCGATGCCCTGCCGAAAGCTGTTTTCGGTGCGTTCGATATCCGTTTCGCTCTCCAACGTCAGTCCGTCGTCCGACCGGAGCGTCTGAATCCCGAGATAGACGAGGTAGACGGCACCGACGAGTTTGACGGCGGAGTAGGCGACCGCGGAGGTTCGGAGGAGGACGGAAAGACCCAGCACTGCCGCAGTCGTGTGAACCAGCACTCCGGTGCTGACGCCCGACGCCGCCCGGACGCCTGCACGCCGTCCGTATTCGATACCGCGGGTGAGAACGCAGATCGTGTCTGGCCCTGGCATGGCGATGAGCGCGAGCGAAGAACCGAGAAAAACCAGCAAGGGTGAGAGAGCCATCGTTCAGCTAACGCGGACGAGCGGTCGCCAGTAATACCTTTGCACGAAAGGGGACGACGAAACCGCGTTCCCGTGACAACAGTGAGCACGAACTGTGAGCGAGTCGACTTATAATAGATTTGTATGTAAAGCCAAGGAGGTATCTCAATAAAGAAGACATGATGTAGTAAGGATCATATCAGATTCGATCAAACCATGGCACGAAATAGCCCTTCATCAGATTTGACGGATTTCGAGGTCGATCGACGCACATATCTCAAATCGGGTATCTTTGCACTCGGTTCGGTAGGGGGATTGGCCGCCGGTTCGCGGGGTGTCTCCGCGGGTTCGGGTGGCAACTCTCGGTCGAGCTATTCGATTATGGAAGGAACGGCCGAAGAGACGACGGTGTACGAAATCGACAGCGGGAACCCCGGCCCGACGGTGATGCTCACCGGCGGAATACACGGGAGCGAGGCGAACGGGTACAGATCGGCCGAGGTGATCATGAACTGGGACATCGACGCCGGACGGATGGTCGTGATTCCCAGATGCAACAAGTGGGGAATCGAGCGGGACTCGCGGACGTACGACAACCACAATAAACGCAACATCGACCTCAATCGACAGTTCCCACCCGGAAGGACGCCAACGACGCCACTCGCCCGAGCGATTTGGAACGTGGCGGTGTCGGAGGACATCGACTTCCTCATCGACATGCACAGTTCCCACGGCATCTACAGGCAGGGCGACGGCGTCGGGCAGGGCATCTTCTCCACGGCGGCGGGGAACGCGACTGCCTACCGTAAACGCCTCGTCTCGTACATGAACGAGAACGTCATCACCGATTCGACGTTCGCGTACAGCGGGGCGACGAGTCCGGACGGTTCGCGGCCGATGCTCAAACACAAGGTCGGCGCGGATCTGAACACGCCCGGGATGATCATCGAATCGACGTACGAGTACGACCGTTCGATCGCCACACAGGTCCAGAACACCACCGCCGTTGTCCGTGAATTCTTCCGGGAGTACGGCCTCATCACGCGGTCGCACAACGCGGCCGCGGACAACGCGCTCCTGTACCACGACGACGCCGCCGTCGTCGATGCGTCGGTGGACGACAACGGGAAACGGTCCGGACTCTCGTTCACGGTCACGAACGACGCCGACTCGTCCATGTGGATTCAGGACGTGCGAATCGAACCGGCGAACGACGATATCGACGGACTCAGCGACCACTCCTACGACGAGGGCAAGTGGGTCAGCGAACTGTTCATCGACGCCGACGTTCGGAACGGCGTCACCGACCTCAACGGTGGCACGTCGCTACCGACGATCATCGATCTCGATACCGATGGCTTCAGCGACAGCGCCTCGATCGAGGCGGTCCTCTCATCGGGTTCCTCCGCGACCGTCCACCTCTATCAGTTCGAATCGGACGGCTCCCCGGTCGATATGGCGGGCGAATCGGTGGACTTCACCGTGAGCTACGGACTCGACAGCGGAGCGGTGGGGTCGTCTTCGTTCACGGGGAGGAGCGCCTCGTCTGGTTCGGGCACCCCTTCACAGGATTCGAGCGTTCCGTCGCACGGTTCGAACACGTCCTCGCGGGATTCGAGCGCTCCTTCGCAGCGTGGTTATCTCGCCTACAACAAGGACGCCGGAGCGGTCGATACCCCTGCTGACGACAACGAGGAACGGTCGGGAATCACGTTTAGCCTCACGAACAAATCCGGGTCGAACACGACGATTCGGAGCATCGGTATCGAACCGGCGAACGACGACATCGACAGACTCAGCGACCACTCCTACAGCGAGGGTAAGTGGGTCAGCGAACTCGCCATCGACGCCGACGTGCGGAACGGCGTCACCGACATCAACGGTGGGACATCGCTACCGACGACCATCGACCTCGGCTCGGACGGGTTCAGCGACAGTGCCTCGACCGAGGCGGTCCTCTCGTCCGGATCCACCGCAACCGCCCACTGCTACCAGTTCGAATCGAACGGCACCCCCGTCGATATGGCGGGTGAAGCGGTCGAATTCACGGTGGACTACGAACTCGGCGACGGGACGAGCAAAACCCTCTCGTTCACGGCCGAAAACGACTCGTCCGGTTCGCTGACCCCGTCACACCCCCTCGGCTACGACGGAACCGTCACCGCTATCGATACCCCCGAAGACGACAACGGCGAGCGCTCGGGACTCTCGTTCGAGGTCACGAACGACGCATCGTCGAACCTGATCATCGAACGCCTGCGCATCACGCCGTCTGACGGCGACATCGACGAACTGCGTGACCACTCCTACAGCGAGGGCAAGTGGGTCAGCGAACTCGCCATCGACGCCGACGTGCAGAACGGCGTCACCGACATCAACGGCGGAATGTCACTTCCCGGTTCCATCGACCTCGATACCGATGGCTTCAGCAACAGTGCATCGGTCGAGGCGGTCCTCTCGTCCGACTCGTCCGCGACCATCAACCTCTACCAGTTCCGCGCGAGCGGTCCCCGGTGGACATGGCTGGCAAAACGGTCGAAGTCGGCGTCGAATACTCGGTGAACGGCAGCGGCAAATCGCGGACCATCACCCTCCGTCCCTGAGATTCGCCGGAACGGGACGACCGTTTTTAGGAGACGGTTACGAATCGACCGAAGCCATGGACGAGACGTTCGAAGCGTTCTGGAACCCGCTTTCCGATTTTCCGGACGACAAGTGGCCGTTGTATCCCGTGGGCTTGTTGGAATTACTGATCCATGAACTGTGAACGGGTGTTCTCCTCGAAATAGCCGAAAAGCCACGATTCACGAATCAGTTCATCGAAGAAGTACGGGCCGGGCGCGTTCGAACTACGCCCAGACGTTCCAGGTCACTCACATCCGTTCGTTTCCCGGGCGTGCGACCGGTCTACTTCAAATCGCTGGCCGCTTCGCTCGTCACGTTTATTCTTCGCAAAAGCGGGCCGGGCGCGATTTGAACACGCGACCGTCTGATTAAGAGTCAGACGCTCTGCCTAACTGAGCTACCGGCCCAACGCATTTTGAAAAAGTCGGGTGGGACGTAAATACGTTTCCTTTCGAATCGCAGTGTCCCGGTTTGGGGTGAAAAACGATGTGAAAAATCGGCCCGAAAACGAGGTCAGTAACTGTCGAAGACACCGAGCTTTTGCGCCCGGAATTACGGAGGGAGAAGACCACGTAATCGGCGGCGAAAGAGATGTCGTCGATGGCGGTGATGGCCCACCATCTCGGGTCGCGTACACGTTCGTCAACCCTTCGGTGAGCACCGCAGTTTCACTTCCGTCAGTCGCCGACGGGGTAACGATGCGGTCGGTTCCCGTATCGAGCGTGTTCAGTATTATCACACCGATTTGTGACATTCGTTTTTACTATCTCGGTGATGGATCGATCCACCTCACGGATGAGTAAAGCTGGGCGTGGACTGGTTTCAACGGCGCTCCGGGAGGATTAAGTACCGGCCGGGGCAACGGCCCAGTAGTAATGAGCGCCGGGATAACTATCTCCTCGATGTCTTCGTACGCCATTTTGGGTTGTGGGAGCGTCGGCTACGCCGTCGCCGAGGAACTTGTTGCACAGGGGAAAGAAGTTCTCATCATTGACCGGGACAGCGATCGCGTCGAGGCGCTCCGCGACCAGGATTTGAACGCGCAGAGCGGGGACATCCGCGACGAATCGGCCGCGAAAGACGTTGCCGACCGCGACGTCGTCCTCATCCTCTCGTCCGATGTCGCGGCCAACAAGGAAGCCGTCTCGAACCTGCAGGATCGAGGTGGCGAACGGTTCACCGTGGTTCGCGCGAGCGATCCGGTGTCGGCCGACGAACTCACCGAGATGGGCGCGGACGTGGTGATCAACCCGTCGACCGTTATCGCCAACTCCGCGCTTCGGTCGCTCGAAGCGGGCGAGTTGGAGTACAAGGCACGGCAGTTGTCCGCCGTCATCGAGGGCACGTCGAGCAAACTCGCGATTCTCACGCACGACAATCCTGATCCGGATTCCATCGCCAGCGCGGCCGCACTCCAGACGATTGCCGAAAGCCTCGGCGTCGAAGCGGACATCCTCTATCATGGTGAGATCGGACACCAGGAGAACCGGGCGTTCGTCAACCTGCTCGGTATCGAACTGATCCAGCGTGACGAAGTGAACGTGAACTCCTACGACACGTTCGCCCTCGTCGATCACATGCGGGCGACACAACCCGAACTCGACCATCCGGTCGATATCCTCATCGACCACTACGAACCCGAATCGGAGTACGAAGCGGGGTTCTCGGACGTGCGGCCGAACGTCAGTTCGACCTCGACCATCATGACGAAGTACGTTCAGGAGTTCGATATCAACCTGAGCGAGGAGGTCGCGACGGCGCTCCTGTACGGTATCCGTGCCGAGACGCTCGACTTCAAGCGCGACACGACGCCCGCCGACCTCACCGCGGCGGCCTACCTCTACCCGTTCGCCAACCACGACACGCTCGAACAGGTCGAATCGCCGTCGATGTCGCCAGAGACGCTGGACGTGCTCGCCGAGGCCATCACGAACCGGGAGGTGCAGGGCAGTCATCTCGTCAGCAACGCGGGCTTCATCCGAGACCGCGACGCGCTCACGCAGGCCGCCCAACACCTGCTCAACCTCGAAGGCATCACAACCTCGGCCGTCTTCGGCATCGCCGACGACACCATCTACCTCGCCGCCCGGTCGAAGGACATCCGGATGAACATCGGCAACGTGCTACAGGACGCCTTCGACACCATCGGCGAAGCGGCGGGCCACTCGACGCAGGCCAGCGCGGAGATTCCGCTCGGCATCTTCACCGGCATCGAGACCAACGAGGACAACCGCGATACCCTGCTCTCGCTCACTGAAGAAGCAGTCAAGAAGAAACTGTTCGACGCGATGGGCGTCGATGGAGAATCGAACGGGAACTAAATTAGACGACCGCTTCTTCTCTTTCTCCCTCTTCCGGTTCCTTCAACCGTTCCACGACATCGTTGATGAGGATGACGTCGCCGACCGCGCGCACCCACCGGTACGGCACGATGATGCCGCGTCCCGGCGTGATGCGGTCGCCGAACAGTTCGTCGTTGATACCACCGAGTGCGAGACCTGTTACTGCCGTTTCGTTCAAATCGAGACGAACGTCGTCCACTTCTCCGACGAAGACTCCGTTGTTGGAGTAAACCTCCCGGCCGACGAGCGTCGTAATTTCCGCTGGGCTTCCGTCCATACCGTCCATATGAACATGAGATTGTATGCGCGGGTCTTAACTCTTGGCAGACCACGGCGGAATGAATCTATCGGGGCGATGAGAGTCGTCTGACGCGTTTCACACTTCGGACACATACTGTGGATTTGGTAACCGATATCTCGAACGTCTCGCGGACTCCCGGTCGTTGCGACGAGCGTCTCACTCCCCGATATCGTCCAACACGTCGCCGAACGCGTCCAATCCCGCCCGGACTGTCTCGTTGTCCAGTCCCAAACTCAATCGGAAGCTGTCGCCGTCGTCGAAGAACCGCCCGGGAACGACGAGAATTCCCTCCTCCCACGCGGCTTCCGATACCTCGTCCCCGTCGGCCGATTCGTGGGAGAAAAAGCCGTAGGTACACCCGGACGGGACGGCCCCGGAGATGTCGTCGCGCTCCTCGACGAACTCCGCGAGCAGTTCCCGATTCTCCTCGATTCGGTCGCGCGATCCCTCGGCGAGTTCCGTCTCGGCGTACAGCGCGCGGCGGGTAAGCGCCATACCGGGTGCCGATATCGCCGGGACGTGGAACATGACCGATTGGGCGCGCGAGACGAAGTCGGCGTCCGCGACGAGCCACCCGACGCGAATCGGGCCGAATCCGAGGTACTTGGTCATCGAGTTCGTGATGACCGTGTTCGGGAGCATGGCGGCGGTCGGGCCGCCGAAGACGCTGGCCTCGTCGGCACAGAACGGCGCGTACACCTCGTCCACGAGCAGGATGGCGTCGTTGTCCGCGGCGGCGCGACTCGCTTCCGCCATCGTCTCTCGACTCGCCCGACTCCCGCTCGGGTTGTGGCGGTTCGTGACGACGATACAGCGCGTTCCGTCGCTCATCGCCGCTTCGACTCGCCCGGGGTCGAGTCCGTAGTCGTCCTCGGCCGGTCTGCGGAAGCGGTCCACCGTCGCACCGAGTCCCTCCGGCGTCGCCACCAGCGGTTCGTAGCCCGGTTTCTCGATCAGTGCGCGCGGTGGACGGTCGTCGCCACCGTCCGTTTCGCCCGCTCCGTCCCCTTTCCCGCCGAGTGCGGCGGCCATGGCGACGAAGTTCGCGTGCGTGGCACCGGCCGTGACGAGGACGTTCTCCGTCCCGACGTCGTAGGCGTCGGCGATGATGGTTTCGAGGTCGAGGTCGTCCGGCGGCGACGGCAAGTCGGCGAGTTTCGGCGGCACGATGCCGTCCGGTTCCGGCACCGCGCGCCGCAGGTCGCTCGACCCGAGGTCGTGCGTGGCGGCTTCGGGGCGACCGGTGATCCAGTCGAGATAGTCGATATCCGGGAACATGCCGGAGGCTACGGAGAGGTGAGTCTTAACCTTCGGGAAGGATGCAAACCACACGAAGGTGCACGATCAGTCGTCCCGCACCGCTATCGGCATCGAATCCGCGTTCGTCGCCAAGGCGTCGAACCGTTCGCGGGCGTCGTCAGCCATCGGATGGACGCCGTGGTACGGATCGGGGTCACCGGCAACCCCGGTCACCGTTCTGATGGCGTCGCGATGGATTCGTAGTTGTCGCCGACGACGTCGCGGATCAGAACCGGCACTCCCGCCCGCTCACAGAGTTCGCGGGCCGCCTCCCTCCCCACGTACACTCGACCCTCCTCGTTATCGGCGAACACCAACGCGAACGGTGTCGCATCGAACTGCGCTTCGAGAAACGACTGGGCCGCCTCCGCATCCCACGGAATCGCACCGACGCCGCGCACCCGCCGTAGCACGGACGCCGCCGCCGAACAGAACGGACAGTCCCCGTCGAAAACGAGTATCGCGTGATACTCGGTCATGCTGTTCCGGCTACGGGAGTTTCGCGGATAAGGATTGTTGCGCCGAAACGGAACCGAAGAACGGTCGAACGTACCATCACGCGGTAACGTGCCCATCATCTCTAAGTGGAAATAAGGAGACGAACTAGACGTATGTCAGAGACCGAGCGAAGCGACGTTCTCGTCACGGCCGAGTGGGTCGACGACCACCTCGACGAGTTCGGGAGCGACGACCCCGAGTACCGACTCGTGGAGGCGGATATCGAGTACGACGAGTCCTACGCCGAGACGCATATCCCCGGCGCCATCGGATTCCGTTGGGGACCGCACCTCCAGGACTCGTTCCAGCGGGACATCCTGAAGAAGGACGACTTCGCCGAGATGATGGGTGAACACGGCATCGCCGACGACAGCACCGTCGTCCTCTACGGCGACGAGTCGAACCAGTGGGCGGCCTACACCTATTGGCAGTTCAAGTACTACGGCCACGACGACGTGTATCTCCTCGACGGCGGCCGTGAGTACTGGCTCGAAAACGACTATCCGACGGACGACGAAGTGCCGTCGTATTCCGAGGCGGAGTACGACGCGGGTGGCCCGTTCGATCACCTCCGGATCTACCGCGAAGGCGTCGAGGACGCGATAGAACTCGACCTCCCGCTCGTGGACGTCCGGTCGGAAGCCGAATACCGCGGCGAGAAAATCGCACCGGAGGGGAGTCCGGAAACCGCACAACGAGCGGGTCACATCCCCGGCGCGACGAACATCACGTGGAGCGAGAACCTGAACGACGACGGGACGTTCAAGGAACGCGACGAACTCGAAGCGCTGTACGAGGACCACGACATCACGGGCGACAGCGGCGTCGTCACCTACTGTCGTATCGGCGAGCGCTCGTCGATAACGTGGTTTACGCTCCACGAACTGCTCGGCTTCGAGGACGTGCGTAACTACGACGGGTCGTGGACCGAGTGGGGCAACCTCATTCGGTCGCCCATCGAAGCCGAAACTGACGAACCGGCGAGCAGAGCGAGCAAAGGATAACTTCCCGGTTTCGGGCGGAGGAATCGTGCGGTTCTCTTATTCCTGTTCGTCTTCCGTTTCGGTTCTCGATTTCCGACTCTCTATCGCACGGAGGAGGTCCGGTGTCCGCTCGTGTCGCGGCGTCTCTGCGAAGCGTTTGATTTGTCTGAAATCTTCGTCGGTTAATCCGGATTCCATACTAATTGTGGCGATTTTATACGGTATATATCTATGCAAAATAGTGCGTTTTCTGAACTGTCTGAAGATCATCATCCTATATTTGAACCGAGATATATATCCCACCTACCGATGCTCAGTCCGGATGGTGGGGTTTTTTATACAACGTCGTTGCCAACAGATAGTAGCCGAACCATGTCTCCGGGAAGCCAACTGACACCCCCAGAACCGACGATACCGGCGAAATCGCCCCCGCGACAGTTTGCTGTTCGGGAGGACGAGCAGGTGAGCGAGGCAGTCATCCGCGCCGTCTCCGAGCAGGAGAACGTCGACCTCCAGAACGTCGCGCCGCTCTACGAACGGATCGACCCCGACGCGTTGGACGACTTCTTCGAACCCAACTACGACGGCCGGGTACCAACCGTCACCAGCGTCGAGTTCGATTACGGCGGATACACGGTCGTCGTCCGTGGCTCCGGTATCGTCGAACTCCACTGAATTTTAGCGGTCCGCTTCGACCGCGGTGACTGTCACCGCACGGACGCCGAATCCGTTCCCGAGAGCGACCGCGATAGCCTCCCGGTCGCGCGCTTCGGCGACGGTCAGTTCGGCGACGACGTCGACCGCGATGTCCGTCGCTCGGGGACGGAATCCCGCGTGTGCGACGTCGTGGACGGTTCGAACCGACTCTATTTTCGTGAGCACGCGTCGTGCCGCCGTCGTGAGCGTGCCATCGGTTCCACGCGGAACTAACACCGTGAGTTCAGCAGTGACCGTCACTGGATGGAGTGCCTGTGACATATTGCTCCCGCGCGAATCGAACGCGCGACACCCGCGAACTGCTGCAACGAGCAGGACGCAGGCAGGGTAGACCACTACCCGACGGGAGCGGCGGAACGGGTCGAGGGGACGAACGGGCCGATACGGGACGAGATTCGCTCGACGAGGTCGAGAGATGTCTCTGGGCGTTCGCCAGCGAGGCCTCTCACGGTGGGGTGTCCCCGTGACACCCCACCGACGGTCGGACGGTTGCGGAGCCGTACCCGTTCCGGTTACGGCTGTCCGCGGATCGAGGTCGTCAGCCGAATCGGTTCGGCGGGTTCGGCGGATTCGGCCGATGACACTCGACACCCGAAGTTACACACTGGTAGGACGAACGCCGGTACCGGACGGTAGGGTCGAAAAGAGCCAACTGATGGCCCGGACCCGCACGGAGTCGGGGCTCCTCGATCGTGGAGAATCGAAGAAAGCACCCGCCGTCGGTGGCAGTGGCGTCCGCCTTACGCGACGAGCGTGGGTGCAGTCCGAATGCGGTGAACATCCGTCAGACCATACCACCCGTCGCGTCCGCATGGAGGATTCGCCTTGGATGCTCCATACAGAGCCATCCATGCGGAAATCCCAAACGCGGACACTCCGGCCTCGACGAGGACGGCGTGCAGTGGACGCGATTGGGTGGTGGTGGTCATGATGGTCACTCGGATTCGGTCAGTTGGGTGTATCTTCACGTATTTTGGCGAACATAATAATCGTTATGCAACCGTGAGATTGTCTAGCAATGAGTCGAATCCGTCCGAACGGGTACCACTCGACGAGGGTTTTGTCCCGCCAGAGTCGCCCGCTCGGGCCGCCAGATTTGAAACGCGCCAACCAGACCGGCGTCTCGGCACCCGTCTCGACGCTCCGCGGGGCACTCGACCCACCCATATCGGTTCGGACCCACCCCGGACAGACAGCGTTGACGAGGAGGTCGGGATACTGCACCGCCAGCGCGTCGGTGAACGCGTTCACACCGGCTTTCGACACGCCGTACGGGAGATGGCCGGTATCGATGCCGCCGTCGAACTGCCCCGAGCCGCTGGAGAGGGTCACGACGCGCCCGTCCTCGCGCTCGGTCAGCAACGACAGTGCGTGTTTCGTGACGAGCATCGGCCCGTGGAGGTTCGTCCGAAGCGTCGTCTCGATTGCCTCGTCCGACAGCGACTCCAACTTCCCGGTCGGCCCGTACGTCGCGGCGTTGTTCACCACGATATCGAGCCGTCCTTCCTCGTCGGTGATCGTCTCCACTGCGCCCCGAATCGTGTTCCCGTCGGTTACGTCGAGTTCGACGGCCCGCTGGTCCGTCGCCGTGACTTCGTTCGGATTCCGCGCTCCGGCGTACACCCGTGCGCCGAGTGCAGTTAGTCCCGCCGCGATCTCCGCACCGATCCCCCGATTCGCCCCCGTGACGAGCGCACACTGTCCGTCCAACGAGTCGTACACGTCGACGTTCATGGAGCGGCTACGGCGTCGAGGTGCTTCCAGGTTGTGTCGATCACGAGCGTCTCGACTGGTCGTGTTGTGTTTGGAAAAGCGCCGAGAGGGAGATTTGAACCGGGCAAGACATTCCTGCTCGCTCACATTCGTTCGCTCCGCGGGCCGTGTCTTGCTTGCTCAAATTCCCTCCTGCGTTCTCCCACTCGTACTGCGGCGAGCACACG